>JBBRNO010000117.1:0-21808 GCA_038230275.1 Bryobacterales bacterium
CTCCCCCACACCCAGTGGGTGCAATGAAAACATTTCCCTCTCTGCTCACTCATCTCGCCCGGAGCCAGTCCCACGGTGCCTCCCGCGCGCATCCCTACCCGCAATCTCAATTCGCCGCACCGCTTATCGAGCGATTAGGGATTCGAGATTTCTCCAGAAGTGTTCAAACGGCCGCAAGCGCTGAATCTGCTGAAAAATGCCTTAACTAGAGTGGTGTTCCGGTCTCGGGCGGGCTGGCAATACCTACCAAACCACCTCCCTTGCCACCGGCTCGTATCTTCTCAACGCGGCCACCGGCGAACGTCCGCGGCTGGATTGGGACCCCGCGCTCGTCGAACGCGGGAGCAAGAGTATTCAATTTTCAAAGATCAAGCGGCCACCATTCGAACGTGCAGAAGAGCCGCCGGCCGATTCCGGAACCCGACTTCACTTTCTGAGCCAGAGTAGCCTTTCGTTGTTTTCGGCTGAAAACCTGTTTTTGGTAACTTCTTTCTTTCGTGCCCAGTAGCGGCCAAAAATAGTTGTGACTGGATTGGTTGCTAGTGTAGTGTCCGCGAATTGGGTGGACACTACCGGAAACCGCTCCTTTACAGGCGCGGCTCAGAAACTACTGTTGCCGCAACGAGTTCGAGACCGAGCCGCGCGCGTGAGCAAGCCGTTTCTTGTGTCCAGTTATTTGTCGGACAGTACACTAGTGATGATCCACTCGCGGGGCGATCTGCTTGGTGCGCAGTTCGCGGATCAACTGCATCATTCGCTCGACTACCGCTTCGACGAACCGGCGGCCCTTTTCCGCGGTTGCCTTGGTTGGATCGCCTGAGGTTCCGGTCTTTGAATAGCGGCTGAAGAACTCCTGGAAGAACACCGGCGACGGGGACTGCAAGTCCCAATAGAAAAACTCAGAGCGCTCCACGGGAATGTCGCGCGAGGCGTGTTCCATCTGCACCAGATTGCCGCAGAGGTAAAGCAAGACTGAGGTTTCCAGTTCGCAGCCATGGGCCATGCCGCCTGGATATTCAGACTCGCGGAGTTCGGTGAACAGTGCCTTCGGAATCAGGTTCCACCAGGGAACCATGGCGCAGATGGCGTTGCTGTGGTTGGTGATGTTGCGCGCCGCAATGTCGAGGAACGGCACGTTGCTGCCGTGCCCGTTCACCAGCAGGATCTTCCTGAAACCGTGATGGGCCAGGCTCTTGCCGATGTCGGTTATGTAGTTGATGAACGTATCGCCCTGTACCGCGATGGTGCCGGGGAAATCGAGGTGGTGTTCATTGAAGGCGTAGTAGACCGACGGGAGCAACACCGCCTCTTCGGGCATGCCTGCTACGGCCAACCGCGACATCTCGGTGGCCGTGATCACGTCCGCTACTAGTGGCAAGTGCGGACCATGCTGTTCGATAGTGCCTACAGGCAGCACGGCTACGCGATTCTGCGCTACCGCCTCGCGAATTTCGGGCCAGGTGAATTCTTCGTATCTATATTTGATGGCCATGTGGCTTACACCCGGAAGCGGGCGATTGCCTCCTCGTCGAGTTCGATGCCCAGGCCCGGCTCCTGCGGAATATCGAGGTAGCCATCCTTGGCGCGAAGCTTCTGTTTGGTGATGGATTCGCGGAGGTTGGTTTCCTCCTCGGCTACGAACTCGCAGATCAGCGCGTTGGGAATGGAATTGAGCCAATGCAGTGCCGCCATTACGTTGATGTAAGTGGTGAAGCCGTGATTGGCCACCGGCAGGCCGCGGTCCGAGGCTAGGGATGCGATCTTCATGGCTTCGGTGAAACCGCCACAGCGAGTGAGATCCACTTGCACTACGTCGATGCGGCCTCTGTCCATCAGGTCCAGGTAGGAGCCGCGGTTGCTCTCTTCTTCGCCGGCCGCGATGCGGACGGATGTTGCTTCGGACAGCTTGCGATAGCCTTCGTAGTCGTCTGGACGGAGCGGTTCTTCCAGCCAGAAGATGTCGTGTTCAGAAAATGCGATGGCGCGCTGCAGGGCGGTTTTCGCATCCCACACCAGCCCTGCGTCGATCAACAGATCCGGCCCCTCGCCCAGGCCTTTGCGGGCCTCGCGCACCAGGGCTACGTCTGTCTTCGCATCCTTGCCCATGGGGTCCCAGCCAAACTTTACGGCGGTGAAACCCTGACCGGCGAAACGGCGGGCGAGTTCGCCGGTTTCCTCTGGCGTCTTACCGAAGAGGGAACTGGCGTAACAGCGGATCTTCTGATGGAAGCCCCCGCCCAGCAGTTTCCAAACCGGGAGGCCGAGCGCCTTCCCCTTGATATCCCATAGGGCCATGTCGATGCCGCTCATGGCGTGAATCGAAACACCGCGGCGGCCGGAGTAAATGTTGCCCCAATACATCTTGTGCCAGATCTTCTCCGTCTCAAACGGGTCCTCGCCAACGACCAGGCCGCCGAGACCGGCGGTGGTGGTGTGGGAGAACGGGCCATCGATGACGCCCTTGGCTCCCAGCGGACTGGAATCCACTTCCCCGAGCCCGGTGATGCCGGCATCCGTATGTACCTTGACGATGAGTGCATCCTGCCCGCTATCACATTGGAACTTGACTTCAGGTTGGCGCAGATAGATTGTTTCGACGCGTGTGATCTTCATGAGTTTTCTATTTTATATGCTGGTCCGCGACGGAGAGACGGAGGAATGCGGTTTTCACTTCGTTGCCTTCTGTAAGTACGCGTCCACTTGCTGTTCCAGCAAATCGAACGGGAGTGCGCCGTTGCCCAGGATCACGTCGTGGAAGTCGCGCAGATTGAATTTCGGGCCTAGCTGCTTTTCGGCCTTGGCGCGCAGTTCCTTGATCTTGAGCTCGCCCATCTTATAGCTGAGCGCTTGACCGGGCCACGCGATGTAGCGGTCGACTTCGGACAGGCGCTCGCCGCCGGTATTTTCCTTGAAATAGTCCAGTGCCTGCTGGCGGCTCCAACCGAGGGAGTGGAGGCCGGTGTCGATCACCAGGCGGCAGGCGCGGAATATCTCGGAATTGAATTTGCCGAAGCGGGCGTAGGGGGTCTGGTAGAAGCCGATTTCATCGCCCAGACTTTCGGCGTAGAGTCCCCAGCCTTCCACGTACGCCGAGAGAAAGGAGAGGCTGCGGAAGTCAGGGATGTTCGGGTTCTCCTGCGCCAGCGCTATCTGCATGTGATGGCCGGGTATGGCTTCATGAAAGACCAGGGAGTCCATGGTCCATTTCGGGACTCCGGATGGGAGGTAGGTATTGGCGTAGAAGTAGCCGGGGCGCGAGCCGTCCTTTGCCGGTGGCGCATAGTGCGCGGCGGAAGCTGGCGCCTCGTAGTCCGGAATCGAAATCACACCGTACGGCATGCGGGGCAGAGTGTTGAAGAGCTTTACCATTTCCGGATCGGCGCGCTTGGCCACGGCTCGATAGCCCGCAAGCAGTTCTTCGGGCGTCTTATAGAAGAATTGGGGATCGGTGTTGAGATACTTCTGGAAATCGGCGAAGCTGCCGGTGAAGTCAACTTCCTGCCGGATCTTTTCGAGTTCGGTGCGGATCCGTTTCACCTCGCTGAGGCCCAGGTTGTGAATCTCCCGCGGGGTCTTGTTGGTGGTGGTCATCAACCGCACCTGCATGGCATACCATTCCTTGCCATTGGGCATGTCGCTAAGCGCGGTGGTGTCCCGGCCTTTCGGCATGTAGGTGGTTTCCAGATAGCTGCGGTAATTGCGGAGCGCCGGGGCCATGGTGTCGCGATAGACACGGGCCGCCTCGGTTTTCAGCCGATCGCGATCGGAGGCGGAGATGGACTGCGGCATTTTTGCGAAGCCTTCCATCAACGGACTCTTGCCGGGATCTTCCGGCGACTGGGCGGTGATCTGCGCCGGCAAATAGCGCAACACGATTTTGGGAGGAGTGACGCCCTGGGCAATTCCCCGATTAAGAATGGCTTTCGACTGATCCAGCAGGCGGGGCACGGCTTTCATGCGCGCGATCAGGTCTTCATAATCCTTGACGGTGGATTTGGGGGCCCGGTCCAACGTGTTCGAAATCGCCAGATGAATGCCGGTCATCTGATTGGTGAGCATGAAGTACATCTGGAAGTCGCGCTGTTCCAAATGAGAGCTGGCATAGCGCCCGAGGATGTCGTAGTTGAGCTGATCGGTTGCATTCAGGCGGTCGCGATGAATCGCCTTAAGCGAGGTCTGAAATCCTTCGAGCATTTTGCTCTCACGGGCTAGACCCTCCGGGGACAGATCGGACCAGCGGTCGTTGCTGCCTGGAACGCCGAATAGTGTGGAAGATTCCGGGCTTTCCTGGAGCACCGCCTTGTAGACGTCAGCGAATAGCTGGTGCAGCTTTTGCGAGTCTTCCTGCGCTTGCGCACAGGAAGACAGCAGAAGGATGAGGAGTACTTTGCGCATGTATCAGCGTACCCAATCCGGGGCAACGTAAGCGTAGAAAACAACAATGAGACCCAGCATGCAGGAGAGGAAGATGCTGTGCTTGAGGGTGAAGCGGAAGAGCTTGGATTCGTCGGTCTGGGACATGCCGGTTGCTGCCGCGGCTACGGCAATGCTGGAGAGGCTGATCATTTTGCCCATTACTCCGCCGGCCGAATTCGAAGCCGCCATCAAGAGCGGGTTGAGGTGGAGCGTGTTGGCGGTGACCACTTGCAGATTGCCGAACAGAGCGTTGGCGGAGGTGTCGCTGCCGGTGAGGAAGACGCCGAGCCATCCGAGGATCGCGCTGAAGAACGGGAACAGAATGCCGGTGCCGGCGAAGAGCAGTCCGAGCGTAGCCGTGGCGCCGCAGTAGTTCATCAGGAAGGCCAGGCCGAGTACGGTGGCGATAGTGAGGATAGAGAATTTCAGCTGGCCGAACGTTTTGGTTATGGTGGAGCCTAAGGTGGACATCGGCATCTTGAGCAGAATTGCCGAGGCGAAGGCGGCGATCATGCACGAAGTGCCGGATGCCGATAGTAGGTTTAGGGTGTACGACGCGGCGTAGGGTGAGGGTTTGGCAGCGACGGGCGGCATGCGCTGGATGAGATTGTGAAGCCCCGGCCAGCCGAAAACGCTGGTGGCCTGGTTGAGAATGGCCTTCACGCCATCGAGGCTCCAGAGGAGCACGAGCACAACGAGCATAACGTACGGCATCCAGGCGATGAGCGTGGCTGAAGTTTCGTGTTTCTTAAGAACAGCGGTTTTGGCGGCGCCCTCCAGCACAAAGGAATCCTTCGGTTGCCAGAAGTTGAGCAGAATTACCAGCGAGCCGATGGCGGCTAGCGAGGCGAGGATGTCTGTCAATTGCGGTCCGATGAAATTCGAGACGTAGAATTGGGTGCCGGCGAAGCTGACGCCGCACAGAATGGCTGCCGGCAACACGCCACGAAGCGCCCGGAAGCCTCCCATCACCAGGATTAAGTAGGCGGGCACGAACACCGAGAGGGGGGCACAGATGCGGCCGACGTTGGCGCTGAGATCGGCCAGGGGCAGGCCGGTAATGCCGGCCAGTGTGACGACCGGGATGCCGATGGAGCCGAAGGCAACCGGGGCGGTGTTGGCAAGCAGGCAAATTCCGGCAGCGTAGAACGGAGAGAAGCCCAGACCGGTGAGCATGCCGGCGGCTACGGCAACCGGTGTTCCGAAGCCTGCTGCGCCTTCGATGAACGCTCCAAAGGCGAAGGCGATCAGCAGCGCCTGAATGCGGCGATCCTGCGTGAGGCTGCCCACGGAGTCCTTGATGATTTCAAAGTTTCCGGTCTCCACGGTGATTCGATAGAGAACCACGGCCCAGAAGATGACCCAGCAAATGGGAAAGAGGCCGAATGCGGCGCCGTATCCGATGGAGCTGAGCATCAGGTTCACGGGCATGCCGTAGGCCCCGACGGCGACGGCCATGGCCGCGACAAGGCCCGACATGGCTGCGATCCAGGCAGGTTTCCGTAGCCCTCCGAGGAGAAACAAGAGAGTGAAGATCGGGAGCGATGCGACCAGGGAAGACATGGCGACGCTCTGCATGATGGGGGTATAGGTCTGTTGCCACATGGTTGTCAGTTGTGTGTTGTGCCGTATGATTATTCCACGTTTCCTGTTTGTATACACGGTTGGGAGAAAAAACTTTGGGCTGGGTGGGTTCGTTGGTACAGATTGCGATTTCGCGGTGGAGGAGTTGCTTGTAGGCGTCATAGGCGCGGTTGAACCGGGTGAGGGCGGCGGAGTGGTGGCGGTCGAGGTATTTGAGGGCGGTGGGTTCGTTGGTACAAAATGCTTCGTCGAGCGCGTGTTCGACTTGGGCGCGGCGGTGCACGGCGGTGGCGAAGTCTTGCAGGATGGCTTCTTCGGCGGGTGATTGGGGTTGGGCGTCCGGGCGGAAATGGTGTGCGATTTGGGTGATGGCTTGCTGGTCTTCCGGGGTTAGCTCTTGCGGACGGCGGGAGCGGAAATTGTGGGTGGTGGAATTGGACGCACTTCTGGCTTTGCCTTCGGGAGTACGCGGTCCGGTGGACCGTTGGGCATTGCGCCGGTTCGCTGCTAACTTTGCTGCCGAGACCATGTGGAGTTACCTCGCTTTTCGGCTTGAGGTTAAGGCATGGAGGTGGCGGGAGTGGTTGGAACTTTTGGGATGTTGTTGATTTGGCGGGAGAAATAAAGTTGGTTGGGACGTGAACGGCGAATGCGTTCAAGGCTTGATTGATATGGTTTGATCCGTGGGCATCAACGTGTATCAGCGGCTAAAGAATTGGCCGCCGATGCACGCGGATGCACGCGGATAACAGAGTTTCTAGATTTCGCTTAGGGCGGCGATTAGTGCTCCCTTGGCGGTGGATTCGAGCGGGGTTGAGGAGACCCTTACTTCTGAGAGCGCTATGGGGAAATCGCTGGCTAGGAGCGCTTTTTCGAAACGGTCGCGGAAGCCTTTCGGCATGGTGCTGCCGCCGCTTAGCACCAGCGGAATTGGGCGAGCCAGTTTGGGTAAACTTTTGGAGCCCAGGAACGCCTCTTTCATGCTGGCGACCAGCGCCTGAATCATATCGTCGTAATAGACGTTGAGGGCTTGCAGGGTTTTGTCGGCGAAGTAGCCGTTGAAATGGAAGGAATCTTCCTTGGTCATGCGAATGCGGTTGATGAGGCCGCCGGTGGCGCCGGCCGTGCTGGTGTCTATGAAATCTCCGCCCTTGTTCACGCTGAAGCTGAAAACGGGGACGGACATGTATGCCAGACAGACGTTGCAAAGTCCACCGCCGCAGCTGATGCCGATGCCGGAATAGTTTGCGCTTTCCAGTTCCGCGTAAACCACTGCGAGGCCTTCATTGATGCTGCGGACGTCGTACCCGAATTCGGTGAGAATCTGGCGGATGCTGGCCTCATGATAGGTGACGCTGTCGCCGGCACCGGGCGCGGCGGCGGGTACGCTGAAGTAGAGCTTCTGGGCTTTCGATTGAGCTGGACCGATCAAAGATTCGATGATTTTCTGAATCTGGGCGAGGCTTTCCGGTTCCTCCGGATTTAATACACCGCGGCTCATGGGGCGGCGGGTTTCCACGCGGAGCAGGTCGGCGAAGCGCTCCGATTCGTTTCCATGGACTACGATGCCGGAGGCATGAATCGAGTGCGGGACGTTTTCCTTGGCTAGTACGTGTTCGGTCATCTTCGAGTAGGGAAGATAGACGAAGGCGTTCAGTTGAGTTTGATATTGGAACTGATCGTCGACGCGATGAGCTGTCACGATGCGGGAAGTGCCGACATCGAGTCCAATGGGTGATCCGTTATTGCGTTGTGGGTGAGGCATCAATACTTTCTTCCAGCGCCCCGGTGAGTTTGAGCGCTGAATATAACTTGCGGTAGCGATCCTGTAAGGCCGTCCGGAAAGACTGCGTGGAGCGGCGGCTGGCGGAGGCGTCCTGCGCCAATTGCGATTCCGCGAGCACGATGCCTTTCCAAAGATTCGGGCCGGCTGCCTGGCGGAAGAGGCCATCGTATTCGAAGCCGAAATCGCTGACGCTCGCCAAGGAGAGGTCATAGTTGTTGTCGAGACCGAGGGCTGCGAAGGGAAATCCGCGGGCCCAGTCGGTGTGGTAGCCGATTCGCATGTTGTTCGGATTGACCGAGACCTGAGCGTGCGTCACGCAGTTTTCGCTGCGGATCTTGTACTTCGCGCGAAGCATTTCCGTGAGGACACGGCCAGCATGGATTTGGGCGGAGTTCACGGCCGGTGCAGTCTCACCTGCCGCGGTTTGCGCCTCGAACGCGATTCCCAGGAAGCTGCTGTTGAGATTGAGATATGCCGAGTTCTCATCGGCCCAGACGGAATTTCCCGCATGATTGGCGGCGCTGGTTTCTTCCACGATGCGAAGTACGCGGCCAAACCGATCGATGAAGTAGTTGTACGACTTGCTGTCCCGAAGACTTTCCAGGGTGAGATGGGAGATTCGCTTCAGCGCGTCGTTGCGTTCGGCATCGAAGGGGGCGAGCGCGCTTTCGGTGGTGTGGTAGACAATTCCCACCGGCTGAGACCGCCAGTCCGTGGACGGGGTCATCCCATGCCTGCGGTCGAGAACCTGGTAGAAGCGGGGTTGGTTGGGGGTAGAAAAACGGCTGTCGACGCGAAGGCCGTTGCTGAAGACTTCTTCCTGTTCGGACTCCTCCACAAGCCAGACGTCGGAGTAGCTTTGCGGGGGAATTTTCTTTGCGGTTTCCGGGAACATTTGCCGGTGCGAAACCAACGAAACGTCGGAGATTACCGCAGGCGCCGGGATGAGGAGTGAAACCGCGAGTATCACTGAAGCTCCAAGTGACAGGCGCTTCCAGACTGGCCGCCGGGCCGGAACGATCCGGTCGTCCATAGCGCGGTGCAGGTACTGGAGCTTTTCGACGGGATCCGAGATCCGGCGGGCACGCCAGTCGACGTACCTATCGGATTGTAGATCACGGAGCTTTCCGCTCTGCGCCATCGAAACCTATATCCTTAGAGTGCGGTGATAGGGGAATTCCTCTCCCAAAGTTATTTATCGGATGGTGGGACTGAGAACATTAGAGTACTAGGGTTCAGAGTTACTGCTCAGTAACGGAGATGATGCGCGAGTCGGCCTGAAACTTCTTGAAGTTGTACATGGTTTCTTCCACTTCGCCGGCTTGGTGCTTCAAGAGCGCCAATCGGGCATCGTAGCGAATGTGGATGCGTTTCGGCAGCCAGACTTCGCCGTTAAGGCGGATCTGTTCGACGGTGAGATGCGCGCCTTTGGCGAGCCGGGCGAGGAAGAAGCCGAAGGAAACGGTGTCTATGGAGTCCAGTTCCAGTTTCACCCATTCGTAGTCCGCCTGGTCGATCCAGAGCTTGCCGCGGAATTTGGCGAAAACCTTGGCTTCAGTGGAGCGAGGCTTGTAATCGGGGCGAGGGGTGGCGTCGATGGGCCAGACCGGGCGGCCGCCGATGGTTTCGGTAGGAAGCAGTTTGTAAGTAAACGCATCGGGAAGTTCCTTGAGGAATTCCCGTTCGTGCTGCCTTCGTTTTTCGCGATCGGCGAGGCGCTTATTCCGTTGATCTTCGGTTTCGGAATCACGGCCGGCGAGGCGTTTTTCGAACTTTTCCCGCTCCTTCTTTTCTTCGGCAGGGGGGAGGGGTTTCCCGTCACGTTCAATCAGCCGGGAGTAGCGGTCGCCGTGGATGAAAAATATGTCTTTGGTTTTGGAAGAAGTGGACTTTACGCGGCCATCGGAATCGAGGATCTTTTCCACCGACTTCTGGGCTAACGTATAGTCCTGAGCGCGCTTGTTGTAATCGTTGTCTACACTTACGGATTTACGGATGATTTCGCGGGGATCCTGCGCCTGCGCGATGCAGAGGGCTGCAAAGCAAGCCACGAAGTAGGGAACGGGAAAGCCCATTGCTGGGATGACGCTGGAGCGAGCGTATTATTTCGCGGCGGCAACGGCCGGAGCTGCTTTTTTTCTGGCCCTGGTCGCGCGCTTTTCAACCGGGGGTTGGCGATCGCTTTTCTTTAATCCAGGAAGAACGATAGAGGTGACAAATTTCTTCTCGCCATGATCGTCGAATTTGATTACAATGTAGTCGTCGCCACAGGTTAAAACGGAGCCGAAGCCAAACTTAATGTGCTCGACTTGGGCGCCTGTGGCAAATGCCGGTTTGCTGGCCATCTTAAGAAAACCCTCTAATCTAATGTAACAAATCGGGTTAAGAATGTCGAGCGGCTCATGCAGAGCAGAATCGTGCGGGGTCCGAAACGATGACTATAACCTTTGCGTCTGATAATCCAGTGAAAATCATAACGCTGTTCCTGTTTGCGGCGGGGCTTTTGTGTGCGGAAAGCCGACTGAATCGATATGCCGTTGTGCTGGCCGATCCACCGCTCGCCGTCGAGGCTGGTTCCCAGAAAGAGCTTAGGACTACGGCGGCGTCCGATGGGAGACGGAAGATAGAATCGGCGCAGGGTGAGCTTCGCGGTGCGCTGGCGGAGCGGAATCTGCGGGAGATCGGTTCCATGCAGACGCTGCTGAATGCGGTGTTCGTGAAAGCGACGGAAGAGGAAGCGGCCGCGCTGAGGACGGTTCCCGGTGTGATTGCGGTTCGGGAAATGCGCAAATTCCAGCGGCACCTGTTTACCGCGCTGGACCTGATGAACGTGCCGGCGGCATGGAACGTGATCGGCGGCGCACAAAATGCGGGGACGGGCGTGAAAATCGGCGTGATCGATAGCGGGATTGATCAGACGCACCCCGGCTTTCAGGACGAATCGCTGATGGTGCCCGCGGGGTTCCCAAAGTGCCAGAGTCCCGGCGACTGCGCGTACACGAATAAGAAGGTAATCGTGGCGCGGAGCTACGTGGATAAACTGTCGCTGGAATTCGGAGACGATCCGCTGGATACGCGCCCGGACGATTTCTCACCGCGGGACCGGGTGGGACACGGAACGGCGGTGGCGATGGCGGCGGCCGGGGTTCGAAACACGGGTCCATTGGGAACCATTACCGGCGTAGCGCCGAAGGCATTTCTGGGGAATTACAAAGTTTTCGGATCGCCCGGGGTGAACGATGCCACTTTCGAAGACGTGGTGATGATGGCAATGGAAGCCGCCGCGACGGACGGCATGGATATTGTGACCATTTCGGTGGGCAGCGCGGCACTTTGCGGGCCGAACAATACGGCCGCGTTGTGCGGCAACGATGTGGATGTGTATAACGCCGCGGTAAACAACGCGGTGCGCATGGGAATGACGGTGGTGCTTTCGGCCGGGAATGCCGGGGATGTGGGGTACAAGCTTCCTTCCCTGGGAAGCATTCATTCGCCGGGAACGGCACCGGCGGCAATTACGGTGGGCGCGACGGATAACAGTCACGATTTCTTCCAGAGCGTGACGGTGGCGGCCCCGACTACGCTCTCGCGGATCAACGCCTTGTTCGGCAACGGCCCTAAACCCGCCGGCAAGCTGACCGCGCCGTTGCGGGATGTTTCGAAGCTGGGCAAAGACGGGCTGGCGTGCGCTCCGCTTACCAATGGATCGCTCAACGGGGCAATCGCGCTGATTCTGAGGGGCACTTGCCTGCGGGACCAGAAGGTGAACTTTGCGCAGAAAGCGGGCGCGTTGGGCGTGATCATCTATCAACCGGAAAACGACGATTCGGTGTTTCAGATGAAGGGTATGGAGAATACGGGCATCCCGGCAGTTTTGGTGGGCAATACCGGCGGCGTGGCGCTGAAGAATCTGGTAGCGTCGAGCCCGGACAAGCTGGTTACGTTGGACCCTGCCTTGGTAATGCTGAACGATCCTGGCTACGATGTGGTGTCGTTCTTCTCCTCGCATGGTCCATCGATTGGAGAATCGGCTATCAAACCGGAGCTGGTGGCGGTAGGAACAGGGTTGTACACGGCCACGCAAAAATATGATCCGAATGGGGATATGTACGATCCGTCGGGCTACACGTCGGCTGAGGGGACCAGCTTTGCAGCGCCTCTGGTGGCTGGCGCGGCGGCGCTGGTTAAACAGCGGAACCCCGGCTTCACGCCGGGCCAGATCAAGTCCGCGGTGGTGAATACGGCGAGCGATAAAGTAGACGACTACGACGCCAATAACAATCTGATTGGCGCGCGGATCACCGGCATGGGCGCCGGGAAGCTGGATGCGGGAGCGGCGGTGAAAACGAATGTCACGGTGGAACCTTCCACACTTTCGTTCGGCGTGGTTGGGACGGCGTTGCCCAGCCAGACGTTGACGATTCGAAACACCGGAAGCGCGTCGCTGACGTTGACTCTGGCGGTGAAACCGAGCGATAACGATGCCAACGCCAAGGTGGCCCTCAGTGTTTCAACTCTGTCACTTGTGCCTGGTCAATCGGGTGCGGTGACGGTGCGGATGACTGGGACAAAGCCGCTGCCGGGTTCGTATGAAGGGGTGGTTACGGTGCTGGGCGGCGCGGTACCGCTGCACATTCCTTATCTCTATCTGGTGGGAGATGGAGTTCCGTACAGTTACCTGACGCTGACCGGGGACGGGTTTGTTCGTGACGTGGGCGCGAAATTGACGTTGACGTTCAAAATTCTGGATCAATTTGGCGTTCCGGTGGGGCAGGTTCCGGTGAAGTTTCAATCCACGCTGGGCGGGGGAACGCTGACCGGCGGAATTGCCAACCCGAGCACGGACGAGCTTGGGGTTGCCCAGGCGAAGGTGGTTGTTGGGCAGCAGCCGGGAGACCAGGAGTTCACCGCGACGGCGGCTGGATTTACCGTTTCTTTCGATGGGACGGCGCGATTGAAACCGGCTATCCAAGCCGGGGCGGTGGTAAACGCGGCGAGCCTTCAGGTGGGCCAGGGGTTGGCGCCTGGGTCCTATATCTCTATTTATGGGAAGGGGCTGAGCGAATCCACGCGGGCGGCGAATACGCCTTATCTGCCGGTTTCGCTGGCCGGGGTGAGTGTGAGTTTCGACGTGCAGGCGAAGAAGATCAGCGTGCCGGCGCGGGTGCAGTTCGTCAGCGATGGACAGGTGAACGTGCAGATTCCGTGGGAGTTGCAGGGGCAGACCAGCGCGTTGATGAAGGTGAGTATCGGCGATTCTTCCAGCACTGTTTATACGGTGCCGCTGAAGGATTATTCGCCGGCGGCGTTTGAATACACCGAGGCCTCGGGCGGACGAGTGCTGGCGGCGGCGCTGGATGAGAGTTTTATATTACTGTCCAGTGCAAATCCGGCCAAAAAAGGGCGAATCGCACAGATCTATATGAATGGATTAGGGCCCGTGGACAAAGCTCCGGCTAGCGGGGAGCCGGCGCCGGGACAAGTTCTGGCGCGTACCAAAACGCTTCCGACCGTAACGGTGGCGGGTAAGAATGCCGATGTACAGTTTAGTGGGCTGGCCCCGCTTTACGTGGGGCTTTACCAACTGAATATCGTGGTGCCGGCGGATACGCCATCCGGGATTCAACCGGTGGTGGTTTCGGTTGGCGGTGTGGTGTCAAAGACTACTAATCTGCCGATTCAATGAAAAGCCGTTTCCTATTCCTAGCGCTGGCGATCCTTTTCAATCTTTCGATTGCCATTGGGCAGGTGCTGCCGGGGCGGTACATTTTGGAGTTGAGCGGCGGCGGCCCGGGTGTGGTCGCTTCGTCGAAGACGGTGCGCCGGGCGGCGATTCGCGAACAACAGGGCCGATTGCGCGCGAGCATCGAACGGGAAGACACGGCGGTTTTGGGAAGTATCGAGATGGTGGCGAACGCGCTGTTTGTGCGAACGACCGCGAAACGGGCGGCCGAGCTTGCCCGAACGCCTGGGGTTGTCAGGGTTCACCAGGAGAAGATGTACAAGCTGTTGCTCGATCATGCACTTGGGCTGCAGCGAGTTACGGATGCCTGGGGGCAAATTGGCGGGATGTCGAAGGCGGGTGCCGGAATCAAGATTGGGATCATCGATACGGGGATTGATTCGGGGCATCCGGCGTTTCAGAATTCCGGCCTTCCGGCAGTGGATGGATTTCCGAAAGCGAACAAAGATACCGATCTGAAATTCACTAACAGCAAGATCATTGTCGCTCGCAGTTATGACGACACGTCGCTGTTGGGGAGTTCGGCGGACGATCGCAAGGGGCATGGCACGGGCGTGGCGATGATTGCGGCGGGGCTGACGAATGATGGGCCGCTGGCAACCATCACCGGTGTGGCGCCGGGAGCGTATCTGGGGAATTACAAGGTGTTTCCAGATAGCCAGACCGGCGCACCGACTTCAGCGATTCTGAAAGCGTTGGACGACGCGGTTTCCGACGGAATGGACGTCATTAATATGAGTCTGGGATCGGTGCCGGCCGAGCGTCCGGCGGTGGATATCCTGGTGAAAGCCGTGGAGGGGGCCGCTGCAGCCGGCGTGATTGTGGTGATTGCGGCTGGGAACGAGGGTCCAGACCTGCATTCGATCGCTTCGCCGGGCACGGCGCCGAACGCCATTTCCGTGGGCAACTCGTTGAACGAGCGCGTCTTTGCCTCGGCGACGGTGGTGGAGGGCGTGCCTCAACCTTATGCGTCATTCCCCGGATCTGGCCTGAATCAGCTGTCGGCGGCCACGGGGCAGCTTTTGGACGTGAGTACCCTGGATAGAGACGGACTTGGGTGCGCCAGTCTGCCCTCGGGAAGCCTGCGAGGGAAGATTGCCTTCATTCTGCGGGGCAGCTGTACTTTCGAGATCAAACTGAACAACGCGCAGGATGCGGGCGCAATTGCCGCGTTGGTCTATACGACGGCGGCGCAACCGGGCGGATTTACCATGGCGGTGGGCGCGGCATTGCTGCCGGCGTCGTTGGTTAGCAACGCCGATGGGCTGGATATCAAACGGCGGCTGGCGCAGAACGGTGCTGTGCAAGGCAGTTTGAACTTCGATAAGAGTCCGTTTCCGGTGAATTCGGCGCGGATCGACGACAGTTCCAGCCGTGGACCAAGCACCGACGATTCGCTTAAGCCTGATCTGCTGGCTGTGGGGTCGTCCATCTATACCGCATGGGCGCGATCGGCTGGTACAGGCGGGTATATTACGGCTGGCGGGACCAGCCTGTCGGCGCCGATGGTTAGTGGGGCGGCCGCGCTGCTGAAAGCCGCCAGGCCGGGGCTGACGGCGCGCCAGTACCGGTCGCTGCTGATTAATAGCGCAAGCCGGTTTTCCACGGATTTGGTTAATCCAGTTTCCGTGGAAGCGGGTGGCGCGGGACTGCTGAACATGTCCACCGCACTTACGAGCACCGTGACCGCGCAACCGTCTTCGGTGGGATTTGGGATTGGCGGAAACACGGTGAACGGAACCCGGACAGTGACGTTGGTGAACATCGGGCCTACCGCGGATACCTTCAGCATCTCGGCATCGCGGATTGGGGACGGAGTGATCCCATCGGTTTCCGATTCATCGGTGCGAATCGATGCCGGGAGCGCAAAGGCCATCACTGTCAGCTTGCAGGGAAACCAGTTGAGTGCGGGTCAGTATGAAGGGTTCGTGTCGGTTCGCTCCACGCGGACGGATGTGGAAACGCGGGTGCCATTCTGGTATGGCGTGCCCTCAAACGTGGCGCGGCAGATCACCGTTTTCGATGCACCCACAAGCGGGCGGCGGCTCTCTGAGGTTTCGTTTCTATTCAGGCCCTTGGATGCGGTAGGGATACCTACCACCGACGCGCCGGCGATCACCGCCGTTGCGGGCGAGGGAACTGTGATCAGCACCGAGTCCTTGGACGACGACGTTCCCGGCCTTTATGAGACCGTAGTGCGGCTTGGACCCACGGGAGTGGACAACGTATTTGAGATCCGGGTGGGCAAGACGGTAACTTCCGTGCTGATTAGAGCGCGATAGCGGATTGGTGGTTTGCCCACGCAACAGCCCGCACTTCCGTTTATAATTGTGATCTGAGGGGCATTCACAGACGGTAATGGACGATCTCAAGAAGAAGCTCCAAGACGAGATTACAGCGCTCGAGTACGAACTGCGCAACGAGCTTCCGAAAGAAATTCTTAAGGCACGAGCGCACGGCGATCTCAAGGAAAATGCGGAATTTCACGCAGCCAAGGAACGGCAGCGTTTCGTGGATGTGCGGTTAAGCCAATTGATCACACGGCTGGCCGAGTACTCAATGATCGATTTCAGCAAGATTCCGCGGGACCGGGTTGGGTTGGGGTCCACGGTGGTGGTGATGGATATCGACAAAGATGAACAAGTCACCTATAAGCTGGTGACGAGCGAGGAATCCGACGTCGCGAAAGGTTTCATCTCGACGGGCTCGCCGATTGGGCGCGGCTTGCTTGGGAAACGGGTGGGCGACGAGGTGAAATTTCCCAGCCCTGGTGGTATTCGTGAGATGGAAATTCTGAAGCTCACCACAATTCACGACATCGTGCCGTAAGGCTATGACTATCACGCGTGGTATCGGGACCGCCTGCAACAAAGTCATTGTGCTGATTGTGCGCATGCTTGCGCTGTCCAAGATCCATCCGAACGTTTTGACGTTCATTGGCTTGCTGATCAACATTGTGGCGGCGGTGCTGCTGGCAGCGGGGCAATTTCGCGCGGCCGGGTTCGTCATTCTGGGTGCGGCCATCTTCGACATGGTGGACGGCCGGGTGGCGCGCGAAACGAACCAGGTGACACGGTTCGGCGGATTCTTCGATTCGGTGCTGGACCGGTATTCGGATCTGGCGCTACTGATGGGATTGCTGGTTTACTACGGTAATATCAACCGGTCTTTATACGTGGTGCTGACGGCGATTGTGATGACGGCATCGGTGATGGTGAGTTACACAAGGGCCCGGGCGGAAAACACGATTCCCATGTGCAAGGTTGGATTCATGGAGCGGCCGGAGCGAGTGGTGCTGCTGATTATTGGCGCGTTGTTCGACCGCATGGCGCCGGTGCTTTGGGTGATTGCCGTGATGGGAAATCTGACGGTGATCCACCGCATGCTGTTTACCTGGCAGGAGACCAAGCGACTGGAAGACGCGCAATTGCGCGCGGCTCCGAGCTTGAAGCTCGACCGTTAGCCATGGTTGTTTCCAAAAACGTTCCGCTGCTGGATCTTCGGGCGCAATACAAGACGATTCGAGGGGAAATCCAGGCTGCGGTGAATCGCGTACTGGAGTCGCAATATTTCATCCTGGGCGACGAAGTTCAGCAGTTGGAAGAATCCATTGCGCGGTATTCCCAAGCACGGTTTGGGGTGGGGTGTGCCTCAGGCTCTGATGCGTTGACGCTGGCGATGATGGCGTTGGGCATTCAAGCCGGAGACGAAGTGGTGACGGTGTCGTTTACGTTTTTCGCGACGGCGGGATCGATCCATCTGCTGGGTGCGGTGCCGGTGTTCGTTGATGTGGACGAGCAGACGTTCAACATGAACACGGAACAGTTGGCCGAGGTGTTGAAGCAGCGGCCCAAGGTGCGCGCGATTATGCCGGTGCATTTGTTTGGGGGATGCGCCGACATGGACCCGATTCTGGCGCTGGCGAAAGAACACGGCGTGGCGGTAATTGAAGATGCGGCACAGGCGATTGGCGCGGAATATAGAGGCCGGCGCGCGGGCAGCATGAGCGATGCGGGCTGCTTCAGCTTCTTTCCGAGTAAGAATCTGGGCGGCTTCGGCGACGGCGGAATGGTGACCACCGATGACGAAGCGCTGGCCGGCAGGTTGAAGGTGCTGCGAATGCATGGCCGCACGGGCACCTACATTCATGACGTGGTTGGCTTAAATTCACGGCTGGACGCGCTGCAGGCGGCGATACTGAGCGTGAAGCTGGCGCATCTGGATGAATGGACCGAGGGCCGGCGGAAGAACGCGGACCTGTATCGGGAATTGTTGCGCGGGGTTGCGGTGACCCTGCCGGTGCCCGCGGATTATCAGACGCGCCATATTTATAACCAGTTTGTGATTCGCTGCCCGCGGCGAGATGAGCTACGAGCCCACTTGCGTGAGCGCGGGATTGGGAGCGAAGTGTACTATCCGCTGCCGCTCCATTTGCAAACGTGCTTTGCTTCACTTGGGTACAAAACGGGCGATTTCCCGGTGAGTGAGCGATTGTCGGGCGAGGTGCTGGCGCTGCCGATTCACTCGGAGTTGACGCGCGAGGATATTGAATACGTGTGTGAGAGCGTGCGCTCTTTCTACGCGGGAAGCCGCGCGGGGTAGTAAACCGCTTTGGATCGGATGTCGTCGTAGGCGAAGTGGAGATAACGGCCGTCCTTTGAGACGAAGGGTCCGGATAGTTAAGGCGTCCCGGCGAAGTCACTAAGTCGCGCTGATAGCCCCACGTGCGCATGCCGTCTGAGGTCACCCAGAGCGAAAGAGGATTGCGCACCTTTGGGTTTGGATTATGCAAAAGCGCCGCCCGATTCCCACCTAGCGTACTGTCCGCGAATTGGGTGCACACTACCGGAAACCGCTCCTTTACAGTCGCGGCTCGGAAACTACTGTTGCAGCAGCGAGTTCGAGACCGAGCCGCGCGCGTGAGCAAGCCGTTTCTTGTGTCCAGTTATTTGCCGGACATTACACTAGGGGGACACTGAGACTTCGAGAAACGCTATTCTCTCTCGAAGATGACGTGCGCCATGCCTAGTTCGCTGGTGTGGGTTAGGGAGAGGTTGATGGCCGTAACGCCCATCGACTGGGCGATGGCCTGCGCCGCACCGTGGAGTTGCAGCGTGGGCCGGCCGGAGGGCAGATTGACTACTTCGAAATCCTGCCAGCGTACACCGCGGCGCCAGCCGGTGCCCAGCGCCTTCATCCCGGCTTCTTTGGCTGCGAAGCGGGCGGCGTAGCGCTCGAATCGGTTGGCCTTGCGTTCGACGTAGGCAATCTCCAGCGGGGTGAAGATGCGGGCTATAAATTTCTGGCCGTAGCGATCGATCGACGCTTTGATACGGGGTACTTCGGCCAGGTCGACGCCGGTGCCGACTATCAAATATCCACTCCGGCGCTGGTGATTGTCAGACGCCCGTGCTTCACGCCCTTGGTGCTGATTAGAGCGTCGGCCAGTTTCTTCACCGCGCCGGCTTTGCCTTTGACGACGAGAACTTCCAGGCAATTGTCGTGGTCCAGGTGAATGTGCAGCGTGGAGAGGACGTGGTGAAACGACTCATGTTGCAGATCGGTCAGCTTTTCGTTGAGCAGCCGGACATGGTGATCGTAAACCAGGGTGACCGTGCCAACGACGGGACTGTCGGGCGATTCCCAGTTCTTCTCGACGAGTTCGTCGCGGATCAGATCGCGAAACGCCTCGGACCGGTTTGTATAACCGCGCTTTGCGATGTGGCCGTCGAATTTTTCGAGAAGATCGGAATCGATGGCAACGCCGATACGGCTAAGCTCGCTCATTGGTATTCCAAGAGTAGCCGACATGGAAGATTGATTCAAATTCGGCGTGGCACGGATTGCGGGTTCGTGCTACCGTGATTCTGATTGCATCATTTAGTGGTGGAAAGGTGGAGCCGCGGCGCCAGCCCTCTGCATGGGCGGGATGCACGCGTGAAGATTCTGGCTCTGCTTTCATTTCTGGTGATTCTTACGACCACGCCGGCCGGGCGATGGATGCCGATGGCCGCGTATTTTCTGCTGCTCTGTGGAACGGTGCTTTTGGCACGACTGCCGCTAAAGGCCATTCTGTTGCGCGCCGCCGTAGTGCTGCCGTTCTCAGCAACCTTTGCATGCGTCAGCTTGTTTTCGGGTTCCACGGAACGCGCCATTGGCATCCCGCTGAAGAGTTTTCTTTCCGCATTGGGGGTATTGCTGGTGGTGGCTACGACGCCGTTGCCGCAAATCTTGAAAGGGCTGGAAAGCCTGGGCGCGCCGCGGATGGCGCTGTTGGTGATTCAGTTTCTATACCGTTATCTTTTCGTAATCTTTGAACAGGCGCAGCACATGCGGTTGGCTGCGCAGTGCCGTGGAGGTTTTGAGGGCGGGCGCAAGTGGAAGTTCAAAGCAGCGGCTGGAGCGCTGGCAGTGCTGTTTGGACGTTCTTATGAACGCGCGGAAGGGGTTCATCAGGCGATGCTATCGCGGGGCTTCGACGGCCATCTGCGGTTACTGTCGGCTGGGCGGATACGTGCGTTGGACGTTGCGTTTCTGGTGACGGCGGTGGCCGTTCCGCTGGCGTTCCGGATGGGAGCTGGACGGTAAGTGCCGGATGCGGTGATTCAAGTGCGCGGGTTACGGTACACGTATGACGACGGCACCGTCGCGCTGAACGGTATCGACTTCGATCTCTATCCGGGCGAGACCGTGGCGCTGCTGGGGGCGAACGGTTCCGGGAAGACTACCTTCGTGCTTCATCTGAACGGCTTGCTACACGGCAGCGACGCGGTGACAGTCTGTGGGTTGCCGGTGATTGCGGCGAACCTGCCGGCTGTGCGGCGCAAGGTGGGTGTGGTGTTTCAGGATTCCGATGAGCAGCTCTTCATGCCGACTGTTTTGGAAGATGTGGCGTTTGGGCCGCTGAACCTTGGGTTGAGCGTGGAAGAGGCCACGGCGCGGGCGCGAAAATCGCTGGAGCAGGCGGGGATCGCCGGCGCGCTGGACAAGTCGCCGTATCACCTGAGTGCCGGTGAGAAGAGGCGGGTGGCGATTGCCGGTGTGCTTGCCATGACACCGGAAATTCTGGTTCTGGACGAGCCTACTACC
This sequence comes from Bryobacterales bacterium, assembly GCA_038230275.1. Classification (GTDB taxonomy): domain Bacteria; phylum Acidobacteriota; class Terriglobia; order Bryobacterales; family Bryobacteraceae; genus JANXXV01. Next base: position 20,619 of record JBBRNO010000117.1, read on the forward strand.
TACCTTGATCCACCGGGGCAACGGGAGTTGCTGGCGCTGCTGCGCCAACTGCCACAAGCCAAGATTGTGGTCACTCACGATATGCAGTTTGCGCGGGCCATTGCGTCACGCGCGGTGTTTTTCGAGAAAGGCAAGATTGCGGCCGGCGGAAGCGTGGATGAACTGGTGAGCCGCTTTGAGTGGAGGAGCGAGTGAGGCGGTTTCGCTAGGGGACGGATTCACAGAGCAGCGTTACCGGACCGTCGTTCACCAGAGACACCAGCATGGAAGCTTGGAAGATTCCGGACTGCACGGTTAATCCGGTGGAGTGCGCCTGTGCTACAAAGTGGTCGTACAAGACTTTGGCAGCTTCGGGCCGCGCTGCACGGTCGAAACTGGGGCGTCTGCCTTTGCGGCATTCTCCGTAGAGGGTAAATTGCGACACAATCAATAACTGGCCGCCAGTGTCGCGGAGACTTAAGTTCATCTTTCCTTCCAGGTCGTCGAAAATCCGCAGTTCGACGATTTTGTTGACGAGGTAGTCGGCGTCGCGGATGGAATCGGAGTGTTCGATCCCTAGTAAGACAAGGACTCCGGCTGTGATTTCGGCTACTACTACGCCATCGACTGTGACGCTTGCCTGTGTAACTCGTTGAATCAATGCGCGCATGGTTTGAATTTGGACTAGAACCTTAGGCTCAGTACATTTGCCTCTCCGTACTAGGTGGTACTACTGATTTCTCGTAGAACAATAGTACCTATACTTAGACATGATCTATAGGCGGAAGCAAGTTCGGAAGGCAGCGCCAGGCGGCTTTCTCCGCTTTCAGAATAACCTCAAACAATGCTTCTTCGGTTTCGGCGAAGGCGAGTACATTCGGCTGCGCGACGAACATGGGAATATTTGGTTGGGGTCTGCCCTGCGTGACGACGATAATTCCGTCAGATACCGTTTCCGCGACGAGAAAGGGATGACCATCAGTGGGATGTCCGACAGCCTGGGGATCATCCTGCGGGATGAGAAAGGTAATGCTTGGCGCGGGTTTGTTGACTAAGCGGGGGATTGGTCTGCCGCTCCCTGAGAAGGTGTGAAAAAATCGAGAATGGCCACTTAAAACATGTTCACTCTAAAATGTTTTAGGCGATAATCGGTTTATGGAACCTGAAGCACAAGGGATCTTAGTGGAAATCCCAGAGCAACCGCAGCCAGC
>JBBRNO010000118.1:0-21788 GCA_038230275.1 Bryobacterales bacterium
AGAATCATCAACACGCGCTCTGCCTGGCGTTCAGCGCCAACCTCAATCGAAGTTAGAATGCGGGCGAAATCCACGACAAAACGACGCTCGACCGACAACGCGAGCCGGGCGATGGAAGCGGCCTGGGAAATGCTCAACAGCGAAGGGTCGGACAGCGCGTTTTGCAGCGCATTCTCCCGCAACAGCAAAGCCACCAAATAACGGGCGCCCAACGATGCATCACCCTCCGCGAGGATGGAAATGCTGGCTGATAGAAAATCGGACCAGTTCTCTTCCGAGAGATTCCTCAAAGCCCGGCCGTTTGCAACTGGACCCTGCGCGAAGCCAACGACCAATTGTTGAACCAATTTCTCCATCGGTGAACATATCGGCGGGTTGGAGCGGAGTAAGAGTGAGAGTAGAGTAACGGGCAGGGTGCAGCGGAAACCGCATGGCGGATATTTGCGGTATTTAGCGATCCTAAAATTTCGTATCCAAAAAGGATTTGTATGTCTGAGGTTCGGGCCGTTGCCGGCCTTTCGTGGAAGACGGAAGATGACTTTGGCTACCGCAGGGAGACGGCGACCGGGCCCGGAAAATCCTTCGGGACTTTCTGCGTCACCTTGCCATGGGCCGCCCATTCGGTGCCGCGCTGGAGGGTGGAGATGAAGCCGGTGCAGCGCATGGCATCGACGTCGTGACCGAGGGTGGTGTGGAAAATGCGGCCCTTACCAAACGAGATGGTGAAGAGCATTGGCTCATTTTCACCGGTGCCGCCAGTGGCTGGATCGGAATAGGCGGTGGCGAGCAGGCGGATGCCGCGGGCGGGGCCGCGGAGGCTATCGTATAGCTCGTCGGTGGCGTGCATCCAGACCGGAGGCAGCGAGGCCATGATAGGGTGCTTGGCGTCGAGTGTCTTCACCTGGAAGGGATGCCGTTTGCCGTGGTGCCCGGCGTTTCCGGGTTTGTCTTCGAGAACGACTTCGCCAGCCCGCAGGCGGACCATGGGGCCATCTTTCTGCGTGCGGTCGCCCCAGCCGCCGAGGGCGATCATCTGGTTGTATTCCTTCCATTCGGGAAAGGAATTATCGGCTGCGTGATAGGAGACGAAGCCGCCGCCATTGGCGACGAACTTCTCAAAGGCGGCTTTGGTTTCGAGGGCCCAGGGCTCGCCGTTGTAGTTGGAAACGACGGCGCGGTAGGAGGCGAAGTCCGGTTTGAAGCCGCTGAGGTCACCGCCCTTGGGTGGCGTGGTGGCGACGTCGACGGTGAAGAGACCGGTTTCTTCCAGCAGAGACTTGAGGACGGGAGTGGTCTGCTGCCAGTTGTGATTGTTTTGCCCGTCGACAATCAGAACCTTCATTTTCGGCGCGGAAAAGGCCATGACGGCGAAAATAACGGCGATGCTGCAGGCGCGGCGGATCATACAGGGAATGGTATCAGCCCTGAAGGTAGCGCTGTGATAGAATCCCCAATTCCAGGAGGAACCGCATCGAAGATGAGAGCTGTTCTAGTTGCCGCTGCCTTATTGTCAGCCGTCAGTGCACCGGCCGAAGTAAAGGTGCTGAAGAATTTCACGTTGATCGATGGGAAGGGAGGGACGCCGCTTTCGAACGCCGCGATGGTAATCGATAACGGGCGTATCACGTATGCAGGTCCGGTGGCCGGCTTGAAAGCTCCGGCGGGCGCCGAGACGATGGACCTTGCGGGCAAGTTCGTGATGCCCGGGATCATCAATCTGCATGGGCACTTGGGGAACACCATCGATCTGGTGCAGGACCCGAAGAACTTTACGCGGGAGAATCTGGCGAAGAATTTGAAGACTTATGCGACTTACGGCGTTACCTCCGTGATGAGCATGGGCAGCGACAGCCCCCTTTCCCTCACGGTGCGCAATGAACAACGGGCGGGCCGCCCCGGTACAACGCGAATTTATACTGCCGGGCGAGGGTTCACTGGTGAAGGTGGATATCCGACCAAGGCCATGGGGATGAAGGGCGTGCCCTATGAGCTTAAGACCGCCGCCGAGGCCAAGACGGGAGTGGATGCAAATGCCGCGAACAAAGTCGACCTCATCAAGATTTGGGTTGACGACCACCTGGGCAAGGAGCCGAAGATTTCGATTGACTTGTCGAAGGCAGTGATCGAGGAAGCTCGCGCGAAGGGGCTGCATACGGCCGCTCATATTTTTTACCTTGACGATGCCAAGAAGTTAGTGAACGCCGGCCTTTACGGCCTTGCCCACAGCGTGCGGGATAAGCCCGTGGACGATGAATTGATTGCGTTGATGAAGAAGAAGGGGGCCTGGCAGCAGGCCGCAACGCTGACTAGGGAGATCTCCGTTTTCATTTACGCGACGCCGCAGGCCTTCTATGACGATCCGTTTTTCTCGCGCTCTGTTTCACCGAAGGTGATTGCCACGTTGAAAAGTCCGGAGTATCAGAAAGGCGTCAAGGGAGATCACGATTTCGCGCTTCTGCCGGGGTTTCTGGAGACAGCGAAAAAGAACTTGAAGAAGCTTTTCGATTCCGGTGTGAAGATTGGCTTCGGGACCGATACCGGCCCGCCGGCGCGCTTCCCAGGGTACTTTGAGCACTGGGAAATGGAGCTGATGGTGGATGCCGGGTTGACGCCGGCGCAGGTGATTCAGATTGCGACCAAGAACTCCGCTGAGTTTCTGAACGTGTCGAAAGATTTCGGCACGCTGGAGAAAGGCAAGTGGGCGGATCTGATTGTGCTGGGGAAGAATCCGCTGGACAACATCAAGAACACGCGGACGATTGAGACGGTTTGGATTGCGGGTAACAAGGCGAATTAATATGCGAATTCCGGTGTTTGCGATTGCTGCCGCGCTAACTTGTTTTTGCTATTGGGCGGTGGCGGAGGAGCCGAGTTGGGCTCCGAAGCCGTTGGCTAAGACGGTTTGGAAGGCGCCGATGAAGCCGCACACGAAGTTTGTCGACGTGCTGGCGGCGCACAAAGGAAAAGCATCCTGGCGGCAAGTGATTGTGGATGACGACCACTTGAAAGCGGAGTACGTCTCGATGGCGCCGGGCGAGAAAGTGGGCAGGCGGTTCCACCCGGATACGCGGGAATGGTGGGTGGTTCGGGCTGGCGAAATACGGTTTGAAATCGAAGGACAAGAGCCGTTCACTGCGACCAAGGGTTCCATGGTGCAGGTGCCGATGCAGACCATTTATTCCATGGAAACGGTGGGCGATCAACCGTCGCTGCGATTCGAAGTGAACATCGCGAAGGCGCACACGCTGTACCCAAAAGATGCGGAGCCGCCGAAGATGGCTGGTATCGAATGGATTCCGATATTGCTGGGCCGGAAGCCGATGGGGTACACCATGGGGAACAAAGCGCACATTAACTACTACGAACTGACGAAGGATGCGAATTACAAGGGCAGCCGGTTCGTGCATGACGATCGCGCGGTATCGAACATCATCTACGGTTATGAGAAGAATCTGCCGCCACGGAATCCGAAAGAGCGCGGGCACTTCCATCCGGAGTGCGCCGAGTTCTGGCTGATCATGCAGGGCGAGATCAGCTACCCGATGGAGTATGTGGGTGAGATTATTGCCAGCGAAGGCGACGTGGTTTATGCGCCTCCTTATACATTCCACGCGCCACGATTTCATGGCGCTGGACCGTCGTGCCGGCTGGCGATGAACGGCTATACGAATATTGCGCACCTGCGAGACGCGGTAGCGCATTGAACACCCGGCAGCGCCCAACGCGAGTACGGCACGTTGTTCTGTGGTTGACCGTGGCCGCGTACATGATCACCTACATGGACCGGGTGGTGATCTCGTCTTCGGTTCCCAGCCTGCGGCAAGAGTTCGGCTTCTCCATGGTGACGGTGGGTTGGATTCTTAGCGCGTTCCGATGGGGCTATGCGTTGTTCCAACTGCCGGGCGGCTGGCTCGGGGACCGGTTTGGACCGCGGCGCGCGCTGACGTGGATCGTGGTGTGGTGGAGCGTGTTTACATCGGCTACAGCGTTGAGTTGGAACTTTGCTTCCATGGCCACGTTTCGCTTCCTGTTTGGTGTAGGAGAGGCTGGGGCGTTTCCGACTGCTACGCGATCGCTTTCGAGATGGATTCTTCCGGCGGAGCGCGGCTATGCGCAGGGGATTACGCACGCCGGTTCGCGCCTGGGCGCGGCCATGACTCCGCCGATTGTGGTTTGGATCATGATCGCTTACGGATGGCGCACTACGTTTGTCGTCTTCGGCACGCTGGGCATTGTCTGGGCCATTGTTTGGTTCTGGTATTACCGCGATTCTCCGGAGCAGCATTCCAGCGTGAATGCGGCTGAGTTGGAATTGATCCACTCGTCGATGGGCGGACCGAGGGTTGGAATTTCGAAGACGGTTCCGTGGAAGAAAATCTTGTCGAGCCGGACGCTTTGGTATCTGTCCGTGATGTACTTCTGTTATGGGTACTGCCTGTCGGTTTATCTGGATTGGTTTCCCACGTATTTGAATTCCTATCGCCATTTTAGTTTGAAGCAGATGGGTTTCTATGCCAGTCTGCCGTTGCTTGCGGGGACGGCGGGCGATTTGCTGGGTGGTGTTTTTACGGACCTGTGGTTGAGGCGCACCGGCAATATCACGATGGCTCGGCGCGGAGTGGCGGTGAGCGGGTTTCTGCTGGCGGCCGCCGGCATCATTCCGGCTACGTTGACGATGAACTCGATTTATTGTGTCTACTTCAGTTGCATCGCGGTATTTGGGCTGGAGTTGACGGTGGGAGTATCGTGGGCGCTGCCGTTGGATATTGGCGGGGATTTCGCCGGGTCGGCGTCGGCGGTGATGAATACGTTTGGTAACATAGGAGGCGCAATATCTCCTACGCTGCTGGCGTATCTGGTGAGTGGTTTTGGCTGGAACGTTCCATTCCTGGTGGCTGCGGGCGTGTGCTTGGCCGCCGCCGCATTGTTCTGTAAAATTGATGCTAGCCGGCAAATCTTTGCGGAGGGTACATGACAATCAATCCTAAAAAATGCGTAGCGTGCGGGAACTGCACCTACGTCTGCCCGATGGGCGCTATCTATATCGATCCGGTGATTAAGCGCGCCACTATCAATCGGACCGAGTGCGTGGAATGCTATGCCTGCTACAACGGATTGAGTCAGGAACACCTGAACCCGACCATTGTCCGGACCATGCGGAAAGTGTTTCAGAAGCTGCGGCTTCGATTCGATCCGGAGCCCGATATTTGTCCGACGGCGGCGTTTGAGCCGGATGAACTGACTTGGCCGCGCGTGGTGCGGCGGGCGTTTTCCGATCCGCGGGTGCCGCATGAATCCACCGGCATTGAAGGGCGGGGCACGGAAGAAGTGAAGACGAACGATGTGTCCGATCGTGTGATGGTGGGCGAGGTCGGGTTCACCATTGAGTTCGGGCGGCCGGGTGTGGGCGTGTGGTTCCGTGACATTCAGAAAGCCTGCTGGACGCTGGCGAAGGCCGGGGTGACGTTTGAGAAGAAGAACCCGATTACATCGCTGATGAGCGATGTTCCCACGGGCACGATCAAGGCCGATGTGATGGGCGAGAAGTTGATGTCGGCGATCATCGAGATTAAGGTGCCGGTGGCTCGAACGGAAGAGATTGTGCGGCTGGTATGGGCGATTGAGAAGGACGTGGACACGGTGGTTGTGCTGGGCGTGGGCACGCGCTGCGATGAACAGGGCGAGGAAAATGTGGTGGCGCCGATTCTGGAACGGCTGGGCTACACGCTGCATCGCGCGAAGACGAATACAGGGCTGGGCAGAATTACCAATATTGCGAAGGACAAGTCCAACGAATCGGTTTCAGTAGGAGCAGCGAAATGACGAATACCCTGCACCGTTTTGGCGATGCTGAGAGCTTCAGTGACGATTACATTGTTTTCGCGATTGCCAGCCGCGGCAAGAACGACGAGGGCGCGCTGGAGAAGCTGCAACGATTCTTGAAGATGGCGATTCCCTTTGGGCCGGTGAATTTGGGCGATGCGCGGCATGGCGGTTCGTTGCGGCCATGCAAGGACATGCACCCCACTTCGCACTGGAATCGGGATACGAAACCGGATTTCGAGGCGGTGGTAAACGGGTTCGATCACATAACGACGGCAGCGGCGGTGTTTGATAGCCGTGTGGCGGCCGAGGATTTCTTCAAGGCGGTGAAGGAAGCCGATATGGGGCTGAGCGTGAATATCTCTACCAGCGTGGACGGTGCCGAGCAGTGTTGCCATGTGGCTGGAATTCCGCGCCATAGTGTCGGGTACTCGCTGGGGTTCGAAGGGAAGACGGAGAAGCTGCCGAATACGCAGGTGCTGTTGCTTTCGACGATGTGCGGGCACGGCATGGTAGCGAATTCGCTGGCGAAGAAGATGATCGATTGGGTGAAGGAAGGGCGGCGTACTCCGGAGCAGGCGGCCAGTTACTTGCAACGGTTCTGTTCGTGTGGCGTGTTTAATCCTTCCAGGGCGAAACGAATTCTGGAAGATGCGCGGGGGAGTTCGAAATGAGACGCCTGATTGTTTTGTTTGCGGCTTTAGCGGTGATGGCGAGCGCGCAACAGAAGAAGATTGTGGCTGTTTCGATGGGGCCGGGGTTTATTGAAGAGCTGAATACCGCGTCTCCCAATGTTCGCGTGGTTGCGGCGGACATGAATAACTTGGTGGCGCAGGTGGCGGACGCGGACGCGATTTTCGGGACTATCAATCCGGCGCTGTTTGCGTCGGCGAAGAAGCTGAAGTGGGTGCAGACGTATAGTGCCGGGGTGGAGACTTTCCGGTTTCCAGAGTTTATCAATAGCGACGTTACGCTGACCAATTGCAAGATTATCCAAGGACCGAACATCGCCGACCATGCGTTCGCGCTGCTGCTTTCCTTGACGCGGAACATCAATCAGATTGTGGTGGCGCGCACTACGGAGAAGTGGGAGAAGGACAAGTATCATCCACTGGAGCTGCGCGGGAAAACGGCGCTGATTGTGGGAATGGGCGGGATTGGACAGCAGATCGCACAGCGGGCGCACGCGTTTGGTATGACGGTGATTGGTGTGGATCCGAAGGAGATTCCGCTGAATCCGTATGTGAGCAAGATGGTGTTTCCGGACCGTATCGATTCGGTGATGCCGCAGGCGGACGTGATTTTCATCTCAGCTCCGCATACGCCGAAGAGTGAAGGGATGATTGGGCCGAAGCAATTCGAGTTGATGAAGAAGGGCGCTTATTTTATTGCCGTGTCGCGCGGGAAGCTTTACGACACGCCGGCGCTGGTGAAGGCGCTGGATTCGCAGAGGCTGGCTGGGGCCGGGTTAGATGTGACGAACCCTGAGCCGCTGCCGCCGGGACATGCGCTTTGGAAGTTTGAGAATGTGATTGTGACGCCGCATATCGCCGGGCAATCGGATGGAGTGCAGCGGCGGCGGGTGGATTTGATGAAAGAGAATATTGCCCGGTTTGAGCGGGGCGAGCAGATGTTGAACGTGGTGGATAAGATCAAGGGCTATTAGGGGCGGGCGAGGAAGCGCAAGCCACTGAAAGGTTGCTGGCGGGGGCGCTCCGGATCACTGGAAATGATCTTGAGTAAAGCGCTTCGCGATCCTAACTACACCCATTCCCGTTGATGGTGAATTCCTGGATTAGCTGAGGAACTGAAGCGAAATCACTGTAGCGGATCCAGGTTGTCTTCACGATGGAGTAGACAATGCCGGGCCAGGTGAGACGGGCGGGGCCATCGGGCCGGGCCTCGAAGTAGATCTTTTGGTAAGACTCCAAATCCGTTGATTCGAGCTAGCTAGTATAGTGTCCGCGAATTGGGTGGACCCTACCGGAAACCGCTCCTTTACAGTCGCGGCTCGGAAACTACTGTTGCAGCAACGAGTTCGAGACCGAGCCGCGCGCGTGAGCAAGCGGTTTCTTGTGTCCAATTATTTGCCGGACAGTACACTAGCAATTCCTTCGTACTGTGCGGTTTGCTCTCCAGACAAGCCGACGACAAAAGAACAGGTCGGCTTGGCGATCAGATTTGGGTATTTCCTGCTGCTTTTAAACGTATCGAAGATGATTTCGAGATCGCGAGTGACAGCTATGCCTGCCAGTGCCGATTGCGGCGCGCCGGACGAGGAGATTGTGGAGAGCACGCCTAACTTGGGTTGCGAGAGAAAGTGGTGTAGATGCGCTTCCGTCACGAATCAATGCGGCAGATGTAGCCGCTGTTTGGACTACCGTTGTCTTTCGCGCCTGGGGCTATGCCTGCGTCGCAGTAGTACATTTTCCCTTTGTACATGTCCATACCGTGCGGGTCCGGGTCTACGCCTTTTTTCAGCTTGATCTCGTCCAGAATTTTGCCGTCGGACAGGTTGAGCTTTTGGATTACGTAGTCAGTGGAGTGGACTACCCAAATTGCCGGCGGATCCCAGGCGAGGCCGTGCGAACGCTCCAGGTGAACGGGAACCTTGCGAATCACTTTGAAAGTTTTGGCGTCAACTTGAGCTAGCACCTTCCATTTGAAGCAGGTCATCCAGAGCGTGTCTTCGTGATAGAGCAGGCCGTGCAGACCGCCGCCATCCGGGTTTGGATAGCGCCCGACGGTCTTTCCCGTGGCCGGGTCCACTTTAATGACTTCCCCTGATGTGGCGTCGGTTGGTTTGGGATCGCGGTAGGTTGCCTTGCCGTTCGCAGCCATCCACAGGAATCCGCCGCCATAGGCTATGCCGCTGGTGTTGGACGACTCGGTCTCTACCTTGTTCAACACTTTGCCGGTCTTCCAATCCACCAGATAGGCGCGGTCCGTAACCTGTTCGCCGATCCACAAGCCTTCAGGAGTGGACTCCAGACCGTTGGGGTGACCATCGGGCGACTTGTACAGTTTCGTTACCTTAACGCCTTCGCGGGCCAACAGGGGCGCGGCGATCATGGAACCTAGAAATGTTCTGCGTTGCATCACGGTTGTAGTTATCCTTTCGCGATTTGTGGAATGAGTTCGCCGTACACATCGGTCAGGCGCATGTTGCGTCCGTTATAGAGGTACGTCAATTTTAAGTGATCCATTCCCAGCAGGTGGAGGATGGTGGCGTGCAGATCGTGGATGGAGATGGGCTGCTCTTCGGCCTTGTAGCCGAACTCGTCGGTGCTGCCGATGATCTGTCCACCTTTAATTTTCGCGCCTGCCATCCACATGCTCATGGCGCCGGGGTTGTGGTCCCGGCCGAGGCCCCGCTGGGAGATGGGCATGCGGCCGAATTCGCCGTGCCAGGTGAGCAGAGTGCTGTCGAGAAGTCCGCGGCCCTTCAGGTCGGTCAGCAGGCCGGCGATTGGGCCATCTACCTCGGCTGCGTGCTTGGTGTGGTTCTTTTTGACGTCCTCATGCGCGTCCCAGGTGTCTGTGTTTTGATTGCCCAGGCCGCCGTGATAGAGCTGCACGAACCGGACGCCGCGTTCGATCAGGCGGCGGGCGATGAGGCACTGGTGGCCGAAAGGTTCGGTTACCGGATTGTCCAGACCGTAAAGCTTTCGGGTGGCCGGGCTTTCCTTGCTTAGGTCCACCGCTTCCGGTGCGCAGCCTTGCATACGGTAAGCCAGTTCGTAGCTTGTGATTCTTGCGGCCAGCTCAGAACTGCCGGGATACTTCCGCATGTCCATCTCGTTCAGCTTGCCTAACAGATCGAGACGGGCGCGTTGTTGTTCCGGGCGCACTTCCTCAGGCGGTTTCAGATCGATGATGGGGCTGCCGGTCGCCCGGAAAACCGTCCCCTGATAGGCGGCGGGCATGAACCCCGCTGTCCAGTTGGACGGGCCGCCGAAGGGGCCGCCGCGGGCGTCGTAGATCACAACGAAGGCGGGCAGGTTCTGATTCTCCGATCCCAGGCCGTAGGTGATCCACGAACCGATGCTGGGGAAGCCCATCAGCACCTTGCCGGTGGTCATGGCGTATTGCGCTTGCACGTGATCGTTCGATTTACTTTGGACTGAGCGGAGCAGCGCTAAATCGTCGGCGTGTTCGGCCATGCGCGGAAAGATCTCAGAAATGTCCATGCCGCACTGGCCGTACTTCTTGAACTTGAATACGGCGGGCATCAGCGGGCCGGGGTTGCCCTGGCGCACGACTACTTCGCCTTTGCCGGAGAGCGGCTTGCCTGCATATCTTTCGAGTGCCGGCTTCGGATCGAAGGTGTCCACGTGGCTGACGCCGCCACCCATGAAAAGCGAGATCATGCTGGTGGCGCGGGGTGTGAAGTGCGGCTTCTTGGGCGAGAGCGGAGAGGCTACCGCGCCGCTGCTGTCGCAGGCTCCGTCGCTTGCTAACAAGCCTTGCTGATTCAGGAGCCACGCGAGGCCGAGGCCGCTGATGCCGCCGCTGCTCTCAAAGAGGAAATCGCGTCTGGAGCGGAAGGTTTTCATCGGATGTAGAGAAATTCGTTCAGGTTCAGCAGCACGTGGGTCAGATCGACGAGCTGTTGTTTGGATAAGAAGTCCCGGCCGATTTGGAGTTCTTCGGCGGAAGGTTCGCGTCCGAGCGCTATGCGATAGGCTGTGGTGACTTGCTTTGCGGGGTCGCCGGGTGCGGCTTCGCTGACGCGTCCGGCGAAGAGCTTTGCCTGGCGCAGGACGAAATCGTCATTCATCATGGTGAGGGCCTGGGTGGGGACGGTGGAAACATTTCTGGCACCGCACGTCAGGTTCTGATCGGGCAGGTCGAAGACTTCAAAGAAGGGCAGGGGCAGGCCGCGCTTGCGGTAGACGTAGACGCTGCGGCGCCATACTTTCGGGCCTTCTTCTTCGCGTTCCCAGATGCCTTTGTTCATGGTTTCGAGGACATCGGGCGAGAGCTTCGGGAACACCGGAGGCCCACCCATGGCTGGGTTGAGCGCGCCACTGACTGCCAGGATGGAGTCGCGGACGATCTCGGCGTCCAGGCGTTGGATCTGGAAGCGCCAGAGCAGGCTGTTCTCCGGATCCTTCGCTACATTGGCGGCATCGTTAAACTGCGAAGATTGCTGATAGGCGTCCGAGGTCATCATCAGCCGGTGCATGTTCTTGAAGCTCCAGCCTTGCGCGATGAACTCTGTTGCCAGCCAATCGAGCAGTTCGGGGTTCGATGGCTTGGCTCCCATTTTGCCGAAATTGTCGAGGGTGGTCACGATGCCGCGTCCGAAGTGATGCTGCCAGATTCGATTCACCATCACGCGCGCGGTGAGTGGATTCTCGGGTGACGTCAACCATTCGGCTAGCGCTCTGCGGCGGCCAGACGTGTGTCCGTCGGGCGGCGGCAGTGCGGTGGGCGGCGTTCCATAGGTGGCTACCGCCACGAAACCTGGCTGCATCAGCGAGCCGTGGCTTTCCGGATCGCCGCGCAATAAAAAGTACGACGGCGGGGCTTGGTAGCGGCCTTGCGGAAGGTAGCTGCCATCGAGGGCGGCGCGCTGTTTTCCTTTGCCGGGGGCGGGTTCGTCGCCAGGGCCGTCCGGTGTAAAGCGATAGTCGCCGTCGGTGATTCCCATGGCCATGGCTATAGGTGCGGGCTTACGATTTTCTGCTTCCTTCACCTCCGCGGTTAGCGTTTTCTTCTTTGCCAGGTCTTCTGGAGATGCGATGCGATCTATCTCATCCTGTGACACGGAGACGGTGCGGATCACCTGATTGGCCAGCAGCACCTGTCCAGGAGTGCGCTGCGCTTCGGGTGTGGCGATTGCCTGCTGGATATTGTCTGGAAACTTCTTGTACTTATCCGGCAGCAAGCGGTCGCGGTAGGGCTTGTCAATCGCTTTGAGCTGGTCGCGCAGATCGGTTATTTGGGCATTTACTTCCGCCAGCTTCTTGTTATAGGCCGCGGCTTCGGCTGGCGACGTCAGTGGATGATCCACTTCCACGGCAGTCCACAGCGAGGCCTGCAAACGGTAGTAATCTTTCTGGGCTATCGGATCGAACTTGTGATTATGGCAGCGGGCACATTGAACCGTTAGCCCCAGGATGCCGCGGCCTACCGTGGCAATCATGTCGTCAAGGTATTCGTAGCGGTTTTCGGGATTGTCTTTTTCGCGGAAGCCTACTTTGGCATGCTGGCGCAGGAAGCCGGTGGCGATTAGCGTTTCGTTCGTCACCTGGTCCAGTTCATCGCCGGCCAACTGCTGTTTGAGGAAGACGTCGTAGGGCGTGTCCTTGTTGAAGGCGTCGATTACGTAGTCGCGGAAGCGCCAAGCGTTGGGACGGGTGAAGTCATGTTCATAGCCATTGGAATCGGCGTAGCGGGCTACGTCCATCCAGTGACGCCCCCAGCGCTCGCCGTATTGCGGGGAGGCGAGTAGGCGGTCGATCAGTTTGGGCCACGCGTTGGGGGATTTATCGTTTATAAATTCGGCGGCTTGGGCGGGCGTGGGGGGAAGGCCAGTCAGGTCCAGATAGGCCCGGCGGACTAATGAGGCGTTGTCGCCGCGGGGGGCTGCGGTTACGCCCGATTTTTGCAGCGCGTCTTTCAGGAAGGCGTCGATGGGATTGCGATCCGCGGTAGGCGGAGTGCGGCGAACTGGCTTCTGGAAGGCCCAGTATTGGCGGGCTTCCGGCGGCAGCTTCATGTCTTCCAGAGCGGCGGTTTGGGTGTCCGTGCTGGGGGAGTCTTTGATTTCGGCCCAAGCTGCGCCTTCGTCAATCCAACGTTTGATCGTGGCGATCTCAGTGGCGGAGAGCTTGCCGTCCATCGGCATGGCCGGTTTTTCCTGGCCGGAGATCAGGCGATAGAGGCGGCTTTGCTCGGCTTTCGAGCTTAGGACGCGTGCCGCGCCTTCGCGTGTGCGGAGGTCCAGCTTTGCCAGTTGGATCTTTGCGCCGTGGCACTTCAGACAGTTGCTCTGAAGGATGGGTTGGATTTCTTTTTGGAAGCTGACCGGTGTTTGGGCCGGGCAGAGGATTGGTGCCAGCGTCAACAGAGACAGCGCGCGGAGAGTCATTGTGCCGACTTCGAACCTCGACCGCGATCATATCAAAATTGGAGGGATGTAGGCTGGGAGCGAATGCCCGTGTCGCGGCTGCTGCAGCGCTGGCCGAACACTCCGCTGATTCCGGGCACCGCGTCCATCGAACATCTTCGCGAGAATCTCAAAGCGGCGACGCTGCAAATTCCTGCCGGGATGATTGCTGAGCTGGACTCCATCGGCGGAGGCGTTGGGCAGGGCTAAGCTGGGCGAAACGCTGCGGGCATTTGAGACGTATCATTAAAGGGTGTCAAGGTAGGTTTCCCGATGAAGTATTTGCTATCCCTATTGCTTGTTGGTCTTCCGATGATGGCGGCCGATGGCGACGTCGTATTCCGCAGCGATGTGGGTCTGGCGCGGGTCGATGTGCAGGTCTTGGATCGTAATAACCGTGCGATTACGGGGCTGCACAAGGAAGACTTTGTGCTGCGGGAAGGCGGAAAAGTTCGCGAGATTCGCAACTTCGCCGCCGAGGAAATGCCAGTGGATCTGTTGTTTCTGCTGGATGTGAGCGGCAGTATGCGGCCGCATGTGGAGCGGATTGCGGCGGCGGCGCGCGATGCGCTGCGGTTGCTGGGAGAAGAAGACCGGGTGGCGATTATGGTTTTCGACCGTGTGACGCGGGTGCGGATGCCGTTTCGAAGCGATTTGGCTGAGGTGGACCGGGAGTTCAAAAAGCTGCTGAATCAGGAATCGTTCAACGGCGGCACTGAGATTACGCTTTCGCTGCAGAGCGCGGCGGCCTACATCCGAAAGAACGGGCGGCGCAACGCGAGGCGGGCGATTGTGATACTGACCGACGATCAGACGGGCGGCTTGCGCGATGAAGATGCGGTGCTGCGGTCGCTGACGAATGCGCAGGCGGTGCTGAGCGCGCTGATCGCACCGGATGAGACGCCGGGTTGGCAGCGAGGGCCGTCTCAACGGCCGGGCAGACGAGGCGGTGGTGGCATGGGTGGCGGTCCGTTGGGCGGAATCATTCTTGGTGGTCCGCTGGGCGGAAGCGGTGGAGGGAATCCCGGCGGTGGAGGCGGATCTCGAACGCATCCGGCGGGTACGGCGGAGATTGCGCGGCAGTCCGGGGGGGATAGTTTGCCGGTGGACGATGCGTCGGCGCTGGAAGACACCATCAACCGGATCCGGCAGAGATATGCGCTGCACTACCATGTGGACGAAGGAGTGAAGCAGGGGGAAGAGCGTGGGCTGGAAGTGACGCTGGCGGATAATGCGAGGCGGCGGTATGCGGATTCGGAAGTGCGATTCCGGCGGATTTACGCATCGTCCGACGGATCGAACGATGCGGGCGGCGTGGAGGAACGGCCAGTGATTACACGAACGCCCAGGCGGATGCCGGGTGAGGTGGCGCGACCGGAAGTGTCGCAAACGGCCGAGCGCGAGCCTACGGTGACGCGGCGAAGGGTGGCGGTGAGTGAGCGGGATGGGTCGTATGGCGGGAATCCGTCGGCGGCTACGGTGGCACCGCAGGAGGAATCCGCGGTTAGCGAGGCTGCGGCTCCAGCGGCACCGGCTGCGCCGGCCAGTCCAGATGTGCCGGCGGCTCCTGGAACGGCAGCCGCGCCTAAGCAGGGGGGCTGGCGGGTGCTGAAGCCGGGCGAGAAGCCGTAGTGGATTCCGATTCGGAACTGCGAGAGCATTTGATCGACTTGTTGCGGGGTGACAACGCCCACGCGACTTTTGATCGGACGGTGGACGGATTTCCTTTAGACCTCATTGCGGTGCGTCCGGCTGGGATGCCGCACTCGGCTTGGGAACTGCTGGAACACTTGCGGATTACACAGCTGGATATTTTGTTGTTCTGCACAATGGCGCAGTACACTTCGCCGGAATGGCCGGCTGGGTACTGGCCGGCCGCGGCGGGCCCTGAACGCGTGGAGCAGTGGAACGATTCGATGCGGCATTTCCGTACGGACCGGGGCGGGATGGAAAAACTAGTGATGGATGAGGCACGGGACTTGTTCGAACCGTTTGCCTGGGGCGACGGGCAGACGCTGTTGCGCGAAGTGATGCTGGTGGCCGATCATACGTCGTACCATTTGGGCCAACTGCTTCTGGTGCGGCGGGCTTTGGGGGCTTGGCCTGTTGCCTAGAGTTGGACTCGCGAGTTGCAATCGCTAAGGTAGTGTCCGCGAATAGGGTGGATACTACCGGAAACCGCTCCTTTACAGTCGCGGCTCGGAAACTACTGTTGCAGGAACGAGTTCGAGTCCGAGCCGCGCGTGAGCAAGCCGTTTCTTGTGTCCAGTTATTTGTTGGACACTACACTAGTTGGTATTTCTGATACGGTCGAGTGTTACTTTTGGACGAGTGAAGTTGCGCTACTTTACATTTCTCGATTTTCGGCCACCGAAGTTGAATCGGTGGCCGATGATCATTTTTGCCAGCAGATGATCGGTTGATTGCGTCACGCCGACTCCTAAGCCAAAATTGAATTCCCAGTTAGGTCCAAAATCGATGTCAACGCTGGGCAGAATCTGTTGCATCTGATCGCGCAGAGTGTTGAAGCCGCGAAGCGGTCCCAGGCCGCCGTAGTATTCGATGCCCACGTCCACGCGCTTGGCGATTTTAAAAGAGGCCTTGGCATTGGGCGAGAAAGTGAGGCCGTCGCGCACCGATGGTCCGTGGAAGGAACGGTCCAAGGTGGGGTTGAATGAGAGGTACCACTTGCCCAGTTCCTTGTCGATAATCGGGCGTATTTCCCAGGTCCAGGTGTCCTCGGAAAATCGCGCGCGCTGGTAGCCGACCTCCATGGAAAGGCTGGCGCCGACCGGCCAGTGCCAGGATTCGGGCGCACGCACGCGGGGGCGGATGTGGTCGCCCACCCACTGGCATCCATAGACCGGGCTGCAACTGGTGAAGATGTAGAAACCCACTTCTGACCAGGAGGTTAACCCCTGCGTGATCTCAATGGTCTCGTGCCATGCGTGGATGCTTGGATAGACGCCGTTGATCTGTTTTTTCTGGCCGCCGATGGTCAGGTTATTGTGCAACTCCACCATGGTGTGCCCGGGCGCCAACGTTTCCGCGCCGTAGACCTGGACTTCGTAGTTGTCCTGTGCGGCCAGCGGCAAAGCCGCCAAGGCGAAGAGGGCAAGTAGAAATGGGAACATCACTGTATTAGATTACAGCCTGCTTGGCGGGGGCCGCTAGAATTGGGGAAGGCATGACGAATTCTCCCGAATCCCGAGTTCTTCACATCGATATCACCGGTCACGACCGGTCTGGAGTTACCCATTCGCTGACAAATATTCTGGCTGAAGCCGGTGCGCGCATTCTGGATATCGGGCAGGCGGTGATCCACGATGCGCTGGCTCTGGGAATTCTGGTGGAGCTTACCAAGGAGTTGAAATCGTCTCCACTGCTGACCGATCTACTGCTCAAGGCGCACGAACTTGGCATTCAGATTCGATTCACCACCATCTCTAAACAGGACTATCAGACCTGGGTGGAATCGCAAGGCAAGCGGCGTTACCTGATCACCGTACTGGGCCCAACGATCACGGCTGGCCATGTGGCCGATATCAGCGGCATTGTGGCGCGGGCCGGGCTGAACATCGACCGTATCGACCGCCTGTCCGGACGTACTCCGTTGGAAACTACGGAAGCGCCGAGCCGCGTTTGCGTGGAGTTTGCCGTCTCAGGCGAGCTTGCCGATGAAGACGCCATCCGCGCCCCGCTGATGGAGTTGACCGGCGACTACGACATCGACATCGCGTTTCAACACGACAACGTCTATCGCAGAAACCGCCGCCTGGTGGCATTCGACATGGACTCCACCTTGATCCAGACCGAAGTGATTGATGAACTGGCGAAGCTGGCTGGCGTGGGAGAGCAGGTGCAAGCCATCACGGAAGCGGCGATGCGCGGCGAACTGGACTTTCAAGCCAGCTTCCGGAAGCGCGTGTCGTTGCTGAAAGGGCTGCCCGAAAGCGCGCTGCAGCAGGTGATTGATGAGCTGCCGCTGATGGATGGCGCGGAGCGCTTGACGGAGACGTTGCGTTTGCTGGGCTACAAAACTGCGATTCTTTCCGGCGGATTCACCTTTGTGGGGCGCGAATTACAGCGGCGTTTGGGGATCGATTACCTTCATGCCAATGAACTCGACATCCGGGATGGCGTGGTGACCGGTGAGGTCACCACACCGATTGTGGACGGCGCGAAGAAGGCGGAACTTCTAGGGCAGATTGCCAAAACCGAGCATCTGAGCATGGAGCAGGTGATCGCCGTGGGCGATGGAGCGAACGACCTGCCGATGCTGCGTCTGGCCGGCCTGGGCATCGCCTTCCGGGCCAAACCGGTGGTGCGGCAATCCGCGCGACAGGCCATCTCCACCATGGGCCTGGACGGGATTCTGTTCCTGCTGGGTGTGCGCGACCGCGAACTGCTGGCGTAGCGCACTAGTACGTGCTTGCAAGAGTTCGGGTTTGGCACTCCCTGAAGGGTCGCGCGAAGAATCCACGACTGACGCGATCCTTCTTCCGCTTCAAGCGGGCGGCTTCGACCGCGGCTCGGAAAACGCAGTGTGAGCCGCGAAAATCCAGAACGCCTATTTCTGCAACTAAGCACTAGAATAATCACTATGACCCCGGAGCGCTGGAAACAGGTGCAGGAACTATTCTACGCAGCGGTCGACCTGGAAACTGAGCCGCAGTTGGCGCTGCTTGCCGCGTGCTGTGCGGGCGACCCCGATCTGCGCAAGCAGGTGGAAGGGTTGCTGGACGCCTCTGGCAAGACGAACGGATTCATTGAGCATCGGGTGGTGGAAGCAGCGGACGAAATGCTGGCCGGCGCAGAACAACCAGCCGGCGAACGCGTTGGCCCCTACCAATTGATTCGCGCGCTTGCTTCCGGCGGCATGGGCACGGTTTACCTGGCCACACGCGCCGACGATCAGTATCGTCAACAAGTGGCCATCAAGCTGATTCGCTCCGGTTTGCCACAGCGCGAACTATTGTTACGATTCCGGGCGGAGCGGCAGATTCTGGCGAACCTGCAGCACGATCACATTGCGCGTCTTCTGGACGGCGGCGTAACGGCCGCGGGCCTTCCCTACCTGGTGATGGAGTACGTGGACGGCTTGCCGATCGATCAATATTGCCTGGATCGGGCGGTACCGTTGGAAAAGCGGCTTGCGCTATTTCGCGCGGTCTGTTCGGCGGTGCAGTATGCACACCAGAATCTGATTGTTCATCGCGACATCAAGCCAGCCAACATCCTGGTAACGGAAGCCGGCGTTCCGAAACTGCTGGATTTCGGTATTGCCAAAATCCTGAGCCCCAGCGTGGGCGGCGATACGGTGGCACTTACGGGCGTGGCCCAACGGCTGATGACGCCGGACTATGCGAGTCCGGAACAGATTCGCGGGGAACCCATCACCACAGCTACAGACGTGTATTCGCTGGGCGTGCTGCTCTATGAATTGCTAACCGGCAGGCGGCCATTTCAATTGGGGTCGGCCAGCGTGATTGAACTAGAGCGGGTGATTTGCAATCAGGAGCCCGCCGCGCCAAGCACAGCGGTGGCATTCGCGCTGCCGCGGGACCTGGACAACATCGTGATGATGGCGATGCGCAAGGAGCCGATTCGCCGATACGCTTCGGCGGCGGATCTATCGGAAGATGTGCGGCTTTATCTGGCGGGCTTTCCGGTGCGGGCACGGAAAGATACGCTGCGCTATCGCGCGGGAAAGTTCATCGGACGCAACCGGATTGGCGTGGCCGCGGGAGCCATTCTGGTGTTGGTGGTATTGGGCTTTGGCATCGGAATGGGTCTGCTGGCAAGGCGCGTCGCCCTGGAACGCGATTCGGCGCGGCGCGAACGCAACACCGCCGAACAGGTATCGCAATTTCTGGTGAGTATTTTCCAGGTGTCCGATCCGGAGAAGGCGCGCGGAGATACCATCACCGCGCGCGAGATTCTGGATCGCGCGGCAACCAAGATTACCAAGGACCTGCGCGATCAGCCGGACGTAGAAGCCCGGCTGCTGGAAACGGTGGGCAAAGTCTACGAGAATCTGGGGCAGTATGAGACATCGCGGTCGCTGCTGGAGCAAGCGCTGAACATACGCCGGCAGTTCGGCGGATTGCAGAATCTGGACGTCGCCCGAAGCTTGAAGGATTTAGCGGAACTGGCCCGGCGCAAACGGGATTTCGCAGCGGCGGAAGCCATGATACGGGAATCGCTGGCAATCCGCATCCGGCTGCTTGGGGCCAAGGACGCCGATGTAGGCGAGACGTTGAACACGCTGGCATTGGTGCTGCATGAGCGAGGAGATCTGGCCGCGGCGGAACCGGTGTTCCGGCAGGCTCTACGTATGCGGGAGCAGTTGCGCACACGGGAACACGCGGAGACTTCGGTGCTGAGCAATCTGGCGGGATTGCTGAAGGACCGTGGCGACTACGCGGCGGCTGAACCGTATATGAAAGAGTGCGTGGACATCCGGCGGAAGACGCTGCCCCCGAACCATCCGCGCTTGGCGCTGGCGGTATCCAAGCTGGGCAGCATTCTGTTTCTGGAAGAGAAATACGCGGAGGCCGAACCGTTGCTTCGCGAGGCGATGGCAATGAAGGAAAAAGTGTATGGGCCCAACCATTCGTCCGTTGCCGACTCGCTGGATCTGCTGGGAGCGTTGATGCGGGAGCGCGGCGACCTGGAGGAAGCGGAACGGATGCACCGCCGTGCGCTGGGGATCCAAGGGAACGGCGAATTCAAAGGCTGCCCCGGATGCACCGACACGCGAACGCTTTTGGCGATGGTGAAGGTGGCGCAGCGGCAGTATCCGCAGGCGGAAGCGTTCTTCCGGGCCAGTCTGCAAAAGATCCGCGCGACGCTGCCACAAGGCCACCTGGCGCTGGTGGAACCGCTGCTGGGGCTTGCTTCCCTGATGATGGAAACGGGGCGCGCGCAGGAAGCCGAACCGCTGTTCCGCGAAGCGATCGCGGTGCGCCGCCAGAGGCTGCCGACCGACCACTGGCAGATTCCGGCGGCTGCGGTGGCGCTGGCCGGTTGCCTGGCGGCGCAAGGGCGCAGAGGCGAAGCACAAGCGCTGCTTACCGGAAGCATGGGGCCGCTGGAGGCGAAACGCGGAGCGCGATCGAAGGAGTTGCGGCGGGCACTGGAATCTTTGAGTCAGTTGAAAGCGGCCCAGGGTTAGGGTTGGACTTACAGCGCCTGACCGGCGCAGTAACCGGAAGACCAGGCCCACTGGAAATTGAATCCGCCCAGGTGTCCGGTGACGTCTACCACTTCGCCGATGAAAAAGAGTCCCGGCACTTTGCGGGCTTCCATCGTTTTGGCGGAAAGTTCATTGGTATCCACGCCGCCGCCGGTCACCTCCGCCTTATCGTAGCCTTCGGTTCCGCCCGGCGTAATCTTCCAGTGGTGTAAGTTGCTTTCCAGCGATGCAAGTCCGCGGTTGGTCCAATCCGGCGGCGCATGCAGATCGAGCCAGCGGTCCGCTAATCGCGCGGGAAGCAACGCGCGAAACACGGGAGTGGCACCGATGCGGTTGCGCGTGGAATTCGATTGCAGCAACTCCGTGGTGGCCTGACGGCCGGGCAGCAGATCGATCATTATGGAGTCCGGCTTGTTCCAGTAAGACGAGATTTGCAAAATGGCCGGGCCACTCAAGCCGCGATGCGTGAAGAGCATTTTCTCGCGAAAGCTTTGCTTGCCATATGAGGCGATGACGTCCGTGGAAACGCCCGCCAAACTGACATAGTTTTTGGTATCCGCCACGTGGAAGGTAAGCGGAACCAAGGCGGGCCGGCATTCCACCAACGTGATGCCGAACTGCCGCGCCAGTTCATAGCCGAATGCGGTGGCGCCCATCTTCGGGATGGACAAGCCGCCGGTTGCCACCACCACTGCCGGCGCGTGAAATTCATGATCGCCGGCTTCCACCACGAAACCAGTGGTCTTGCGAACCTGCCGGATGGGGGAGTTCAGGAAAATACGCACTCCCGCCTCACGGCATTCCGCTTCCAGCAAGGCGGTGATGTCGCGGGCGGAGCGATCGCAAAAAAGCTGGCCCAGCGTTTTCTGGTGATAGGGAATGCGATGCTTCTCCACCAGCGCGATAAAATCGGCCGGGGTGTAGCGGGCCAGCGCCGATTTGCAGAAGTGCGGATTGGCGGAGAGGAAATTCTCCGCCGCGCACACCAGGTTGGTGAAGTTGCAGCGGCCGCCTCCAGAGATGAGAATCTTGTTGCCGGCACGCTCAGCATGTTCCAGCAGGGCAACGCGGCGTCCGCGCTTCCCTGCTTCGATGGCACATAGCAAGCCGGCGGCGCCTGCGCCGAGAACTACCGCGTCAAATTCCTGGATCACCTTCTAACTGTAGCGGAGGGTGATTGGGTTTAAGGGTTCGCGATGCAGGCGGCTATCGGCGGGCGCGACGGATGCCACACGGATGCTCGGCAATTCATGGGGCAAAGCTTTGGTGGTGATGATTTGCGAAGACCGGCGTTTCAGTAAGCGGCGCGAATGGAAATCCGAAAACGCGGATGGCTTCGCGGGCGGCGGGTGTCTCAAGAGAAACGGAGGTGCGCTCCGCGGGCATTGAAGACGTCTCACTAGTACCTGCTTGCAAAAGTTTGCGTGTACCACTCCCAAAGGGTCGCGCGAAGAATTAACGACTTGCGCGATCCTTCTTCCGCCTCAAGGGGGCGGATTCGCCCGGCCAACCACTCCCTCAGAAGGCGTGAAAAAATCAACAGTTGAGCCGGAATCCTCACGAACGAAAATCGAGGCGGGTCGATCTCCATTCTTCTTTTCATAGTAGAGTACTTTGCGAAACAAATGCTGGCTGCGCCATTCTACTCCT
>JBBRNO010000119.1:0-21753 GCA_038230275.1 Bryobacterales bacterium
GCACTATTCCCATTCGATGGTGCCGGGCGGTTTGTGCGTCAGGTCATAGAATACAGCTGCAATCCCGGGAACGCGCAGGATCTCCGCCGTCAGCGGCGCCAGGATCCCCGGATCCATGGCGACCGATACCGCTGTCATCCCGTCCACTGAATCGATGGGCCGCAGTACGATGGAATCTGGCGCAGTCTCGGTTCCCACGGGAATCAGGACCACGGGAAACTGCCAGACCCGCTTTTCAAAATCACTTTCCAGGCAAACGCGCCGCACAATGGCGTCCGCCGTTCGCAACCTGTCCAGCCGGGCGGACGTAAGCGCTGACGGCTGTACGGAGATCTCCTCGATCGGGCTGTTGCTGCCGGTCATATACACCACGCGGTTCACCCGTTCCATGGCGTTCGTGAGATCGATCGCCCGCTGGTGCAAATTCTCTCCGGTAATGGCGAGAACCGGTTTGTAGGTTCGCGAATCGCCCTGCACCCCGACCGATTTGACCGGGATCAGCCAGCCCTCGTCCAGGTGTTCCAGCTTCAGCGCGGCGGACGAACACAGGCAGCGGATCGCCAGTCCAGGACCCGGAAACGGATGCCGGTCCAGGAACTCATCCGGAAGGCCCAATTCGCGGCCGATATCCCGGACTTCGTCTTTGTAGAAGAAGGCCAGCGGCTCCACAATGCGCTTCTCATCGATCAGTTTTTGTATCCCGGCCACGCGGTTGTGGTGGGTCTTGATCAGATCCGCCTTGGCTGAACCGCCGGATTCAATGGTGTCGGGATAGATTGTGCCCTGGCCTAATATCCAATGGCCGTCCAACCGTTTCAGAATCCGGTCTTGCACGTGGACGAACTGCTCCCCGATGATGTGTCGCTTCGTTTCCGGATCGAGCACCTCATGCAGCGCTCCAAGAAACTCAGCCGAGGCGTCTTCCACATGAAAGCCCTCGCTGCCGAGCGATTCAAACAGGCCGCGTACGAATTCCGTCTCCCCTTCGCGCATCAAGCCCGTGTCCACGTAGGTACCGCGGACGCGATCCCTGCCCAACGCTTTCAGGCAAAGCGTATAGGCGACGGTGGAATCCACACCGCCGCTGACGAAGAAGAAGATGTTGCGGTCACCTACTACCTCGCGGATTTGCTGCTCCACCAGTGGAATGCGATGTTTCGGGTCCCAATCGGGCGTGCAGCCGCAAATGTCGAATAAGAAGTTGGATAGAATCTGCCGCCCGTGGCGCGTGTGGACCACTTCGGGATGAAACTGAACTCCGTACAGCCGCTTCGCCTGGTCCGCGATGGCGGCCATCTCGCAAGTGGGGGTCCGTCCGGTTACTTGAAATCCCTGGGGAACTGCACTCACTGAGTCCCTATGGCTCATCCAGATTTGCTGCGTCCCCACGGCCTCCCGGAACAAAGGCCCAGGCCCAATAGCGGTTTCAAATACCGCCAGCCCATACTCGCCCTTCTCGCCCTTGCGCACCGTGCCGCCCAGCGCCCGGGCCATCAGCTGCTGGCCGTAACAAATGCCCAACACGGCTTGACCAGAGGAAAAAATGCCGGGGTCTACCGTAGGGCTGCCCGCTTCATACACGCTGGCGGGTCCGCCGGAGATGATTAGCCCCTTGTGGCCGGCAAGCCGTTCGGCCGGCGTGTCACTGGGGAAAACTTCGGCATAGACGCCCAGTTCACGCACCTTTCGCGCGATTAAATGGCAGTACTGGCCGCCGGTGTCTAAAATGGCGATCTGGGGATTCGGAACGTAGTTGGTAACGTGGTTGGTCATCTGCGTTTGAGTGCCGCGCAGATGACCAGCCTGAAGTGGAAGTCTAGCGGTCCTATTTCGTTTGTACCCTCTGCACGATCATCTTCTTGGCCGTATCCTGAAGCGATTTGGCCTTGCTCAGTGAATCGATGCCCTTCAACACAACCGGGTCGAATTCAATGCCCAGTTTCCGCGCATCTTCCACGCTGAAGGCGGTGATGTACATCTCACGGCGTAACTGCTGTTTGGCCCACTCGTTATTCTCGGCGTATTCCGCTTCCGTAAACTGCGCGTTATCCTTCAGCAGAAACGTATGGAAATCGTTCATCAGCGCGTTGTCCGGGGACCAATCCTTCGGAAGTTTCGCTTCATTCTTGCCGAAGTACTTGGCGGTAAAGTTGAAGAACTCGTACTTCCGCAAAAGCTCAATCTGGAATTTATTGGCCTTCGGGGGCAGGTACTTTTCGTCCGGAGTGATGCCGCCGCCGCCGTAAACCGTCCGGCCGCTGTCGGTCATCTTCACGTCCTGCAGGTTCTTGGTGCCGCCTTCCTGGCGGTTGTAGTAGTAGTTGTAGAACGAAGTATTCGAGTAGTCCCGCTGAATCAGACGGCCACTGGGCGTGTAGAAGTGAGCGGTAGTCAAAGCGAGGCCCGTGTTCTCAGACAACGGATAAACCGTCTGCACCAGTCCCTTGCCAAACGTATTGTCGCCCAAAATCCAGCCCCGATCATGATCCTGCAACGCGCCGGCCACAATTTCAGCCGCCGAAGCCGAATAGCGGTTCACCAGCACAACGATTGGATAATCGCGGCCCTGATTGCCGTGCCGTGCGTAGTACGGTTTGTCGGGCGAGGAACGGCCACGATGCGAAACGATCATCTGTCCCTTTTGCAGGAAATGATCCGCCACGGCGACGCCTTCGTTCAGAAGTCCGCCAGGATTTTCACGAAGGTCCAGAATCAGGCCCTTGATCTTGGTTTCATCCAGACGCTTGAAGTTGTCTTCCATCTCGCGGCTGGTGTTCTCATTGAACTGCTGAATGTCCATGTAGGCGATGCCGGGCTTCACAAAGAAGGCATCTTCCACGCTCTTACGGGGAATCTCACCGCGGGTGATGTTGAACGGAATCGGCTTCTCTACGCCTTCACGGACGATAATCACCTGCACCTGCGTTCCCAGTGGTCCCTTCAACAGGTCCGCCACTTCGGTTGTAGTCAGACCATCGGTGCGCTTATCGTTCACTTCTATGATGGCGTCGCCCGGACGAATGCCGGCTTTGTATGCAGGAGAACCTTCGAACGGGGCAATCACAATCGTCTTGCCGCCCCTAGGCGCCACGGTCATGCCAACGCCGTAGTAGTGGCCCTTCTGGTCTTCTCTTAACAGCTGGAAATCTTTCGGATCGAAGAAACTGGTATGGGGATCGAGCGTCCGCGCCATTCCAGGAATTGCGCCCTTATAAATGGCCTTGTCGGGCGTCACTTTATCGGCGAAGTTTTCCTCCACCAGGTTCAATACCTTGGTAAAGCTCTTCAAGCTCGACTTAATGTCGTCTTCCGAACTGGCGGCGGATGCGCCCGCAATCGTCGGCCCGTACAGGCCGCCAAGCATTGAACAAAGTAGAACAATCAGCGGTGCAACTAAAAGAGAGCGCCGTTTTTGAGCCAAAGGGAATCCTCCCGACACAACCAGTATATCGCGATTATGCTGACGTTACTTTAGTGGGGTTGGTTTCTACCCATCTGTTAATCTGGCTAGAAGGTTCCACGACGGAAAGTGGCAACCCCGGTGGCTTACAATCGGGTTGTACATCTGGGTAACCATCCGTGGTATGAACGACATGGAGTCCCAATGGCACGCAACCGAGTCCTGGTTCAGTACCCGTCCGAAATAATAGCTGGAATTGACAAGCTTGTTGGCCCTGGCAAAAGAACAGCCTTCCTGGTCGGGTTGGCCCAGCGGGAACTCAAGCTGCACAGGCAGCGGGAGGCATTGCGCGAGGCGGCAGGTTGCTGGAAGCCGGAGGACCATCCCGAGCTTGCAACCGGAGCGGCTGCTTGGGTGGCGAAGATACGCTCCGAGTCCGATGAACGTGTTGAGCGGATCGTCCAGCGCCGGGACGCAGGATAGATGGCGGCGGATTTCCGTCTGAACACAAACGTAATAATCGATGCTATCAACTTGCGCAAGGGGCGAACCCAACTCCTCGAAGTCGTCCTCACTGTACACGGGGATGCGTCCTAACGAGGCTGCAAGGACAGGAAGGTTTTTGCGCAGCCTGGAGTTCTACCCTGTGACGTGGGAAATAGCGAAGTACGCCGGGGAGCTGTACAGTCAGTGCCGAACTCAAGGAAACACGGTCGGTATGGCGGATGCTACCATCGCCGCAGTGGCTCTAGTGAACAGGCTCGTGCTGCTCACGGACAATCAGAAACATTTCCCGATGTCCGAGATCAATCTCTATCCAATGTCGACGAGTTAAGCCTTCAGCCGGTAAGTCTTGTGCGCATTCTCCCAGGTCAGCTTTTTGAACATCGCGGGAGACACGGTTGCCTTCAACAGCGTCAGCGTTTCCCTCGCCACGCATTTGCCTGCCAGCCGGCTGGCACCCGGGTTTCCACCCTGCGAGATTCCTCCGCCCTTTCCGTCGTTGCAAGCGCAGTCGCTGCCGAAGATCAGCTTATCCTGGTGCCGCTTCAGAAAATCGCCAGTAAACTCCGGATCGCGCGAAAGAGCGTTGTTCCCTGAATTCGCCGCCAAGTCTCCATACAGGTTCGCGTAGTCGCTCAACAACCGGTCGGTAATGCCGCCTCGTTTGATTTTCCCGGCCGGGTACGCCTCCTGATTCGCGTAATCGGCGCTAACGTTCGCCCAAAAAGCGTCGGCGTGGCCAATAAAGCGAGTCTTCGGAAACGCCTTCAACACTGCTTCATAGTTCTTGAAACCGGTGCTGAAAACACCCTCTGTCGGCGTATGAGGCACTTCCTGGAAATGGATCAGGATAGGAACGTTCAAGTCCGCCGCCAGCGCATACATCCGCCGCAGCTCAGGGCCGTTAGCCTCCACGTGAGACTTCAGTTCTCCGAAACCGATGGCGCCACTCTTCACCGCTTTGGTCAGCAGTTCCGCCGCTTCCGGCTTGGTGACGTCCACCCCGGCGAACCAGCCCAGGAAACGGCCGGAATATTTCGTCTGAAGCGCTGCCATGCCGGCAGCCGAACTTTCGCTCGCCAGGACCATGGCGTGCGATACGCCGCATCCGTCCATATGAACAATATTTGCTTCCGGGGTCCGTCTTAAGTGATGGTGGCAATCCACCACGGTCCCACCCCACAAGTCCTGCATTTGAGCGGCGAGCGGCAACGCGCTGAGCGCGGTTCCGATGGTTTGTACAAATTGGCGGCGGTTCAGCATTCTAGGTTTCCGTCCGTAAAGGAACGAAGTGATCCTATCACGCCAAGCGAAGGGAGCGCCTGGAATCTAGACGGCGCGCGCTTTCCGGCCCTGCGCCGAAGTTTCCGCACGAACGGGCTTCTTGGGTGCAATCGTCAGACGGCGCGCCTGGTCCGTGACGCAAACCAGAAACATCGGCTGCTTGGCATTCTTCAAAATATCGATAATCCGCTCTGAGCTGTCTTCCAGGTAAATCGCCTTCCCGTCGGTCACCAGATGCAGATCGGCCTCGCCGCTGAGCACTTCGGTCAGCCGCTTGCCCATCTCGCGTTGCAGAAATCGCAAAACGCGGCGAATCTTCTGAAGAGAGAATCCCTTCCGCCGCAGTTCCGCGATAACTGTAATCTCCACTACTTCTTCTGACAGATAAATTCGCTTATGCGCCGAATGCCGCGGAGAGACTACTTTTCGCTCATCCCACCATTGCAACTGGCGCAGGCTGACTTGGGCGATCCGTGCTACATCGCTGCTGGCAAACGTTCGGTCTGTCGGTGCTGGATCAGGACGGGTCTTTTTTGTTTTGAACATTGAGGGCAACTTTCGTTTTCAAATGGAGCGCCTTAGAAATTGTACTCGACCTGTCCCGATAGTCAATAGGCTGTTTCGACCTCTGGGTAGCTTAAGGTACTACCAGCACCTTACCCGCCGCCCACGAACTGAACGATTTCTATGGTAGCGCCCGCCTCCACCATCTGCTCGCGCCAATTCGCCTGGCGGACAATCGCACGATTCAATTCCACTGCCACGCGTTCCGGTTCCACCCCCACTTCTACCAACATTTCCATCAGGTTAAGGCCCTGCGGAATGGTTCGAGGCTCTCCATTTAGAACAATTTGAATGGTTTTTGATTCGGAAAATTTGTCCACTGAGAGGGACATGGGTTTGACACTCCCTGTTGCCTCTCATTATAGTCAAACTTAGACTCCTGACTTACAAGTTCATGCCGACCAACTATACAGAGCTGTATTTCCCTGTCCTGGTTCAGGTGATCATCGCAGTTGCGGTGGCCGCCGGACTCGTGGGCGGATCGTTCCTGCTGGGCAAAAAAATCCGCGGGCGGGTGAAGGATATGCCCTACGAATGCGGCATCACCCCCTCAGGCAATGCCCGGGAACGGTTCAGTGTCAAGTTTTACCTCGTGGCGATGGTGTTTATCCTGTTCGACATCGAGGCCATTTTTCTTTATCCGTGGGTCGTCGTCTACCGCGAACTGAAAATCTTCGGCTTTTTTGAAATGCTGATCTTCATAGTTTTAGTGCTGGCCGGTTTCTTCTACATCTGGAAGAAGGGTGTGCTCGATTGGTCCGCCGACGAAATTGCGAAAGAGAAGCCCTAACCCAACCCAATGCTTTCTGAACAGGTAAAAGAACGTCCAGTAGCCGCCGCCCTGGAGGCTCACGATCCTTCGGCCCTCACCGGCGGGATCTACGAATTCGGGGAATTGACGCTTTCCATCGATCCGGCGAAAATCGTCTCCACTTGCGAATTCCTCAAACGAGCCGAGAACTTCCTCCGCCTCAGCGCGGTGACGGCCCTTGACTGGTATCCGCTGGAACCGCGGTTCGAAATTGTCTATCAGCTGCATTCGCTGGAGCGAAACGAACGCCTGCGGCTGAAATGCAAGATCAGCGGCGAGAACCCGGAAATCGATTCCGTTTACAGCGTCTGGCGCGGGGCCGATTGGTACGAACGGGAAGTGTTCGACCTGTTCGGCGTCAAATTCCGCAACCACCCGAACTTGATCCGGATCCTGATGCCCGAAGGCTGGGAAGGCCATCCGCTGCGGAAAGATTACCCCATACACGGCTACAAGTACAGTTATCCGAATGAATAGGGAAACGATATGAGCGAATCCAAAGTTCTGGGCGCCGGCGCCACTCTCGAGGCGGAAATCGAAGCCGGATTCGATCAGAGTCCGCCGCATCACAAATTGATGACCCTCAACATGGGTCCGCAGCACCCGTCCACGCACGGTGTTTTGCGCATTTTGCTCGAACTGGACGGCGAAACCATCATTAAGGCGATGCCGGATATCGGCTACC
Organism: Bryobacterales bacterium; assembly: GCA_038230275.1. Taxonomy (GTDB): domain Bacteria; phylum Acidobacteriota; class Terriglobia; order Bryobacterales; family Bryobacteraceae; genus JANXXV01. Next base: position 7,249 of record JBBRNO010000119.1, read on the forward strand.
TCCACACGGGCATTGAAAAGCAGTGCGAGGGGAAAACCTACCAGCAAGTGGTCCCGCTGACAGACCGCGTGGATTACCTGGCCAACCTTTCCAACAATCTCTGCTACGTGCTGGCGGTGGAGAAACTGCTGGGCATGGAAATCCCGCCGCAGGCGCAGTGGATGCGCGTCATGCTGACGGAACTGACGCGCATCAGCAGCCACGTGGTCTGGCTGGGAACCCACGCGCTGGACATCGGCGCGATGACCGTCTTTTTCTACTGCTTCCGTGAGCGCGAAAACATCCTGCGCATCTTTGAAATGTTTTCCGGCCAGCGGTTGATGACCAGCTATTTCCGCATCGGCGGTCTGGCGCTGGAACCGCCGCGCGGCTGGGAAAAAGTGGTTGGCAAGTTCATCAACGGGTTTGACGCAAATGTCGATCAATACGAAAGCCTGCTAAACAGCAACCCTATCTGGATTCGCCGCACGCAGGGCGTAGGCTTCGTTCCGCTGGAAACCATGCTGGACCTGGGCGTCACCGGTCCCATGATCCGCGCTGCCGGCGTGGCGTGGGATATCCGCAAGAGTGAGCCGTACTCCAGCTACGAAAAATTCGACTTCCGGATTCCCACCATGCCGGATAACGACGTGTGGGCGCGGTATCGTGTCCGGATCGAAGAATTGCGGGAAAGCTGCAAGATTGTCAAGCAGGCACTGGCCGGAATGCCCGGCGGCGCCTGGCAGGCCGAATCGCCGAAGGTGGTTCTGCCGCAGCGCGAGAAGATGAAGACGCAGATGGAAGCGCTGATCTATCACTTCAAGATCGTCACCGAAGGCTTCCGCGTCCCGGCTGGCGAAGTTTACCAGGTGATCGAATCGCCCCGCGGTGAGATCGGCTACTACGTGGTCAGCGACGGCACCGCCAAGCCCTACCGGGTTCACATGCGCACGCCAAGCTTTGGCAATCTGCAGGTACTCCCCGACATGGTGCAAGGCAGGTTGATTGCCGACACCATCGCCGGCCTGGGCAGTATGGACTTTGTGTTAGGAGACACCGACCGGTAATGACATTCTCTCCGGAGCTGGAAGCGAAATTCGCGAAAATGCTGACCATCTATCCCGCCGGCCGTCAGCGTTCGGCGCTCATCCCGATGCTGATGTTCGCGCAGGATGAAGTGGGCGCAGTCACACCTGAAGTGATGAATGAGCTGGCAACACGGCTCGGCATCACGCCGCTGCAGGTGGACGAAGTCATCGGCTATTATTCGATGCTTCACAAGAAGCCGCAGGGTAAGTTCCACGTGCAGGTTTGCACCAATATCAGCTGCCTGCTGGTGGGAGGCGAAGAGCTTTACCATCACGCGTCGAAGACGCTGGGCATCGGCCACAAGCAGACCACCGCCGATGGCGTGTTCTCGCTGGAAGAAGTGGAATGCATGGGTGCGTGTTCCTGGGCTCCGGCCATTCAAATCAACTACGATTTCCACCACAAGGTCACTCCGGACAAGCTCGACCAGCTGCTGAAGAGCATCGGGAAGGTTCAATAACGATGGTTTACAACGAACCGCATCCACTGGAAATCAAGGTACTGACGAAGCGTTTTCTGCTGGAGAATTCGGCTTCGATTGATACTTATCTGGCCACCGACGGCTACAAAGCGTTCCTGAAAGCGCGCGAGATGACGCCCGAGGCGATCATCGGCGAAGTAAAACTCTCCAGTCTTCGCGGACGCGGCGGTGCGGGCTTCCCCACGGGGATGAAGTGGAGCTTTGTTCCCAAGAATTCCCCCAAGCCCACCTACATCGTGGTGAACGCCGATGAGAGTGAACCGGCCACCTGTAAAGACCGGTTATTGATCGAAAACGATCCGCATCAGTTGATTGAAGGAATGCTGATTGCAGCTCTGGCCACCAACGCTCATAAGGGCTACATTTACATCCGCGGCGAGTATCGCTACCTGATCGACATCATGGACAAAGCCATCGCCGAGGCGTATGCCAAGGGCTGGCTGGGCAAGAACATTCAAGGCACCGGGTTCGATTTCGATTGCTATACGCATACCGGAGCCGGCGCCTACGAGTGCGGCGAAGAGTCGGCGCTGCTGGAATCGTTGGAAGGCAAGCGAGGCATTCCGCGCATCCGGCCGCCGTTCCCGGCAGTGGCCGGCGCCTGGCAATGCCCCACGGTTCTGAACAACGTGGAAACGTTTAGCGCGGTGCCGGCGATCATCCGGGATGGCGGCCAGAAGTTCGCCGATTACGGTACGCCGAAGAATGGCGGCACGCGGCTGCTGTGCATCTCCGGCCATGTCAACAAACCGGGCGTGTATGAAGTTCCCCTGGGCTTCAATATGCTGCGCGCGATTGACGAATTCGGCGGCGGCATGCGTGGCGGAAAGAAGCTGAAGGCCGTGGTTCCCGGCGGCTCTTCCTGCCCTATGTTGAAGGCCGACGAATGCGATCTTCCCATGGATTACGATTCTCTAGCCAAGGCCAAGAGCATGCTCGGTTCCGGCGGCATGGTGATCATGGACGAAGACACCGACATGGTGAAAGTAGCCCTGCGCATCATGAAGTTCTACGCGCACGAAAGCTGCGGCTGGTGCATCCCGTGCCGCGAGGGTACAACCTGGCTGAAGAAACTGCTCACCCGCTTCGACGAAGGCCGCGGCCAATCCACCGACATTAATCTCATCAACGAAGTTGCAAAGAACATGCTGGGCCGAACTTTCTGCCCGCTGGGCGATGCCGCCGCGCTGCCGACAATCTCCATTGTGGAGAAGTTCCGCGAAGAGTTTGAGGCAAAACTGGCGGTGCAGTCGGGCTCCTACGATGACGCGAACCGATTTGTGCAGATCGCATAAGACAACACAGTAGACCAACCTATGGCTGATCCAGTAAATCTTTTAATTGACGGCAAGGCAGTCCAGGCGCCCGCCGGGACCCTTGTGATCGACGCAGCCAAGATGGTTGGCATCGAAATTCCTGCGTTCTGCTATTACGAGGGCTACTCGCTGCAGGCCGCCTGCCGCATGTGCCTGGTAGAGATTGAGAAGACCCCGAAGCTGCAGGCATCCTGCACCATACCGGTGGGCGAAGGCATGGTGGTGCGGACGGATTCGCCGCTGGTCGCGCAAGCCCGCAAGTCCATGCTCGAACTGCTGCTGACCAACCATCCGCTGGATTGCCCGGTTTGCGATAAGGGCGGTGAGTGCGAATTGCAGGACATGGTGTTCCGCTACGGCGCCGGCGAAAGCCGCTACACCGAAGCGAAGCTGCACGTGGATGAGAAGCAGTGGTCGCCGGTGGTGTTCTACGATGGCCCGCGCTGCATTCTCTGCTACCGCTGCGTGCGTGTGTGCAACGAAGGCATGGGCGTCGGCGCGCTGGGCATTGTGAACCGCGGAGTCATTTCCGAGATTGCTCCGAACGACGGTGATCATCTGAATTGCGATGAATGCGGCGCCTGTATCGATATATGCCCCGTGGGCGCGTTGACCAGCGGAACGTACCGCTACCAGACCCGCCCGTGGGAAATGAATCACGTCGGCACCATTTGCACTCACTGTTCCAACGGCTGCAAGACGACCCTTGGCGTACGGAACGACAAGATCATCCGCGGCAACAATCGTGACCGTTCCGGCATTAACGGCGAATTCCTTTGCATCAAGGGCCGCTACGCGTTCGACTTCACCGAAAACCCGGAGCGCTTGCAATCGCCGCTGTTGCGCATTGACGGCGAGCTCCAGCCGGTTTCCTGGTCCAGAGCGCTGATGGCCGTGGCACAGAAGTTCAATGAAGTGAAAGCAAGCGGCGGCAATTTCGGCGTGATTGGCTCCAACCGCACCACGAACGAAGAAAACTATTACCTGCAAAAATTCGCCCGCCAAGGCCTGGGCACGGATAATATCGATCATCACCGCAGCGGCGACCTGACTACCCTGCTGGATGCCATCAGCGGCAAGACAACCGCGCTGGCAACGGTGGCCGACCTCTACACCGCCAAGGCGACGCTGATTGTCGGGGCCGATCTGTCTGAACAGCAGCCGCTTTTAGCTTTCCAGATCCGTGCCAACTTCCGGCACCACGCAGCCCATACGTACACCGTAACGAACGGCCCTGTACGGGAACGCAAATACGCTGTTGCCGGCTTGATCGTGAAACCAGGCGAAGAGCTCGGTGCGGTGGAATCGCTCCGCGATCAGCTTGCTAAGGAATCGGAACTGGTCATCGTTTTCGGTGACGCCATCAAGGGCGGCGATGTTCGCAAACTGGTAGCCTTCGGCGAATCTCTGGGCATTCCGGTCAAGTACGTGTGTCTGGTGGATTATTCAAACTCCCGCGGTGCGGTGGATATGGGGCTCATCCCGGGCCTGCTGCCGGGATACAACGCCGGCACCGCCCAGGGAATGGCCACGCACGAGATGCTGGCGGCGGCCGATCTCGATGTCCTTTGGGTCATCGGCGCCAATCCCTTGAAGAGCGCAAGTCTTGCAGGCCACAGCGCGTTTGTCGTGGTGCAGGAAATGTTCCTCACCGAAACGGCGCAGCGTGCCGACGTAGTCTTCCCCGCTGCTTCCGCCTACGAAAAGGACGGCACCGTTACCAACGTCACCGGGGAAGTGCAGCGGCTGAAGCGTGCGGTGAAAACCATGGGAACCAAACCCGATCTGGAAATCTTCAGTCTGCTGGCCAAGGAAATGGGGCTCGATCTGGGTCCAACCAAACCGGAAGCCATCTTTGACGAGATTCGGAAGACCGTTCGCGGTTATAATATTCCCTTGCCTATCATTGCAACCGGCGGCGCTGCGCAAACCAGCCCCGTCAATGGCCGTGTGCCGCTGGAATCGCGTCCGGAACTGATTCAGTCCGCGCGCGATACCCTTTTCACGTCCGGTTCGCTGGGCCGGTATTCCAAGATGCTGAACTCGGTGATGGAGCGTCAAGCCGGGCTCTATGAATCTGGAGTGAATACTCCCTAACATGGACCTTAATTTTTACGTCATCAGTTTGATCAAAGCAGGGCTTATCGCATTTGTCCTGCTGACCACCCTTGCTTACCTGCAATGGATTGAGCGCAAGGTGCTAGCGCACATTCAGTTGCGCGTGGGTCCGCAACGCGTTGGCCCGCACGGGTTACTGCAGCCGCTGGCCGACGTAGTGAAGTTGTTAACCAAGGAAGACCTGCTTCCACCCTACGTCAACAAGTTTTTCTATATGCTGGCGCCGTTCTTAGCCGTCACCATCGCGTTAATCGCCATCTCCGTCCTGCCATTTGGCCCGCAAATCGAAGTCTTCGGCATGAAGACCTGGATGCAACTCACCGACCTGAAAATCGGCGTGCTGGTTGTCCTCGCGCTCTCCTCGATTGGTGTTTACGGAGTTGCGCTGGCAGGCTGGGCTTCGAACAACAAGTATTCCCTGATCGGTGGTCTGCGCAGTTCCGCGCAGATGATTAGCTATGAACTGCCGCTGGCTCTGGCTATCGCCGCGCCACTGCTGCTTTCCAACAGCTTGAGCTTTCGCGAGATCGTGGACACACAGGCCGGCTACTACTTCGGCGTGATCCCGCGCTGGAACGTCATCCCGCAAATCTTCGGCTTCTTCATATTTATGATCGCTGCCTTCGCCGAAACCAACCGCATCCCATTCGATCTTCCGGAAGCGGAAAATGAACTGGTGGCCGGTTTTCACGTCGAATACAGCAGCATGAAGTTCGCGGCTTTCTTCATGGCCGAATACGCCAATATGGTGACGGTCACCGCGGTGGCGACCTTAATCTTCCTGGGCGGCTGGCACGCACCTTTTCCCGTGGAATACGGTTCAGGCTTCGTCCCCACGCTGCTGTTTGTAGCCAGCGGAATCATCGCGCTTTATCACGGTCTGCACCCCGCGCGGCCGTTCGACCGGATCACGCTCCCCATCACGGGCATTGTGTTTATCGGGATCGGCGTGCTGTTTCTGATTCCCGTATTGCAGCCCATTCTGCTGCCGCTGTTCTGGTTCACTGCCAAAACCGGCGGACTTCTCTTCGTCTATATTTGGATTCGCGGCACGTTGCCCCGATTCCGATACGACCAGCTAATGAAATTCGCCTGGACGTTTCTGTTTCCGGCGGCGCTGCTCAATCTGCTGGTAACTGCCCTGCTGGTGGCCGTTTTCCCCAACCAATAATCCCATCTATCAACCATGGACGTCCCTCTCTTTCTCCTGTTCGCCTTTATCGCAGTGGCCTCCGCCATCAGCCTCGTCGTGCAGACGCACCCCATCTCGAGTGCGCTGTCCCTGGTCGGTGTCATGGTGTCGCTGGCGGTGCTTTATCTGTTGCTCGGTGCTGAATTCATCGCCGCGGCGCAAATCATCGTGTACGCCGGCGCGGTCATGGTGTTGTTCGTCTTCGTCATCATGCTGCTGAATGCCGGCACGGAACACAAGTCATCCAAGTCGCCCATGGTCAAGTGGTTCGGCATTCCGCTGTTCGCCGTTTTCATCGGCGTCATCAGTTTCAGCGTGCAGGGCATGCTGCCGAAATCGGAGCCGGTGGTGTTTGGAGCTTTCACCCAGGGCGGTCCGCTTGAAGTCGGACGAGCCCTGTTCACGGTTTATCTGCTGCCGTTTGAAGTCACCTCCATCCTGATCCTGATCGCCCTTATCGGGGCCATCGTCCTCGCAAGGAAGGAGATTTAACATGCCTCCTATTCCCGCCGCCGTTCCGCTTTCCTGGTATCTGGTGCTCAGCGCCGTTCTGTTTTCGCTGGGTGTCGCCGGGTTTCTGTTTCGCAAAAACATCATCACTGTGTTCATGTCCATTGAGTTGATGCTCAATGCCGTGAACCTCAGTTTCATCGCCTTTTCCTACCATCTGAAGCAAGTGGACGGGCAAATTTTTTCGTTCTTCGTAATGGTAGTCGCAGCCGCGGAGGCGGCGGTCGGCCTCGGCATCATCCTGACCGTATATAAAAATCGATCCACGCTGGAGATCGACGAAATCAATAGCATGAAGAATTAAGAGCAGATACCTACTGATGCATCAACTTTGGCTCATTCCCGTATTTCCCCTCGCCGGGTTCGCGATCAACGGACTCATTGGACGCAAGTCCAGTAAGAACGTCGTGAACGCCGTTGCGATCGGTTCGGTATTGCTGTCGTTCCTCTGGGTGCTGAAGGCTCTCTCCGCCATGGGGTTGTTCGGCGCCGGAATGCCGGAAGAGGCGCACATCGAACGCTACTTCACCTGGATCCAGAGCGGGAATCTGAACATCGGTTTTGATTTTGCAGTCGATCGTCTCAGCGCCGTGATGCTTCTGGTGGTCACCGGCATCGGTCTACTAATCCACATATACGCCACCGGCTACATGGCGCATGAGGGCGGCTACTACCGCTTTTTCGCCTACCTGAATCTGTTCATGTTCTTCATGCTGGTTTTGGTGCTGGCCGCCAATTACCTGATCCTGTTTATCGGTTGGGAAGGCGTGGGGCTTTGCAGTTACTTGCTGATTGGCTTCTACTTCGACAAGAAATTCGCCGGTGACGCCGGCAAGAAAGCATTCATCGTAAACCGCGTTGGCGATTTCGGCTATTCGCTAGCCATGTTCCTGATTGTCACCAACTTCGGCTCGCTCGATTTCGGCAAGGTGTTTGAAGCCGCCAAAGCAATGCCGGTGGATCAAGGCGCCGGAATTTTCACCGCCATCTGTCTGCTGTTCTTTGTAGGCGCGGCTGGAAAGTCGGCCCAAATTCCGCTCTACGTCTGGCTGCCGGACGCCATGGCCGGCCCCACGCCGGTCTCCGCGCTGATCCACGCTGCCACCATGGTGACGGCGGGTGTTTATATGATTGCCCGGTCGTCCGCACTGTTCGTCCACGCCCCAATCGCGATGGATGTGGTCGCCATTGTCGGCTTGGCCACCGCGGTGATGGCCGCCACAATCGGCTTGGTCCAGAATGACATTAAGAAGGTGTACGCGTATTCCACCGTCTCGCAGCTCGGCTATATGTTCCTCGCCCTGGGCTCCGGCGCATTCGCCGCGGGCATGTTCCATGTGGTCACTCACGCCTTCTTCAAAGCCCTGCTGTTCCTGGGCGCCGGCAGCGTGATTCATGCGGTGGGCGGCGAACAAGACCTCCGGAAAATGGGCGGGCTCCGGACGAAGATACCCATCACGTTCGCGACTATTATCTGTGCCGCGTTGGCGATCTCCGGAGTTCCGTTCACCTCCGGCGCCGCCAGTAAGGATGAGATCCTGATCGCCGCCTATCATCATGCCCCCTGGATGTACTGGGTCGGCGTGGTCACCGCCGGTATGACGGCATTCTACGTGTTCCGCTCCGTGTTCATGGCCTTCTTCGGCACCTACCGCGGCAAAGCCCATCCGCACGAATCGCCGCTGACGATGACCGGCCCGCTGATGATCCTGGCGGTCTTGTCGCTGGCAGGCGGCTTCATCCCGCTGCCGCATTTCCTGGAACCGATGTTCCCGAAGGTTCTTGAGGAATCTGAAAAATGGCTGGAATATACCGCCGTCGCATCGGGTCTTCTCGGCATCGCTCTCGCTTATCTGTTCTACGTCGCCAGCCCGTCGTTGGCCGATGCCGCATCCAAGAACTTTAACGGCCTGCACAAGCTTCTCTATCACAAGTATTATGTCGACGAAGCCTATGACGCTTCCATCGTCGAGCCGATCGTTCAAGGCTCCCGCAGCGTCCTTTGGAAAGGCTTCGACAGCGGTCTTATCGATGGCACCGTCAATGGCATTGGCCACCGCGCCATGAACATCGGCGGAGCGCTGCGGCGGTTGCAATCCGGAAACATTAGAAGTTACGCGGCCTGGGTCGTGCTCGGCTCCATCGCCGTCATCGTGGCCATGGGCCTCACAGGGAGCATCCGATGAACTTGCTGGACATCCTCATCGCGGTTCCCTTTATCGGATTCACCGCCGTAATGCTGCTGCCGAAAAGCAATGCCGGCGCAGCGAAAATGATCGCGCTGGTAATTGCTCTGGCCATCTTTGTTGGATCACTCGCATTGATCGGTCCGGTGGCAGCCTCGAAAGGCGAGTGGCAATTCGTCACCAACGTCAACTGGATTCAGGTCCCGGGCCTGCTGCCTGGCGAAGGCATCAAATACCACACTGGTATGGACGGAATCAGCCTCTGGCTGGTGCTGCTCTCCACGTTCCTGACTCCGATCGCCATGCTGATTTCCTGGAACTCCGTCACCGACAGGCCAAAGGAATTCTTCGCCTTCCTGCTGTTATTGGAGTTCGGACTCATCGGCGTTTTCGTCGCGCTGGACCTCTTCCTCTTCTACACATTCTGGGAAATCTGCCTGGTGCCCATGTACTTCCTCATCGGCATCTGGGGCCACGACCGCCGCATCTACGCCGCCGTCAAATTCTTCCTATACACCATGGCCGGCTCGGTGCTGATGCTGGCCGCCATCCTGTATCTGAACTTCAAGACAGGTTCGTTCGACTATCCGGTCATCCTGAACCTGCTGGCCAGCGGCAAAGTCCCGCTGACGCACATCGAACAGACCCTGCTATTCCTGGCCTTCTTCCTGGCTTTCGCCATCAAGGTTCCGCTCTTTCCGCTGCACACCTGGCTGCCCGACGCGCACGTGGAAGCTCCCACCGCGGGCTCCGTCATGCTGGCCTCCGTGATGCTGAAGATGGGTACCTACGGCCTGGTTCGTTTCTGTTTGCCGCTCTTCCCCAACGCCGCCCGCCAAAACGCCGGCTGGATTGTGGCGCTGGCAATCATCGGCATCATCTACGGCGCGCTGGTCGCGCTGGTGCAGCCGAACATGAAGAAACTGGTCGCCTACTCCTCGGTCAGCCACCTCGGCTTTGTGGTCCTTGGCGTCTTTTCGTTTACGCAAATGGGTCTCGACGGTGCGGTCTATCAGATGTTGAACCATGGCATCTCCACCGGCGCCCTCTTCATCCTGGTCGGTTATCTCTATGAGCGCCGTCACTCGCTGGAAATCTCAGCATACGGAGGCGTGGCGACCGCCGCCCCCTGGCTGGCCACCGTATTTTTGATTACCACGCTAGCCAGCATCGGATTGCCGACGCTGAACAACTTCATCGGTGAGTTTCTAGTCTTGCAGGGCGCGGCGGAAGTGAACTTCCAATGGACCGTCTTCGCCGCCATCGGCGTAATTCTGTCCGCCTGCTATATGCTGTGGATGTATCAGCGAACCTTCTTCGGATTGATGCCCGGCCAAACGGCGGACGCCGGTCACGGTCATTCGGCCGGTCATTCTCACGGACCCGCAGGGCATTCGCATGATCCCGGCCATGACCACCCTCACGATCACGGCCACGATCATGCCCACGGCGACGATCATGCCCATGACGCACACAGCCACTGGCACATGCCGGATCTCAGCCTGCGGGAATGGGTGGCCATTGTGCCGCTGCTGGTTCTAATGGTCTGGATGGGCATGGGTTCGCAATCCTTCTTGCCCTCCATCGGGGTAGCCACCGCGCGCACTCTTGAGCAAAGCAAATCGAACATCGAATATCAGGTGAAAATTCCGTCAGCAGTTCCTCAACAGACCGCACCGCTAACGGAGGCAGCCAGTGCCCGTTAACTACATACCTACCGGCACGGAGTACTTCCGCTTTCTCCCGGAAATCATCCTGACACTGGTGGCCACCGCGGTCATGATGCTGGAACCGGTAATCGGCCAGCGCCACCGCAGTGTGCTTCCCAATCTGTCGTTAGCAGGGTTGTTCGCCGCACTATGGGCAGCGGTAGTGGCCTACTCAAATCCTGGCCCGGCATTCCATGACATGCTGCTGATCGACGGTTTCTCCACCTTTTTCCGTGTCCTAGTGATCATCGTCGGAATTCTGGTGGTCTTCGCCTCCGGTCAATACTTGAGCCGCGAAAAAGCCGAGGCTGGTGAGTACCACGCTCTGCTGCTATTTTCCATCGTCGGCCAATGCATTCTGGCTAGCGCCAATGAGTTGATGATGGTCTTCATCGGCATCGAAATCTCGTCCATCGCCTCCTACATCCTGGCCGGCTATCTGCGCGACGATAAGCGCAACAACGAATCTGCCATCAAATATTTCCTCCTGGGATCGTTCGCCACCGCGTTCTTGTTGTACGGCGTAGCGTGGATCTACGGCTTGACCGGATCCACCAACCTGACAGAAATCCGCCGCATCCTGAACACGCGCGAAATCGCACCGTCTCTAGCTCTGGTTGGAACGTCCGCTGCGTTGATGTTCGTCGGCTTCGCTTTCAAGGTCTCCGCGGCGCCATTCCAGGTCTGGGCTCCCGATGTATACCAGGGCGCTCCAGTCCCTGTCAGCGCCTTCATGTCGGCCGGCCCAAAGGCCGCCGCCTTCGCCGTATTCCTGCGCGTGTACATGACCGCCTTCGAGCCGATCAGCGACCGCTGGGCCCCCATCATCTGGATCTCCGCGCTGCTCACCATGATCGTCGGCAACTTCGCGGCCATCCGTCAGCAAAATATCAAACGCATGCTAGCCTACAGCTCCATTGCACATGCCGGCTACGTCATGGTCGCGGTCACCTGCCATTCCTCCATTGGGACCGCGGCGGCCATGTTCTATCTGGCCTCTTACGCATTCATGAACGTCGGAGCCTTCGCGGTGGTAACCCACTTCGCGCGGCAGGGCGAACAGTACTTACAAATTGACGAAATGGCCGGTCTTGCTAAGCGTCAACCCGCCACCGCGGCCCTGCTCACCATCTTCCTGTTATCGCTGCTCGGCGTTCCGCTGACTGGTGGTTTCTTCGGCAAGTTCTACGTCTTCAAAGCGGCACTGGACGCACATCTCGTTTGGCTGACAGTGCTCGGCCTGCTGAACAGCGCCGTCGCGGCATTCTACTATCTCCGCATCATCGTAGTGATGTACATGCACGAGCCCGGCGAAGCCACGGAATCACTGCAACCCTTGGGACCGGGCTTGAAAACTGCCATCTGGATCTCCGCGCTGGCAACATTGATCCTCGGCATCTTCCCTGCCCACGTCCTGAATTTTGCCGGCAGGTCCGCCGATCTGATGATGAAGTAGCTTCCCGCTAGGGTTGGCGTGGAGCTTTGGTGTCACTCCCATTCTGGTGCAAGGATCACGCCGTCTACTTTTCCGTAGGCGCCACGCGTGAACTCCAGTTGCGCATCCACCACCTTCGCGAAGAACTTGTCCGGTGCGAAAGGGCGAACTTCTCGGGAGCGATGGAAATTTCCTTTGGCGCTTCCGGCAACGGAATGCCCAATGCCAGCTTTTCCAACTCCTGTTCTAGTTTGCCAGCCCCGGGAGTGGATAGATTGCCCAGCGTGATCACCACCACTGTCTCGTCCAGCACACGTAGGATGTGCGTGGAAAAACCATTATTGACAAGCCGACGAAGCATCCCACCCCACCAATTCTCAGCCACAACCGAGCCCGCGAGTAAATCATCAGCGTCTACGATGAGCTGTTTCGGCTTCCTGCCTCAATTTTCTTTACTCACTTCAAGGACGCGATCAAGATATAGGCATTTAAGATCATCAACGCTAACGCTGGAAAGGAAATCAGTAAGCTGTCTCCAATTCTGATTCGGACTCCTAGTCCGGCCATCATCAATAGCGAGAGGCCTCCGGAGGACAGCCACAGCGCAAGGGGCCATTTCAACCCGACCAACAACCCCACTCCGCCCAGCACCTCTAAAAGACCGGTCAATGTCCTGAGCCTTTCAAGGCCAAAGCGTTTAAACTCGCCTTGCATGGACAACGAGCTCAAACATAACCCTCCGTAAATTAGGAACGTCGCGCTTGATCCGAAGATGGCAATGGTATGGAGGCTCATCGACGGACGCTCCGGGATGGACGGCGGTCGAAAAAAAAGAAAATTGTGAGACTGAGGGACAAAATAAACTCTCTCTGGGAGGTGCCCAGCACTGAAACGTACATGCTCAACCAGCCCGGGGAACATCTGTTCTGAGCAGGAGCCTCCCTCGCCCATTGTAGGCGCTCTGGTCCTTGGAGTCGCCTTTCTTGGAATCGCGGATCCCATACCAAGGCGGCTGATCTTCGAGCATGATGACCGAAAGTATGAGCTTCTGTGCTACTTGCAGGATCGGGAAGGTTCGGTTCTTCGAAGTGGCGTCACTACCCTAATTGGCCGAAAGCCAAAGGGCGACGATCACTCCGCGGGCAGACCATGCAATCGTCCGCAGCCAATTCCATCGACACAGGGCTACGTGAACCTCCGGCTGAAATCCTTCGGTTTGAAACCGTTCGTGAAGCGGCACCAAGACAAAGAACGTGGTCATCCAAATAAGTACAACCAATCCAAATCCGATCAGGGCTGGTGGGTTCAGCGGGCCGCGTTTCCATACGATAACGGCGGAGAGCACGAGTTCAAGCAACATGGCAGGCATCACAACGAAGGTGATGCGCGTGGAGTGAAAGGTATGGCTGCTCTTGAAACTCGCACGGTCCAGAGATTGAAACATCGGATAGTGAACGAGTTGGATCAGCCAAATCACGCCGACCATGTACCAGGTGGCAGCGGCGTGAAGCGTGAGTGTAAGACCCATTCCGCTAGCCTAAGCTATCTGCCGGTCGCACGAACGCTTCCCAATCCGCCATCGACGCCCAGGACTTGTCCGGTGACCCAGTCATTTTCGGGATCTAGCAACCAAGAGATTGCCGACGCGATGTGTTCCGGTTTGCCCACCCTTCCCAACGGATGCATTGCCAGCGAGGCTTTGAGTGCGGCTTCGTTCGAGGTGATCTTCCCGGTCAAAGGTGTCTCTACCAAGCCGGGGGCGACGCAGTTCACGCGGATATTGCGGACCGCGTACGTAGCGGCGGCTGAGAGCGTAAGCCCAATGACTCCCGCCTTTGCGGCAGCGATAGCCTCATGATTCGCCAAACCGATGCGGGCCGCCGCCGTCGAGCAAAGTACGATGGACCCACCGGTTTGCATCATGAGCCGGGAACCAGATCGTACCACATGAAAAGCGGTTGTCAGATTTGTTCGTAGAGTTTCAGACCAGTCGGAGTCGCTGGTCAAATGCGCCGGCTTCAGCAGCACGCTGCCCGCGCAGTTGACAATTCCGTGAACCGGACCGAAGGCAGCAACAGCTGCCTCGAACTCGGCGGCATTAGAGGCATCGACACACTGCGTCGCCGCGTCGAGTTCCTTACCGAGCTCCGCCAATTTATCCGCCGTACGGCCCATTAAGATTGGTTCTGCACCGAGCCGCTTCAGCCTCCGTGATAGGGCGGCGCCGATACCGCCGGCCGCGCCGACAATAATGAAGCGGGTGTTCTCAAAACTCATATCATTTGTCCTCGTGTGATTTGATGCCAGCTTCGCTCGAAGCGATCTGCAACGCTTCACGTTGGATTCCCAAAATCATGCCGCTAAACACAATATGATGCAGCGGGACGACTGCGTACCAGTAAAGCAATCCGAACAACCCAAGCGGCTTGAAAAGCGCAGTTTGGCGCAATACGCACTTACCCTCACTACTCGGTTCGACTCGAAATTCAA
>JBBRNO010000120.1:0-21429 GCA_038230275.1 Bryobacterales bacterium
CAAGCGCGTGGTACAGGTGGGCATTCAGCGCCGCTCGGGCAAATTCCTGCAGGAGGCGGCCGCGTTGGTACGCGCCGGCGGCATTGGCCACGTGACCGTTGCGAAAGGCTACCACGTCCAGAACGAATGGCCGAACGGAATCGGCAACGCGCCGGATTCCGCCCCTCCGAATGAGGAAATGTGGAACCAGTGGCTGGGACCTGCGCCCAAGGTGCCGTATAACAAGAACCGCATGTTCTACGATTTCCGCTGGTTCTACAACTACTCCGGCGGGCAGGTTACCAACTTCGGCGTTCACTATATGGACATGCTGCGCTGGTGCCTGGGCAAGGATGCGCCCAAGGCCGTAACGGTGATGGGCGGAAAGTACGTGATGCAGGATAATCGCGAAATTCCGGATACGCTCGAGGCGTTGTGGGAGTTTGACGGGCCATCGCTGATGGTCTTCTCGCAGTACAACGCGAACGCCGCCGGAGGAAATCCGCAAGGCGCGGAGATGGAACTGCGCGGCACCAAAGGCACCATGTACATCCACGCCAATCACTGGGAAGTGGTTCCGGAAAAGGTCACGGAGGCGAGCGTTTCGGCGCGCACTCCGGTAGACCGCGTGACTGAGAAAGCCTACACTCCATCGAAGAAGCCGCTCATCGAACCGGCGTCCGCGAAGGGCAGCTTCGATACGGCTTTTCATGCGCGCAACTTTTTGGACTGTGTGAAGAGCCGGGCGAAGTGCAATTGCGATGTGCTGACCGGCCATCAATCCACGGCCGCCACGCTGATCGCAAATATCGCGCTACGGACGAAGTCGTACCTGGAATGGGATGCCAAGGCCGAGAAGTTCACCAACAACGCGGCAGCGAATAAGTATTTAAGCTACCAGTACCGGGCACCGTATAAGTTGGGGTAGCGGCCGGTTCACGCGCAAATCGCCGGGGCTGATCTCGAAAAACCACGGCGCGGCGCCTCTCATGAAGATGCCGGAATAGCTCGTTCTGGCAGCCAGCTTAGTGCAAGCCCAAGGCGGAGCGAAACCGCGGATTCGAGAATATCTTGCCGTTTCATCCATTCGCGGAGCGCAAACAGTTGTGAACCAAAATCCGGAACCGAAACGGCCGCAAATCTATTTGCTCTGCGCCCGCTGCTCGCAATCGCAGCAGTCGCTGCATCGGTGGCATCGCAGGCAGCGATGATTCTCGCACGCGTCTTTGGTGCAGTATACGCAGATTTGCAAGGATGGTTCTCCGCAGATGCTGCAGATCAAGGCTAGGGTTTCGCTCACTTCATCTCCGAATTGCCGCTTTTCGTTTATCGCCGGCGGGGGGATCCGGGGGAATTCTGGAAAGCACACCCCTGCAACGTTGTGCTTCCTGATCCATCACGCTCATCTCCTGCTCTCGCACAGAAGCGAGATCCAGGATATGCGCGCGCAGTTTCTCTTTGTTATTGGAACTCGCCGTCATCAGGCCATTGAGAATTTCGGCCAGATCGGGGCTCTGGTAACGTCGAACTCCCACGCGAAGCGAATCCAGGAGCGTCTCCACATACTGAATACGGAAGTAGGTATCCAGTGCGGCGGTCAAGCGCTCCGGTTCTTTCGCCAGTTTCTCGCAAGATCCCAACAGGTATTGCATTCCATCCTGAAGCGAGGCCATCTGTTTGACGTAGGCAGACGGAGCACCTTGTGAAATCCAAGTCTCCGGCTTGATCTGGTTCACCATCGGCTGAAGTTGCCTGATTTGCCCGGCGAGTGCAGACATGTCCTGGCGAATGTCCCACTCAGGGCTGACTCCGGAGTTCGGCTTCTGCGCCAGCAGAACAGAGGAAAAAATCACTACGGTTGAGATGGATTTGAACACGGCGGTCTTCTCACCGCTAGTTTCGCACGTCGATTCGCTCGAATGCTAAACGCCCGGAGGGGGAGGGGGCGGAGCAGGAGGGGGCGGAGGCGTATTTTGCGTGTCGCCCGGAACACCGCCACCGGTGGAACCACCGGACCCAGGCACCTTGCCGCCGCCACCACCCGGCACTTGCGGATTGCGCAGGATTACGCGGTACACAGCTTCCGCGCCGGCGTTGAGGGCGTGCTTGAGTGCTTGTCCCTTATCGATTGACCGGTCTGCCAGCGGTTGATTCTTGTAAACGCGAAGATACTCGCCAGGGCTGACAAACTTTCCGTTGTTTACCGGAAGAAACCGGTGCTGTACCGCCACGAGTCCTTCTTCCACGGAAACCAGCGTGGTGTCCTCATCCTCGGCCACGACGTCAAAAATCGTGCCGCGAACCGAGATCACCGCCGTTGGCGAAGTGACGCGCTGATGGTTCGGTGCGCCTCCACTCAACTTTTCAATGTGGACTTTGACCCGCCCGATCCACAAGTCGAGCATATCTTTCCAGTCTGATGGATTATTGCGAAACGTTACTTTGGAGTTCGGATATACTTCGAAGGTGCTGCCGTCGGAAACCTGCAGCTTGGCGTAGCCGTCTGGTCCAGTGACGATCATCTGTTTGAGCTGAACGGCACTGCCGACTTCCAGCGCCCAGGGAGTAGAGTCTCTCAGAACGGAAACTTCACCGGTGAGAGTAAGGACTTTAGCTGCGCTTTCTGAAGAATTCAGGGAGAGACTCTGCGCCGGACACACTGCCGACACTACTGCCATAAGCAGCAAGCCCGCGTAGGAGTGCCGGTTCAGAATCATCTCCCGTTAGTCCCTTAGTCTAACATTAAAAGTGAACTGCAAATGCAATGCCTTACTCTGAGCTGGCTGCAAGGCTTTTCGATTCAATGCTTTCTCCCATAGCCTGGCTCAATTAAGGGTAGAATAGACTCACACGGTGTGTCATAAAGCCACAATTCGAAGAGTACTGCGACCCAGCCTTACGCTGGTACTGCCGCAGGTGCTGCTGCTAGTACTGCTGGATACCTCGGCGACAGCGCAGATTCCAGCGGATTGGCGCAAGGTGGGCTCCACCACTCTTGACATGAATCTGGCGTCGTTGGCCACCGGTCCGGTGGAGCGCGTGTGGTTTTCAGAAGACGGCTCGCGGCTATTCGCCAGAACGGGATTGAAGCGGACTTACTCCACGTCCGATTTTGAACACTGGCAGATTGCGGGCGATGCCGTGATTCCCGAATCCGCGGCCGGCTTGGTTAAGGTGTTGCCGGAGCGGCTGGCTAAATCAAAGACGTCGGCCACCGTGCCCACTCGGATTTACGCCGTGGGGCGGCATGGATACCGGTCCGACGATGGCGGCTATACATGGACCAATCTGACCGCATTCCAGAACCGGTCCATCATTGGCGATGGCTTGGAGGATGTTGCCGTTTCGCCCAAGGATCCGGACCTGGTGGTGGTCGCCGGGGCGCAAGGCGTCTGGCGGTCGCTGGATGGCGGCCTTTCCTGGACGGGCCTCAACCAAGGGTTGCCTAACCTGCCTGTGCATCGAATTCTGGCGCTGCCCGATGGCAATGGCGCGCTGCGCATCACCGCGGATCGCAACGACACTGAGCTGGAGTGGATTACTGGCGAAAAGCCAGGTTGGAAACTGGTGGAGGATACTGCATCGGTGCAACTGGCCCTCACCCGGGGCGCCTTGTCGAAGGCATTCGGCAGTGTGGTCACGGCCCTGGCCATGGGCGGCGACTTTTTTTACGCCGGAACCGTGGACGGAAGGTTGCGCAGCTCGTCAGATCGCGGCACCACCTGGCAGAGCCTGGAAATCCCCGGGGGCGGCGTGATCGAGAATATTTTCCTCGATTCAAAGGACCCGCAATTCGCTTTGGCTGCCATCGCCGGCAATGCAAAAGTCCGGGTGGAGCGCACGCTCAATGCGGGCCGTCTGTGGGACGATATCAGCGATAACCTGCCCGCCGGCTCGGCCCACGGCATTACGGCGGACCGGCAATCGGGTGCCCTGTACGTGGCAGCCGACCGCGGCGTTTTCATGACGTACACCGATACGCATGCACTGGCGCCGTCTACGCCCTGGACGCTGGTGAAAGTGGGGCCGGATGGTTCGCCAGCGGTGGATGTGCGCTTGGACAATGCAGGCAATCAGCTCTATGCCGCCTTTGAGGGCGATGGTCTCTTCGCCAATATGGCGCCGCATCGCTTCCGGGAACCGAGAGTGGTGAGCGCGGGCGATATGATGGAGCGCGCGGCCTCTCCAGGCTCCCTGTTGAGCGTCGTCGGCCGCAATATCCAATCGGCACAGGCCGGGAATCGGCCGGCACCAGTTTTTGAACAATCGCAGATTCAAGTACCCTTTGAGGTGACCGGATCGACCCTGAATCTTTCGCTGGAATCCACCAGCGGACGGATCACCATGGGATTGCCGCTGAAAAGCGCCTCGCCCTCAATTTTTGTCGACCGGGATGGGGGGGCCATCGTCTTGAATGGGGATACAGGCCTGCTGTTGGATGCCGCGACGCCGGCGCGTTCCAGTTCGCGGTTACAGATCTTCGCTACCGGGTTAGGCAAAGTGACACCGGATTGGCCGACCGGCATTCCGGCGCCGCTGGACAGCCCTCCTCGCGTGGCCGCGGCGACGAAAGTGTATCTGGATCGCGAGCCTGTTGCAGTGACGCGCGCCATCCTGGCCCCCGGCTACGTGGGTTTTTACCTGGTTGAAGTGCAACTGCCGGCGATTTTGAACCGCGGCCCCGCCGAATTGTTCGTGGAAGTCGACGGGCAGCAAAGTAACCGCGTGCGGGTCTTTCTGGAGCCGTGATGCCCCGGAGATCCATCGGCGCTTTGGTGAGTGCCGGAAACACAGGCGGAGAACCCAAGTGCCGGCATAGGAGCCACGCTTGGTAATTGTCAATTATTACGCGGGACGCTTGCTGGCGGCCGCGCTACTGGCGGGCTGCGTGGTCGCTTCCGGTCAGGAGAACCAGGAAGCAGAGAAGTTGGCCCCTTACTACCCCACTCCGATGGTGGTGGTGGAAAAAATGTTGAAGTTGGGAGAGTTGAAACCGGGCGAAAAGATGTTCGACCTGGGCAGCGGCGACGGCCGGATTGTCATTGTGGCGGCGAAGAAATTTAAGGCCGACGCCACCGGTGTTGAGTTTGACGATGTGCTGCACCGGAAGAGTTCCGAAGAGATCCGGCGGCAGAAACTGGACAAGACGGCGCGGATCATTTTCGGCGACCTGTTCGTGCAGGATTACTCCGCCGCGGATTTGATTACTGTGTACCTTTTGCCTCACTCGAACGACAAGGTGCGGCCAATGCTGGAAAAACAGTTGAAGAAAGGGACGCGAATTGTTTCGCACGATTTTGAATTTTCCGGCTGGAAAGCAGTGAAGGTGGAGTTGGTGGAAGACGACGGAGAAGGGCGAAGCCACACGTTGTTCCTGTACGTGCGCTAAACTCACAGTTCGTTCGAAAGGGAAGGGAACCGTTTGGCCATACAGCCCGCGATGGTGCCATACCTATGGCGCCGGCACCTCGGAATTCTTCGCGCCGTACTCGCGGTGTTGTGTGTATTGCTGTATCTGCTGTACCCGGTTTCGGCTGGCCCGGCGGTAGCGGCGGTTATCGGCGTTTTTGCGCTTTACAGCATTTTCATTCTGCTGCGCGATAACATTGAAAACCGCGTTTACCAGCTGCCAATTCTGGCGTTGGACGTGGTCTTCTTTTTCGCCTGCGCACTGCATCCGGCGCAGGAAGGCCTTTGGCTGAGCACCGTCTGTTACTTCTATCTGCTGTGTATCGCATCGCTGATGTATGAGTGGCGGGCGGTGGCCGGGGTGGTTCTGCTGAGCGTGCTGTTTTTCGCGGTTGTGCGGCCCGTGCCCACGGTGCTGCTGTGGCCCACCGTATTGATGACCGGCGTTTTTGCGGTGGTTTTCACTATCCAGAAAGAAGCGTTTCAGTTTCGTCTCTCCGCCGCGCTGCGCCGGTCCGTTCTTTCCAGGCTGGAAGCCGAGCGCGCCCGGGAATCGGAACGGGAACGCATCGCGGCGGATTTTCACGATGGCCCGCTGCAGAGCTTTATCAGCTTCCAAATGCGGCTGGAGATTATTCGAAAGCTGCTGGGCCGGGATCGCGATGCGGCACTGGCTGAGTTGCATCAGTTGCAGGAGCTGGGCAAATCGCAGGTTTCCGAATTGCGCTCCTTCGTCCGTAACATGCAGCCGATTGAGGTGGACGACGCCGGCCTGCACGCCTCCGTGCGGGATGTGGTGAATACGTTTGAGCGGGAGAGCGGCATCGCCACCACCTTGGTCTGCGGGGATCTGCCGGAGTTGACCGGCACGGACTTCGCGATGGAGGTTTTGCAGATTGTCCGCGAGGCGCTGAATAACGTGCGGAAACATTCCAAAGCTTCCCGCGTGAACGTAACGCTTGAGGTGACCGGGAAGACCATTGAGATCTCAGTGGAAGACGACGGCAGCGGTTTCCCGTTCAGCGGATCGTATAGCTTGGACGAGTTAGAGTTGCTCCGGCTGGGGCCGCGCAGCATTAAGCGGCGAATCCGCACGCTGGGCGGCGATCTTACGCTGGAATCACGGCCCACCCACGGCGCCGGTTTGAAAATCCGCATCCCGACATGAGAGTGCGCCTATGGGGCGTGCTTGCCGCTCTGGGGCTGATTGCCAGCTGCGGCAAGTACGCCGACTTTACTCTACCTCTACTGCCGCAATCGGGCCGGGGTGTCTCCTACGAATGGAATGTTTACCCGGAGCCGGTATTGGCCCGTGATGCCTCGGGATGGGAATCGACCGACGCGCTGAACCCGTCCGTGGTGGATGTGGGAGGGCTGCTCTACAACTTCTATTCCGGCTACGACGGCAAGGTGTGGAGCACCGGCCTGGCGACGTCCACGGACGGGCTGCATTGGGCGAAGAAGGGCCGCGTGCTGGCTCCCGACGCTGCCACGTGGGAGGGTGACTACATCGCGGCGAACGGAACGGCCCTGCGCGTGGGCAACGAATTCTTTTACTGGTACCAGGCAAACCGGTCGCCACGAATTGGGCTGGCGAAGTCGAAAGACGGAACGGCTTGGACGAAGTTGCCGCAGCCGGTGCTGGGTACCGGCCCGCGCGGCAGTTGGGATGAACGGGGTGCGGCCGATCCGTACGTACTGCGGATCGGCGATACGTTTTACATGTACTACCTGGGCGAAGACCGCGCGCGCAGGCAACGGCTGGGTGTGGCGCGTTCCATCGATGGTGTGACGTGGCGGAAGTCTCGGGCGAATCCGATTATGGAAGCCGGCAACAGTGGCGCGTTCGATGAGGCCGGGCTGGGTGAGCCGGCGGTGTGGAAGTCTGATAATTCCTACTGGATGCTCTACACCGGCCGCGACCGCGCGGAGGTTCGCCGGCTGGGGTTGGCGCGATCGCAGGACGGCATTCATTGGAGCCGCCTGTCGGATACCGCGGCGCTGGCCGGAGGCGAGCCGTGGAACGCGAAGACGCTTTGCGATCCCACCGTGCGCGTGGTGGACGGTGATGTGCAGGTCTGGTTTGGAGGCGGTGATGTGCCGCATCCGGTGGAAAATGTCCACGGACAGATTGGCTTCGCCATTCTGAAGCTGACGGTTTTTGCTGCTACGCTGCCTAAATGAAAGTTGGAATCACTTGTTACCCGACATACGGCGGCAGTGGGATTGTCGCCACCGAGCTTGGCCTGGAATTGGCCAACCGCGGGCACGAGATCCACTTCATCACCTACGCCAATCCAATCCGGCTGGATCCTGACACTCCGCGCATTCACTATCACGAAGTGGAGGTTTCAAACTACCCGTTGTTCCAATATCCGCCGTATTCGCTGGCACTGGCATCGCGAATGGCGGAGGTGGCCGAGCGCTATCATCTGGATCTACTGCACGTCCACTATGCGATTCCGCACTCCATCTCCGCGCTGTTAGCCCAGCAGATGGTGGCGGCCAGAAGGCGGCTGCCGTTCGTCACCACGTTGCACGGCACGGACGTAACGTTGGTAGGCCTGGACCGTTCCTATTTTCCGATTACGAAGTTTTCCATCGAGAAATCGGATGGCGTCACCACCATCAGCGAGTACATGCGGAAGCAGACGGTGGATGTGTTCGGAATCGTGGAACCGATCCGCGTGATCCATAATTTTGTCAATTGCAATTTGTACCGCCCGGCCGAGGTGCGTAACCCCGAAAACCCAATCCTGCTGCATATTTCGAACTTTCGCCCGGTGAAGCGGGTGCTGGATTGCATCCGAATTCTGGCTCACGTAAGGCAGACCACCCCGGCAACGCTCTGGATGGTGGGCGATGGGCCAGACCGGGGCCCGGCGGAAATGCTGGCGCGTGACCTGGGCCTGGAAGACTATGTGAATTTCATGGGAAAACAGGATCATGTGGAGCGGCTGATACCGAAAGCGCACGTGTTGCTGTTGCCCACCGAACTGGAAGCGTTCGGGCTGGCCGCCCTGGAAGGCATGGCGTGCGGGGTGCCGCCGGTTGCCACCAACGCGGGCGGCGTGCCGGAACTGGTGACGCACGGTGTGGACGGTTTTCTGGAAGCAGTTGGCGACACCGTGGCACAGGCGAACCGGGTGGTTGCGCTGTTGACAGACGCGGTGCTCCACGCAAAGATGTCCGCCGCGGCGCGACAAACGGCATTGCGGCGATTCTGCACGTCGCTGATTATTCCTCAGTACGAGCAGTATTATGAGGAAGTGTGCAGTGCCGGCTGCAGCAAACCCTCCGTCTGACCGGCCACTTTCAAGCGATCTTCTTCTTCAAAAGAGACGTATTCAAAGCCTACATTCTCAGCTTCTGTACTGTGTTGTTCGGCAGCAATCATGGGATTCACTCCTTCATGGGGTTGACGTTCAGAGGGTTGAAGTTCGGGAAACTGCAAGGACCATTGGGCGGGGCCGCTGTCTTCCGACAGCGTCAACGTGACGAGTCCGCCGGTTGAGGCCAGATTAGCCCTCAATATGTGGTTCGGGCCGGAGGTGCGCTGTGCAATCTCCAGTAAACCGCGTAAAGTATCGGTAAGTGCCGCTTCGTTACCTGCAACCAGGCAGGTTTGCCCATCGAAACTGCTTTCCAGGCGAAATTCGGGAGCATCAGACTCTGTGCTCACCGCCAGAAGCACGTTCAATAAACTAACAGCTTGCGTCTCAACATGGATCACTTCGCTCACAATTTGCTTATCGGGCGCGAGGGTGCGAATCTGAACCGGCTTGTATGGCGGGAACTTTTACCGGGTGGCGCGTGTCTAAATCAATAGTTTCGGGTAGAATCGCAAGTGAGGCGCTCTCCGTGGCCGATTCGACGATTGGGTTTGATTTCGATACATATTCCGGGCTGTGCAAGGTGTGCTCGGCCTCCACCGACGCCCACCGCGAAGAGGATTGCCTGCTTGAGGCGCTTCGAGAAGGCACCAATGAGGCCTACGAAACCCTGATCTCGCTCTACGAGCAGCCGGTATACAACCTGGTCTTTCGCCTGTTGAACGACCCGGCGGATACCTGCGACGTAGTTCAGGAAGTATTTCTGAAGGTGTTTCGTAATATCGGAAATTTCAGGGGCAAAAGCAGCCTGAAAACGTGGATTTACCGCATTTCTTTCAACGAAGCCTACAACCATCGGCGCTGGTTCAGCCGTCATAAGAAGCAGGAGATTGGACTGGAGTGTGAAGAGGAGGGAAACCTGAATTACCAGGACGTGCTGCCGGACCCTGGCCGCTCTGCCTTTGAGATCACGTCGGATCGCGAGACGCACGCGATGATTGAGGAAGCGCTGGCACAAGTGAATCCCGCCTTCCGTGCGGCTGTTGTTTTGCGCGACATGGAAGACCTGAGCTACGACGAGATTGCCGAGATTTTGCAGGTGTCCCTGGGCACGGTGAAATCCCGGATATTGCGCGGACGGGAAGCTTTGCGAAAGGTACTGGCCAACCGGCTGAATCCAGATTTTAACGTGCGTTGGGCGCCCCAAACGGCGCAGGTGAAGTGATGACTGGTGAACCTATGAATATGGAAGCAATGTCCTGCAGCAGCGCCGCAAACCATTTTCCCGCGTTTCTGGAGGGAGATCTTTCCGCGGCGGAGCAGCGGCGGATAGACGTTCATATGGCCTCCTGCAGCCAGTGTTCCGCGGAGATCCGGCAAATGCGGCAATTGCAGGCTACGCTGCGTCGTATGCCGGTTCGCGTTCCGCCGGCATCCTTGAAAACCCGGCTTCGCGTGGTAGCCTCGCGCGAACTGGTGCGGCAGAAATCCAGAGCCAGCCTGTCCGCAATGTGGTCGCACTGGCACAGCGATTTTCGCCTGTGGTCTCAGAATCTGATGCGTCCGCTGGCGATTCCCACGGCGGGCGGCGTTCTGTCCGCGGTGGTGCTGTTCGGATTGCTTCACTTGGGCATGGCCTCGCCATCGCTGGCTCTTTCGGTGGCCACCTTAAGTGACGTGCCGACCGGACTCTATACCGACGCCACGGTGAAAAGCATCAGTCCAGTGGGATTCGACGATGAAGACGTGGTGGTGGAATTGACCATTGACGATCAAGGCCGCATTTTGAGCTACACCATTCCGGATTGCCCGCACATGCGGAAGTCGCCGGGACTGCGCCGCAACATTGAGAATAGCCTGCTGTTTACGCAATTTACACCGGCCACCACGTTCGGGCAGCCCATGTCGGGAAAGATCCGGCTTTCATTCCGCAACAGCAGCATCAACGTGAAGGGTTAAGCTCCGGACCAGATGGCCGGACGCAGACTAGGGCAGCATTTTCTTATCCGCAAACCGATTTTGGAGCGCATTGCGGCGGCGGCGTGCCCGCAGCCCGGCGCCACTGTGGTTGAAATTGGCCCTGGTAAGGGCGCGCTCACGGAACACCTGCTGGCCCGGGCAGACCGCGTGATCGCTATTGAGGTGGATCAGGTGCTGGTCCACTATCTGCAACAGAGATTCCGCGACAACCCCAAGCTCACCATCGTAGGCGCCGATGTGCTGAAGGTGGATCTGGCGCAATGGGGCCCGGTCACCATTGCCGGGAATCTGCCGTATTACATTACCTCGCCTATTTTTGAACGGGTGCTGTCCATTGGTCCGCTATTGCAGAATGCCGTATTTTTGGTTCAGAAGGAAGTGGCCGCGCGCGTCGCCGCCTCGCCGGGCAGCCGGGACTTCGGCTACCTGACGGTGCAGACGCGGCTGATGGGCGAACCGAAGCTGCTGTTTGAGGTGCCGCCGGCGGCGTTTCATCCGCCACCGAAAGTGGATTCGGCCGTGGTGCAGCTGACTCCTCGCGCCGAAGTTCCGGTAGCGGACCGGCAAGCATTCCTCGATTTCGCCAGCATCTGCTTCCGGCACAAACGGAAGACGCTGCGCAACAACCTGATCGAGAACTACGACAAGGTACTGATCGACAGCCTGCCAGAGGTGGGAAAGCGTGCCGAACAGCTGTCGCTGGAACAGTTCATCGATTTGCACCAGCGTATACTTAAGGGTTGATGAGAGTTCGATTCGCCCCCTCTCCTACTGGATACCTCCACATCGGTAGTGCAAGGACGTTCATTTTTAACTGGTTGTCCGCGCCATCACGGCGGCACGATGATCTTGCGCTCGGTTGGACCTGGCGTCTTCCATCTGTTCACAGCCGTAGGCCGGCAGCGTGTGCCGCACCGCCTGCGCAACGCTTGATTACCCTATGACAATCCTAGGAATTGGCGGCATTTTGAGTGATGCCGCGTGCGCCATCTTGAAAGACGGCAAGCTGGCCGCCGCAGTGGAAGAGAAGAAAATTGCCCGCCGCAGCACGGCCGGGGAACTGCCGGAGCAGTCTGTTGCGGCGTGTCTTGACCTGGCCCAAGTGAAGGCGGAAGCGGTGGAATGCGTGGCGCTGGCGCGGCCGTTCGGCGATGGCCCGGGAGCTTCGCTACATCTGCAAATTCGCGCCCGGTTTCCCAACAGCCGGCTGGTTGTGGTGGAGCATCATTCGGCCCATGCAGCGTCGGCGTTTTATCCGTCGCCCTTTGAAACCGCAACGGTTTTGACATTGGACCGGATGGGCGATTTCCGCTGCGGTGGCGTTTGGCGCGGCGAGAAGAATCGTCTTCATCTCGATAAAGAACTGTATTATCCGGATTCCCTGGGCGATCTCTACGGCCGCGTGACCGCGTTGCTGGGTTATGCACCCAATGCCGATGAACACAAGGTGCAGTGGCTCTCCACCGCCGGGGACGACCGGTTTGTCGCGCTGTTCGAGGAGATTTTGGGTGCCGGCGCGCTGCCGCGAATCGACCGGTCTTACTTCGACAGCGACCGGCTGGGCCGTGGTGAGTTCAGTGCGAAATTTTATCAAAAGCTAGGGCTTGACGATGGCGCGGCGATTCCGCCGGCACTTCAATCTCATGTGGCGGCGGGGATTCAGCGCGCCATCGAGAACACGGCGCTGCGCATGGCTGGCGATGCGGAGTCGATTTGTCTGGCCGGCGGGTTGGGAATGAACGCGCTGCTGGTGGCGGCTCTAGAGGCGAAGCGGAATGTGTTCGTGCAGCCGGCCGCGGGTAACGCCGGAACTGCCATTGGCGCCGCGCTGCACGCCTGGCACAACGTGTATCATCAAACCGCGCGCACGCAGTTAAACGATCTTTGCCTTGGCCCCAGCTACCACGCCGAGCAGATCAAGCAGGTGCTGGAGAACTGCAAACTCCGCTTCCGCTACATGCTGACAGAGGGTGAAATTGTGGCGACCGCGGTGCAGGAACTGACCGATAACAAGATCGTTGCCTGGATGCAGGGCCGTATGGAATTCGGTCCGCGGGCGTTGGGGAACCGCAGCATTCTCGCTTCGCCCTTGAACCCGTATTCCACGGTAAATCTGAACACGTTCATCAAGCATCGTGAACCGTTCCGGAAGTTCGCCGCGTCGGTGCCCGCGGAGTTGGCTGCGGAGTATTTTGAGACTGGCCCGAACGCCCGATTTTTGGCCACGGTGGGACGGGTGAAGCCCGCGCACCGGAAGACTTTTGAGAGCGCGACGTTGGGTGAGGATTACGTTCGGGTTCACACCGTGGCTGAGGCGGATAACCCGCTGTACTACCGGTTGCTGAAGGAAGCGGGGCGCGTGACGGGACTGCCGGTGTTGTACAACACGTCGTTCAATTTGTTTAACGATCCGCTGGTGTGCTCTCCGCGCGATGCGGCGCGGAGCTTTTATTCGTCAGGTATCGATGGGTTGATTGTGGGGAATTTCTTCTTGCAGAAGTAGCGGGGCGCGTAGCTTGCTCTCTCCGCCTTCGTAACGTCAGGCGAGGATCAATCGGCGGCCTTTGGGTTCCGGTACGGCATCCCCGAATTCTTTTGCCGTGTCGATCCACAGCCGAATGGCATCCTGCGCATTGGCGAGGGCGGCTTCCTGCGTCGCTCCGTGCGCCGCGCACCCCGGCAATTCGGGCACCTCGGCAACGAATGCCTCGTCTTCGTTGCTCCAGTAGATGATAACCTCGTACTTATTCATTCGGCGTCACTCAGCTTGTATTTCAAGATTAGCGCTCGCACCTGTTTCACTTGGTACGGCTTCGCATTGCCGCCGTCGCGCTGCAAATTAATTCTCTCTTCGACACCGGCTTTGCGAAATAAATGATGGCTGCCATTCACCCGTTTCTCGAATCCCAAATTTTCCAGCAGAGCACACAATTCGACAAAACGGATTGTCGCATCCGACGTCCCGCTAAGAATCCGTCGCACCAGCTTGTCGGCGCTCACTGCCAAATTCTACCGCGATCCTATCCGTTGGCGTTCAGTGGTGCCTGCACCGTGCACAGACGGCGAGCCGCCGTTTTTTTAGACCTGTGCGTATACACTCGTCTAGGAGGATACGCACTCGACCAACTGGTCTTTGGCCAGTTCCAGGAAAAGCCCAATTTGATCGCGAGTGACTGACGGGTAGTCTTCAAAGAATTCGTTGATGGTTGAGCCGCCTTCGACGTAATCCAGAAAGTTTTGCACAGGCACGCGAGTTCCCTTAAAGCATGGAGTTCCGCTGAGACGTTCCCGGTCGACCCAGACGACCTCGCTCAATCTGCTCTCTTGTTCCGCCGTCCTAGGCCGCCTACTTCAACAAATCATCAATCGTAGTAACCGCAATCGGATGGTAGCCAACCCGGGCCAACTTATAAATCTCTCTCGCCCGTTCCTTCCCCTCGGGCGTCTTCGCCAGTTCCTGATACAGCGGCTTGATATACTTCCGCCGGCCCACCTCAATCAAAAAGCTCTTCAGCCGCGCATCCGCGGGCGCGTAGTGATTCCGGATCGCCATCAACAACCACTGGTCCAAAATTTCACTATTCCCCGTCTTCGTGAGATGGAACGCCGCGTCCAATTCCGCCATCTGCTTCGCGTCCAGCGTCTCCGGCAGAGCCGTTAGAAAATGCAACCACTCCTGCGTCGTCCAGCCCTTCACCGGAATCGCGGCCAACTTCGTCTTTCCCTGCTCCCAATCCTTTGCAAACGCCGCCACCTTCACAAACGCATCGGACGTAGCCCGAGGCGCACCAGCCGGCATCCCCGGCTTGTTTATCCACTCATCCAGCGGAATTTTCGCCGCCAGTTCCGGGCTCGCCGCTAACAGATTCTTCTGCAAATAATCCAGGAAATCCGCCGTCGTCACGCTCTGAAATGCGAAGTGATCGAAGTAGCCCTTCAAAAACGCATCGAATTTCTCGCGTCCGAACGCCTCCTCCAGACTCCGCAGAAACAGCATCCCTTTCACGTAAGGCACCTGCGTAAATCCGTCGTCCGGATCGCGGCCTTTCAAATCCACATGCAGCACCTGGTCCATCGGCTTCAGCGTCGCCATCTCGCGGTCCAGCTCCTCGCGTTCCAACACGGCTTCCATGTTGGCCCGCGCCTCGCCAAACACTTTCTCCTGAATGCGCCGCTCGAAATAGACGGTGAATCCTTCGTTTAACCAGAAGTCCCGCCACGTCGCGTTAGTCACCAGATTGCCAGACCACGAATGCGCCAACTCATGCGCCACCAAACTCACCAGACTCTTGTCGCCCGCCAGCACGGTCGGCGTCACAAACGTCAGCCGCGGGTTCTCCATGCCCCCGAATGGAAAACTTGGCGGTAATACCAGCAAATCGTAGCGGCCCCAGCGATACGGCCCGTACAGGCTCTCAGCGGCCTTGATCATTGCCTCCGTGTCGCTGAATTCCTTCGCAGCCTTCACTACCACCGGGCGCTCCGCGTACACACCGGTGCGTTCACCCATCGGCGCGAAGGCAATGTCACCTACGGCGATCGCAATCAGGTACGACGGAATTCGTTGCGGCATGTGGAATGTATGCTCGCCGCGCAGTTTCGGATTCGGATCGTTCTCCGCGCTCATCACCGCCAGCAGTTCCTTCGGTGTGCGAATCTTCGCCGAGTACGTCTGCCGCACGCCTGGCGTGTCCTGCAACGGAATCCAACTGCGGGTATGAATCGCCTCGCCCTGCGAAAACAGGAACGGATACTTCTTGCCGGCGGTCTGCGCGGGAGTCAGCCACTGCAGGCCGGAAGCCTCCGGACGGCTCGCGTACTTTATGCGAACGGCAGTCACCGTAGGCGGCAGTTCGATAGTCAATGGCGCGCCCAGAATCGGATCGTTCGTGCCCACAGTGAACTTCGCGTCCGCGAAGGTCTTGCCATCCGCCGAACTCTCCGCCTTTTCGATATCCAGGCTGCGCGTGTCCAGAATAATCGGCCCTTCTTTATATGCCGCCGCTCTCTCAACGGTCAGCGTCGCGGTCCCCTGCAGCACTTTCCGCGGGAATAACACATCCAGATCCAGCGCCACGCCGGTCACGCGAATCTGCTCCGGGTTCGAGTACGAATGCAGGTCTTTGCGCTCGTCCGGCGCGGGCTGAGGTTTTTCCATGGTGGTTGTCTTGGGAGTAGTGCAGGCTGCGGAAAAGAGGAGAGTGAAGATCGCGAGAAGTCTCACGATTCCATCATAAGCAACTTACAGCCTGGCCTCCGCATGCAAGGCCTTCATCAATAGAGGATACGGATTCAGTGGCGTCCCCTGCCACCATTTCTTATCGCGCTTCAGTTCAAAGATGGCGAAGTGCAGGTGGGGTGTTTTTGGGTTTGCGTTTCCGGTGGAGCCCACGTACCCCAGCACTTCACCCCGTCTCAAGAAGCGCCCTTCCTTGAGACCGTCAGCGTAGCAATCCAGGTGTGCGTAATAGTAGCTGAACTCTTCCTCAGCGTCGAACTGATACACGGTGATTCCGCCGGGCTTGCTCAGAAACAGCTTTTTCACCACTCCGTCCACCACCGCGTGAACCGGCGTCCCGCGCGACGCAAGAATGTCGACCGCTTCATGCTGCCGGTCGCTGCCCCGAGTCTGCGTGTAGGTGTCCTGAATGTCTGAAGTTCGAAGTCCCGTAATCGGCAGGCTGATCCGCGGGGTCTCTCCCCCGGCGACGCCCAACCACAGCATCCACATCGCGAACCGCATCGCCTATTCCTTCAAGTGTACCGGCGTCTTGGGACCGACGATACCAGCCAATTCCAGGGCATCCCAGTTGGTCAACCGGATGCAGCCATGCGATTGCGTGTGTCCTACCGTGGAAGGCTCCGGGGTGCCGTGAATGCCGTAGTGGAGCTTCGATAGGCCGATCCAAACCAACCCTACCGGGTTATTGGGCCCGGCTGCAATCTTGGCCTTTTCATCCGTTGCTTCGGCGTTCCAAAAGAGGCTCGGATCGTAAAAAAAAGCAGGATTTCGCAGAACCGTAGTCACCACCCAGCTTCCAATGGGCAGCGGGTCTTTCTCGCTTCCAATGGTCGCCGGATATTGCGCGATCACTTTGCCCGATGCGTCCAGCGCACTCACTACCATAATCGATTTGCTGACGCTTACCGATGCCGCCTTGGGAAGCGGCTCCTTTTCGATGCTTGGCACAAATATATCCACCCCCGCCTTGTCCAATTTCCTACCCGGATTCAGCTTCCGAAGCAGTGCCGGGCTGATATGAAATTTTTCGCCAAGTCCTTCCACTGCCGATTCGTAGCCCAGGCGGGGCAGCTTCGCTTTTTCCATCATGTCCACCGGAGCTTTTTCAAACGGACCGAGGACGTCTTCCGGAGTGATGGTGTACTTTACCAGAACCGGCGCCGCGTCGCTCATCAGACGCTTCCATGTCGCTTGGTCTACCCGGCCCGTGACCTTAAGACCACCCGCAGTCTGATACCCGGAAACGGCATGTTGAAAACTTGCGCCCGCATTGCCATCGATTTCGCCCACCGAAAAATGGGCCCGGCACAGCAAGATCTGCTGCTTCACCAAGTTACTCACCGCTGCTGGAGCTGCCGGTAGCGCGGCACTGAGCAGGACGAACCCAACGAGCATTAGTCGCATTTCACACATTGGAGGTGGAACCGGTGGAAATGTTTCGCGATACGATATGCAGAGCATGACTATGCGCCTTCTTCTGGCACTCGCGTTCGCGACCTGGGCGCAGGCCCAGACACCCGCGCCGTCCGAGTTTTTCGAAAAACAAGTACGGCCCATATTGGCTGAGCGTTGCTACGCGTGCCACTCCGCCGCCAGCCAACCGGTGATGGGACAACTGCGGCTCGACAATCGCGACGGCATTCTCAAAGGAGGGTCACGCGGACCGGCGGTGGTTCCGGGCAGCACGGAAAGCCTGCTTATCAAATCAATCCGTCACGAAGGGGCCTTGAAAATGCCGCCCGGCGGCAAGCTGCAGGATGCGGACATCGCCGTTCTAGCGGAGTGGGTGAAGGTGGGCGCGCCGTGGGGCGTCACCGCGCCGGCCACCACAACTGCCGTGCCTGCCGCGAAGTTCTGGTCGCTCGCTGCCGTGCGCGATCCGGCCATCCCCGCCGTCAGGAACCAGGCATGGGTCCGGAATGAAATCGACGGCTTCCTGCTGGCGGCATTGGAAGCCAAGGGATTAAAGCCCGCTCCGCCAGCTGATAAACGGACTCTGCTCCGCCGCGCGACTTACGATCTGACCGGACTGCCGCCGACCCCGGATGAGATCCATCGCTTCCTGAAAGATGAGTCGCCGGACGCGTTCGCCAAAACGATTGATCGCCTGCTCGCCTCACCGCGCTACGGCGAACGTTGGGGACGGCACTGGCTGGACGTTGCGCGCTACAGCGACTCCAATGGCCTGGACGAAAACCTGGTCTTCGTCAACGCCTGGCGCTATCGCGACTACGTTATTAAGGCGTTCAATCAAGACAAGCCCTACGACCAGTTTGTTCAGGAGCAACTGGCCGGCGACTTGCTACCCAAGAGCAACGATGCGATTACAAACTACGACCGGCTGACTGCCACCGGCTTCCTCTCTCTGGGCGCGAAGATGCTGGCTGAAGACGATCCGGCGAAGATGGAAATGGACATTGTCGACGAGCAGGTAGACACCACCGCCCGCGCACTGATGGGGCTGACGGTAGGTTGCGCGCGCTGCCACGATCACAAGTTCGATCCCATTCCTACCGCCGATTACTACTCCCTGGCCGGCATATTCCGCAGCACCAAGACCATGGAGAATTTCAAGGTGGTGGCGCGCTGGCAGGAACATGTTCTGGCCCCCGATGCGGATCGCGAAAAACTGCGGGCCTATGAAAAGCAATTGGAGGATAGGCGAAAAGAGATTGAGGCTATCACCAAACCGGCGAACAAAGATCTGCAGACCGCGGCACGCACCAAGGTGGCCGCCTATCTCACCGGTGGCGCCGAATTAATGCGCAGCGAAGATGTGAAGTTGGAACACGGCAGCGGTCCCGGCGTTATCGAGTTTGACCATGCGTTCGCACACGAAAAAGAGTTCGCGTTCGATGTCCCCCGCGACGGTCTCTATCAGATGGAATTCCACTACTCCTCCGCCGAGGCGCGCTCCGTTGCGCTTTACATCAATGATGAATTGATGAAGTCGCAGGCATTGGCCGCGGCCACCGGCACAGCAACGCCCGATACGTGGAGCGCTGAAGGCGTTTTCCAATTCGCCGCCGGCAAGAACACTATACGGCTGGAGCGGCCTGCCAACTTCTTTCCGCAAACCGACAAGTTCCTGCTGAAGCCCTATTCCAACGCGGCGCCGCCACAGACTGCGCAGCAGCTTGCACGCAAACTGCAATTGAATCCGGAGTTCCTCTCGCAATGGGCCGGCTTCCTGCGGCGTACGAAGGAAGATCCCAATTCCGTGATGCGCGATTGGCACCGTGCCGCCGCGGCCGAGTATCCGCAGGTGGCCGCCACGTATCAGCGGGCATTCGACGAAGCGGATCATGCGGAAAAGCCAGACGACCGGCAGAAGCTGTTGAAGGAAGTTCTTTACGACAAATTCGGCCCATTCGCCGGGCCGCCGAATGCCACGCCCTACTATCCCGCCGCGATCGCTGCGCAGGTGAAGAAACTGGAAGCGGATTTGAAACAGCTGGAAAAAGACAAGCCGGTATACCCGCTGGCGATGGGAGTCACCGAGGGGACCATCGCCAACTGCCGCATCCATCTCCGCGGCAGTCACTTGACGCTGGGTGAGGAAGTGCCCCGGCGGTTTCTGCGCGCGGCCTCAGTTGAGAACCAACCGGCCATTCCGCCGGAGCACAGCGGGCGTCTGGAGTTTGCCAATTGGCTCACTGATCCTAAGCATCCGCTCACTAGCCGCGTGATGGTGAATCGCATCTGGCGCTGGCATTTCGGCACCGGCATCGTGGCCACCGTGGATAACTTCGGAAGGTTAGGCGAGATGCCGTCCAATCAGGACTTGCTCGATTGGCTCGCTCGCCGCTTTGTCTCCTCGGGTTGGTCCATTAAGCAAATGCACCGCACGATGATGCTCTCCAGTGCCTACCAGATGAGCGCCCAATCGGACGACAAGGCAATGAATGCCGACCCGGAAGACCGGCTGCTGTGGCGCGTGAACCGGCGCCGTTTGGAAGCGGAGGAGATCCGCGACGCACTCTACGCCGTAAGCGGCCAGTTGGATGAAACCATGGGCGGCACCATGTTGAAATTCAAAGAGCGGGAATACGTCACCAGCACGTCAAACCGGGACACCACCGATTACGATTCGCCACGCCGGGCCGTTTACATGCCGGTAGTTCGCAGTTCGCTCTACGACGTATTCCAGGCGTTCGACTTCGGCGACCCCAGCGTGATCAACGGCGACCGGCCGTCCACCATCGTTGCCCCGCAGGCGCTATTCCTGATGAACGGGTCGCCGGTGTTGAAGACCAGCCGCAAGCTGGCGGAGTTGTTAATTGGGCAGACAGTGGACCCCAGCGAACGAATTGCCGCTGCCTTCGAGCGCGCTTTCGGCCGTCCGCCAACCGCGGACGATCGCACTCGCAGCATGGCGTTTCTTGCCAAGGCCGACCAGGCCTACACCCCGCACGAGGCCGACGCGAAAGCCCGGGAAGTGAAAGTGTGGCAAAGTTTCTGTAAGGCGCTGATGTCGGCGAACGAATTTGTGTACGTGGATTAAACGATGAACAGTCATTGGAACAGCTTCGGAAAACGGCCCACGCGCCGCGAAATGTTGCGTTCTTCCAGCGCCGGCTTCGGCAGCCTCGCACTCTCGGCCTTATTGGGGCAGGAAGCGCTGGCCAAAGACAATCCGCTCGCGCCGCATGAGCCGCACTTCGCTCCCAAGGCCAAGCGGGTAGTTTTTCTTTTCATGCATGGCGGCCCCTCGCAGGTGGACACCTTCGATTACAAGCCGCTGCTCAATCGCGACAGTGGCAAGCCGCTGCCGTTCGCCAAACCGCGCGTCGTCTCTAGCGAGACTGGTAACCTGCTGCGCTCCCCGTGGTCGTTCAAGCAGCACGGTCAGAGTGGGATGTGGGTCAGCAGTCTGTTCCCGCGCGTGGCCGAATGCGTGGACGATTTGTGCATGATCAATTCCATGGTCGGGTCCAACTCGCGGCACGGCGGGGCACTGCTGGAACTCCACACCGGCAGCGATACGTTCGTCCGGCCCAGCATGGGCTCCTGGGTTACCTACGGGCTGGGCACGGAGAACCAGAATCTGCCGGGCTTCATTACCATCTGTCCCACGCTCACGCACGGCGGCGCGAACAATTGGAGTTCGGCGTTTCTGCCCGCGGCTTTTCAGGGCACGCCCATCGGCAACGCCGGTGTAGGTTCAGAGAACGCGAAGATTCCTTTCATCTCCAATAGCGAAACGCCGCGCGACGTGCAACGGTTGGAACTCGACTTCGCCCAGGAAATGAGCCGCGATCAGATGCAGCACACCGGCCCCGATGCCGCCCTGGAAGGCCGCATCAACTCGTTCGAACTCGCCTTCCGCATGCAGACGGCGGCGCCGGAATTGCAGGATCTTTCGAAGGAAACGGAGGCGACCCGCAAGCTATATGGCCTGGACAATCCCCGCACCGCGAACTTCGGACGCCAGTGCCTGATGGCTCGCCGGTTCTGTGAGCGTGGCGTACGATTCGTACAGGTGAC
>JBBRNO010000121.1:0-21211 GCA_038230275.1 Bryobacterales bacterium
GCAGCAGTTGCTGGACCCGGAAGCGGGCGCCAGTTCCGAACCCTTCCTAGGCGGATATCTGCTCTACGTCGGAGTGGGCTCTCCGTTCACTCATGCCCTGGGGCTGGGATTGGCCGGCCCGGTAACGAACGCCGAAGTGGAGCGAATGGAAGACTTCTACCGCAGCCGCGGCGCAACGGTCACCGTCGATGTTTGTCCATACGCGGATTCCACGCTACTGGAGACGCTGGTGAAACGCAATTATAAGGCGGCCGAATTCGTCACCGTCCTGGTGCGGCAGCTTAAGGCCGGTGAAGAAATTCTTCCACCGGAAAGCGCGCGGCTTACGGATGGCCAACCCGAAAGCGCTCTTTACGCGGAGACGGTAGTGCGCGGCTTCTTCGGCCGCGATGAAGTCAGCGCGGAAGAGCGCAACCTGGGCCGGATTCTCGCGGCAATGCCCTGTACGCTCCCTTACTTTGCCTTGCTGGACGGCGTGCCGGCCGGTTGCGGACAATTGGCCTTTCACAACGGCGTTGCTACTTGCTTTGGCGACAGCACTTTGACCGCATACCGCCGCCGTGGCGCGCACTCCGCCGTGATTCGCGCGCGGCTCGCCGCCGCCGCAGCGCAGGGTTGCGATCTTATCACCGCCGGCACCCAACCGGGCAGCGTCTCCCAGCGCGACTATGAGCGGCAGGGCTTCCAGGTGGCCTACACAAAGGTTACGATGGTTTTGGATTGAGAATTCTGCTGCTATTGTTGATGATCGGTGCCTGCGCGTCCGCCCAGACCACCGCCTGGAATTACGTACCGCCGGACACTTCGTCCATCACTGCCATGGAGTGGCGCAAAGTGCTCGACTCGCCCTACCGCGAGTTGCTCCGCCAGGAAATTCCACCGGCAACGCTGCAATTGCTGGGCGGGATCAATTTCATTGAAGGGATTGATCGCGTGGTGGTGGCCGGCACCGGAAAATCGGCATTGCTGATTCTCAGCGGCAAGTTCGAGCTGGGATCCCTGAAAGAAATGGCCGTCTCCGATGGCGGAACTCTGAAGTTTTACAAGAATGCACAGCTGCTGGTCTCGCCAGATGCCGACGCCGATACACAAATCGCGCTGGTGAACGAAAGCGTGGTGCTGATCGGAAATCTGGAATCCTTGACGGCGGCTATCGATCGCGGTGGCTCCAGGCGGCCGGCGCGCTCGGGAAGCTACGACTTGTGGCTGTTTTCGAAATCGCCGTCGCCTGAAATTGCCAGTCTCGAATTCGGCTTGACCATCAAAGACGGCATTCAGCTGGACGCCAACATCAACGCAATCTCAGCAGACTACGCGCAGCGGTTGAAAGAGAATGCGATTCTGCACCAGTTGGGCGCCGAACAAATCGGCACGTCGGTTCGCATTGGCGCCAAGCTGGATAAAGATCGGTTTGAACGCGGACTAGGGCAGTGGCGCATCTCACTGGAACAAATGCGCGCACCGCAGCCGCTAGCCCAGCAAGAGGAAATACCAAAGGGTCCGCTGAAGATTCGTATCTTCGGGCTGGACGAAGGCACGCGGGAAATCCTGCTGCCCCCGCCGCTCTAGTGCTTAGTTGCAGAAATAGGCGTTCTGGATTTTCGCGGCTCACACTGCGTTTCCGAACCGCGACCGTGAGGGAGCGGTACACACGAACTTTTTTCCTACCCAAGCACTCCGGCCTTCCACGCCAACAGCATCAATCCCAAAAAGTAGCCGCCAAGCGCCTGGTATTCCTGATTCTTCATGTACAGCGCGCTTTGGAATGCACCGCTTGAATTCAGCTGGCCCAGCGGCAGCAACATCGGCACCCTAGCCGCATACTCGCCATATTCCGGGAAGAGTTTCCGCAGGTGCTGCTCTTCCAATTCGATGACGGGCAAGTAGACCAACAAAAATACCGCGCCGAACAGCGCTGCCAGCAGCCACTGCTGCGAGGCGATCACCAATCCCGCCGCCACCAACAGCGTACCCACGTAAAGCGGATTCCTCGAATACGAATACGGGCCGCTAGTGGCAAGATTCCGATTCTTCGCCAGGTGCCCCGCAGCCCATGCCCGCAACAGCAGGCCCACCACCGAAACTGGAATTCCTGTCGCCAGCGATTTGGCATCCGGAGCCGCGAAGTAGGCAAATGCCGCCACCAATAGGAAACCGCTGGGCACGCGCAGCTTCGCCACTAAATCGGCATAAGGCTTAGGAAACCAATATCGCCGCATTATGGTTCGGCCCGGCAGAACATCCGTGCTTTCAGAGTTTCAAAAACCTTCGCCGCCTCAATAGCGCGCATCGACGAATCAATTTCCGGGTTCCGCTTGTAACTCGTCTTCGCGTCCGCACTGCGCAGAATCGCGATGCTTTTGCCGTAGGGCCCGTTGCGGGTGGGATCGGTAGGGCCGAAAATCGCGACACCCGGCTTTCCCAGTGCATCGGCCAAATGCAGCGGGCCGCTGTCCACCCCTACCACCGCG
Source organism: Bryobacterales bacterium (assembly GCA_038230275.1). Taxonomy (GTDB): domain Bacteria; phylum Acidobacteriota; class Terriglobia; order Bryobacterales; family Bryobacteraceae; genus JANXXV01. The sequence continues at coordinate 2,472 of JBBRNO010000121.1, forward strand.
ACGGCGCGGCGGGTGGCATCAATCAACCCAGCCAGACCTGAAACGTGAAGGTGCGTGCCCGGAACCGCCGGAATATCGCCGCTAACGTTCAACACCAGGGCCAGTCCATGTTCACGATCCAGCAGTCGCGCCAGCTCCGTATATTTTTCCAGCGGCCACTGCTTGCTGCCCCAGCCCGCAAACGGATTGGCCAGCACAAAGTCGCGCGACGGCAAAACACCCTCCGGCCTCCCCAGCGGAATATGGAACGAACGAACCACATTGCTGGCGCCGGCCGCTTTGATCAATTCCAGATTCTGATCCACCACGTGTGCCGATTCAGACCGTACGCTGTGCGAATAAAATAGTGCCGCCAGTCCTTCACGTACCTGCGACCGATGAAACCCGTAGATGCGGTCCGGCCGCGCAGAGGCGGCAATGAGTGCGGACTTAATCAGCCCCTGCAAATCCACCGCGAAATCGAAGTGCGCCAGCCGCAGCTTTTCCCGCAATGCAATCAGAGATGCGAAACTCTTACGGTCCACCAGCGCCGCGTGATCGACGAAGGGATTGCCATCCAACAACTCAGCCCACTTCTGGTCGACGGCCCAAGTCAGTTCGCAGTGCGGGAAACTCTGCTTCAGGCTGGCCACGGCCGGCAACGCGTGGAAGATGTCTCCCATGGCGCCCAGCCGGACGACGAGTATACGCAAGCCAGTCATTCTTCCTTAAGTAACCTGCCGCCGATGCACGTAAGTAATTAAAGCCTGCGTGCGGCGGAGGTCGGCCGCTTCTTCCTCAATGACCTCGTCCGGACGTAACCGGGCGACAATCTCCGCAGCTGTATTATGCATCGCCGCGACTACATAGTCTACCGTACGCAGCGCCGCTACCAGTTCGGCTCGGGCACGCTGCGGCAGAATCGGGTCCGGCGGATCGGTCACAATCACAGCCAGGAGTCCGGTTTCCGGGTACAAGTCTCTGATCCGGCAGGCGTGCGCGGCCGTCATCGGGTCGAAGTGGCCAATGATCACGGTGAGCTTCCCGGGCCGGTCGTTCAGTGCTCCGGCATCCTCCAGCGTGAGGATCTTGTGTCGAGTGTCCAACTCTCTATTTGAGCAGTTCCCGCGCGGCCAGTGCCACTTTCTCCGCCGGCACCCTCGTCATGCAGCGATGATCGATGGGGCATTCACGCAGCAGGCAGGGGCTGCATTCCACCGCTTCGCGAATAATGCGCGCCAAGGGGCCCGTGGGGCCAGTGGCAATGTGGTCGGTGGCGCCAAACACCGCCACCGTAGGCACTCCCAATGCCGAGGCGATGTGCATACCGCCCGAATCGTTGGTGAGGTAGACGGTGCAAGCGGCGGCCAGTTCGATGAACTCGCTGAGTGAAGTTTGTCCCGCGAAGTTGTGCGCGGCCTTGCCTCGCTGCCGCAGCGTGGCAGCGATCTCTTCGCAGAGCGCCCGCTCATCCCCAGACCCGAACAGAGCAACAGTGCCATCAAGCAGCGCGGCGGCTTCGGCGAAGCGTTCCGGCATCCAGCGTTTGGCCGTGCCGTAAGCCGCACCAGGGCTGATGCCAATCACCGCGCCGGCAATCCCCATCTCCTGAAATCGCTTCGTGCCTGCCGCCGTCGCCGCTGGAGAACCCGCCAGCCGGATGGCTTCCGACACCGGCATTTCCGCAATGATGCCGGCGCGCCGCAGCAATTCCAAATAGTAGAACCGCTGGTGTCCTGGAATCTCGCCTTTCGCCGGAACACGCACCGCCTCGGTCAGCAGCCAGCCCCTGCCATCGCGGTTGTAGCCAATGCGCCGCGGAATGCCCGCCAGCCTGACGATCGCCGCCGCCTCAAAGGCGTTCTGCAACAGAATCGCCAGGTCGAACTTCCGCGCCGCCAGCTTCCGGGCCAGTCGCCACTTCCCCGCCAGATCTTTGAAACCGCGGGGCGATTCATAAGCAATCACCTCATCGGCAAACGCTTCCCGGGCGTAGATATCGGCCACCCAGCGTCGTGCCAGGACGGCAATATAAGCATCTGGATACGCTCCGCGGATAGCCTGCAACGCGGGCAGGGACATCACCGCATCGCCAACCCAGTTGGTGGCGCGCACCAGTATTTTCAAGCCTTGCATGGGTACTTCCCTATAATAGTGGCAGCGTACACATGAGTTCGTTCTATACACGGGAAGAGTTAATTGCGGCACGGCAGCAATGGAAGCGTAACGGCAAGACCGTGGTCTTCACCAACGGCTGCTACGATCTGCTGCATCCCGGTCACGTCCGTTTACTGGAACAGGCGCGGTCGCTGGGCGATGTGCTGATTCTCGCGCTCAACTCAGACGCCAGCGTCCAACGCATGAAAGGTCCCACCCGTCCGCTGATGAATCAACAGCAGCGTGCCGAACTGGCTGGCGCCTTGGCCGCCGTGGACGCGGTGACGTTGTTTGAAGAAGACACGCCCAGGGAACTGATCGCCGCCGTGTTGCCGGACATTTTGATCAAGGGCGCGGATTGGTCCCATTTCATCGCAGGCCGCGAAGAAGTAGAAGCCGCGGGCGGCCGCGTTCTTGCCGTCGCGTTAGAACCGGGATATTCCACAACCGGCCTCGTTGAGAAGTTGCTGGCCCGCCCATAAACCGTGACCCATCCAGCCATTCGCGATCTATTTGAGAGTCTCGGTCGAAACGCAGTTTTTCAGGAGTTGCTGCGGCTTGTGGCGAAACAAGAGGCGCGGCATGTCTCCTTCTCCGGCCTCACCACCACCGCGAAGGCCATCTATCTGGTGTTGTTGGCTCAGGCGCTGGAACGCCCCATCGTTGTTATCGTGGACGGCAACAAACAGGCCGAAGCGCTCTCGGAACTGGTGGACACTTTCTACGATCTGCTAAGCACCAGCCGCGATACGCAGCGTCCGCAGATGATTCCGGCGCTCGATACCCTGCCCTTCCAGCACCTGTCCCCGCACAACGAAATCGCCGAACAGCGTGCCATTGCGCTGTGGCGGCTGGCCACCCGCACCGTTCCCATCACCATCACACCAGTTGCGTCGGCACTGCTGCGCACCGAATCGCCCGACTTCTACCGCCAGCTTGCACTCTCACTGCACACCACCGATGAGATTGCGCTGGAAGACGTAATCGCACACCTCGAAAGCATCGGCTACGAACGCAGGGAACCTGTGGAAATGGTGGGCGAGTATTCCGTCCGCGGCGGCATTCTTGACGTCTTCCCCGCCGATTCAGAGAAGCCCGTACGTATCGAATTCTTCGGCGACACCGTGGAATCCATGCGCCGGTTCGACCCCGAAACACAGCGCTCCGTGCTGCAGATCAAGGAAGTGTCGGTGTTGCCGCTGGTGGAATATCCCAGATCGCGAAAGCTCTTTTACGACCTGGCGGAACATGTTGAAAGCGATTCCCTCACCATGCCCGGCGAACCGTTTCCCGGTTGGGAATTCTGGGTGCCCGTGGTGCGCCCGCGCGATCATTCCCTCTTCTCCCTGATGAAAAATCCGCTGATAGTTTGGGATGAGCCGGAACTGACCGCCGCGGCCGCCGATCGCTTGTGGAAGCGCATGGACCATCCGGAGAAGCCTTCGGCGTGCCCTCCGGAAAAGAGCTTCTTCCGCTGGGAAGAACTGCGGGCACAAGTGGACAGCGCGACCGCGGTTTCTCTGCGCGGGCTCGAAGTAGTCACCGCGTCGGACGCCGCCACGCCATCTCTGCACTTGCCCACGCGCCCCTCCGTTGCCTTTCACGGCAACATGCGCATGGCTGTATCGGAAGGCAGGGCGCTGGTGGAACAGGGTGGACGCGTGGTCTTCTTCGCCCCCTCCACCGGCGAACTCGAACGCCTGGCCGACATCCTGCAAGAGTACAGAGTCCCGTTTCAGCTAGGCCTGGACCCGAACGACACAACACCGGAATATCTGGCCGAACGTGCCTACATGGCCGGTGCCGTGGCCGGAACATTTCTGGTAAAGGGTCGCGTGAAGCGGGGCGTAGTTTTCACCGATGCTCATCTCGCCATCTTCGGCTCCGAGGATCTGTTCGATACCTCCGATCTGATTGCGCAGCCCGGACCCTCCAAGTCTCAGCTGGCCGCCTTTCAAGCCGATATCGCGGATCTTAAGCCCGGAGACTTCGTAGTCCACGTGACGCACGGAGTGGGGAAATTCATCGGCCTCCGCACTCTGGGCCAAGGGGAGCAAACCGGCGACTTCATGCTGCTGGAATACGCCGCCGAAGCCAAGCTCTATGTACCCCTCACGCGCATGGACCTGGTGCAGAAATATCGTGGCGCCGGTGAAGGCGCGCCTCCGCTGGACCGCATGGGCGGGGCCACCTGGAGCAAGACCAAAACACGGGTCAAGACAAAAATGCGCGATATGGCGGACGAGCTGCTCAAGCTCTACGCCCAGCGCAAAATGGCGGAGGGCTTCTCCTTTTCGCCCGACGCCAACTGGCAGCGCGAGTTTGAAGACGCTTTCGAATACAGCGCCACCAAAGATCAGATTTCCGCCGTGCGCCAGATCAAGAAGGACATGGAGAGTTCGCATCCCATGGACCGCCTGCTCTGCGGCGACGTAGGTTTCGGCAAGACCGAAGTGGCCATGCGAACCGCGTTCAAAGCGCTGGGCGACGGCAAGCAAGTGGCAGTGCTGGCGCCCACCACCGTGCTGTGCCTGCAGCACTTCGAATCTTTCAAACGCCGCTTCGCCCCATTCCCGGTGAAGGTGGAAATGCTCAGCCGCTTCCGCTCCGCCAAGGAGATCAAGGCGTCTCTGGAAGAAGTCGCGGCCGGCAAAGTGGACATCGTCATCGGCACGCACCGCCTGTTGTCGAAGGATGTGGAGTTCCACGATCTGGGGTTGCTGATTGTCGATGAAGAACAGCGCTTCGGCGTCACGCACAAGGAACGGCTGAAGACCATCAAGAAGAATGTCGACGTGCTCACCATGAGCGCCACGCCGATTCCGCGCACGCTCCACATGTCGCTTTTGGGAATGCGCGACATGTCCATCATCGAGACGCCGCCAAAGGACCGTCTAGCCATTCAGACCGTCGTGGCCCACTTCGATAAGGATCTGATCAAGACAGCCATCGAGCAGGAGATCAGCCGCGGCGGGCAAGTCTACTTCGTACACAACCGCGTGGACAGCATCTTCATGCGCGCGGCCATGATCCGGGAAATGCTGCCGGACATCCGCATCGGTGTGGGTCACGGGCAAATGGGCGAAGCCGAGCTGGAAAAGGTGCTGCTGGGCTTTATGAAGCACGATTACGACGTATTCGTCTGCACCACCATCGTGGAAAACGGCCTGGATATCCCGCTGGCGAATACGATGATCATCGAAAACGCGGAGCGCTATGGCCTCTCTGAGCTTTATCAATTGCGCGGCCGTGTGGGCCGGTCCAATCGCCGCGCCTATGCGTATTTGTTGGTTCCGGCCGATACCGAACTAAGCGAAGTGGCGCGCAAGCGGCTGGCTGCGTTGAAGGAGTTTAGCGACCTGGGCGCCGGTTTCAAGATCGCGGCCCTCGACCTGGAACTGCGCGGCGCGGGTAATCTGCTGGGCGGCGAGCAACACGGGCAAATCGAATCGGTAGGCTTCGATATGTACATCCGCATGTTGGAAGAAGCCGTGCAGGAATTGAAAGGCGAAGAGATTCCGCTGGAAATCCATTCCACGCTCAACCTGGGCTTGGATATCCGCATTCCACAGGAGTACATATCAGACGAACACCAGCGGCTGCGCACCTACAAGCGCATCTCCGACGCGCGCAATAGCGAAGACGCCACCAAGATCACCGCCGAACTGGAGGACCGCTACGGACCGCCGCCGGATGCCGTTCTGAACCTGCTTCAATTCTCCGTGGTGAAGAGTCTGGTGGAGAGCGTGGGTGTCGAGGCGATCGACCGCCGGCAAGGTGGGCTGAACATCAAGTTCCATCAGCAGTCGAAGATCAACCCGGTAAAGCTTTTGGAAATTGTAAAGGGTACCGAAGGCGCGCAATTTACTCCGGCCGGTGTGTTGCGGTTGCCATTGCACGGGATCGAAAGTGCTCCTGACATTCTCGACTATCTGACGCAGTTGTTCGGCAGTTAAAGAGTCCCGGAACCGCCACATCGAAGCCGCTGGTGAATCGGAATTAATATTCCAGAACGTAACTTCCGAATCGCCGCCGGGTCTAACAAGGTAGAGGTTCTTATGAAGCGTTCTCTATCAGCCCTTGTATTGTTCGGAGGCTTAGCGCTGGTATCGTTAACCGGCTGCGCGTCTCATTATGGTGGCGGATACTACGCCAGCATTCCACCACCGCCCGCCCGCTACGGCGTCCAGGGTTACGCCCCAGCTCCGGGCTACGTCTGGGCGGATGGCTATTACGCCTATGGATCTGGCCGCTACGACTGGAGCCCCGGCCGATGGGTACGCCCGCCGCGCGCCCGTTCCCAGTGGGTTCCCGGCCAATGGGAGCGGGACCACCGCGGATACCGTCTGCGCCGCGGATACTGGCGATAACCGCGTAGTGAAGGCCTCCCCCGGAGCGGCGGTGAATCGTGTCAGTTTTACGCGGCGCAAAGGCAGAAGATACCGTTCATCCCGCGGCTACGGTAAAGGCTTAGTCGCCTGCACCGTGCCCGCGGGATGGTTTGGCGGGGAGTAGATCGTATACAACTTCAATTGCGCCGTCTTCGACGAATTGATCACGTTGTGATATGTTCCGGCGGGTATCACCACCGCATCCCCGTCATGTGCCATGATTTGCTTCTTTTCGTCCAAGACAAATTTCGCCTCGCCCCGCTCGATGCGAAAGAACTGGTCGACGTCGGGATGAACTTCATCGCCGATGTCTTCACCGGGCTGCAAACACATCAGCACCAGTTGCGAATGTTTCCCCGTAAACACGACGTGCCGGAAGTCAGTGTTCTCCAAAGTTTGTGTTTCAATCGAGCCAAAGTAACCGTCCATGATAAATCCCTCCTTCAACGCAAGACGCCAAGCAAGTAGGCAATGAGGAGAATCAACAGGATTGTCCCCAAGCCAACACCGGCCCCGCCGCCAGCTCCCCAACGACTATGGCCGTAGTACCCTCCGCCACCGCCAAACACTAACAACAAGATAATGATGAGTATCAGCACTGCCTTTCCTCCTTACTGATTTTCAAGCTCCCGCTAGCCCTTCTTCCCCGCCACCAGCAGTACGACACCGCCGATAAGCGCCACCGCCCCTGCAATCGGAGAAAGTGGCACATTGTGCGTCTTTTCACGAGTGGCGTGAATCGGCCCAATGTCCACCACGGTTTCCCTGGTGGTGTATTTAAAACCACCCCAAGCAAGACCAAATAGCCCAAGAGCAATCAGAATCAATCCAACCGTTTTCCTCACGCCAGCCTCCTTTGAGCGACGGTACCTACCGTTTACTGCGCAATTTCACGCAGCAGTTGCGTGCGTTTCCGCGCGCCTGGCTATGGCTCAAACACCTTTTCAATTTGCCCAACTTTCTTTTGAATTTTGCCGGCAAGCTTTTCGTCCTGGCCTTCAGCCGTCAGCTTTGGATTGTCCGTCACCTGACCGGCTTTCTCCTTGACCTTACCTTTCACTTCATGAAGCTTGCCTTCGATCTCATCTTTCATACTGGGTTTCATCGTTTCTCCTCAAACCGGCTACGCAAGATCTAATCACGTCCGGTATCACTGCCTACTCATAAGCACGTCTCCTGCCAAGTCCGGAGAGCGCACACGATCCAACTGGAACATCGCATGGTGAACACGGTGGCTGCGGGCCCGGTAGCGTTACAATAAAATCATCATGAAGTTTTGTACCATCTGCGTACTTATGTCCCTGTCGTCTGCTCTGTTCGCAGCCGACATTGCATTGGTTGAAGAAATCATCGCCAAGGTGAATGGCGATATCGTCACTCGAAGCGAAATCGATCGTGGCCGGAAACTGATTGAAGCCGATCTCCGCCAGAAAGCCGTTGCCGGGCCTGAACTCGACAAACAACTCGCGGAGCGGTCAAAGGGCATCTTAAGCGAACGGATTGACCAACTACTGCTCGTCCAGAAGGGCAAGGAGATGAGCATCAACGTCGATCCCGAAGTAAGCAAGTACATCGCGCAGCTTCAGCTCGAAAGCAAGATCGCCGATCAGGAAAAATTCCAGGCCTATGTCCGGGAACAGAGCGGCCAGCCCTATGAGGATTTCCGCAGCGATATCCGCAACGGCATCTTGACGCGGCGCGTAATCAATCAGGAAGTCAGCGGCCGCATCACCGTGCCCAAGGCCGACATCAGGAAGTATTACGACGAGCACAAGAGCGAGTTCATCCGCCAGGAACAGGTGTTTCTACGCGAGATTCTGGTTTCCACCGAAGGCAAGGATGCAAAAGGAATCGCCGCGGCCGAAGTGAAAGCGAAGGCACTGAGCGCGCGCGGCAAGAAGGGCGAGAAATTCGGTGAGATGGCACGCGACAACTCCGATGCCGCCTCAGGCAAGCAGATGGGCGAACTCGGCGCCTTCAAGCGCGGAGAGCTCGACAAAAGAATCGAAGAAGTAGTGTTCAAAGGGGAACGCGGTTTCGTTACCGACCCTGTTCGCATCGGCCCCGGCTTTCTGATCCTGAAGATCGAAGAGCGCTTCAAAGAGGGACAGGCGCCCTTCGAGGAAGTGGAGAACGAAGTGATGGAGAAGCTTTACATGCCGCGCATGCAGCCGGCGGTCCGCGAATACCTCACCAAACTGCGGCAGGAAGCGTTTCTCGAAATCAAAGCGGGATACGTGGACAGCGACGCGGCGCCCGGGAAAGCGACAGCGTGGACCGATCCCGCGGTGTTGAAACCCGAAACAACTACCAAGCAAGAGGTTGCGAATCGAAAGAGAATGAAGCGGGCGTTGGGCATGATTCCCGTCCCCGGCACTTTGAAAAAATAGATTCGCCCAATGAAATCACCCTACGTTAGCGAGCTGCAACCGAACCAGGTTATTACCGCCACCTTTCTGGTTCAGTACAAAGACATCCGGCAAAAGAAAACCGGCGAACCATATCTTTCGTTGATTCTCGGCGACCGCACCGGTGAGATTGACGCCAAGATGTGGGACAACGTGTCGGAGGTGATGGAGACCTTCGACCGCGACGATTTCCTGAAAATCCGCGGCCTGCTACAGGTCTACCAAAACCGTTTGCAGTTGACCATCCACAAACTGCAAAAACAAACGGACACCGACGTCGATTTCACGGACTACTTCCCCGCTTCCTTACGTCATCCGGACGAAATGTTCGCCGAGTTGATGGGAGTGATCGGCGCCGTCCAGAATCCTCATCTGCGCGCGCTACTGAGCGCGATGATGGAGGACCCGGAAATCAGCCGCCGCTACAAAATCGCCCCCGCGGCCAAGAGCATTCACCATGCTTATATCGGTGGGTTGATTGAACACGTGCTGTCTCTCTGTTCCCTGGCGAAGATGACCGCGGCGCACTACCCGCATGTGGACGCGGACCTGTTAATGACAGGCGTCGTGCTGCACGATATCGGCAAAATTCACGAGTTGACCTACGATCGCAGCTTCGGCTATAGCAGCGAAGGCCAACTGCTGGGCCACATTATTATCGCGCTGCGAATGGTGGACGAGAAGACGCGGTTGATCCCCGGCTTCCCGCCGAAACTTCGGACGCTGGTGGACCACTTGATTGTCAGCCACCACGGAGAGTTGGATTTCGGATCGCCGAAAGTGCCGTTGTTTCCCGAAGCCTTGTTGCTGCATCACCTGGACAATCTCGATTCGAAAATGGAAGCCATGCGCGCCTTCCTGCACAAAGACCGGCACGTCGACGGTTGCTGGACCGGCTACAACACTTCACTCGAACGTTCCGTCTTGAAGAAGCAGAAGTTTCTGGAAGAAGAACCAGAACCCCCGGCAGCCGCTCCCATTGCTCCGGAACCACTGGCTGCAAAGCCGCAACCAGCGCCCGCGTCCGCGTCTCATCAGTTCAAATCGCAATCCCTGTTCGGCGAAAAGCTGCAGGGTGCCTTACATAAGGAACCGTAATGTCGCGTGAGATTCCCCCTCCGTTGGAACTGCAGTGCCTCAAAGCACTTTGGGAGTTGGGGGAGGCCAATGTCAAGGATGTCCGCCGCATACTCACGGGCAACCGCAAACTGGCGTATACAACCGTGATGACCGTCCTGGACCGATTAGAGCGCCGTGGCGGCGTCCGGCGCCGCAAGATAGGACGCTCATTCGTTTACACCCCGACCCTGAGCCGCGAGACGCTGCGCCGCCTGGCGCTGAAGGAGTTCGTCGATAGCTTCTTCGATGGGTCCACCGATTCACTGAAAGACTACCTCGACGGTGCGGAGCTCGGTCCCGTGGAATTTCCCGGCGTGATGGTAGAAGCGCAGATGGATACTTCCCTGCTCTAGCGCTTCTTCAGCAGCACAGCCACAAACTCCGGATCGGAAGCAGCCAGAACGTTCTTCGGAATGTAGCAATACCCGTTCTCACCCCAGTCAGTTCCCCATGAGTTTTTCACCACGAAGAAATTGCCGGCGTACCCGGTGATCAGCATCGCATGGCGGCCATGACGGCCGTCGGGGGCTTCCGCGGCATTGAACAATCCGTCGCGGCCCACCCTGGAAAAGGTGCCGCCCGTGTTCATAGCCACGTGAACCGGACAGCCGGCGCTCAGCACTCTGCGTACGTCGTCCAGCGCAATGGGATGGGGAACACCATCCAGCCGGTGACGGTCCGCATCCGCCGCCAGTTGCGTCTCGCGGGTTACTGGATATTCCTGGTCGTCCGGCCACAACTCCTGGCGGCACGTTCCGTTCTCCACCAGCACTTGCCCCGGCTCCGGCCCGCCGACGGTTCCATCGCCGCCGCTATAGGCATACGGGAAGTCTTTCGAATCCCCTTGCATCTTCTGGAATTCCAGCATGGTGTAGCTGCACGACAAGCGTGGATTTTCCTGCTGCTGGATGTTGCGCGACATCTCCAGAGCATGCGTCCATGCGAAAGCGGAGCAGCGGGAAGTCTGGCTTTGGTCGCCCACCGGACTGCAGTATTTACGCAGGTCAATTGCATCCTGCTCCTGCACATTGGCATAGGCCGGCGGCAATGGCTGCGGCGGAGTACGGTCTCCCTTATCAGGCACCGCCACTTCCAAATTACTGAGATCGATGCCGGTGAATCGCGTCTGCAACGCCTGCAGCACGGCCATCGAAACGAAGCCGAAGGCGGCCAGCTTGCCATCGCGCTCAAACAAATTCACCGTGTCTGATGTGCCTGGAAAGATGCGGTCGAACTGGCTGTCGAACGTGTGATCCTCAAACGGTGTATAGCCTTCGGCGGCGCGCTGCTCGATAACCGTATCTCCGAAGAATTCCCCGCGCCCGAACAAGTTCTGCGCGGATTCCTGGTAGTCGTCGGCAGACCAATCGCCCTGATCGTCCTCGAAGTCGTCTTCCTCGGCATCTGGGAAATCGGCAGCAGTGGCAACCACGTCATCGTCGAGATCCGGCAGCTCGTCGTCATCGCCGCCGTCATCGCCGCCGTCGTCATCGCCGCCGTCCGCGTCTACGTCGTCTTCTTGGTCGTCGTCCTCTTCTTCAACGTCATCGCCGTCTTGATATCCATCATCATCATCGCCATCGGAACCAAAATCATCGTCGTCGGGACTTAATCTGTATGCGCTCATGTGCCTTCCTACCAGTTGACGCCGCGGGCCCGCAGTTCGGTTTCAATCTGGTCTGCATTTTGAAACTGCACAGCGTCAATGCCGTGCGACTTCGCCCCTTCCACGTAGGCCGGAATGTCATCGGTAAAGAAGCATTCCTCGGGACGGCACTGCGCCTGGGCCAGCGCCGCCTGATAAATTGCGGGCGATGGTTTCATCGCGCCCACTTTGTAGGAGAGGATGTATTCATCGAAGTGCCGCAGCAGCGGGTATCGCTCCGACACCATCTCAAAGTGAATGGCATTCGTGTTGGACAGCAGCAGCAAACGGTATCGATCCCGCAAGCCCGCCAGCAGTTGCTCTGAAATCAAAGTGTCGGGCAGAAAGATGCTGCTCCAGATCGTGCAGAAATCCGCATAGCTGATATCCAACTGAAGCCGGGACGCGAATTCCTGAACGAACGGGCGCGGTTCAATCAGACCCGACTCAAAACGGCTCACCAGATCGCAGTTTCGCAGCCGCTCGGGCACTTCCGCCGCAGTTAGATTGCAGAGCGGAGCAATCTGCTCGTAAGCCCGCGTAAAGTCGAAAGGGACAATCACCTTTCCCAAGTCGAAAATGATGGTTTTGATCAAGCCACTATTTTCGCACTCAGAGCTTCTGCACCTTAATGTTGCCGTTGGATGTCGAGAGATCAAACATGGGCCCGCCCGATCCAATTGCTCCTTCCAGCCGCGACTTCGAGATCTGCCCGGCTCTCACGTTGACATCGAAATCGGTGGTGATAGACGAGTTCGACGTATGTGCGCGGAGCTGCCCACCCACCGTCGCCGGCAGGCGCAGCTGGATGGACGAGTTTGAAGTGTTGATGCGGATGTCATTGTCCTTGATGCGCTCCATTGTTAACTCCACATTCCCGTTTGAGCTCTCCAGTTTAATCGGCTTCTGCGGTTCCGGGTCGCTCAATCGCGCATGAATACTTCCATTCGATGTTACTGCCTCGAATGATCCGCGCACGTTCTCCACCCGAACTCCGCCGTTCGAAGTGCGGATGATCAAGCCGCCCGTCTGGTCGTTCACCTCTACCCCGCCGTTGCTGGTGTGCAGGTCCACCATGCCGTTGACGCGCGAGACCCGAACAGACCCGTTAGAGGTCTTCAGGCGGGCCGGACCGTCAACCGACTCTACTCGAACGCTTCCGTTGGAACTGGTAATCCGGTCGAGCACGGCTTTCTGTGGAACACGAATGATGTATTTCGCACCCAGGTTGCCGTGGGTGCCGGAGGGAATCACCGTGCGGATGTCCACTGAGTCAGCCGTGGCGGAAATGTCGATCTTCATGCTCTGCAGAAGCGATTCGGTGGCGGCGTACTTCGTGCCGATAATGTCGACCGTATCTTTCTCCCAGCCGGTGATTTCCACCGAGCCGTTCATGTTCTCGAGCGTGATCTTCCCGCCTGCTTTCAACGGATACGTGTTGTGGAAGTCTCCTTTGAAGCGTTGCGAGGAGCCGGTGAATCCCAAACCCTCCATCTCATCGCAACTGACCAGTGCCAGCGAGGCCGCCGCCACTAGTAACAAACGCCCGGAAAGAATCATAAATCACCTCAATGCTCAGTCTACGGAAGTGGGCCGGAATTTGTTCCATGATACTCTGAAAAATAACCCCAGTAGTCCCACTTCCCAATGAAAAAACTGCTTGCACTCAATCGCGGCGAGATCGCGATTCGGATTCTTCGAGCGGCCGATGAGCTCGGCCTGCGGACGGTCGCCGTCTATTCCCAGGAGGACCGCCTCAGCCTGCATCGCTTCAAGGCAGACGAGGCCTATCTGATCGGCGAAGGGCTGGGACCGGTACAAGCGTATCTTGATGTAAACGGCATCGTTTCGTTAGCCGCGGAACGGGGCGTAGACGCCATCCATCCCGGCTATGGATTTCTATCCGAGAATCCGGCGCTGCCGCGGGCTTGCGAGGCAGCCGGCATTACGTTCATCGGACCCGGTGCGGAGTTGCTGGAACTGCTGGGGGACAAGACCGCGGCCCGGCGCCTTGCGGAAAAGGCCGGCATTCCGGTGATCCCAGGTACGGAAGATCCCGTTCGTGGGGTGGAGCAGGCAGAGAAGATCGCCGGCGAGATCGGCTTTCCGCTGATGATCAAGGCGGCATTCGGCGGCGGCGGTCGCGGCATGCGCGTGGTGGAAAGGCGCGAGGACTTCACTCCCCGGGTGGAAGAAGCACGGCAGGAAGCGCTGGCGGCATTCGGCAACGACGCGGTGTTTCTGGAACGCTATATCCGGCGTGCCAAACACATCGAAGTGCAAATTCTGGGCGACCGGCACGGCAACATTCTGCATCTGTATGAGCGCGATTGCTCAGTCCAGCGCCGCCATCAGAAGGTAGTGGAAGTGGCGCCGGCCGTGGATCTGGACCCGCGTATTCGCAAGGAGTTGTGCGAGGCAGCGGTGCAACTGGCGCGCTCGGCTGGCTATTACAATGCCGGGACGGTGGAGTTCCTGGTAGATGTGGAAAGCGGCATCTGGTATTTCATTGAAGTGAATCCGCGGGTGCAGGTGGAGCACACCGTCACGGAGATGATCACCGGCATCGACATTGTGCGATCGCAGATCCAGGTGGCTCAGGGGCTGGCGCTCCATGGGCCGGAGATGCGCCTGCCGCAGCAAGATGCCGTTCCCCTGCATGGATTCGCGCTGCAATGCCGCGTTACCACCGAAGACCCGGCCAACAAGTTCATGCCGGATTACGGCAAGATCCACACCTACCGCTCTCCGGCCGGATTCGGCATCCGGCTGGATGGCGCGTCGGCCTACGGCGGCGCGGTGATCACACCCTACTACGATTCGCTGCTGGTGAAGGTGACAGCGTGGGGGCAGGACTTTGTCCAGGCCTGCCAGCGCATGGACCGTGCGCTACGGGAGTTTCGCATCCGCGGCGTGATGACGAACATTCCGTTCGTGGAGAATGTGGTGAATCATCCGGTGTTCCAGGCCGGAAATGCAACCACCAAGTTCCTGGATGAGACGCCGGAACTGTTCCAGTTCGCCCCGAAGAAAGACCGCGCGACCAAGCTGCTGACGTATCTGAGCGAGATCATCGTCAACGGCAATAAGGAAGTGGCCGGCAAGCCGAGGCCGAAGGTGGTGCGGGCTCCATTGATCCCGCCGCACAATCCGGCGGCTCCGCCCGCCGGCACGAAGACTTATCTGGACCAGCATGGCGCTGAGAAGTTCGTCGAGTGGACGCGGTCTCAGAAGGGGCTGCTGCTGACCGACACTACCTTCCGCGACGCGCATCAATCGTTATTCGCAACCCGCATGCGGAGCTACGACATGCTAGCTATTGCCAACTTCGTCTCGCATCGCATGGCCGGCCTTTACAGCCTGGAGATGTGGGGCGGCGCCACGTTCGACGTCGCGCTGCGGTTCCTCTACGAAGATCCCTGGGAGCGGCTGCAGCGGCTGCGGGAAGCCATTCCGAACATCTGCTTTCAGATGTTGCTGCGCGCCTCGAATGCGGTTGGCTACACGGCATATCCGGACAACGTGGTGCGGGAATTCATCAAGGAATGCGCGGTGCAGGGCATTGACATCTTCCGCATTTTCGATTCGTTGAACTGGCTGCCCAATATGAAGATCGCCATGGAGACGGCCCGGAATACCGGGCGCATCTGCGAGGCTGCCATTTGCTATACGGGCGATATCCTCGATCCCAAACGCGACAAATACTCGCTCGCCTATTACGTGAAGATGGCGAAGGAGTTGGAACGGATGGGCGCGCAGGTGCTGGCTATTAAGGACATGGCCGGCTTGTGCAAGCCGTACGCGGCAGAGAAGCTGGTGAAGACACTGCGGGAGGAGATTGGGCTGCCCATCCACTTCCACACGCACGACTCCAGCGGTATCAACGCGGCATCCATTCTGAAAGCCGCGGAAGCCGGGGTGAATGTGGCCGATGGCGCGTTGGCATCCATGAGTGGAACCACCAGTCAACCGAACCTGAACTCCATTGTGGCGGCACTGGCAAACACCGAACGCGAGACCGGGCTGGATCTGGAGGCGCTGAATCAGGCCTCCGATTACTGGGAGACGGTGCGCACCTACTACACACCGTTCGATAGTGCGCCGAAATCCGGCAGCGCCGAGGTTTATCTGCACGAGATGCCGGGCGGGCAGTACACGAATCTGAAGGAACAGGCCGAATCCATGGGCCTGGGAGCGCGATGGCATGACATTGCGCGAACCTACGCCGAGGTCAACATGGCCTTCGGCGATATCGTAAAGGTGACGCCGTCCAGCAAGGTGGTTGGGGACATGGCCATTTTCCTGGTGAGTCACGGCACCACCGTGAAGGACTTGGAGAAACTGGGTCCGAACCACAACTTGACCCTGCCTAATTCGGTGGCCGAGATGTTCAGCGGGTCGTTGGGTGAGCCCGATGGCGGATGGCCGGCGAAGCTGCAGGAGGTTATACTGCGCGGAGGCAAGCCACAACCGGGCCGGCCCGGCGAGCATCTGGCGCCGGTCGATTTGGCCGCGGCGGCGGAGGCGCTAACGGTGAAAACCGGCCATGCCGTCGCGCACACCGACCTGATGAGTTATCTGATGTATCCGGAAGTATTCCTGGCGTTCGACGCAGCCCGCGCGTTGTACAGCGACGTGAGCGTGCTGCCGACTCCGCAGTATTACTACGGCATGCAGAAAGGCGATGAGGCTACGGTGGAACTGGAACCGGGCAAGACGCTGTTCATCAAGTTCCTCACCGTCGGTGAGCCGCACCCGGATGGGCAGCGGACGGTGTTCTTCGAGTTAAACGGACAGCCTCGAGAAGTGACCATCGCGGACAAGTCGCTGACGTCCGTTTCCACGGCTCGGGCGAAGGCGGATCCGTCGAAGCCCGGGCAAGTGGGTGCACCAATCCCCGGCGCGGTGACCAGCATTGTAGTGGCTGTGGGGGACACGGTGGGCAAGGGCGACCGGCTCCTGATTATGGAGGCGATGAAGATGCAGACTACCGTTTATGCCCCTGTGGACGGGAAGGTCTCTCAGCGCCTGGTCAACGTTGGACAGACCGTAGACGCAAAAGACCTGCTGGTGATTATTGAGTAACCGCCGCCGTTACGCCTTGGCTGGTTTGTCGCTTACCTTCCACGTCTTCTCGTCGAAGTAGAGAACCTGGCCTCTTCGGTAGGACTGGACAGCCATGGAGATCAGGACTTGTGCGTGGGCTGCGGTTTCCACGTCGAGTGTCGGCTTCTGGCGGCTGCGCATGCAGTCCAGGAAGTTGCCGACGTGCTTCTGCATGGGGTTGTCATCTTCCACCTGGATCTTGATGTCGTCTTCGCCCCACTTGGCTTTATAGTCGGCGCTGATCACCTTCTTCTCGGGCTTTACGGTGATGAAATCGGCGTGGCCTTCAAAGCGTCCGTGCTCCACCATGATCAGCGAAGCTTCGTGACCGCGGATCAGGCCGGGGATGTGTTGCGAGTTGGCCATCGACGAACTGAGCACGATGGAGTGTTCCTTCGGATAGTCGCCGGCAAGGTAGAAGGTATCGGGCACTTCACGTCCATCCTTGAACTGGTAGATGCCGCCGCCCGCCATCACCTTGTGCGGGAACTGCGGTTCGCCCCAGCAGATGTTCATCGGCGCGACTACGTGGAAGAACAGGTCGGTGGCAATGCCGCCCGAGTAATCCCAATACTTGCGGAAGCGGAAGAAGCGGTCCGCATCGTACGGACGTTTTGTAGCCGAGCCCAGCCACATCTTCCAATCCAGGTAGTTCTCACCCTTGCCGTCCGGGCCTGCTTCGGGTTCGATGGTGTAGTTCCATTCGCCTTCCACTGAGTTGCGATGATAGGAACCCTGGCTCATCAGCGTCTTGCCAATCATGCCGTCGGCGATGGCCTTCTTCGCTTTGTGCCATTGATCGCCAGAGGTGGTTTGCGAGCCCACTTGCAGCACGCGCTTCGTCTCTTTGACGGTGTTGACCAGCTCGCGCGCCTCTTCAATGGTGTGGCACATCGGCTTTTCGAGGTACACGTCTTTGCCCTGATCCATTGCGGCCAGGGCGATCTTGGCGTGCCAGTGGTCCGGGGTGGCCACAATCACGGCGTCCACATCGTTTCGCGCCAGCAGTTCACGGTAATCGAGGTAACCGTCTACCTTATGAATGTCCTGGTTCTTCTTCTTGCGCTTCTCGTAAACGTCGCAGACGGCAATGATCTGAGCGTTCCCTTCCTTCGCACCGGCCTTGGCGAATTCGCTGGCAACGTAGGTTCCACGGCCACCGCATCCGATGACGCCGATGTTGATCTTGTCGTTGGCGCCGATAACGCGGCCTGTCTTTGCCGGACGGGCTGCGAATGCGGAACCCGCCACGCCCAAGGAGGAGCCGACTGCTGTGGCGGTTTTCAAGAAGTCTCTTCTGTTTACGGAGTCATTTGCTGCGGACATGGCACTTTACCTCGATCCTTTGAGTTTACTACGCTTAGAGGTTTCCACGAAGTGCTTGTTCGCGTTCGATGGATTCGAACAGCGCCTTGAAATTTCCTTTGCCGAAGCCGCGGCTGCCCTTTCTTTGGATGATCTCAAAGAAAAGGGTCGGGCGATCTTCCACCGGCTTGGTGAAGAATTGCAGCATGTAGCCTCCGTCGTCGCGGTCTACCGGGATACGCGCAATCCCGACACACACGTGGACAAAATTGCGGAACAGAACGAAATTCTATGGCGAGAACCGGCATCGCGGAATTAACGAGCCAAGCCAATTTTGCCCGGATGAGATCCACGGCATTACGAAACAGAACCAATCACCCACGCCGTTCCGTGCGCTCACGTGGCCAGATTGCGGAACAGAACGAAATTCGACTGCCTGAATCGAGATCGCGAAATTACCGAGCAAAGCCAATTTTGTCCGGATGAGACCGGCGGTAGTGCGAAACAGAACCAATCACCCACGCCGTTCCGTGCGCTCACGTGGCCAGATTGCGGAACAGAACGAAATTCGACTGCCTGAATCGAGATCGCGAAATTACCGAGCAAAGCCAATTTTGCCCGGATGAGACC
>JBBRNO010000122.1:0-21154 GCA_038230275.1 Bryobacterales bacterium
TCTTCCAACCGGATCTGCAGCAGCGTCCGCTTCTCGGCGTTCATCGTGGTTTCCCAAAGCTGCTCGGCGTTCATCTCGCCCAGCCCTTTGTAGCGCTGCACCTGCACTTCGCGCATGCCTTCCGCGCGTACAAAAGCCAGCAAATCGCGCCAGTTGGTCTGCACATCGCGGTTGGTATCTTTCACCACCGTAAAAGGCGGCTGGTTATGCTTCGCAATATCCTTACAAAGCAATCGCAGCTTACGGAATTCCGGCTGCCCGGCTAGTTCGACCCCGACCACTCGTTCCGCGTTGGTCGAATCCAAATACGACACCGACCAGGTAGAGTGCGCCTCGTCAAACTTCAATTGCGATTCCAGGCCCAAAGCTTTCAGGCCTTCCACCACAGGCTTAACGTTCGCCTTCTCTAGGAAATCGGCTTTGGTATCGATAGCCAGCAACGGATTCGAGATCACTTCCACTACCCGCGCGTCCCGCACACGCCGTTCCGCCTGCCGGCAGACTTGTTGATACTCATCCAGCTTCACCAGAAACTTTCGCAGTTCCCCCGCTTCCAGCTTGGTCGCTTCCGGCGAACCGTACTCCACAAATAAGTTCTCGGTGGCGCGGCGCAGAATCTCGGCGGTGAATTCCTTGTCGTCCTTGATGTACTTCTCGCTCTTTCCCTTCTTGATGCGATAGAGCGGCGGCTGTGCCACAAACACGTGGCCGCGCGTAATCAACTCCTGCATGTGCCGGAAGAAAAACGTCAACAGCAGCGTGCGGATGTGCGATCCGTCCACGTCGGCGTCCGTCATGATGATGATCTTGTGATAGCGCAGCTTGGCGACGTTGAAATCGTCCTTGCCAATGCCCGTTCCGATGGCGGTGATCATCGCACGGATTTCTTCGTGCCCCAGCATCTTGTCATACCGGGCTTTCTCCACGTTCAGGATCTTTCCCTTCAAGGGGAGGATCGCCTGATAGCGCCGGTCGCGGCCCGCCTTCGCGGTGCCGCCCGCCGATTCACCCTCGACGAGATAAACCTCGCACTTGGCCGGGTCTTTCTCCTGGCAATCGGACAGCTTTCCGGGGAGCCCGCTGGAATCCAGCGCACCCTTGCGCCGGGTGAGGTCTCGAGCCTTGCGGGCCGCCTCCCGCGCGCGGGCAGCATCAATTGCCTTGGAGACAATCTTCTTCATCACCGCGGCATTCTTGTCGAAGTACTCGCTCAACTTGTCGTTGACGAACTGCGTCACAAACCCGCTGATGTCGCTGTTCAGTTTGCCTTTGGTCTGCCCTTCAAATTGCGGCTGCGGCAGCTTCACGCTGATTACCGCTGTGAGCCCTTCACGGACGTCGTCGCCGGAAAGGTTTTCTTTCACGTCTTTGAACAGTCCGGCCGCCTGTCCGGCTGCGTTGATGGTACGCGTAAGGGCGCTGCGAAATCCGGTGAGGTGCGCACCTCCGTCCACGGTGTTGATGTTATTGGCGAAGCTGAACAGGTTTTCCGAATAGCTGTCGTTGTACTGCAACGCCACTTCCATGGAAAGCGTGCCGCCGTTCGGCATTTCGCGCTCAGCCTCAAACGCAATCGGCTTCTCATGTAAAACGCTCTTGCCGCGATTTAGATGGCGGATAAACTCGGCGATACCGCCGCTGTAATGAAATTCGTGGCTCTTGACCGGGTCTTCGCGTTCGTCGGCCAGTGTAATGGTTAAGCCCTTATTCAGGAACGCCAGTTCGCGCAATCGTTGGGAGAGCGTATCGAAATTAAACACGCTGGCATCCATGATGGTCAGATCCGGTTTGAAGGTGATCTTCGTGCCTGTCCGCTTGCCGGCTTTTCCTGCCTGCGCCAGGGGGGCTTTTGGAATGCCTTTGGAATATTCCTGCTCCCAGGTATAGCCACCCCGCCAGATCTCCAGCAGGAAGGGGTCGGATAGAGCGTTTACGCAACTCACGCCAACGCCGTGCAAACCGCCGGAAACTTTGTAACTGTTCGAATCGAACTTGCCGCCGGCATGCAGTTTGGTCAACACAACCTGCGCCGCCGATACGCCCTCGCCTTCGTGCATATCCACCGGGATACCGCGGCCGTTGTCCACTACCGTAACCGAATTGTCCAGATGGATAGTGACGTCAATGCGATCCGCATGACCAGCCAGCGCCTCGTCAACAGAGTTGTCCACCACCTCATAAACCAGGTGATGCAGACCCGCTTCGCCGGTGGATCCGATGTACATAGCGGGCCGTAGACGCACCGCCTCCAGACCTTCCAGTACTTTGATACTCCTGGAATCGTAGTCCTCAAAATTCACATCTTTGCTTGCCATAGTTAGTCTTAATCCAATACCGACGTCAAATACAGAGGTGCCGTCAGATGCGCATCGGCATGATGACATACCGATAGTTGTAGTTCTCCGCGCCGCCGCTAGGCCGCATCTCGCCGGCACTCTGCGAATCGCGAAAATGGAACGATACGGACTCCTCTGGAACCGCTCTCAGAAAATCCAACAGATACTGCGCATTGAAGCCGATTTCCACTTCGGGACCTTCATAATCGGTGGAAAGGCTTTCCTCGCTTTCGCCTGTTTCCGAAAGGGAGGAGAAGATCTTCACTTCCCCCGGCATGAATTGGAACCGGATCGCCCGCGACCGTTCGTCCGAGAATTGAGCCACACGCTCAATCGCGCCGCGCACTTCATCGCGCTTCAGCACGATCGTATTTGGTTGCTCTTTCGGTAAGACGCGCTCAAAATCCGGGAAGTTGCCCGTGAGTTTGCGGCTGATCAACAGCCGGTCTCCCAACTGGAAGAACAGATGGTTCTCATCGCCGGAAAATCTCAGCTTGCTCTCAGGATTGGCCTCGGTTGAGATCTTCAGAATCTCGCTCATCGCCTTCTTCGGCAGCAGCGCCCGGTAGGCAGCCCCAATCGTAGGAATATCGGAAGACGTCTCGATCATCGCCAGACGGTGGCCGTCGGTCGAAACCATTACCATGCCATTCTCTCTAAAGATCAGGAGGGCGCCATTCAACGTGAAGCGGGATTCTTCCGCGGAGATCGCGAAGATGGTCTTGGTAATCATGGAACACAAAGCACCCACCGGAATTTCAGCAAGCACATCCGGCATCTCCGGCAGTTCCGGGAAGCTCTCTCGCGACATCCCGGCGATCTTGGTCTTGGATCGTCCGCAAACCAGACTCGCCCACTGGTTATCGCCGAGCTTCACCTGGATGTCGGCGTCCGGCAGCAGCCGCACGTAATCCAGCAATCGCCTCGCAGGGATGGTGCCTGCGCCCTGTTTAGTTACCCTGGCCGGGAACGAACAGCGCACTCCCAGCTCCAGATCCGTCGCGGTCAACTGGATCCGATCACCGTCGGTCTCCAGCAGCACATTCGACAAAATAGGAATCGTGGTTTTCTTCTCCACTACACCCTGCGAAAGACTCAGTTCTTTGACCAGGTCAGCTTTGCTTACGGTGAATTCCATCCAGTGTCCTAGCTCCTGTTTCTCTACTTCCGGCTACTGTTACGCCTTTCAAGATATTAGTAACCCTTCTTAACACTCTTAGTAGGGCCTGTGGAAATGTGCATTTCTTTCTAAATTATACAAAAACCAACAGCTTCCCGTCTCGTCTGATTGTGGGAAACAGGGTTGGCAACCCTGTACAATTCCACCCGCCTCCAGTTCTCCTCACATTTCAAGAGGGCCTGGAAGGGCTCTGTGTGGATAACGTTATAAGTTCAATTGAATGAATCAATTAAACTGTGGATGGTCCTGTTCAAATCCGCATCCTTCAAGCGAAGCTGTTCAATCTTGTTGACAGAGTGAAGAACGGTGGTATGGTGCTTACCCCCAAATGCCCTGCCGATCTCAGGAAGCGACGCATCGGTCAGCTCTTTCATCAGGTACATCGCAACCTGCCGCGGGTAGGAAATGCGGTGCTCATTGGTCTTCTGCTTGATCTGGGAGGGCTGCAAAGAGAACCGCTCCGCTACCGCGCGGATCACCGCTTCCACCGTCACTCTGCGCTCCGGACCATGCACCAGATGCTTCAGGATCTGCTGCGCCATCGCCAGATTGATAGTGCCGCCACTCACTGACGAATAGGCAATCAAACGGATGAGGGCACCTTCCAGCTCTCGCACGTTACTCTTGGTTTTGGTGGCCAGGAAGATCCGCACATCGTCGGGAAGCTTGATCCCGTCGAGTTCGGCTTTCTTATCCAGAATCGCCATCTTCGTTTCCAGATCCGGCGGCTGCACATCTACCATCAGACCCCACTCAAATCGGGAACGCAGGCGTTCCACCAAACCAGGGATGTTCTTCGGCGAGGAGTCGCTGGAGATCACAATCTGTTTTTGATGGTCGTAGAGTTCGTTGAAGGTGTGGAAGAACTCGTCCTGTGTCCGTTCCTTGCCGCCAAGAATATGCACGTCGTCGATGAGCAACACATCGGCCGAACGGTAATGTTGATGAAACTGCGGCATACGGTCCAGCTTGATGCAGTTGATCATCTGGTTCATGAACCGTTCGCTAGTGGTATATACGATCCGCATGCCACCGAAATTCTGCACCAGCGACCTGCCAATCGCATGAATCAGATGAGTCTTTCCCATGCCAACGCCGCCATAGATGAAGAGCGGATTGTAACTGCGCGATGGCATGGTTGCCACAGCCTTCGCAGCGGCGTGGGCAAACTGGTTGCAAGAGCCAACCACAAAATTATCGAACGTGAATTTAGGGTTGAGCTGACTGACCGGAGATTGAAACAGACCGTCGGTAACCGCTGGGCTGAAGTCCGTATGGGAATTCGATGTGACCGATGAGGCTGAAATTTCGTAGCTCACCTGCCGGATGGGCAATTTCAAATCGCGAATGGCAGTTTGTACGCTTTCCGCGTACTCTCGTTCCATCCAATCCTTTGTCGCCTCGTTCGGCACCGACACCGAAATACGATCTCCATCAGCTAGTTGCAATCTGGTATCTACGAACCAGTTTTGGAAGGCCTCCGTGCTGATCTTTCCCGCGAGGCTCTGTTTGATTTGGTCCCAGGCATTCATCTTTATTCATGGGCGGCGGGAGGACACACAATTTCCCACATCTTTTCCACAGACTGTGGAAAAGTAGACCTCTCCCGGACTTCCATCCGGGACTATGTCTGGGGGAGTTGGACCGGCAACTGACCGGTAAAGCACGTTCAACCCGACTGCGGACCCTTAGTCTAGCACAGAATTTCCACCGCAATGTCTACATCTTTCTCAAATTATTTCCATTTTATTTACATAGAGTTACAGGCTGCTGACACACGCTTGAAACAGAAATGCATAGACTTGGTTTAGGCACGGCAATTGCCTTAATTGACATCCGTGTTTCAGCCGAGAGACAATACAGAAGTACTATCGAGCGGGAGTAGCTCAGCTGGTAGAGTGCAACCTTGCCAAGGTTGATGTCGCGAGTTCGAATCTCGTCTCCCGCTCCAAAATCACCGTTTGTTAATGGTGGGGCCATTTTTGCGGACTCTACGGTCTTCTCTGGAGCTTCTCACCTTCTCCGCCGACTGGCGCACTGTCCGACAAATAACTGGACACAAGAAACGGCTTGCTCACGCGCGCGGCTCGGTCTCGAACTCCCTGCTGCAACGGTAGTTTCCGAGCCGCGACTGTAAAGGAGCGGTTTCCGTTACTGTCCACCCAATTCGCGGCCACTACACTAGCGCACGTTTGGTTAACAGTCCACAATATCGGCCCGCAGAACATGAATATCATGCATCGTGATCAGCCGCCATTCTAGGAAGTTCTGGAGTTCATGAAGCGAGGCGCCGGCGGATTTATCACTGAGTGGTAAGTTCCTGGATTTGTCGCCAGCAATCCGGGGGAGTAAGCACCGCGAATCTTAAGAAGCTACAGGTAAGGTGCTTCATGAAATACATTGGCCGAAGGTAGCGGGCGGGCGCTCAACTGTGAATTAAAGCATTTGATCGAATAGCCGGCGAGGGGTTTGCCAAAGGATTTCGCGGCGTATGGATTCGGCGACGTTTAAGTCGACGATCTTCGCCATTTCGATGGCGGCACTCTCCGGAACATCCGAACCAGCCATCAAGCGGGAAGGATCGATGTGCTTCAGAACGTCGAGCACCTGATGGGGCATGAGGCTAGATAAATCGAGGTAGAGATTGGGGCACGTCTGGGCGGCGATGATCGCTTCCAGATAGTAAATGGGACTGCCGCTATGGGCGATCACAATCGGAAGGCCGGGATATTCGCGCGCCGCGGCGATTAGAAGCGACGGAAGCGCAAACGGAGCGCCTGCGCCCGTGTGCACCACAACGGGAAGCCGATGCTCGTTGGCTAAGCCAAAGAACCAGGAAGCCTTCGCAGAAAGCGGATTAAGACCGCAGAACTGCGGCTGCAATTTCAGAGCCCGCATGCCCAGACTCTCGACTCCGCGCCTAACCTCGGCGGCCACTTCCTGTTCCGGCAGGAAGGGATTCAAACAGAGCGCGCCGCTGAAGCGATCGGGATGCTGGCGAACCGCGTTAGCAATGGTGTCGTGCGCGGCGCGGTAATCCGAGACAACAGGAAATGGAATCAGCAGGCTGCGGTCTATGCCCACGCTATCCATGTGCGCCAGCATGCTTTCGGCGGTCATCTCCCGGCCGCTGTGATAAGCGGACCCAAGATGAGTGTGTGTGTCGTAGAGCTGAAAACCCGCCCTCATAAAGCCTCTATAATGCGGCCTGTCAATTCTTGTGTGTTCAGCCGTCCGCGCAAGTCCGCCGTGGCATTTTCCGGGTTCGACAGCGTACGCTCGACAGCGGAGCGGATGCGAGCCGCTGCATCGGTGTATACCTGTTGGTTGAACCAATCCAGCATCAGTGCGACGGACAGAATCGTGGCGACGGGATTTGCTTTTCCCTGGCCGGCGATGTCCGGAGCCGACCCATGAGCCGGCTGGAACACTGCATATTTGTCCCCAATATCCGCTGAGGGGGCCAGACCCATGCCGCCCACAGTAGCTGCCGCCAGATCCGAAAGAATGTCGCCGAAAATGTTTTCTGTAACCAGCACATCGAAGCGCTCAGGTTGCTGGATCAGATAGAGCGCAGCCGCGTCCACATAAATCCGCTCTGTCTCGACATCGGGGTAATGCGTGGCAACCTGGTCAAAGATCTCGCGAAAGAATGCCATCGAAGGCAGAACGTTGGCCTTATCGATGAGCGTCAGCTTGCCGCGCCTGGATTGCGCCAGCCGGAATGAAAAATGAAACAACCGCTCAGAGCCAATGCGGCTGACCAGCAACTCGTCAACGACTTTCGCGGCGTTCCGGTCGCGGGGCCGTAGACGGGTGGAGAACAGTCCTTCCGTCGATTCCCGCACCAGTACATAGTCGATGGACGCTGTACGCAGAGGAGAGTGAGACGGGTGGTAGAGCCGCACCGGCCGCACCCCGGCGTACAAACCCAATCGCTCGCGGAGATCCAGTTGGGGAGCCATCTCTCGTCCATCCGGCCAGCGGACTTGCGGCAACCCCATGGCCCCCAGGAGGATTGCGTCGGCTTTCTCACAGGCCTCCATTGTGGCTGCCGGCAGAGGGTCCCCGGAGCGCAGATATTCGCCCGCGCCACAAGGGTATTCCGTCAGGTTGAAGGCAAGACCGGGCAGTGCCCGCAGGACCTGCTCAGCCGACGCGAGCACTTCGCGCCCAATTCCGTCACCCGGTAGCATTGCTATATTTTTCTGAATCATTGGATAATGCCGCGCCTGGACTCGTTCGGCGTGGAATGGAAGTGTTTCTTGAAAGTGCGATCGAAATAACTTTGGTCGCTGAAGCCAACCTGCGCGGCGATCTCCCCGACCGACAACGCGGTTTCCCGCAGCAGCCGCAGTGCCTGCGTAAGCCGAAGCTGTGTCAGATAGTGAATAAACGTGGAACCCGTTGCCTTCTTGAACACCTTCATGAACTGGGATTCGCTCATAAAGCAGAGGGAAGCGACGTGGGAGACGCTGATCTTCTCCGCATAGTGATCGCGCAGCCAGGAGTGCAAGTTACCAAGACGTTCCGCCAGGCGGCGCTGTTCCAGCAGGACCGCTTGCGCCTGCTGCGAAAAGCCAAAGTGAAGCGAGAGGAAATAAAGAACTTCCAGCAGATAAACCTTACACCCCGCTTCCACGTGGAGCCCGCCGGCCGCACTGAAATAGCAGTTTAACAATTTGCGAATGGCGGCATGACTGGGCGCACCCAACCGGTCGGCTCGCCGCAGCACCGGTTCGAGGGAGTCGTGCTGCACATAAAAAGGAATCAGATATTGGGAGTCGCAGGCAAGCGATCCCAGAGTGCAGATCAGTTCAGGAAGAAAGCTGATGACGATCGCGCGCGGATTCTGGCCGCTGAATTCCAGCAGTCCGTGGAAGCTTTTTACGTCGACGACAATGATGTCACCCGCGGTAAATGCAACGACGCGTTCTCCCATTTGAAATCGTCCGGCCCCTTCCACCGGGATGAAGAGCTCCAGCCGCGCGTGCCAATTGAGAGGATACGTACGAGGGGGCCCGGAATACGCGAACACTTTGATGGAGAGAGGAAATCGCGCATTGAGGGGCAGTTCGTAGTTTCCGTTTGGCATCGTCAGGTGCTCAATGAGGAAGGGCTCAGTGGGCAGGTCGTTAATGAATTGAAACGGCATTGACGGCTATTCTACGGCAATTGTGCGCTGCGAGGAGACGCTCGTGTAGGCAGCGTCCACCGCCGCAAAAGTGTTCCAATAGTTGGCGATGCTGGATTCCATGGCGGCGCTGGTGCGAAGGCACTCGATGAAGTGCATCTGGGCGGCACGGGCGCTATCCCCCTTGTAACCGGGCAACTCTCCGGGCATGTAAATACTCTTTCCATTGAGAGTGATTTCTCCTGGGGCGGAAATCCGCAACACCCCGGAATGACCTTCAATAACGGTGTCACCCATGGCGGGACCCGGCGGATCGGGATCGAGAAAACGATGGCCGTCGATAACCCCGTCGACGCCGGAGACGTGCGATACCGTCAGCAGGGCTCGGTCTTCTCCCGCAATGAGCGGATTCA
Organism: Bryobacterales bacterium; assembly: GCA_038230275.1. GTDB lineage: Bacteria > Acidobacteriota > Terriglobia > Bryobacterales > Bryobacteraceae > JANXXV01. The sequence goes on from JBBRNO010000122.1 coordinate 9,064, forward strand.
ATCGCCGCACGCACGCATGAATGGAGCACACATCGCCGAAGAGATACCGGGCCGTGTCGATGGAATGGGCAAGGGTTTCATGGATGTGCAGCCGCGGCATCTCACGAAAGTAAGGCTGATTGGGATACGCGTTACCGCCAAGGCCATCGCGCTGCCGGATGCGAAAGTGGTGGCAGATGGGCTGGCCAATCGCGCCGTCGGAGATTAGGCGGTGCGCCTGGCGGAACCACGGTTGCCAGCGCCAGTTTTCATGCACCATGAGCGGTTGGGAAGCGCCGGCGGCGAGTTTGGCAATGGCTCGGGCGTCCTCGATGGTGTTGGCCAACGGCTTCTGGCAGATGGCGGGAAGGCCATGCGCCACCGCCAGGCGGAGCAACTCCAAATGGGAATCGGGGCGCGTTGCGATATCGATGAAGTCAAGATCCACCGATGCGAGTAAGTCTTGCGCGTTGGCAAATGCATGGGCGGAAAACGCTCGCGCGCGATCCAGCACCGGATCGCATGCGGCCACGATCTCGACGCCGGGAATGCGGCTCCACGCTTCGTGCTGGATCCTGCCGAAAAAGCCGCAGCCGATCATTGCGCCGCGTAGCGGACGAGGAGTATGGTTCGTCATTTGCGCCGCAGCAGCAGAAGCGCGGGGGCTGGCGCGAACTCCTGCGGATACTCGAATGAGACGACACCTCCGGCGGTTTGTCCGGCTGCCTTCCGTTCTCCTGTCCAGGAATTCACCCATTCCGCGGAGGCCGGGCCGCTCAATCCGGTCAGGTTCAGCACCAGTGTGTTTTCCTTGCGCCGCGGCTTGGAGCCTTCGAGGTAGCAGAGCCAGTTCGCGGCTGCCTCCGCGATGCACGTTCCCCCAACGGCGAGCGAGGGAACCGGATCCATTCGCCAGTACGGAACGCTTTCGAACAATTGCTTTAGGATCTGCCAGCGGGCGTGACCCGGCGGCTCCGGGTCCGGCTTCACGATGTCCCAGGCGGTGTTGTTGTAGTAATAAGCAACGTAGCCGCCGGCCATTGTGATGAGATAAGCCCGGCGCAGCATCTCTTTCCAGTCCACCTGGTTGACGTTGGTGTGCGTGGGCAGTTTCTCCACGCCGAGTTCGTAGCTGAATTCCACATTGACTACAGGGCGGGCGCGAAGGGTGCGATCAAACGCTACCATCTGCTCCCAATCGGCGTGTTGCTGGTCGACGCGGAAATCCAGATTGGCATTGAACTCCTTGTTCCACTCATAGGCGTCGTCATCATGAGCGACGGTCATATGTCTGTAGGCGTCGGAGGAGCGCACAAGGTCGAGCAGATTCTTCTGTAACGTATCGTTCTTCTCGTTATAAGATTCTTTGGCGAAGTCCCAAACGATATTCGGATAGGCTTGGTAGCGCGCCGTGACATAGCGGAAAAAGCGCGCCTCATCCGCACTGCCCTTGGCGGGCCAGTTCACATCCTTGTTATAAACCTTCAGCATAATGTGCGCGATGATGCCCTTCTCCCGCAACGCCTCCATCATGCCGTCGTAGATCTGGAAAAAGCGCGGATTCAGAACTGTGTGGTCCGGTTTCTCATTTGTCCCGCCGAATACATAGACCGGAGCGGGACCGAAGTCCCATTCGTTGACCTTCCCTGGACACCAACGGGTGTCATGGGCGTAGACATTGACGAGTACATAATTGAAGCCCCGTGCGTCAATCTGATCGATAAGGCGATGCATCAGCTTCCGCTGCGGATCGAGCATGTCGGCGCCCCATAGCCAGTCCGCTTCATAGCCCATCAGGTAGAATCGCGATCCGTCGCGGAACTGAAAATGGTAGGGATGCTCGCGGTCGATCTCAAGAACTCCGTGGACCCGCGAATTGCGGTTGGGGAGCGCGCGGATGGATTCGCTTTTTGCGTTCAGCGCGGCAATAGACGAAATGGTTCGCATCCGCCATTCACCCGGAAGCGGAGCAGAAAAGCGAATGCGATAGTTGCCATCGCCATCGTAGAAACCCGGAATGGTTAACGACAAGTTGTCGGGACCTGTAAACTGTCCAACCAGATCGGTATCGAACGGATTACCGGTAGACTGCGCCTTGAAGGAGAAGTCGTGCGGCTTGAACTGCTCGACGTCGACCGCGAAAGCCGCGGCGGCCGTGAGTAGCGATAACAGGAAGGTGCGCATAGTTGGAATCATGACTAGAATGCGAAACGCAAACCGAGTTGCTGAACGCGCCCGGCTCCGGCTGATGTGATACGGCCGAACGTGGCGGTACCGGCCAGATTCCCGCTGGGATTGGCGAAATTGGCGCGGTTGAAGGCGTTGAATACCTCCCAGCGAAAGTCGAGACTCTTGCCTTCACGCCACACTCTAAATTTCTTAGACAGGCTGAGATCGACGATGGCGAGTCCAGGACCGATGATGGGATTGCGGCCGGTATTGCCGAACGTTCCGGTGGGATTTTGCACGAACTTACTGGTGTCAAAATAGCGCAACAGCATTTCGCCCTTGGGACGATCCAAAGGCAAATTGGGATTCCCCGTGTTGTTCGGGCGATCCTTTCCAACTCCGCGGAGAGAGTTGTCCCGTCCGGAGGTGATGGCGATCGGGTTGCCGTCCTGCAGCGTACCGATACCCGCCAATTGCCATCCGCCAAGGGCACGCGCCAGAATTCCCGGCTGTGTCCGTAGAAACGGAATAGCCCAGATGCCCGACACGACGATTCGCTGGCGGACATCGAAATCGCTCAGGCCGCGCGAGCCGCGCCGGTTGGCAGGGTCTTGGGGAAACCAGTTATCCGCAGTCTCGCTGGTGGAACCTTCATCGATGGATTTTTGATAAGCGTAGGCCAAGCCAAGCGTATAGGATTTGGCGAAGCGCTTATTAAGAACGACCTGAAGTCCGTGGTAGCTGGCATTGCCATCCGTGGCGTAACCCTGCACGCTCGCGAACGCCGGCGCATAAATACGGCGGCTATCGATATTCTGCGTGGTGGACTGGCCGGGGATGAAGATGGCGGGATTCATTTGATTGGTCTGCGTGACGTGGCGGGCCAGCACGCCTACATAGCTGGCCTGCAGCAGTGTGTTTGGCAGTATCTCCTGTTCCACGGTGAAGTTGATGTTCTGCGAGTAGGCAGTCCGGACGTCGCCCACAAACGACGTGGTCAGCGCGAGCGGAAGCACAAACCTCGGGTTCGTAAGATCGCGCGGGGCGCCATAGGGCACGGTGATAAATCGCTGCGGGTCCGATAGCGGACCGACATTGGTGGTGAGCACATCTTGCGTGTAGGGCGGCGAGTTTTGGCCTGCCACCTGACCGATCATCGGTTCATAATTGATGGTGTAACCGCCGCGGATGCTGGTTTTGCCGTTGCCCAGAACGTCCCACGCGAAGCTGACACGCGGGCTGAAATTCAACCCGTTGGTCTGGTGGGGGAACTCAGGGTCGTCCTGGAGAACCAGGCCCCGAGGGGCGGTGGGAAACCGCTTGGATTGCACGCCGGGAACGAGCGACGAAAATTGTCCGTCATGTGCTCTCCAAGGAGTGAGTGCTTCATAGCGAAGACCGAGGTTTAGGGTCAGCCGCCGCGAGACGCGCCAGCGGTCCTGAACGTACGACCCGAAGTTCCAGTAATGGGCGTCGTTTTCGCGGTATGCTTCCTGCCGCAGCGATTCCGCCGGACCCAGAAGGAAGTCGGCAAATGAATTGCGCGTAAAGATGCCGCTAAACACAAACTCTCCGTAGGATCGCCCATTCTGAGAGATGCGGTATCGGATGCGTTGATAGGATTGGCCGAACTTGATTTCATGCTTTCCCCGAAACCAGCTCAAGTCTCCTCCACCTTCATACAGGTCGCTGACAAAGAATCCTTCCCGATTGCTGGACGATGTGAGGCGGCCAGCGATGGACAGGTAGGGAAGTCCACCGGGCCCCCCGCCGGAAGTGAACTTTGAGCCTAAACTCGACAAACTCTGGTGTTCGTTGAAAGTCTCGGGAAAGAAGAATCGCGTGTAACCCATGCGCAGCGCGAGAAGAAGCCCGGGCGAGAATGTGTGAGTGTGGGCCAGGTTCGAATTTTGAGAACGGCTCTTGGTGACCGTCGAAGTGTAGCCGAAGATATTTCCGCCGGCGTAGGGGTTGCTGCTGCGGGGACTGTCTGTGAAAAAGCGGAAGGTCGTGCGGTCGGCTTTCGTGAAATCGTAATCCACACGGGCGAGGATATTGTCACTAGACAGGGCGACGGGCCGCTGGCCGATGAAGCTGCCATTCGGCTGATTCGGGAGCGGAAATAAAGCCGACAGTTTCACCGCGATCGGGTCTATCCTCGAAGCGGGGATGATGCCGTTGGGGAATGGGACGCCGGGGGTGAGCGGATCGTTCGGGCGCGCGTCGCGGGACTGGGAAAAGTCGCCGGCCCGTTCCTGCGCGGTGGGCGGAAATGCGCTCGACACAATGGAATCGGCGTTGCGTTCCAGGCGCTGGTACGAGCCGAAAAAGAAAGCTTTATCGCGCCGAATGGGTCCGCCCGCCGTGCCTCCAAACTGATTAAAACGGAGCTTGGGGACGGTGGGAGCGAAAAAGGACCGGGCGTCCATCGCATCGTTGCGGAAGAACTCCCAAGCGGAACCGTGGATCTGATTGGTTCCGCCCCGGGTGACGGCGGCGATGACCGAGGAGCCGCGTCCGAACTCCGCGGAAACTCCGTTGGTAATCACCTGCACTTCCTGAACTGCGTCCGGAGGCGGTTCAATCAGCGCCTGGCCGCGATGGGCGTGGTACATGGACGCTCCATCCAGTTGCACGTTCGTGTTATAGCTGCGCGCCCCATTTACATTGATCCTCTGCTGGTCGTTCGATGGCGCGTCCGTAGTGGACACGCGGTTTACGCCGGGAGTGAGCGCCGCCAGGCTGAGCACGTTCCGGCCATTCAGCGGCAGTTCGACGATGCGCCGCTCATCCACCAGCGTGCCGAGCGTGCCCGTGGTTACGTTGACCGGAGATAGCTCCGCCTGCACGTTGACGGATTCAGTCACCGAACCGACTTCCAACTGAATATCGAGACGGGCCGACTGATTTGCGATCAACTCGATACCGGAGCGGTTGAAGCGCTTGAAGCCCTGCTGCTCTACCGTCAGCCGGTATCGTCCCACCGGGAGCACCGGCATCAGCCAGGCTCCCGCCTCGTTCGTTTCGGCGGTATATAGTTGGCCCGTTTGTTCGTTGGTGGCTGCTATAGGAGCCTTCACGATGGTCAGGCCCTGCGAATCGGTTACCGTGCCCTGCAGTTGCGCCGTGACGACTTGGGCGAAAAGCGCGGATGGGCTAACGGCCAATGCGAGGAGCAGCGAGACTCTTTTCAGGAATGTGGACAGACGCACGAAGCCTCCTAATGGGCGGAGCTTATCGTTTGTTGAACTCCCGCTGTTAGGAGAATTGCGGGAATCTTGTGGACGATTCTGGCGGACCCTTGGATTCGGATGAAAGATCGGATATAACGAGCTGAGAATGATGGTAATCAAAATCGCTCCGGCGCTATTTCTGCTTGGAATCACGGCGGAGTTTGCACTCGCGCAACAGACCCGGGTTGGCATCCGCGGCAGCCAATTTACGATCAACGGAAAAATTACATATACGCTGGAACAGGGTTTCCCTACCGCCAATTCCAACGTAGCCGGCACACTACTGAATGTGCGAGCCGTGCAGGCCGTATTTGAAGACGCCAACTATCCCGGCAAGGGCAGCCGTCAGAATCCATACGCCACCAACGTCATGGGACCGGTGTGGTTCGACTATCCGGACGGCGCATACGACCCGGACCGGAACCTGCGGGAGTTCCTGGCGGCGCTGCCCGATTGGAGACGATGCGGCGTGCTGGCGTTTACTATCAACTTGCAGGGCGGCGGGCCGGTGGATGGAAATTACGGCGAGAATGCTGCGATGCAACCTCACCGAAACACCGCCTTCGAATCGGACGGTTCCTTGCGCGAGACCTATATGAAGCGCGTCAAGCAGGTATTGGCCAGGGCGGACGAACTCGGCATGATTGTGTTGGTTGGCCTTTTTTACCAGGGCGGGAACGCGCGTGTGGACGATTTGCCGGGTGACGCCGGGGTCCGCCGGGGCATTGTGGATGCCGTCCGCTGGCTGAAGGCGCAGCCGCATCGCAACGTCATCATCGAGATCCAGAATGAGGTGGGTGTCAGAGTGTACAAGCATCGACTGCTGACGCCGGCAGGCGCGGCGGAGGCTCTGGCACTGGCCCGGCGGGAGGCGGCCGGCGAGTTTCCCGTGAGTGTGAGTTGGGCGGGCAACGCGAGAGACGAGAAGGCGTTTCAGGAAGCGGACTTTCTGCTGTTTCACACCAACGGCCGGACCCCGGAGGCCGTGCACGAGGAAATCGCAAGCATGCGCAGGATGGGAGGTTTCGGAAAGCCGTTGATGATTAATGAAGACGGTGTGAGCGTGTTCAACTTATGGGCCGCCGCCGAGGAGCGAGTGGGTTGGGGCTTCTACGATCAAGGCACTAACAACTATAAAGATGGCTTCCAGTCCCCTCCGATCAATTGGCGTATCAGTTCTCCGCTGAAGTGGCTGTTCTTCGAGCAGGTCGCCCGGTTGACCGGCTCCGCTATCCCAGCCCGCCCTGTCTACCAGAGCGACGAATCCCCGCTGGTTAAGGTGATCGGAGTGTCCGATGGACAGGTGCTGAAGGATCCTGTTTGGATTGAAGCAATTGTCGAGGACCGCCATGCGAGGTGGCCGCTGAAGAGGGTAGAGTTTTTTCTGGACGGGGCACCGTACAGCTACCGGCAGCGGGCGCCGTTTCTTTTGGGCAATGTGGAATTTTGGAATCCGCAATCTCTAAAGGCAGGTGACCATGTGCTACGGATTGTGGCGTTCGATATGCGAGGCCCGCGTTTCTCAGAGACAGCGGGGATGGTGGAAATTCATTTTCGCGTAGAGCGTAACGGTCAATAGGCAGTCCGCTGCCCGCGCATGCGCGTCCAGGCGAGTGCGCTCAGCAGGTTCATGGCGCAAACCAGAAAGAAATAGGGACCAGCCGAGCCGAAGGCGGATTGCAGCCAGGGGAATGCGTTTGCGCTAACGAAGGACCCGAAATTACCCGCAGTGTTCATGGCGCCTGAAACGGAGCCGGAATTCTTGCCCCCAAGGTCGATGCAGAATGCCCACGATGGACTGATGGTAATCTCCGCGCCGAAGGCCGCTAGCGAAAACAGGACCGCTGCGACGGGCGCACTGGGAGCGAAGGGAATAGCGCAGGCGCCGATAGCTGAAATGAGAAATCCGATGATTGCTGGAATCATGCGGGAGCGCGGCCGGAAACGAGAGGCGAACAGTCGATCCACTGAGTAACCAGAGATCCATTGCGCCGTCGCGCCAACCAGCAGCGGCAGCATGGTGTAAAAAGCAGCGTCGCCGGCGGAGAGCGAAAACCTGTGCTTGAGGTAGGGATTCATCCAGGACAGGCAAAGAAATGTAGTGAAATTCGCGGCGAAGTATTGACACATCGCAAGACGGAAGGGTGTGGTGCGGAGAGCCTGCTTCAGGTTCAGGGCCTCGGATTGCGCAAGCACCGGGGCGGCGGCTCGATCGCGAAAGAAAGTAAACCAAAGCACAGCCCAGAGCAGGCCCGGGACGGCAATAAGGTAAAACGTATCGCGCCACGAACGATGCTGCAGCAGCCAGGCCATGATCGGGAAGGCCAGGGCGGCGCCCAGGCGCGATGCCGCGAATACAATGCCGTTAGCGCGGCCGTGCTCAGAGGCGGGCAGCCAGTTGTAGAAGGCTCGGGCAGTGCCGGGGTACGCGCCGGCTTCGGCGAGCCCGAAAGCAAAACGAACGGCCAGCAAAGCGATAAAAGAGTGCACCATTCCCGTCAAACCGGTGAGGACACTCCAAAGCGCTACTACTGCGGTCAGAAGCAGGCGAGGCCCAAAGCGATCCGCGGCCCAACCGCTCGGGATCTGTCCGATTGCGTAGCCAAGCGCAAATGCACTGAAGACGAGTCCGATGGATTTGTCGTCCAGCGCAAATTCGACCGCCACCTGATCTTTCGCCGAGGAGATGGCGGCACGGTCCACGTAGGTGATCCAAGACAGAAGTGCGAGAGAGGCTACAACTAAGTATCGAATCATGGAGCGTGAGCGCAAGCATACTGCAATAAAGCCGGCCGGCGCTAGTAGGATTGAATCGTCCTGTTGGATGATTCTCACGGACCAGCCCGGAGTCAGGTCCAGTAACCGCGATCCAGGCCCCGGTATTGCACCGCTTCCGCCAGGTGCTTGCCGCTGACGCCGTCCGATGCCGAGAGATCCGCAATCGTCCGTGCCACTCTCAGCATCCGGTCGGGCGCGCATAACGAACGCAACTGCCGCGGGGGAATTTCCGGATTGTAGAAACCGCGAGTTTGCTGAATGGCGCGGGTTTTGAGAATGCGTTCCCTCATCTCTTCGGAGGTCACGACCTTGTCGTTCGAACGTAGAACTTCATAGGCGGCGGCGGGAACCTCGATGTGCCGGTCGATCCGGTCCAGCAACGGCCCGCTGACTTTACCCAGGTAGCGTTGAATGAGGGCGTGCGTGCGCCGGCACTCGCGCGTGGGGTCGCCGTAGTAACCGCACGGGCAGGCGTGCATGCATCAACTGCACCTGAGCGCGGCCGCGAGTGCAGGGATAGCAGGAGGAAACCCGCTCTGTGGAAGTCAGCAACAGGAGGAGGCTGCAACCTTTTCGGCTGTTAACCAATTGGTTCTAAGGTCGAATCCTCTCGGGGAGCCAAACCTTTCCTTGTTGCTAACATGGGCCTTCCAAACATCTATGGACGCTAAGTCCCTTGAATTCGCTCCAGCAACTGCACACTCAATAGCAGAAACCGAGGAACGTGAAATCCTCCCTTGTAGTTGTTCCCTTTCAAATTGTGCGTCAGGTTGCCCTGCCGGTCGCAGTAAGCAAACCATTCCCCAAACTCCGGATCCGCGAAATGCCGATAGGCGTAGCTGTACAGCCGTTCCAGCCAAGTGAGCCATTTTTCATCCCTAGTGATGGAATGTGCGAGCAACACCGCGTACAGTGCCTCCGTGTGTGGCCACCAGAGTTTCATAGACGATTCCAGTTGTAGAGTGGGACGGCCCTCCACGTCCATGAAGTAGTACAGGCCGCCGAATTCGCGATCCCACCCGAATTCCAGCGAGCCTTCGATAATTGCAAGCACCTGCCGCAGGCGGGTGTCATCGGGAAAGCGCTGCAATAAATGCAGCAGGAACCAGGCTACCTCGAGCGAACTGCCCGGACAAAAAAGCCGCCCCTCGGGGGTTGCGGCGAGGCTCGATCCATCCACCGCGACAGTTTCCATCAAGATGCGCCGGTTGGCGTCGTAGTGCTGGAATGCGGCCTCCAAGCAATCCCGCATCACCTCGCCGTATCTGGGATCGGGCGATACCGCAGCCAGCTCCATGGCCATGGAGGCAACCACCATTACATCCGCCAGACTACTGACCGCGGAGCCTCCTGGAAATACCGGCCGGTCCATCAGCTCCGGATGGGCGATCCAATCGCGGATCGACCAGAATAACGCAACAGCTTCGTCACGGATTTCCTGGTCGCCGGTGGCCTTCGAATATTCCAGCAGGCCCATCATCACGAACACTGCTGCATACGGCTTCCGCTGATAGAAGGCCGGGTTGCCTTCCCGCGTCAGGCTGAAATAGCACCGGCCCTTCCCATCCCGCGCATAACGGCGGATGAAACCGAGTCCGAGCTTCGCCATATCCAGCCATTCTGGACGCTGCTCCAGCTCGTTATGCAGTTTGCTGAACATCCACACCATCCGGCCCTGTAGCCAGACGTATTTCCGCGTATCGTAGACGGTTCCATCCCGCTCCAGGCAGGTGAAATAACCGCCGTGCTCGCGATCTGGCGCGTGCTTCATCCAGAACGGGATTACTGATTCAAGAAGGTCGTTACGATAACGCGCGGCGTAGGTTTCCAGCACCTGCGTCAATCCGGCACGCTTAGCGTCCGGGCTTAGAAATCCGTCGTTTTGGCCCATGCTTCACAGGCTACCGCAGCATTGTAGCCGGCGCGGGTTTCGCTGTGGTGCGTAATGCATCAGCAAAGCCGAATGCATGTTGCCGAGAGAATCCGCGGGCAGCCAAACTTTGGAAATGGCTTGCCTGCAGTTCGCTAGCCAAAGCTAGAATAGACGAAAGGCGTCCCTCGGAGTAGAACTTCGCTCTGGCCCATTCCGGCTTGACACCGAAGGCCGCCGTGTCTGGCGCGACGGCCAGGACAAAAGCCGCCACCGCCGGACGCGACGTGGAAGAGTCCGGCACCCTCCTTCGTCCATCCGTTGCAGTCTCCATTCGGCGGTATTCCGCACTCGGTTGCAGCATCCAGGAGGGACTCGGTCAGTTCGCTAATGTGACCGCGAAGCACGCGTTCAGGAGCGGCGAAGGGAACCATCTGCCCAAAGTTCCATCCGTCGTTGCCCAAAGCCTTCCACAAATCAAAATCCCAGCGGTCTGGGCGCACCTGGGTCTCGCCCGCCGATGCTTCTCCCACGCCACTTTCGATCAGCAAGATCGAAATCGAGGGATTCGCCTGCAGCCGGTTGGCCGGAATGCATCCCGCCGAACCGTCGCGGAGGACAATGCAGTAGTCCATAATTCGCCTCGCAAATAAGTCGTACCCGACTCCAGGTGGAGTACCTCACGAGGAAGTTGTAAACATTTTTTTACAGTCCAAGGCGAACTTCCCACCGTCCTTTGGGTTAGATGGAGTGAGCAGGTAATGAGAGAATGAAGAATAAGTTATTAGGATTGACAGTCTTAGCGGGACTAGCCGTGGGATCGATAGTATCGGCCCGGCCGGACCTTTTCCATTCGAAACTGGACAAAAATCAGGAAATTCTACACGCGCTCGGGAGGTTGACGTATGGCCCCCGGACAGGAGACGTCGCGGCAGTCCAGAAGATTGGTCTCAAGAAATGGATCGACCTGCAGTTGCATCCGGAAAACATTCCGGAAAACCCGACACTCGATGCTAGATTGGCGCCGCTGCTATCGCTATCGATGACAACCGCCGAATTGACGCGGAACTACCCGCCGCCCCAAGTCATCGCCGCCATCGCTAAAGGGAATATGCCGCTTCCGGATGATCCGGGAAAGCGGGCGGTTCTGGAACAACTGGCCGAGCGCTACAAGGCGAAATTGGAAAAGAAAGGCGTGGACGACAGCAAAATTCCAGCCGCGGAAAAGGTGCCAATCACCGACATTCTTTCCCCTGCCGAAATCCACACGATGAGAAAGGGCACGCCGGAACAGAAGGCAGAATTCTTCCGCTCTATGCCGCCCGAAAAATTGCAGAAGGTCGTGTTCGCCCTCCCACAAGGCGCCGGGAGAGGACTATTCGCCTATGCTTCGCCGGACGTCCGCCGAAAGATGCTGGAAGCCGCCGCACCACAACAATTGGTAGCGCACGATCTGGCGGAAGGGAAGCTCTACCGCGCCATCTATAGCGAACGGCAGTTGAACGAGGTATTGACTGATTTCTGGTTCAACCATTTCAACGTTTTTCTAGACAAGGGCGCGGACCGGTTCCTGGTAACGGCCTATGAGCGCGACGCCATCCGGCCCAACGTGCTTGGCAACTTCCGCCAGATGCTGGAGGCCACCGCCAAGAACCCAGCCATGCTCTGGTATCTGGACAACTGGCAATCCGTTTCGCCGGAGGCCGTGGCGGGAATGCGCGGCGGTAAGAACGGAAAACGCACCCGCGGCCTCAATGAGAATTACGCTCGCGAGTTGCTGGAACTTCACACGCTGGGCGTGGATGGCGGCTATTCACAGAAAGATATTGTAGAGGTAGCGCGCTGTTTTACCGGGTGGACTATCAACCAGCCCTACCGTGGCGGCGGATTTGAATTCAATGCGCGGGTTCACGACAAGGGCGAGAAGGTGGTGCTTGGGGTAACGATTCCTGCGGGCGGCGGCGTGGAAGATGGAATGAAAGTGCTGGATATCGTGGCCCATCACCCGTCCACCGCGCATTTCATTGCGAAGAAGTTGGCGCAGCGATTTGTCGCTGACGAA
>JBBRNO010000123.1:0-20640 GCA_038230275.1 Bryobacterales bacterium
AGCGAGCAAATTCACGGAAGTGGGTTACGTGGGCCGCGATGTGGAAGCGATGATCCGCGATCTGGTGGACATCGCGATTGATCTGGTCCGTGAAGAGCGGTTGGAAGAAGTGGCCGACCGCGCCGAACGGAATGCCGAAGAGCGGCTGCTGGATCTGCTGATTCCGCCGCAACCCGAGCCGAGCGACACCGCCGATAAATCCCGCGAGAAGCTGCGGGACAAACTGCGCGCCGGAAAGCTGGACGACCGGCTGGTGGAGATCGACGTAAAAGAGCGCGGCCCGACGTTTGAATTCGCCTCCAATGCCGGAGCCGAGGAGATGGATATCAATTTGAAAGATATCCTGCCCGGGCTTTTTGGTCCGCGTACGCGCAAGCGTAAGATGCGGGTGAGTGAAGCGATCGAATACCTGGTTCAGGAAGAAGAACAGAAGCTCATCGATATGGAACAGGTAACCAGAGTGGCGCTGGAGCGGGTGGAGAAGAACGGCATCATCTTCCTGGACGAGATCGATAAGATTGCGGGCCGGGAAGGCGGGCATGGGCCCGACGTTAGCCGCGAGGGCGTGCAGCGGGACATTCTGCCGATTGTGGAAGGCACCACGGTGAACACGCGGCACGGGTTTGTGCGCACCGATCACATCCTGTTCATTGCGGCCGGCGCGTTCCACGTATCCAAACCCAGCGATCTGATTCCCGAATTGCAAGGGCGCTTTCCTATTCGGGTGGAGCTGAAATCGCTCACGCAGGAAGATCTGATCCGCATTCTGAAAGAACCGAAGAACGCGCTGATCAAGCAATACATCGCCCTGCTGGAGACCGAGGGGATCAAGCTTACCTTCACCGACGATGCGTTGGAGGAGATCGCCCGCTTTGCTGCGCGGGTGAATGAGACCACGGAGAACATCGGCGCGCGCCGGCTGCACACCATGCTGGAGAAGATCCTGGAAGAGATCTCATTCGCCGGCCCGGACTTGAAGAAGAAGACGGTCAAGATCGATGCCGTTTATGTCCGGAACCAACTGGCGGAAATCGTGAAGGATCAGGACTTGAGCCGCTACATCCTCTAAATGGCTCTGGATGGTTAGAACATTTACCGCGGCGTTTGTTCTTAGCGTTCTGCTATCGGGATGCGGCTATGTGGGAGATCCGCTTCCGCCCGCACTGAATATTCCAGAGAAGGTGACGGATCTTCGCGCGGTACAGCGCGGGGGAAAGATCATCATCGACTTTACGCTTCCGCTGCGCACCACGGAAGGACTGCTGATCAAACACCCTGGGCCGATCGAGCTGCAGATCGGCGACAAGCCGGTAACAATGCCTTCCGAAAAGGGGCACGTGGAAGTGCCGGCCACGGATTGGATTGGGCAGGACGCTACGGTACGGGTGCGGATCGACAACACCCGGGGCCGCTTTTCCGACTGGTCGAACACGGTAACGTTGTCCGTGGATTCCGCGGTGGAGCCGCCTGCAAACCTTGTCGCCAAGTCTGACCCACAAGGCGTGCGAATTACGTGGGCGGGCGCCGGAGAGAAGTGGCGGGTGGTGCGGCTTGACGACGCAAAGACGGCTGAAGTGGATCGGGCCGAATATCTGGATAACGCAGCAGCTTTCGGGAAAGAGCACCGATATCAAGTGGTGGCGATGGTGAACGCGGCGGAGAGCGAACCGTCGGTTATCGTCGCTATCACGCCAAAAGATGAGTTCCCGCCTGCGGCGCCGGCTGGGCTGACGGCGCTGGCGGGTATTGACTCGGTGGAGCTTTCCTGGGACAGGAATACAGAGGAAGACCTGAAGGGATACCGGATGTATCGCGCGGTGGAAGCTGGTGCCTTCGAAGCGATTGCGGCGCTTTTGGAAGAACCGTCTTTCAGCGACAAGGCGGTTATGCCGGGCAAGAAGTACAGGTATGCGCTTTCAGCCATTGATCAGACCGGGAACGAGAGTGCGAAGTCAGCGCCGATTGAAATTGCGATGCCGCAGTAGCGTTCAGTCTTTGGCGGGACGGTACCCTGCACGCTGCGCGTCGTCTTCGGTCATGTATTTCCCGTGACCCGTGGCGGCGAACCAGCGTGAACCCTCTTTGTGATAGCGCTTGGTTTCCAGGTTCACCCACACCATTCCGGGGGTAGGTGGAGGCGGAACGGAACTAGCGGGAACGGACGACGCGACGCCGTAACCGCTACCGGCGGTGACCATTTGCGAAATCGTCTCGACAGTCTTTCTTGAAACGCCGGCTCGTTTCAAATCCTGAACGGAGCTGTACGGCCTTCCGGCGACAATCCGTTTGGCAGTGGCCGCCCCTACACCGGGGAGCGTTTGCAGATCCTTGGGACTGGCGGTATTCAAATCTATAGGCGGGTCGAGCACGCGCTTAGCGGGCTTCTTCACGGCGGCGCCGGATACCGAGACGAGGACAATGAGCGTGCAGGCGACGAGCCTAGCGAAATACACCGGTGTGGCCCAAGGAGTAGCGGCCAGGCTGCGGATAGACGCAGAGTCCATGGGGGCCTTTGCCGACGGCAACCTTTGCCAGCAATTCGCCGCTGCCAGTATCGATCGCATAGACTTCCTTGCTGTAACGGCCGGAGAGCCACAGAACTTTACCATCGGCCGATACGCCACCCATATCGGGACTGCCGCCGCCGGGAATCTTCCACTTCTTGACCACCTGCCTGGTGGCAAAGTCGAGCACCGAGACGCTGCCTTCGCCGCGGTTGGAGATGTAGAGGAACTTGGAATCGCGGCTGGCGTAGAGCCCGTGAGTTCCCTTTCCCGTTGGCACGAATCCGATGCGCTTGAAATCGTCGCCATCGATCAAATATACGCCGTGCGCCATCATGTCCGCCACGTAGAAGACCTTGCCGTCGGGCGAGAGTTTTACGTCCTGCGGCATACCACCGGGCTCTACCTTAATCTTGCCCAGCACCTTTCGTTGGGCGACGTCCACCTTGAGCAACTCGGATGAGAATTCGCAGCTGGCGATCAGATACCGGCCGTTGGCGGAGAAATCCAGGTGATCCACTCCGCGGCAATCGACCTTTAGCGTGGCTTGCAGTTTCATGGTTTGCGGATCGCGGAAATCGAGCTGCTTCATTCGCTCGGCAACCACGATGGCGTACTTTCCATCCGGAGTGAAGTACATGTTATAGGGATCCAGAACGGGAATGGTCTTGCCCTTCTCCCCGGTTGCGGGATCGACCTTAGTTACGGTGTCGCCAAGGTCGTTCAAGACCCATAGCGTCTTCAGGTCCCAGGATGGAACGACGTGCTGCGGCTGCCTGCCGACGGCGAAGTGGTCCACAATCTTGTAGGTCTTCGGATCAATGACGTCCACGGTATTGCTGCCGCTGTTGGGCACATAGATGCGCGACGGGAAGTTCTTTACTACCGGACTGAGCTTTCCAGGCGCGTCTTCGGAATAGATGTCTTTGGGATCAAGAACCGGCGGCATGCCGGGCAAGCCGTCCTGCGGTGAAACGGCCGCGTGCAATTGCGATGACGATGTTTCAGGACCTTTTGAAGAGCAGGCGGCCAATGCGAGAATTGGTAGAAGGACGAACGAAAGTTTCCAGCGCATGAGTTAGTAGTCACCCTATTATAAGGACTGAGGATTTGTGAACGATGGCCAATGAACTTGCGCTGCATTCCGTCAGTTATGCCGGACTTTGGGGACAGGCCTTTTTGCCCGTGGAAGACTTTGTTGCCAAGGCCGCCGAACTTGGCTACGACAGCGTCATGTTGATGGCGAAGCGGCCGCACCTTTCCGTGCTGGACTTCGGCCTGGCGCGACGGGCGGCGTTGCGCGACCGGTTACAAACGGCCGGGGTGAAGCCTGTTTGCCTGGCGGGATACACAAACTTCACCTCCGATCTGGAGCACGCTGAGATTCCTCATCGCGAGATTCAGATTCAGCATGTCACCGCGCTGGCGGAACTGGCGCGCGATATTGGCTGCCCGCTGGTGCGCATCTTCACCGGGTATGAACACCCTGCTGCGCAGTTCTCACCGCAATGGAAGATGGTGGTGGATGCGATTGCGGAGTGCTGCCGGCGGGCGGCGGAATTCGGTGTGACGATTGGTGTGCAGAACCATCACGACCTGGCCGTTGGATTTGAAAGCCACGCGGACCTGATTGCCAACGTTGGTGAGCCGAATTGCAAGGCGCTGTTCGATGCCTGGGCACCGGCGCTGCATGGGGTGGATATCGTGGCGGCGGCACGGACGCTTGGTCCGATGACGGTGCATACGACAATTGCCAATTACGTGCTGCGCCCGCGCTACAAGTACGATTCCGCGCTGGTGAACTACACTCCACAACTGCCCGCTATTCAGGCGGTGCCGATGCAGGATGGCTTTATCGACTATCGGGCATTCCTGGCGGCATTGCGGAGCACAGGTTTCACCGGCAGCATCGCCTACGAGATGTGCTCACAACTGCGCGACGGCGGCGAAATGAAAACGTTAGACAGCTACGCGCGCCAGTTTCTGGAATACATGAAGTGACCGGCGTTAGTGTAGTGTCCGCGAATGGGGTGGACACTACCGGAAACCGCTCCTTTACAGTCGCGGCTCGGAAACTACCGTTGCGGCAACGAGTTCGAGATTGAGCCGCGCGCGTGAGCAAGCCGTATCTTGTGTCCAGTTATTTGTCGGACAGTACACTAGCTGGCGTCGTGTTCCGCTTCTTCCCCATGCTCCACGATATCGCCGGGCTTGAAGAGGATCTCTTTCAGAATCGCCTGCCATTTCGGTTTCTGGCGGAGGAGAAATTCCAGATCCATGCCGAAGTGTTTCATCTCTTCCTGTTGCGCGTTCTTCATAATGGCTTTTGCAGCTCTGTTTTTTTCGACGGAGATGCGTTGTTCATACCAGTTGATGGCTTCGGCTTCCTCGATCATCGAAACGATCATGCGGGCGAACGTGCGTGTTTCCTGCGACAGCTCTGAGGCTGGTTCGTGGTATTGGTCGAATCCCATGGTTTCAGTTTGCGGGCTGGGTGGCCGGGAGTCAATTGACGGTTTGGGAAATTACGGAACGAAGCCAATCTTCCGGGGAACCGGTGCAATTTGGGTTCGTTGGTACAAAATTGCTTTTTCGATTGCATCGGCCTGTGAAGATGGTTGCCGGATGACCGTATTTCTTGATCGAGGATAGCGTGCGGATGTGGTTACGTCCCGTATTTTTGGCTAAACGGTTGAAGGGATGAGAAATTCAGGTACCACTTTCTTGGACTGAGGATTCGTTCGCCGACGGCCATCGACGCGACGGTTCCAACTAGCGGAGTTGTCGACATGGTCCTGGTACGGCATGGACCGAATAGTACTTGACCTTTCAGGAATCAGGTGAGATCATCTTTTGCAATCGCGCACTAGCGCAACGTTGTAATGGGTGATCAGTGTGAATTGCAGCAGTACGGACGAGTGTCCGTTTCCGTTTGGATTATCGGTTTTCTTCCCGGCTTTTAACGACTCGCGGGCGCTTCCGGACTTGCTGGCGCGCACGTTCGCGGTGCTTCGCGCACACGTGGTCGACTACGAAGTGATTGTGGTGAACGACGGCAGCTCCGACGATACGGCGAAGGTTTTGGAGGAAATGCGCGTTCGATACCATCCGCGCTTGCGAGTGGTGACGCATTCCGAGAATCGCGGCTACGGGGCGGCGTTGCGGAGTGGCTTTGCGAACGCACGGAAGGAATTCATCTTTTATACCGACGGCGATGGCCAATATGATCCATCCGAACTGGTATCGCTGTTAAAGGCGGTGACGGCGGAGACCGGACTGGTGAATGGATACAAGATGGAACGAAACGACCCGTGGCACCGGGTGGCCATCGGCTGGCTTTACAACCGCTTAGCCCGGGGCCTGTTTGGAATACGGTTGCGCGATATCGACTGCGATTTCCGATTGATTCGCCGGAGTGCTTTAGCGGACTCGGAATTGATCTCGACCAGCGGCACGATTTGTGTGGAGTTGGTGCGGCGCCTGGAAATGAGCGGGGCGGAAGTTGTGGAGGTGCCGGTTCATCACTATCCGCGCTTGCATGGCACATCGCAATTTTTCCGTGTGCGATCGCTTGCGACGACCTTCGTTCAACTGTGTGCGCTGTTCCGGAGTTTGGTGCTGGTTCCTTTATTCAGCAGGCAAGAGCAGTCTGAAAAGCTGACGCCTTTGCTGGCGGTGGTGACTAGTTTGATTGTCACGCTACTCTGCTTCCTGGCCTACCTGCGGTCGCTGTGGCTTCCGTTTATCTCCGACGACTACCTTCAGATTGCGCTGGGCCGCGAGTACGGAGCTTCTTCCGGCTGGGCTGCTCTGTTTGGAGACGCACTCTACCGCTGCCGGGCGACCTCGCTGATTCTCACGTATTGGACAGAGCGGTGGTTTGGTTTGGATCCATTTCCTTTTAACCTTTCCAGCGTGGCGATACACGCTCTGAACTCATTGCTGGTATTTTCGATGGGGATGTGGCGGCCCATCGGCTGGCGCGTGGCCGGGGTGGCGGCGTGCTTTTTCGCGGTGTCGCAACGGCATCAGGAGGCAGTGATGTGGTATGCCGCGCTGCCCGAGTTGCTGGTCTTCTGCTTTGGCTTACTGAGTTTTCTGTTCTGGGTAGGGTGGCTGCAATCGGAGAGGAAATCCAGTGCCGTATACTGGGGCAGCTTTGTATGTTTCATGGCGGCGCTGCTGTCGAAAGAATCCGCTGTGGCCATACCGCCGTTGCTGGCACTGGCGGTACTGTTTGAGCAGAAGGACAGACGGGCCGCGATGGTCCGCTTGATCCCATTCGTTGTTTGCGCTATAGGGTATTTCGGGCTAATCTTCGCAGGACGTGCCACGCATCTGCACTTCAACGATGGCGGAACATTCTCACTGAGTGCGCCATTTGTTTCTGTCCTGTTGCAGAGCGCCGCTGGTCTATTTTGGTTCTGGGGTATGGCGGCACTTACCTGCCTGGCGGCATGGGGCGGACGGCGATGGGCGCCGCTGGTTTCGATCGCCGCGCTATGGTCTGCGATTACTCTGCTGCCGTATTCCTTCCTGACCTACATGCCGATAGTGCCCAGCCGCCACACCTATTGGGCTAGTGTTGGGTTAGCCTTGGTGGTGGCTGCGGCACTGGTAGAGCTCCATTCCCGGAGCAAGCCGCGATACGGGAATGCAGTTGTTGCGGGCCTTGCGATATTCCTGGTGGCGCAACAGTGTTCGTATTTGTGGACGAAGAAACACGCACAGTTTGAAGATCGGGCGTGGCCGACCGAAGAATTGCGACGGCTGTCGGCCGCAACGGGAGCGCCGGTTTACGTCAAATGCTTTCCTTACGACCGAACGGTGGCGGAGCTGGCGTTGCGGATTGGCGTGCCTGATGCGGGAGACATGCCCGTGGTGTTCGATGCGGTTTCGGATAGCGGAGAAGAGGGAGTGGATCTTTGCGGTGCGCCGCCGGCGGGCCGACGTTTTAGGGTAGGGTTGTTGGCCGGATTCCCGTGATGGGCCGGGTGAGCATAGGCGCGTTCCGTCAAATGACGGCGTCCGGCACATCGATATTTTGTGGTCATTATGTACTTGACCACGATACTTAGTAAGCGTTAAGTTGCTTAGATTGTTACAGCTGGCAATTCGTCTAGTACTACAAGCCTTAAAGGGTATGGCGGATTCCGCCGATAGGTTATACAATTGCGTGATGCGTCGGTAACTATTCCGTAGCGCGTGCATCTAGAGAAACAGAGGGCATGGCGATGATTGCGGCGTCCCCCATAAACAAATCTTCAGTGGTCCAAATTTCGGAAGAAGAATCTTTTGGTATCTTTGATTCTGCTTCTCAATATTTTCTCAAGATTCCTGGTGCGAAGTTCCTCGAAGAATGGAGATCTGGGGCTCTATCAAACTCAGATGAGCCTGGAGTTTTTGAAGTAGCTTCCCTGATTCCGCCTTCTCTCCGTTAGGTTTCCTGATAGCGTTTGCCCAGCCGAACACCACGCGAGGCGGCTCAACGATACGCCGCGCCCATTAAAGAAACCTTGCTTTTGGTTACCGACGCAATTTTAGGGTATGGTGGTGGAGATTATCCATCACCCGATCCGCATACGTTATCTTTCATTTCAAAACCTCCGGTGGGGCGGTTAGAGGGAACACGTCTATCGCTGTTCTTCTCTCAAGAGTACTCAATCATCCAATCGACTCTATCTGAGGAGGATTGGAGAGTTAGGACAGAAGGTTATTATTACCGAATTGATGATGAAGATGGCTCGGAGATCATGTCTTATCACTGGCATCCTCAAAAGCCTCGTGCCTTCCCTCACATGCATCTGAAAAAAGGTTCTGAGGTTGGGCGAGAAGAACTCAAACGATGCCATATTCCGACAGGCCGAATGGCGATTGAGTCGATTGTGGAATTCTTGATAACGGAATTTCATGTGATGCCGCGATATCCGGATTGGCGGGACGTTCTCGAGAAGAACCGTTCCGAGTTTGAACAATATCGATCATGGGCATAGCCTGGATATAATTTCAAGTTGCGGAGAGTGAAAGATTTGAACTTTACCGTGTGCACACACCGCTAACCGCTTATAAGGCAGATTCCTCGACCGAATGGGCTGCACTCTTGAAAACGGAACGGTGCCCGCCACGATTTCAAACTGACCCACCACCGATTTTTGCGGGACATCCGCCGGGCACCTGGCGTTTGAACTGGGGGGGGGAAGACGTTCTCCGCCGTAAGGAACCCAGCGCTTGAAGCGTAGTAGTGCGTACCCGAACCGGTCTCGGCGCGCGGCATTTTCGACCGATTCATCCGTGGAATGGACAAATAATGATTCAATGTTCTATGAGTAACTATCTTTACGCATAGGACGTCCCGACTACGAGGGAGTATACTTTGACATTCGGCGGGCGTACAGTTCGGACGGCTATATGGACAATGTGGACGGTAACGCTCTGCGCCCAGACTGTCTATTTAAGCCCTGCACCTCGGGTGGATTTGCCACCTGTGATTGATGGAAATAGCGCGGCATTCTGGGCCGATGGACGATTGAATCTATTCCATTCCACCGGGGTGCCATCGATCAGCCGCGGGGCCAACCAATTCTCACTGGGTGTTGCGGAAGCGGTAGAATTCGATTCGCCGGCGCATAAGCCGGTGTGGTTTGAAGCGGCATGGCAGGACGATGACGGCACGCTGTTTCTTTGGTATCACCACGAACCCGGCGGAGTTTGCCGGGGAAATTCGTTAACAGCCCCAAAGGTGGGCGCGGCAATCTCCCGGGATGGCGGCAAGACGGTGCAGGATCTGGGGATTGTTCTGGAATCCGGGGACGCGGTGGATTGCGGCGCGCAGAATGGTTTCTTTGCCGGCGGGCACGGGGACGCTTCCGTCATTTTGGACAGGGAGAAGAAATACTTCTATTTCTTTTTCACCAACTACGGCGGACAAGTGGAAGAGCAAGGTGTCTCAGTGGCACGGATGGCGTTCAAGGACCGGTTTCAACCGGTGGGCGCGGTGCATAAGTATTATGCGGAAACCTGGCTGGAACCGGGAATTGGCGGGCATGTCAAGCCGATTTTTCCGGCGGCGCGGGCTTGGCAGCGGAGTGACGCCGATTCGTTCTGGGGGCCATCGATTCACTGGAACACGCATTTGGAGCAGTTCGTGGTCTTGTTGAACCGGTCCTGCTGCAAGCCAGGTTGGCCGCAGGAAGGAATTTATGTCAGCATGAACGGCGACTTGAGCCAGCCCGGCGCTTGGCTGCCGGCGAAGCGAATTCTTGCGAAGTATGAGATCGATTGGTCTCCCGGATACTACCCGCAGGTGCTTGGGCTGGAAGAGGGACAGACGGACAATTCGGCGGGGCGGGTGGCGCGCCTGTATGTCCATGGACGATCTGTTTGGGAGATCACCTTTGAAACCAAGGACTTTGTGCCGGAACCGGAACCGGATCCGGATCCGGACAACAACTGCATGAGCGTGGACTCCCCTACTTGCAATATCCGCCGTAGGCCGTAGGCGTGGCTACGGCTTCGCCATGCGAATTAGCGGGAGGGACTCTCCGTTGGAAAGGGAGGCTTCGAAATTGTCCGTGGGCTGGTATCCGTGGGCGCGGTAGAAGGGCGCCGGATAGGGTGGCACCCAACTCGAAGCGGGTGAAGCCTTGCGCCGTGGCTGCGGCCTCGCAGGCTTGGAGAATCCTGCTTCCGATGCCCTGGCGGGCCCAATCGGGATGGACGAAGAAGGCGCGGATTCGGGCGGCGTCATGGACCGGATTGAGCACAGTGTCATCTTTGCCGGGAACCCGGTTGCTGCCGAAGAGGGTTTTTCGCTTGCTCCAACGGCCACATGCGATGACTTTGGAATCGGCCTCGGCTAGCAGATAGGTTCCAGCCTGGATCAGTTGCGTGTCGACGCCGAGGACCGTGCCGAGAGCGCCTTGCATCTGCTGGACAGAGCAGTGCTGCTTTTGCAGGGCGCGGACGGATTCGGGGATCAAGCGTTCCAGCGCGGGGATTTCGCCGTGAGTGGCCGGGCGGATGCTGACGGGCATGAAAACAGCTTAGCGCTTGGCCCAGTAGCGGTCGCGGGCCTGGACTGTGAGGCCTTTCTGATTGGCGATGAGCTGGATCTTACGGAACTCAGAGATGCGAACTGGCACGTCCGAAACGTAGCCGAAACTGTACTGGCTGCGCAATTCGTCTTGAATCACGTCGAAGACCTGTTCGATGTTCAGCTTCTTGGTGACTTCAAAGAAGCCGGCACCGGTTTCTTTGGCCATGCGCATCATGGCGCGGCGGCCATCGGCGGAATTGGAATCGGAGAAGAGGATGGCGTAGACGAGAGTGTCGGCGCGCTGGGCTTCTTCGATGGCATTGGCGAGGCTGGAATCGCTGCCGAAATCTTCGCCGTCGGAGAGGATGATCAACGCTTTGCGGCCTTCCTGCGCTTTCATAACGTCCTTGGCGGCGGTGACTACGGCGTCGAACAGCAGCGTTCCGCCGCCGCTTTGATTGCGGAGTTGATTGCGGGTGGGTGTTTCGACGAAAGCGAGGGCGGCATCGAGTTCACGGCGGGAGGTGGTGAGGGGCTGGCGGAACTGGACGTTCATGTCGAATTGGAGGATGAAAAAATGGTCCTTGTTTTCGCGCATGACCTGATCGATGAAGCGAAAACTGGCGCCGCGCTCGGCGTCGAGAACGCGGCGCTGACTCATGCTGGTGTCGACCAACAGGCCGATGGTGAGAGGGAGGTCGGACTGGCGGGCAAAGTAACGGATGGTTTGCGGACGGCCGTTTTCGAGGACGGTGAAATCGTCTTTGGTGAGGGTGTTGATGATCTCGTGGTTCTTGTTCAGGACGTTGGCGAGGATGTTGACTACCTTCACGTCGAGCTTGAAGACGGGGTCGTCTTGGGCGTGCAGCGGGTTGCGAATGAGTGCGGCTACGGAGAGGGCGAAATCACGGCGGGTCATTTTAGGGCTTTCTTAGGAGATGCTTGCGGGGGCTTGCGGGTTACTCCCGGGAATGGTCCGCGGTTAAGATGGCTTTGATTACCAGGGACAGGCTTCGGGACTGCGAATCTTCACAGACCGATCTCTTCCTTGGCCTGTTTCCAAAGGATGAGCGGTTTGTCACCATTCCGCCGGATGGCGGCATCGAGTTCACGTGCATCTTCGAGATCTTCGACGCGATCCCTGGGCCGGGCGAGTTCTACCGAGATTTCACGAATTGTGGGC
This sequence comes from Bryobacterales bacterium, assembly GCA_038230275.1. Classification (GTDB taxonomy): domain Bacteria; phylum Acidobacteriota; class Terriglobia; order Bryobacterales; family Bryobacteraceae; genus JANXXV01. The sequence continues at coordinate 11,723 of JBBRNO010000123.1, forward strand.
TCTTTCGATCCCAGTTCGAGGTCACTCATAAGCGTCCTTCCTCTGCTTCGCAGCATGCACCTCGATTTTAGCGCCTTCCAGGCGAAAGAGTGTTCGGTAAATTCCGGCGCGCGGGCGGTGGAGTACCGGGAGCCAGTATTGCGGCGAATCTCCTCGGGAAGTTCGCGCGGTTGCTTTCGTGCTTCATCGGAAATGAAGAGTTCGTATCGCACGGTGCCGGGAGAATCTTGATGGTATCAGCGGCGGTCGCCTGATGTTGGAGCCCCCAAGGGGCGGGTTATATTGTGGACTGATGCCGGATTCGGCCACACTATTGATTCATTGCCCCGATCGCAAGGGGATAGTCGCGACGATTTCCAGTTTCCTGTATTCGCTTGAGGCGAACATATTGCACGCCGACCAGCATCAGGATCGGGATCTGGGGCTGTTCTTCATGCGTATTGAGTGGGATCTGGCGAACTTTGCTTTGGACGATGCCGGGTTCCGCGCGGCGTTTGCTCCGCTGGCTGTGGATTTTGGGATGCGGTGGGAATTGGCCTATTCGACGGTGCGGCCGGCGGTGGCGATTTTCGTGTCGCGGTACCAGCACTGTTTGTTGGATCTGCTTTACAGGCATCAGATTGGCGAATTGCAGTGCCGCATTCCTTTGATTCTCAGCAATCATGGCGACGCGCGCGGGCTGGCAGCGTTTTACGGCATCCCGTTCCATCTGATTCCGGTGGTTGGCGCAAATAAGGAAGAGGCGGAGCGGGAGCAACTGGCGCTGCTAGATGAGCATGGCGTTTCGCTGGTGGTGCTGGCGCGATACATGCAAGTACTGTCACCCGAATTTGTGGCGCATTATCCGCAGCGGATTATCAATGTCCACCATTCGTTCCTCCCGGCGTTCAGCGGGGCGCGGCCCTACCATGCGGCTTATCAGCGCGGGGTTAAGTTGATTGGGGCTACCAGCCACTACGTGACGGAGGAGTTGGACGAAGGGCCGATCATTGAGCAGGATGTGCTGCGGGTATCGCATCGGGATCAAGTGGACGATTTGGTGGAAAAAGGCCGAGATCTGGAACGGGTGGTGCTGTCGCGGGCGGTGCGGTGGCACCTGGACCACCGCATCCTGCACTATTCGGGGAAAACGGTAATTTTCGACTAGTCCGGTTGCGGCTGCGCGTGCGGTCGCAGTATTGTCGGTTTATGACCCTTACGCGCCGTACGATTCTCACCGCCCTGTCTGCCGCCGCGGCCGCACCGGCACAAAGCAGCGCCCCTCGAAATTGGAAGCCGAAACTGGGAGTGCTTTGCCTCTATTCGGAATCCAACGTGGACTTTGTGAAAGCCGAGGGATTTAGTAGCATGCAGCTGCGCATTGACCCCACCAAGGTGGACGATCGCGCGATTGCGGCGATCAAGAGCAAGATTGAACGATCGGGTCTTTATGTATCGTCACTGGCGGTGGATGGGAATCACATTGACCCGGACCCGGCCGCGCGCGAGCGGCAAAATCAATTCACCGTGAAGTGTATTGAATTGTGCGGAAAGTTGGGGATCCCCAATATTGGCGGGCAGTCCGGCACCATCAAGGGGCGTCCGCTGCAGGAGCAGGTGGACGAAATTGTGCGGGTGTACAACGAGAAGTATTTTGCGGTGTGCGAGAAAAACAGAGTGCGAATTCTTTGGGAGCCGTATGCGGGCGGGCCGAATATCGCGACGAGTCCGGTGGGCTGGGAAGCACTGTTCAAAGCGTTTCCGGCAAGCGCTCCGGTGGGACTGCAGTTCGATCCGTCGCACCTGGTGTGGCAATTCATGGACCCGGTGCAGGCGGCGCGGGACTTCGCGGATCGGATTTACGACGTGCATTTGAAAGATACGGAGATTTTGTGGCACGTGGTGAAACGCGGCGGAATTCAGCCGGTAAACAACGCGAAGTGGTGGCGTTTCCGGGTGCCGGGCGCGGGTTCGGTGGATTGGAAAGGGGTTTTCGCTGCTTTGTCCGAGGTGGGGTACACGGGCGCGATGAACATTGAGAATGAAGACAACTTTTACTATCCGGCTTATGCGAACGGTAATTTTACGGAGCAGTACAAGCGCGGCTTTCGAGTGGCGCATGAATTTCTGAAGACTCTGGTGCCTCCCATTTCAGTGTAGGAGCTGCATTTGTGAAGATGACCGTCCGGCTTGCGCGGCAGTCCCCAATGCCGTTCGAATTGGACAGACTTCCTGTTCATTTCGATTGGAGTGGGCCAGGCCAGATGCGCGGGGATGAGGTTTGGAAGATCCGCGCGTTAGAGACGGAACTGGAGGGTGAACTGGAACGTGCGGCCCTCATTGAGGGTATTGGTAATCTGGCCGAAACCGGGGGCGCTGATTTCCTTGCCGGGTTCGGCGAATTGCGGAGTATTCAGCAAGTTCACCGATTCGGCGCGGAACGTCAGGCTGCGTTCGCCGCCGATTTTCCATAGCTTCGACACGGAGGCGTTCAGATTGCGGATACCGCCCTTGCGGAAGACATTGCGGCCGAGATTGCCGCGGGAGTCGGTGGGGCCGATGTACGAAAAATACGACTTGGAGAGGACGGTATCGGGGTTGCCGATTTCGCGGCCTAGGATGGACGGATCGAGGAGGTTCGGACGGTCGCCTGCCGAGCCGTCCACATTGCCGAAGCCGGGGCTGTCGGAGCCGGAGAAGACGTCGAACGGGGTGCCGGTCTTGGCGAGAAAGATGCTGGTGAGGGTCCAGGATTTGAACGCGGTCCAGGAGGCGCGTGCCAGGAATGAGTAGGTTTGATCGAAGGAGCTGAGGCCTTTCAGGTCCTGCAGAATATTGGTCTCGGCCTGGCTTCTGCCCTGACGGGCATCGTCCGTGGCCGCGGTGTTGGTGTAGTTGGCGCCCGCATCGATGGCCTTCCCAAACCAATAAGCAGCGTCGACACTGACGCCCCTCTTTTGCGGAAGGACCAGCGATACGCGAGCAGCATCGAAGTAGGCACGGGACCCGTTGAGCGTGTGGCGGACTTCAAAGTAGCGGAGATCGGGACGGCGATCCTCAATGGTCTGGGTGGTTTGGGGAATGCCCGCAACAGGCTGAGCGCGGTTGGTGATCCACGACATCAGCAGCTTGTGAGAGCGGCTGCCCACGTAGCCGAGTTGCAGCTTTGCGCCAAGAATGGCGGGCGGTTCCCAACTGAAGTTGTACTGATGCGAGTAGGGCGTGACCAGATTCGACGGCACTTGGAACAGCGTGGCGCGCGGGTTAGGGCCAGTCTCGTCCGCCGGAAGATTGCCGAGCGGGTTGACCAGACTTGGCGTGTAGATTTCGAACTTGCGGAACAGCGGCGGGTTGTATCGCAACTGCTGAAAAGTAACTGGGTAGATTTCGCCGAATTGCAGTCCGTAGGCACCACGAACGACGCCGCCACCGGAAATACGGTAAGCGAATCCGAAGCGGGGCGCCAGATTATTGCAGTCGCAAGTGTAGGGAATATTCGTCAGATGATTTACTTCGGTAGGACCGGTGACGGGCTGATACCTGACTCCGAAGTTTAGGGTTAGAGCAGGGTTGACATGCCAGTTGTCGCCTGCGTAGAACTGCTGTTCCCAACTGCGGAAATCGCGGCGGGAATTTCCTACTCCAGTAGAGAAGCGGCTGGGTATCCCGAGGCGAAAATTCGTGATGGCATCGCGGCCGAAATCATTGCGGAAATAGATAACGCCGCGCTGGCTGCTGCTCTCATCCCCGTTCACTTGGCGGCGGACGATTTCCGCGCCTGCGGTCCAAGTGTGATTTCCATGCACCTGGCGAATCTGGGCGGCGTAGCGGTAGCGGTTTTGAACGCGGTCGATGGGGAGGTCGGGGCCGGGGCCGAGTTGATCGAGCACCGAGCCGAACGTTACATTGGGGCCAACGGCATTCGGCTCTGGAACGATGAGGGAGTGCACGCGGTCGAAGCCGGCCGAGACGTTGGTGAGCGTGGATGGAGACCAATCGCGGGTCCAGGTGGTGGCGGCGTTGTGAGATTTGGTGGACGTATCCGGGTTCTGTCCGGCTATCAATTCGAAGGCCTGTACTTGTTGCGCGGTGAACTGATAGCGGGCGACGAAGCGGTCGTGCGTGCCGAGAATCTGGTCCAGGCGGAGGCCGCCGTTGTTGGTGTCGATGGTTTGTGGTGAGTTTGTGTTCAGTGCACGGAGGCTGATATCGGTGCGGTTCGGCAATTGGTTTCGAAAGGCATTCAGGTATTTCTGGACGATGGCGCGGGTGGCTGGGTCGGTGGTAAGCGGGGTGCGCTCAGCGGCGGTAGGAACTAGGACGTTTCCATTGACGCTGCCACGGATGCGCTGCTGGCTGGCATCCACGGAAAGACTGGCGCCCTTCCAAAGGGGCATGGACAGATTGAAGCCGTAATCATTCTGGTGGGCAGGTTGGACGCCGCCGACTTGAAAGAAAGACCGGGCACTGAAGATGCTGTTGTTGTGAGTTTCGTAAAACATTCCGTGAATGGCACGGACGCTTTGGGAAGTCAGGTGGAGGGGCGAAGATGGGCGGTCTCCGAATTCACCGCCCCAGTAGTTGCGGTCGGGCTCAAAGGTGCTGATGAGCGTCGCGGTGGCGCCCATGCGGGCTTTCAGTTCCTTAAGCGCGTTGTTATCGATGGGGTTGAACTGAATGTTTTCGTTACGGCGGCTTTCACCAGAGTTGGTATCCGTGCGGCCGAGAAGATTGAGTTCGGTGCGGGGTGGCGCCGGAATGGTTGCCGCGGGAAGCGGAACAGGAAGCGGCTTGGCTTCCTCCGCGGCAGGCTTTGGAGTTTCCTGGGCTAGCGCGGCGAGGGCGATCCAAAGTGGGCAGATGAGATGCAGAGGCCGGATGATGATCAGTCCTTCAAGAGTTGGCGTGCGATTACCAGGCGTTGGATCTCACTGGTGCCTTCGCCAATAGTGCAGAGCTTTACGTCGCGGTAGAACTTCTCCACCGGATAGTCTTTGATGAAGCCGTAGCCGCCGTGAATTTGCAGGGCATCGTCGCAGACGCGTACCGCCATCTCAGAGGCGAAGAGCTTGGCCATGGCGGATTCCTTGGTAACGCGCTGGTTGTTGTCCTTCATCCAACCGGAGCGGTATGTCAGCAGGCGGGCCGCCTCAATGTTGGTGGCCATGTCTGAGAGTTTGTGCTGGATGGCCTGGAACTCTGAGATGGGGCGGCCGAACTGCTTGCGTTGTTTCGAATAGCGCAGGGCCGCCTCATAGGCACCTTGCGCGATACCGACGGAGAGCGCCGCGATGGAGATGCGGCCACCATCGAGAATTCGCAGGCTATCTACGAAGCCTTCGCCCTGTTTACCCAGGAGTTGGGAGCCGGGCAATTTCATGTCCTGGAACAGGACTTCGCCGGTGGCGCTGGCGCGCATTCCCAGCTTGTTTTCCTTCTTGCCGACGCGGAAGCCGGGTGTATCCTTTTCAATGATGAAGGCGGAGATGCCGTGCTGCGAGGCGCTGCGGTCCGTGACAGCCATGGCTACGCAGACATCCGCATATTGCGCGTTGGTGGTGAACGTTTTGCCGCCATTCAGAATCCAACTGTCACCGTCGTTAACGGCCTTGCTGCGGGTTCCGCCCGCGTCAGAACCTGCTTCGGGCTCAGTGAGGGACCAACAGCCAATCCACTCTCCGCTTGCTAGTTTCGGAATATAGCGACGGTGTTGTTCGGTGTTGCCTGCTAGATAAATGTGATTGGAGCAGAGGGAATTGTGCGCGGCGACGATGAGGCCGACTGAGGCGTCCACGCGGGAGAGTTCCTCAATGATGATGGCGTATTCGATGTAGCCCAGGCCCGCGCCGCCCAGCTCTTCTGGGAAGATGGCGCCCATGTAACCGAGCTGGCCCAGCTTCTTTACGACAGCCAAGGGGAATGTCTGGGCCTCGTCCCATTCCATGACGTGAGGGCCGATTTCGGCTTCCGCAAAATCGCGGACATGCTTGCGCAGCGCTATCTGATCCGGCGTGTAGGCGAACTCCATAGCGAGTTGTTAGACCAGCTCTTCTTTGACCGGATCCCACTTGATGGTGCGGCCTTGGCGGTAGCTTTCCACCGTCATGCGGCAGGCGATGGAGGTGCGGAAGCCGACATCGAACGGGCAGTTCGGAGTTTGTCCGGAGCGAATGCAATCGAGGAAATTCTGCATGTGCGCATTGGGCGGAGTCCTGGTTTGGCCCACCATCTCCGTGCCGTCCGGACGATTGACTTTCTGCGGTGTATAGCGAATCTGCTGGCCCTTGGAGATGGTGCCGTCGGTTCCCAGCACGTCTTCGGTGACGCCGAGCTGGCTGTTGCCGAAGCCGGAATCCCAATTGAACAGCAGCTCTTCCGGTTGCTCAATGGAGACGTTCATGGTGTCTGGAACTTCCCGGCCGTCCTTCCACAAATAGACACCGCCGGTCATGGTGGCCGACTTGGGAATTTGCAGGTTCATGGCTTTGTACCAGAAGGAAAGCTGGTGGCACATATTTTCGTAAATATTGCCGCCGGAGTAGTCGAAGAAGAAGCGCCAGTTGAGATAACGGTTGGCATCGAAATCCACTTTGGGGGCTTCGCCGAGGAACGATTTCCAGATGATATTTTCCTGCGTCATGGAGGGATCGACGGGGCGCGACCACTGCGGCTTGCCGTGCGGCGTGTTGCGATACATGTGCGCGTGGATGGCGGTGATCTTTCCCATGTTGCCGCTTTTTAGGAAACTGACCGCATCGTCCACCTGGCCGGACGAACAATACTGGTGGCCGATTTGCACGGTGCGCTTGCCCGCCTTCTTGTAGGCGGTGCGCATGCGCTTGGCGTGATCGACGGTGAACGCCATGGTCTTTTCCTGGTAGACGTGCTTGCCTGCTTCGAGCGCGGCGGTGAAGTGTTCGCAGTGGAGGTGTTGCGGGGTGGCTATGAGAACGGCGTCGATCGACTTATCGTCCAGCAGATAGCGATGATCGAGGTAAGTCTTGGCGTTGGGAGCCGCGCTGAGAGCGCGTTCGAAGCGTTTCGTGTAAATGTCGGCAAAGGCGACGAACTCGGTATTGGGGCAGGCTATGGCTTCGCGGACGATCTGCATACCGCGGTCTCCGGCGCCGATGATGCCGAGCCGGATGCGTTCATTGGCGCCCAGTACGCTGCCAGGGGCGGCTGCCACGGCGAGGCCGGAAGCCATTTTTCCGAGAAAATTACGTCGTGAATCCATTGGGGGAATGATACTCCAGTGTGAATCTGCACCTTCTAGTTTAGCTTGATCTGGTATAACCATGGGAATGCGGAATCGTCTGTTCTTCCTGTTTGTGCTGCCTGCTGCGCTGTGGGCCGCGCCTGAGTGGTTATTGATCCGAACCGTGGATGGGACGCTGGTGGAAGGCCAGTCTTCTTTGCGTTCACTAAAAGTGGACGGCGCTGATGTTGCCTTGGCGCAGGTTTTGTCCGTCCACAGCGGGGCGCCGGCTTCGCCGTTTGAGACGGAGCGCATCACGCAGGGGATGGCGGCGATTCAAGGCGACGACCGGGCCGCCCGCGATAAGGCAGTGGAAGAGCTGACTTCGATTGGATTGCCGGTGATGACTCCGTTGCTGAAGGGCTATAAAGACACCGACCAGCACGAGCCGCGACCGCTGTACCGGTTGTTTGAGCGGCTGATTCCGAGCTACGCCGATGCGTTTGACCGGACACTGACGCTGGTGCGGCTGAAGAACGGCGAAGCAATGCGGGGCAAGATTTCCGACGTGACTATCGAGCTGAAATCGGCGGATGGAAAGAAGTCTTCCCTAGCTTGGTCGCAGATTCGATCGGTGGCGGTGCGGCAGGCATCTGTGAAGCGATCGATGCAGGTGCATTCGCTGCGGCATTGCACACAGATTGAATATCTGGATACCGGCGTGATTACGACGGCGGCATCGAAGATAACGATTGCGGCGCGAGGACTGGTGCGGTTGTCCTGGGATACGGATGGTTGGGCGTCCGATGCGGATGGGTTGAAGGTGCCGGGCGCTCCCTCTTACAAATCCAATCTGGTGGACGGGCAGCCATTTGGAGCGTTGGTGGGCCGCAGCGGCGCCGGCGGCGAGGTGTTTTTCGTTGGGAAGAAGGCTGCGCTGACAGGCAAGCCGGCCGGACGTTTGGCGCTTGCGGTTAACGACAACAAGCACTGGCAGAACAATCTGGGAACTTACCGGGTAACGATGACCGCGACGGAAGCCTACGATCTGGGCGATGCACAATAGGAGTATGTTTCACCGGTTCTTCCTGCTGCTCGCTGTTTTCGTAACTGCGGTAAATGCTGAAGTGGATTTCTCCGGCAGCTATTCGCGCACAATTGCCGTGACGGCGGGTAAGGCGGTGGAGATTTCCGTCGGCTTGCCTGCGCCTTCCAAGCTGCCCGTTAATGGCCGCATTGCGGTGGAATGGGCAGGATATCGCAAGGTGCTTCACGCACTGGATGCCGATTTCTACATGGTCTACCGTCCGTTGAAGACAGAGCCGCTTTTGTTGAAAATCAGCGCCGTGCAGGATGAGGAACCCATCTTCAATCTGGCGCGCTGGCGCGAACCTGGGACCATTCAGAAGGTGGAGCGCTTTCCGGCGCACACGCCTTGGCCCACGGGTTTCAAAGTGCCGTTGCGGGTGGACGTGAAGCAAGTGGACTTTGGGGTTTCGAGGCGCGGCATGGTGATTGAGGCCGAGCCGAACGATTTGATCGCCCAGGCGCAGCCGGTTGCGATGGGAGCTTCCGGCATGGATGAAACGGTGCATATCACGGGCAGCGCCGATGACATTGAGTACTTCGACAACGGCAAGGCGGGCACGTCCGGACTCGACTGGTTTCGCATTGAATTCCAGGGCAAGGCGCCGCGGTTGTTCACTGCCAACCTGATTGTTACCGATCCGCTGGTTGTTGC
>JBBRNO010000124.1:0-20273 GCA_038230275.1 Bryobacterales bacterium
CTGCATAATCCTTGCCAGTCCCCGCCAGCCGCAGCCCAATCGGTGCGTCCGAACAGTTGCGCGATGTGCCGTTTCACTTTCGTGGTTTGCCGGATCTTGAACAGATAAGCAAGGCCCCGCTTCTCACACTCCTCCATCATTTGTTCGGTGCCGCAATTCACAACCATCCCTCAATTCCTCCACTGCTCGATGGGACGTCGCATTCGCATCCAGCGGGATCTTTGCCGGTACCCGCTGCCCCTTCCTCGCCTCACGCACCACCGCATTGGCCGCATTCCCATCCTGCTGCCGCCTCAAATGGAAATCTACAGTCTTGCCCGCCTTGTCGACCGCCCGGTACAAGTACACCCATTCTTCCCGCACGTTTACGTAAGTTTGGTCCATGCGCCACGACCCGCCCGCCGGTCCGGGTACGACGTTTCCACTGCTGTTCGAATTCCGGCGTGTCGTGCTGCACCCACCTCAATATCGTTGCGTGAGCCAGATCGATACCGCCCATCACCTGCCCATCACCGCTAACCCAGCTGGCCATCGTTTTTGCACCAGAACCAGCAGTTGAGACCGGCTTGAGCGCGCTCAACGCCGGCTTGAGGAGCGGCGAGATTCCACAGTCGATACCAGCCCGAAGAGAATGAGGTCCTGGCCTCCCGAGGTGCGGAAACCGGCCTATTTCGAGAAGCACATCTGACTCGAGTCTCGCAGGGCCGCCATGCGAGAGCCTGCTAATATTTCCGTGCAGGCCTCTCGCTGGCGCCAAACACGCTACGGGATGAGCGGGCCGATTGCTTCGCGAGTGGCGAAGGCCGTATCGACGAAGTCGGTGAACATCCCGTCAATGCCGAGGACCCAGAAACGGTTGTACTCGTTCTGAGGTTTACCTTCATACTGAGCAGGCAGCGAATCGTTGCGGAACGTATAGGCATGCACCAACAACCCTGCCGCGTGCGCGTCGGCGATCAGCGTAGTCGTAATCGGCGTCGCCCCGTTAAAACCGGCGAGATAAGGCTTCCACGGCCCGATACCATCGGCATAGGTAGCAATCTCGGCCAGATTCGCTGGCTTCACCAGATCTGCAAATCCTCGCGGGTCGCCGGTCACCACATTATTGTAGGGCTTGTCATACGGCGCCGCGTAGGTGAGCTTGCCGTCAGCGGTAACATCGTCGGCGTCAATCAATTGGATGAGTCTGATCTTGGTCCGCTTGCGCAGATACTTCAGACTGCCGGTTTCAAAGGACTGGATGAAAACCGGAGAGTTGCGCTGGTTCCAACCGTAGCGGTCTAGAATCGCCAGCAGCGTATCTTCCTGCGCCAGACCGAGAGCGGCGTGGAACGTGGCGTGCTTGGTCTCCGGATAGATGCCGACAATGCGGGCGCGGTTCGAATTCTCACCCTGCACCAGCTCGATGATCTCCTGCAGGGTCGGAATCTGGTACAGCCCATCGAATTCTTTGCTACGGGGCGCGCGTGGCTGGACGGCGCGGAGCTGCTTTATTTCCTCGAGGGTGAAGTCGCTGGCGAAGAAACCGGTGGTGGCAATGCCGTCGAGCATCTTCGTGGTCTTCTTTGAGGCAAATTCTCTCCGCGTCTTCACGTCGGTGGTGTCGTCGAGAACCGGTTCGTGCCGCGCGATCAGTTGTCCATCCTTGGTGGTAACCAGGTCAGGCTCGACAAAGTCCGCGCCAAGCTGTATCGCCTTGCGATAGCCTTCGAGTGTGTGATCCGGAAGATAACCGGCGGCACCGCGATGTCCGATCACGATAGGCTGTGCGCCGGTCAAGGTGTGCCACCTGGGGCTATTGCGCTGGGCAGTGAGTGTGGAAGCGGCGGATCCGGCTAAGGCCAGTCCACCCGCTGTGAGGAGGTCCCGTCTTGTCATAGTCCCGGATCATAGCAAGCACAGATTTCGGAGAAGTGACGGAACGATTCCAGAAGGATGAACTTTTTCACGAAGGGGGGAACCACAATCGGGAGGTGCATTGCCACCCGCCTCAAAGCAGCTCACGGCGGTGGACAATCCGGCTTGTCTCACCGAATTGCCAAGCTCCGGCCGGCATCAGTTCCGTCCGGATCCGCGGCGCTTCCATCGCCAATGGCTGAGCTTCCCTTCCTTCGCCGCAAGCCCCAAGCGATCCCGCCAAACCGAGCGCTGCCGTCGCGATTAGCGCCACGCCTTCCTGGCATCGCTTTCGCGCATTGCGCAGCACCGCGACACTCACTGGCGAATCGGCGTGAACGGATGAGACCTCCCAAATTATGTCTCGCGGAGAGCCAGCGATTCAGTAAGCATCGTCCCGGCGGCCGCCAATGCGCCTTTGGCCATCATCAGACGTCCGTAGGCAACCAGCACGATCTACCTTACAGGTCACGGCTGCTCCCACCGTGCGGTCTACGCTGGGAATTACCGACTGGATGTAACGCGCGACGTCGTATTCATAAGCGGGAGTGCGGCCAACATAGCCGATCCTATTGGCCAGCAGCGCTGTGTCAGACTAGCGCAACCCTTCACGGTCGTTTGCGTGCAACCTCTATACCCCGAGGTTGTGCTCTGACCTGTCAAGCCCAGCTATTCATCTCAGCCAACCATTCCGGCGGAAACTCCATCGATTGTGAGATCAACGCATTGTCCAGGTGCGGGACGGTTCGAGCGCCCACCAGCACAGTCGTCACCGCGGGATTCTGAAACACCCAACCCATCGCCAACTGCACGGCTGGGATGCCCACCCTGGAGGCCATCGCCGCCAGCAACTTCACCAGACGGAAATTCCTCTCAGTGAAGTACACATCGGCATGTCCGGGCACTACGTCAAAGCGCGAGCCTTTTGGGAATTCAGACCGGTCCGGACTATATTTGCCGGTGAGAAATCCGGCTCCCAGCGGGCTATAGCTAATCACGCCAATATTCTCCCGTACACACAACGGGAGCAGATCCAGTGCGATACCTGGCGCCGCCAAATTGTAATTCGCCTGCACCACCTCGAAGCGGTTAAGCCCAGCCGATCCGGCGGCTTCCAGGGCTGAGGAAAGCTGTACAGCCGAATAATTGCTGCATCCCGTCGCCTGCACTTGGCCCGATTTTACCGCATCGTCCATTGCCGTTACGGCTTCTTCCACAGGGGTGTCGGCGTCAAACTTGTGATACATGAAGACATCCACCCAGTCCGTGCGTAGCCGCTCCAGGCTTGCGCCCAGCGCCTCCTTGACGTGGGCACGGGTGAAGTTGGTGAAGACTTTCGTCAACAGTACAATTTCTTTTCGGACGCCTGTCGATTGCAGCCATTTACCGATAATCTTTTCCGACGAATGCATCTCTCCACTTACTTCTCTCTGGTCGTCGACGCCGAGGTATTGCCGGCGGTATTCTCTGGAGTGGCCGCCGCCGTAGGACTCAGCGGTGTCGAACAGCGTGATGCCGGATTCGAAGGCCTGGTCCATGATTCTGAACGAGGTTTCCTCGTCGATTTCACGGCCGAACGTGGCGCACCCCAACCCGATTCGTCCCACACAGATACCCGACCTGCCAAGCGCTCGCGGTTCCCGTTGTGTCATTCCTTGGCCAGTTACCCCGGCGTCATGATAGCATCGCCCCGGCACAACAAACACGCCTGACTTACCTGGGAAAACTGCTGTTCCTAAGGGCCTGCCGTGCGTTCGGCCTTGATAGCCGCTGCCCCCTGGCTGCGCTGTACACAGAATGCTCCGGCGGCATCGGTTTGACGCCGAGCAATGTCCGGCAAATGCGCTAACGTCCAACGACGACGATCTGGAAGCTATCGGGCAGGGCCTGCGGCCGGCCTTTCTTGCCGTCTTTGCCTTCTGGCGCGGGTCCGTATTCGGCAGCCGGCAGATAGAGCTTGTGCGCCTTCTGATCCGCCACAATTGTTCGCGCGCCCCGGGTGGTGGGGATGGTCGCCAACGCTTCGAACTTCCCTGGCGAAGTTTCCCCTACCATCGTGATCGTGCCGTCGCCACCGTTGGCGCTAAAGGCATATCCATCGTCAAAGGCCACGCCGTCCGTGCCAGGTCCGATCGCCGGAGAAGCCAGCACTTTTCCGGAGACGGAATCGGAAACGATCATCATCTTGTTGCCGCAAACCGAGTACAGGCGCTTCTTGGGATCCATCGCAAGGCCGCTGGGACCATCGCACGGAGCAATCGAGTAGCGGCGTGAAACGACTCCACTCTTTGCGTCAATCTCAACAACTTCGTTCTTGTCTTCAATGTTTACGTAGACGTGACCTTTGCCATCCACCTGAGCGAATTCCGGTTTGCCTCCTAATGGCAGGGACGCGGTGATCACGTTACCCGACTTGGCGTCGAAGATGGTGGCATCGCTACTGCGGCCGTTGAAAGTGAGTACCAGCTTCGAGACCGGCTCATAAATAATCGCGTCCGGGTTTTGGCCCGTCTTCACTTTGCTGAGCACTTTGAGCGATTTCAGATCGAAGACCGTCACGTCGTTATCCGCACCGTCGCTGGTGAATCCTCGCCCCAGGTCGTTGGCGACAGCTATTCCATGCACGCCCTTGGTGTCCGGAATGGTGCCGATCAACTTGTCGGTGGTGGTGTCAAGCACCTCAGTTTGGGTGCCGTGTGAAACATAAAGCCGGTGATTGGCGCTGTCAACGAATGCATAGTCCCAGCGCACTCCTCCGCCTATTTTGATCTTGGTAATTACCTTGTAGTTAGGTGTTGCGGCAAATGCGGCGACGATCATGACTAGCAACAACGACAGTTTCTTCACGGGAGTTCCTTATAGCGATCGTCCGAATCATACTGCTGCAAGCTGAAGATTGCCTGAAGACAGTCCAACGGCCGGAGTGTAATCTTCAGCCGATCTTAAGGTTGAAGTGGTCCACTTAGGAAGTAGGCTTCTCCCAGGACGCATCCATGAACGCACGACTCCACGCACTTATCGCCGTTGCAATCGCATTCCGCGAAGGCACTGCGCTGTCTCAGGTTCCGCCTGCTCCCACACCCGCGCAGATCACGCTGAAAGATGCATTGGCCCGCGCGCGGCAATTTGGAGGCCAATACCAGGCTGCTAACCTGGTCATCCTTCAGGCGCGAGAAGACATTAAACAGGCGAAAGCGGCACGTCTACCGACAGTCAACGCATTCAATCAGTTCATCTACACCGAAGGGAATGGAACACCCTCCGGAGTCTTCGTGGCCAACGACGGTATCCACATCTACAACGAGCAGGCTGTGGCACATGAGGACCTTGGATTGTTACTCCGGCGTGGAGAGATCAATCGCGCGCTGGCCGCTGAGGCTTTAGCGCGGGCTAAAGGCGAAATCGCCGCCCGGGGCATGAACGCCACGGTAATCCAGAATTACTATGCGGTGCTCACCGCGCAGTACCGCATTGCCAACCTCGTGCGCAGCGTCCAGGAATCCGAACGTTTTGTCGACATTACCGGAAAGCAGGAAAAGCGCGGCGAGGTGGCCCACTCCGACGTCCTCAAGGGCCAACTCGATCTGCGGCAGCGGCAGCGCGATCTCAAGGAAGCGCAACTTGGCATGGACAAAGCGAAAATCGCTCTTGGCGTAATTATCTTCCCGAATTACAACACCGAATTTAGCGTGGAGGACGATTTGCAACAGCCTCTACTGGTACCGGCGATTGAGGAGGCGCGAGCCGCTGCCACCCAATCGAGTCCGGATCTCAAATCCGCCCGCGCCGGCGTTCAACAAGCGGGGTTCGACGTCAGCGTGGCCCGCTACGGTTTGCTGCCGACTTTCTCGCTCGACTTTTTTTACGGCATCAATGCCAATCAGTTCGCTGCGCGAACTCAATATCGCTCCTTCGAAACCGGGGTCGAACTACCCTACCGTCAAAACCTTGGCTACTCCGCGCAGGCGACGCTTACCATTCCGGTTTGGAACTGGGGAACCACGCGCAGCAAAATCAAACAGGCGGAGTTCCGGCGCCAACAGGCCGAACTTGACCTCACCCTCGCACAGCGAACGCTCCAAGGAAATCTGGCTAGCGCCGATGCCGAGGTGCGCCTCGCTCACGATCAACTCGAATCGCTTCGGGAATCCTCTGAAATGGCCGCCGAAAGCCTGCGGCTTGTGATCTTGCGTTATCAAGCTGGAGAATCCACGGCGCTGGAAGTTGTCGACGCGCAGAACACGCTCACTCTCTCGCGGAATGCATACGCAGATGGACTGATTCGCTATCGAGTTGCTTGGGCCAACCTGCAAACGCTTACGGGGAGCTTATAGATTATGGCTCGTGAAATATCGCACAGGAAGCTGTGTTTTCGCCAGGCCGGCGCTTGGCTCGCTGTTCCCCTCCTGCTGCTGGGCTCTTGCGGCAAGAGCAAAGAAGGCGAAAAGGAGAAAGCCGCCGAACCGGCCGTCAACGTACTGGTCGAAACCGCCAATCGTGGCGCCATCGATCACATGGTAATTGCCGATGCGGTCCTCTACCCGGTCAATCAAGCTAATATCGCCACGAAGATCACCGCGCCGGTAAGGCGTATGCTGGTTAGCCGCGGTGACCATGTGCGCGCCGGGCAGGTGCTGCTGGAACTCGAAAGCAGTGACCTTGCCGCTGGGGCCCGGGAGACTCAGTACCAGTTCCAGCAAGCGCAAGCCGCCTATGAGACAGTCAAGGGCGCCACCGCTCCCGAGGAAAGGAGCAAGGCCCAGTCGGACGTCCAAGTCGCCGAACAGACGGTGGCGGCCGCTCAGAAGCTCTATGACAATCGCGCCGCCCTTCAGAAAGAAGGCGCACTCGCTCAGAAGTTGGTGGACGACGCCAAGGTTTCCCTAGCGCAGGCGCAGGGCCAACTGGTCGTTGCGCAGCGGCACCTCGAAGCCGTTCGCACTGTTAGTAATCGTGAAACGATCCGTAGCGCAGAGGCGGTGATGAACGCCGCAAAGGCTCACTACGACAACTCGGCGGCGCAAGTGTCGTATGCGCAGGTGAGGAGTCCGATTAACGGGATCATCTCCGACCGGCCGGTCTTAGCCGGGGAACTGCCGGCCAGCGGGACGCCGATCATCTCCGTCGTCGACATTTCGCAGGTTGTGGCGCGAGCCAATGTTTCCATAAAAGATGCGTCCGCGATTCAAACCGGCCGCCCCGCCCGGATCACCGGCCCCGATGGAGACATCCCGGCAAAGGTTACCGTCGTCAGCCCCACCGTCGATCCGAGTACCACTACCGTGGAGGTCTGGGTACAGGCTGCGAATCCTGGTGAGAAGCTGAAGCCCGGTGGCACTGTACGAGTTGCCATCATCGCTGAAACGATTCAGGACACGATCATCGTTCCGGCAAGCGCGCTGCTCAATGCCGACGACGGCACCCCGAAAGTGATGATTGTGACCGCCGACAATAAGGCCAGGGAACGCCGCGTCTCAGTGGGAGTAAGGCAAGGCAAACGGGTACAGATCCTCAGCGGCCTGCAGGAAGGCGACAAAGTCATCACGTCCGGCGGACTGGGCCTGGAAGATAAAGCCAAGGTCGCAATACAACAGCCTAAGGCGGAAGACGAGGACGAAGACAAGAATAGCGACGACGAGGCCAAACCCGAACCTGCTAAGAAGGATGAAAAGGGTAAGAAATGAGCGGGCAGATCCCACTGATCGATCCACCCCCGCCGGGGCCCGCTGAGACGTCCGAACACTGGACGGCGCGCTTTTCGCGGCCCATCATCTTTGTCATCATCACCATGATCGCGGTAGGCGCTTACCTGGCCTTCACGATACCGGTCGCCGTTTTTCCAAACACCGATTTTCCTCGTATCGTTGTCGGAGTGGACAATGGCGTTTCACCGATTAACCAGATGCAGGTCGCTGTAACGCGTCCGATTGAGGAGGCGATGAACAGCGTTCCGGCACTGGAACATGTGCGTTCCACCACCAGCCGCGGTTCCGCTGAGATCAATCTGTTCTTCAACTGGAACGCGAACATGTTCCAGACGCTGCAATACGTCAATGCCGCGCTGGCACGGGTGCAGCAATCATTGCCCGCCACCGCCAAACTGACCGCTAACCGACTCACCTTTGCGGCATTTCCAATTTTGGGATTCAGCCTCACTTCCGACAGCATGCCCCAATCTCAACTATGGGAACTGGCGAACTACGAGATCAAGCCGCGCCTCAACCGGGTGAACGGCGTTTCCATGGTGGTGCTGCAGGGTGGCAAGATTCCGGAATTCCAGATTGAACCCGATGCGGCGAAATTGCTGCAGGCCCAAGTCAGCGTGCCCGCCATCCTGGATGCGGTGACCAAGTTCAATATGATCGACTCCCCCGGTTTGATCGAGAACAATCATGAGCTGTCGCTGGCGCTGGTGACAGGGCAGGCGACGGACCCGGGCGAGATTGCCAACATCGTGGTGCGCACAACGCCCAATGGAGTTCCAATCCGGATTGGCGACATCGCCACCGTCAAACCATCGGTGATGCCGCAATACACCATGGTCACCGCCGATGGAAAGCCCGCCTTGCTGCTCAATATCTTTCGGCAGCCGGAGAGCAACACGGTCGCCGTTGCGGACGCGGCGGAGAAAGAGTTGGCTGCTATCAGCCGGACTCTGCCGCCGGGCGTGAAAATTCAGACGTTCTACGATCAAAGCCAGATCGTTCGCGACTCCATCATAAGTGTGCGGGACGCGATTCTGATCGGTCTGGTTCTGTCGGTCCTGATTGTCATTCTGTTCTTGCGCGACTGGAGCAGTTCGCTGGTAGCCGCGCTGGTTATTCCCGCCACCATCGCCATCACTTTGATTTTCATGCGCCTGCTGGGCGAAAGCTTCAACCTGATGACGCTTGGCGGATTGGCGGCGGCAGTCGGACTTATCATTGATGACGCCATCGTGGTGGTCGAGAACATTGTCCGCCATCGCGATGCCGGGGAACCGCGATCCGAGGCAATCCGCAAAGCGTTGAAAGAAATTCTAGTTCCCCTCATCGGATCGACCATAACGCCGATCGTGGTTTTCATTCCCTTGATCTCCATCACGGGCGTGACTGGAACCTTTTTCCGCGCGCTGGCGATGACCGTCGGGTCCGCCCTGCTCACCTCCCTTGCTCTTGCCGTCACTTGGACGCCGACGCTCAGCCATTACTTACTCCGCCGCCGGACTTCGGATTCCCGGACCCCCGCCGCGCTGCACGAAGAAGTTGCGACCAGTGGGGTGATGGGCGCCGCGACGCGCGCCTACGAAAGATCGTTGCAGTTTGTAATCGCCTATCCGATCTCTCTCGCGCTCGGATCAGTGGCTTTGATCGCGGCCTCCTACTTCTGCTACGGAAATCTGGGTACGGACCTTTTGCCGGCGATGGATGAGGGCGGTTTCATTCTCGACTATCTGATGCCCGCCGGCTCCTCACTCGCGGATACCAACAAGGTCTTGCTGGGCGTGGAACAGATTCTGGCGAAGACTCCGGAAGTGGAGCGGACATCGCGGCGGACCGGCCTCCAGTTGGGGCTGGCAGCAGTCACCGAAGCGAACACGGGCGACTTCACCGTACGCCTGAAGACCAAGCGCGACCGCGAAGTCGGCAAGGTGATCGCGGATATCCGCGCCAAAGTGAACGCCCAGTATCCCCAGCTCGACGTAGAGTTCATCCAAGTCCTGCAAGATCAGATTGGTGACCTCACCAGTTCTCCTGAACCGATTGAGATCAAGCTATTTGCGACGGATCCCGCGCTGTTGAAGAAATATGGCCCGAAAATCGCCGAACGCTTGAAGAAGCTCAAGGGCGTTACCGATGTGAAAGATGGTATCGAGAACACCATCAGCGGCGCCGCCATTGTCATGAAGGTCGATCCGGTGATCGCGGCGCGTTCCGGATTTACGCCGCAAGAGATCGAACTGGATGCCAGCGCGCTGTTGCAGGGTGAGCCAGCCTCAACCCCGTTGATCACCAACGATCGAGCCTACACCATCCGCGTGCGATTTCCCGACAGCGCTCGACTCACCGTCGATAGGCTGCGGAGCACAATGATTACCAGCAACTCAACCGGCAAGACGGCCACGCTGGGAACGCTCGCCGAGTTTCAGACGGAAGTGGGGCAAACCGAAATACGCCGCGAAAATCTACAGCGGTTCATCGCCGTTACCGGGCGATTCGAAGGCATCAGTCTTGGCAAGGGAATCGAAATGGTGCAGGCGGAAGTGACGGCCCTCGGCCTGCCGCCGGAGATTCGTGTCGTCTACGGCGGCACCTACGAAGAGCAGCAGAAGTCGTTCCGCGATCTTCTGTTGGTGTTGGCGCTTGCCGTTGTACTTGTCTTTACCGTGCTGCTCTTCGAATTCCGGGAGTTCTCGGCGCCTACCGCGATTGTGCTTTCGGCATTGCTGTCGACCTCCGGCGTGTTCCTGGCACTTCTGGTCACCGGCAAGACCTTTAACATCTCCTCATTTATGGGACTCATCATGGTCATCGGAATTGTCGCCAAAAACGGCATTCTGCTGCTGGACGCGGACCAGCGGTACCGGTTGGAGGGCTACTCGCCGAGGGAAGCGATGATCCGGGCCGGAGAACGCCGGCTTCGGCCTATCCTGATGACTGCCTTGGCGACGATCGCCGGGATGATTCCGCTCTCCCTGGCTATCGGAGCAGGATCGCAGATGTTACAACCTTTGGCCATTGCCGTAATCGGAGGATTGACGGCTTCGATGATTCTGTCACTGATCGTGACACCAGCGGTTCACTATTTTCTGAGCCACGGCAGATAGAAGGAGTCAGATGAAGTATTGGCTAGCGCTCTGCGTACTTTCGATTGTCGATGCGGCGTATGCGCAAACGGCCGGCGGGCCGTATTCCCTGACTGGAACCGTCACAGACCAAAGTGGCGGCTTGATTCCCGGGGCGGCCGTTTCAGTTCGACAGATTGGCAGGGCAGGAGAACGAAGTACCACTACGGATGCGGCCGGCGCATTCCAGTTTTCTGCCATTCCTGCCGGCAACTATAAAGTCGAAATCAAAAGCCACGGGTTCTCATCCCTGGCTTTGGTGGTCACGATCGCGGGCCGGTCTCCTGCCCCAATTCATGCCGCCCTCGTGCTTGCCGATGTTCGGCAGGAAATGACGGTCAGGGAGTCGGCGGCGGAAGTCAGCACGCAGGCGTCTGAAAACCTTGACGTGATCACACTCGACCGTCAGGCACTGGATAGCCTCCCGATCTTTGACCAGAACTATGTCGCGGCAATGGCACAGTTCCTCGACCCCGGTTCCATAGGAACGGGGGGAGTTACGTTGGTTGTCAACGGGATGGAGCAAAAGAATATCGGCGTCTCCGCATCCGCCATCCAGCAAGTCAAGATCAATCAAAACCCGTATTCGGCGGAGTTCTCGCGTCCCGGCCGCGGGCGAATCGAGGTGATCACGAAACCGAACTCTCCCGTGTATCACGGTACGTTCAACTTCCTCTTCCGGGATTATCATTTGAATGCGCGAGATTCTTTTGCGGAAATCCGTCCGCCGGAACAGCGACGCATTTACGAAGGCAGCCTGATTGGACCTCTTGGCTCCAGCGGTAAGAACTCGTTTCTGCTGTCGGTAAACCGCGAAGAGCAGGACCTGCAGGCGGTAGTGTTCGCCTATACTCCGGCCGGCGTTGTCCGGGAGAATACTCCAAACCCACAGCGAGGACTGGAGTTCGACGGCGGCCTGACGCACGCATTCAGCGATTCGCATATTTCTTCGTTTCGCGGGAGTTACCACGATGCCACGGAACGGAACCGCGGTGTTGGCGGATTCACGCTGGCGGAAGCGAGTGTGAACACCCAGGATCGGGAAGATGAGCTGTACTACAACGACAGTCTGGTCATTACGCCGAAGCTGCTGAATCAGTTTCGTGCCGTGTTCGGACGCCAGCACACACCGGCAACCAGCGTCAGTAATAGCCCGGGGATTGTCGTTCCCGGCTCTTTTATTGGCGGCGGCGCTCAAGCAGACCGGCTTCAGACGGAGAATCACGTGAACCTCAACGAAATCGTGTCCTGGTCTACAGGAAAACATGACATACGGACAGGGATAAACGTGCCCGACATCAGCCGCCGCGGTTTGCACGATTATACGAACTTCGGCGGCACCTACTCGTTTTCGACTCTGCAGGATTACCTTGCTGGCCGCCCGTACTCGCTCGTCCGGCAGCAAGGAGACGGGCGCGTCGTGTTTCTGGAGGTAGTCACCGGGGCATTCTTTCAGGATGAATATCGGCTGCGTCCGAACCTGACGCTGTCCGCCGGCTTGCGGTACGATTGGCAAAATTACATTCACGACCATAACAACTTTTCGCCGAGAGTATCGTTCGCCTATGCGCCACGCAAGTCGAAGAAAATTGTGATCCGGGGTGGGGCCGGGTTCTTCTACGACAGGACCGGTCCGGGTCCTATCTTCGATCTCGAACGTTACAATGGCTCGCGCCTGCAGCAGGTTGTCTTGTCGAATCCTACCTATCCGATTGAAGCGCCGGCTGCATCCCTTCCTGGACAGCCGGCAACTTTAACGCGTTGGGATCCTTCGGTCAAGATGCCTTACACGGCGCAATTCAGCTTCGCTCTAGAGCGCCAGCTATATAAGGGTGCCACGCTGTCGGCAGCGTATTGGGCTTCGCGAGGCGTGGGACTTTTTCGGTCGCGCGATGTTAACGCACCACCGCCGCCCTACTATTCGACGCGGCCAAATCCCGCAATTGGCGTTTACCGCCAGATCGAATCGTCCGGACACCTTCAGAGCGACGCTCTGGAACTTTCTTTCCGGGGACGAATCACGCAGTATTTCAACGGCATGATTCAATACACGCTGGGGCGCGCCTACAACGATATTCCGGGAAACTACTCCGTCAGCACGCGAGGTTCCGGCATCAATAGCTATCCCGCCAACAACTACGATCTTTCCGGTGAGTGGGGGCGAGCGGATTACGATCAACGGCATCGCTTAAATCTTCTCGGGAGTATTCACGCTGCGAAATACGTGGATCTGGGAATAGGTGTTTTCGCAAATAGCGGAGCGCCGTATACGGAGACCACTGGCCGCGATGACTACCGCACCGGATTCGCGAATGCCCGTCCGTTGGGAGTTCCGCGGAATTCGTTGCACGGGCCAAGTTTCAGAGAACTCGATCTGCGATGGTCTCACGAGTTCCCATTCAAACATCAGAAAGACTCCCCGAGCTTTTCTCCATCAATTGACGCCTTCAATGTTACGAATCGGGTTAACGATACGACGTTTATCGGCAATCGCAGCTCGCCCTTCTTCGGTCAGGCCGTGTCCGCGAGACCTTCGCGACGATTGCAGCTGTCTCTGAAGTTCGCCTTCTGAGCCAGACTTAAGGTGGTTCGGGAGTCGGACCGGCAAACGGAAACGAATGGGGGGCAGAGTATCGAGGAACTCGTCCTGATCCGATCGCTGGGTGGAGCAGCGGCAGATCCGCGCGGACTGAAAACCGGCTCGCGGCCTAACGGAGATGTACAGACCAATCTCTAGTTTTTCTCTGGCTACGAACACCGATTGCGCCGAACTCCGATCTGAGGTATAAACGCTACCTTGGAGATATTACGTTAAATGAAGATGCGTCTGTGTCGCCTCATCTTGTTCGTGTTCTGTTTTTTCGGCGTGCTCCTTTGCCAACCCAACAAAGGCCCAGGTCCCGATTCCATCTATAAACTGATACCCGATTGGCCGACGCAGGCTCGGAGTGCGGCCGGTACCCCTGCCGGCCCGTGGAATCTGATCCAGGCGCCCGGCGTGGCCGTTGACGCACAAGGCCACGTCCTGGTGCTTCATCGCGGTGCCCACCCGATTCTGGAATTCGAGCGCAGCGGAAAATTTGTACGTTCCTGGGGGGATGGCCTGTTCAGTGAGGGTAAGGTGGTGGCGATCCCGGCCGCGGATCGTTTGCCCGGCGGGTCCGGCTACTCAGCCGTATATGGGCCGGCGGGATGCGACTCCTGTGGCGCCCACTCGATGCGGGTCGATCCGGAGGGGAATATTTGGGCCGTGGACGCCCCCGGTCATGTGGTCTATAAAATGAACCCGCAAGGCAAGGTGATCATGCGGTTGGGTCAGAAGGGCGTTTCCGGAATCGGTCCTAACAACTTCAACCTGCCTACCGATGTGGCATTCGCATCCAACGGCGATGTGTATGTAAGCGACGGGTACGGAAACCCGCGCGTTGTGAAGTACTCCCGCGAGGGGAAGTATCTGCTGCAGTGGGGCACGCGGGGGACGGGTCCGGGGCAGTTTCAGCTACCTCACAATGTGGCGGTTGACGCGCAGGGGAGGGTCTACGTCACCGATCGAGACAACCGGAGGGTTGAAGTTTTTGATTCCAGCGGGAAGTTTCTGAATCAGTGGCCGGAGATTGGAGGAGTTTCGGCGATCACCATTACACGAGAGCAACGGATCTGGACGGGTGGAGTTCTGCGAGATCTGGAGGGAAGAATCCTGGGAAATTTACCTGCTGACGTGGGTGGGGCTGGCGGAGCGCACGGCATCGCCGTCTCTGAAACTGGAGATGTTTATGTGGGGCAACTGAGCGGGATAGTTCAGAGGTTTGTGAAGAAGTAGTTTGCCGGTTCGACAATCAGAGCTTCGCGGGTAGCGCCCACTCGAACATCGTTAAAGTGACAGGAGTCAACCCTTCGATGGCTACCGCGCCTGCATAGCCGTGAGGAACATCCAGGTTGGCGCAAATCCACGCGCCTGCGTGTTCGCGCTCGAACACCGGTCTAAATTCTCCGGCCGGAGCAAAGGGATCAACGTCGACTTCGAAGGAATTGAGGGGGATAGACAAACCTAGGCCGCGTGCTTTAATGTAGGCCTCTTTTCTGGTCCAACAGGCGAAGAAGGCGGCGTCGCGTTCGGCGGAACCCAATTCTAAAATGCGTGCAATCTCCGGCGGCGAAAAATGCGAGGCCATGATGCCAGTGGGGTCCTCAATACTTCTCATCCGCTCGATGTCCGCGCCGGTCTCGCGCCGATAACCAAGAACGCAAATTGCAAAGTCTCCCGAATGCGACAAGTTGAATCGGAGGTCCGGCTGGGATGGATCCGCAAGAGCCGGCTTGCCATGCGAATTGGCTTTGAACGTGAGATCTTTCGCCGCCGAGCCGACTAATTGGGCGATGAGGCCGCGGAGAAAGATGTGGGACGCCGCGTACCGCCGGCGATGCTCTTCGAACCGGAACGCGAGGGCCCGGGCCTGTTCCTCCGGATTGAGCGTGGAAAATAGCGGGTGGGAGCAGGCGTCATGCAAGTCTGTCCGCGCGATGACGATACGCAGCTCGTCTGGGTTCAGAGGAGGCATGATCTCCTCAAGCATTACAGCTCGATCTCTTCGCGCTCTTCTTCCTCGCTCGCAGCGGCTGTGGAACGAGAGTCTGCCCACAGCAAGGTATCCACCAGGTCGGAAAGCAGCCGCACGGTGGGCGCTTCAAAGATGGATCGCAAAGGAATGCCGACTCCGAGTGAAACGCGCACGCGAGCCAGAACTCCGGTGGCGAGCAGCGAATGGCCGCCAAGCTCAAAGAAGTTGTCATCGATGCCGATTTCCTCGATGCCGGTCATCTCTCGCCAGATGGAAACCATGGTTCGCTGCGTATCGGTTTCCGGAGCCACGAAGGTGGTTCCGATCCGCCGGCCCGCTTGATTGACCGCAATCGCCGGCGAACCCGGGTTCGCTAGATCTGCTGGATTCGACCGATTGCGGACAGCGGCTTCCAGTTCCTCGGCGATCCGGGGCAAGTTTCTTGAGAGAATTGCGATTTGAGGCAGTGGCGCCCCCAGGACCCGTCGAAATGCCGCGATACCCTCGACGGATGAGATTCCTTCAGCGGTGTGCTGCCGCTCAGCTTCGGCAAACTTGGCAGGCAAGTTGGACCTGATGGCCATGCCGACATCGCTCCAAACATCCCAATTTACCGATAGAACCGCACGGTTCCCCGCTCTAAACCGGGAAGCTGCGAAGGCATCCAGAAAAGCATTGGCAGCCGTGTAGTCCACGTAACCCGCAGTGGTGAGGAGTGCGGAGCGCGACGAACACAACAGGAAGAAATCAAGTGCATCGTCCTTGACGAGTGATTCGAGGATCAGCGTGCCTTCGACCTTCGGCTGAAGAACGAGTTCAGCCGATTCCTGCGTTGTCAGTTGGATTACTCCAAGGGCGCTGATACCCGCGGCGTGGATCACGCCATCCACCTTACCGAACTGCGCGCGAACGCTTGCTATCGCACTTACCATCGCCACGCGGTCGCGTACATCGGCTGCGCAATAAAGCACGTCCGCGCCCTTGTCTTCCATTGCTTGAATAGATTCGATGGTCCGCCGGGCGCTATCGGTTTCCTCGTGGGTAGCAACCCAACGCGGCCATTCTAACCTTTCGGGTAGTTTGGTCCGCGCGATGAGGACCAACCGGGCTTGGTAGCTTTGCGCAAGGTGGCCGGCCAAAGTGAGCCCGATCCCGCCGCTGCCTCCGGTGATGAGATAAACCCCGCGATGCTTCAGCTTCGGGGCCGTTCTTGCCGGTACCCGGGTAGGAACGAAGACTTGCTCCCAGCGTTGTCCATCTCGATAGGCGATGACCGACGTTGCGCCTGGTACTACAGGCTCCGTCAGAATCTCTGCCGCAACTCCCCCTGCGCCTTCCCAGCGGTCCAGATCAATACTGCGGCAACGTATGGTTCGATACTCGATGGGAACCACGCCACAAGGTCCGCGCAGCAGCGCCTGTTCCGGATCCATCGTTTCCCGGCCGTTCACGGCGTGTTGACCCTGGGAAACCACCAGCCATTGCACGGACCGGTAATCGGCAAGGTCGCCGTATGCCTGCGCCAGCTTGATCAGACCATGGAATGAAGCCCGGCCCTTCCCGGGGGCCGAAAGATACAGCACCGACTTGGCGGTCATGCCGGCCGCGGCAATGGCTTTAAGCAATGTCCGGTAATGCCGCTCATTGCCGGGATCGATGGTGTAGGCGTTGTCTCCAGAGCGGGCGTAGATGCTTCCAGGGCGGACGACCGAAACGGGTTCGCCAAGGCGCGCGAGTTCGGCCAGGAAGGGGGCGCTCAGTTCTTCGGAATCCGCGAAGATCAACCAGGGACCGTAGCTCTCGCCCGTATCCGCAAGCGAGGGAAGCGCGGTGCGCCGCCAGGACGGAATGTAAAACCATTCGTTGAGGTCGGGATTCTTCGCGGTTGCCGATGGGAGCGCGGGTGCCAACTCGGGCTCCGGTTCGACGAAGTATCGCTGGCGTTCGAACGGGTAAGTTGGCAGGGAAACCCGGTGCAGGGTCTCTCCGCGATGGACGCCCGCCCAGTTCACCGGCACTCCCGCGAGCCACAAACGCCCCAGGCTGTTGAGCAGATGTACGGCGGGTGACTGCGGGTCCTTGGGATGGGGAAGACTTGCCAACGCTTCCAGGCCCTCCACTCCGCGGATGCATTCGCGTGAAAACGTCGTCAGTACTTGGCCCGGACCAACTTCCAGAAAGATTCGCCGGGGAGTTGCCGCAAGCTGGCGAATCCCGTCTGAAAAACGCACGGGCTGCCGCAGGTGCTTCACCCAGTATTCCGCGTCGACGGCCTCTGACGGGCTGATCCAATTCCCGGTCAGGTTGGAGGCAAACGGAATGCGCGGCTCATTGAGCTGAACGCTCCGCACCACGGCGAGGAATGGTTCGCCGGCGGCATCCATCAGACCGGAATGGAAAGCGTGCGATGTGTGGAGCTTCCTCGATTCAATCCCGCGTGCCTGCAGCTTGCCTTGCAACAGCGCGATTTCGCTGTCCGGGCCGGAGACGGTGCAAAGAGCGGGCGCGTTTGAGGCGGCCAGGGACAGGCCTCCGTCCAGCAGCGGGACCAGTTGTTGCTGCGGCAACGGAACGGCAATCATACTGCCCGGCGCCATCTGCTGCATGATGCGCCCACGCGCGGCTACCAGACGAAGCGCGTCTCCCAGCGAAAAAACTCCCGCCAGACACGCTGCTACATATTCGCCGATGCTGTGCCCGATCATCGCATCCGGTTGGACGCCGAAAGCCATCCACAGGCGTGCCAGGGCATACTCGATCGTGAACAGAGCCGGTTGTGCCAGGCGGGTTTCTTCCAGCAGTGCGCCGGCACTGGGTGCTGACAGGCAAACCCGCAGATCCTGCCCAATGAGTGGCGTTAGAATGTCCGAGCATACGTCCATCCAATGCCGGAATTCCGGATGAATTTCGTATAGGCCCTTGGCCATTTCTGCGTGCTGGCTGCCTTGCCCGCTGAACAGAAACGCGACGGGACGAGTACCCGCTTCTTCGAACGACGTGATCAGCTTTCCCGGTCCAGATCCTGCCAGCGACTTACGCGCTTCGTCCACGGTGGAGCAAACCAGCATTCTGCGATGAGGAAAGCGCTTCCGCCCCACCTGCGAGGTGTAACACACATCAGAAAGTGGAACTGCGGGATTCTCTTCGAAATATTTCCGCAGCCGTTCTGTTTGCGCATCGAGCGCCGCGGCGCTGCGGGCAGAAACGACTAGTAACTGCGCAGGCCAGTTGGAAACGGGCGCCGGCCGGGGTGGAGCTTCCTCCAGGACGACGTGTGCGTTCGTGCCTCCGATGCCGAACGAACTGACAGCTGCGCGTCTGGGCACGTCACTGGCGGGCCATTCGCTCAATTGTCCATTCACGTAGAACGGGCTGTTGGCGAAGTCTATCTGAGGATTCGGCTTGCGGAAGTGTAAGCTGGGCGGAATGCGGCGATTCTCTAGCGCGAGTACCGTTTTCAGCAATCCGGCGACGCCCGCCGCCGCATCCAGATGGCCCAGGTTACTCTTGACCGATCCAATGGCACAAAACTGCTTCTTGTTCGTGAATGCGCGGTAGGCCTGGCTTAATGCGGCAATCTCAATCGGGTCGCCGACGGGCGTTGCGGTGCCGTGCGCTTCGACGTATGTGATGGTTTCCGGATTGACAGCGCCCATCGCCAGGGCCGACGTGATTGCTTCCGCCTGTCCGTCCACGCTGGGTGTTGTGTATCCCATCTTGGCGGCGCCGTCGTTGTTGGTGGCCGAGCCGCGAATGATGGCCCGAATCGAATCGCCGTCCCGCAACGCGTCATCCAGGCGTTTCAGGACTACCAGCCCCGCTCCGTCCCCGGCGCGGATCCCCCGGCCTTCCTCATCAAAGGGCCGGCAATGGCCGTCCGGCGAAAAGATCATCCCGTCGGCGTACATATACCCCATCCGCTGGGGGAAGTGTAGGGAAACGCCTCCGGCAAGCGCCATGTCGCAATCCCCTGACAGCAGAGCCTGACATGCGGTATGTATAGCCACCAGCGAAGTGGAACATGCGGTCTGAACGGTCAGGCTGGGGCCGGTGAGGTTCAGCTTATAGGAAATTCGCGTGGCAAGAAAGTCCTTGTCGTTCCCGATCATGACCTGATAGCCGCCCACGGCCCCAAGCAGGCGGGGCGCGCGAAGCAGAGCGGTCATTAGATACGCGTTCACGCTCACCCCCGCGAACACTCCGGTTCGCGTCGATTCGCCATTGGCGTACCCCGCGTCTTCCAGCGCTTCCCAGGCGCACTCCAGCAGGATTCGTTGCTGCGGATCCATGATCTCGGCTTCCCGCGGATTGATGCCGAAGAACCCGGCGTCGAACAGGTCGGCGCCTTCGAGTATCGTGCCTTTCTTGACGAAGTGGGGATTCGCCAGCGTGGCTGAATCGAGACCGGATGCGCGTAACTCGGCATCGGAAAACGTTACCAGCGATTCATGACCCGCTTCCAGATTCCGCCAGAAGATCCTTAAGTCGGGCGCATCCGGGAACCGCCCGGCCGCGCCGACGATTGCAATCGCCGGGCGCTTGGATCCAACCGTCATTCCGACGACCTCGAACCTGTCAGTTGCGGTTTGATGCCGCCCTTCGCATCGGCCAGCCTTGCGAGCAAGCTCACCGTTGGGTATTGAAACAGCTCGACTAACGAAACTTCCAGCCCCAGGAAGTCCCGCAGCCGGCTCTGCAGTTGGACTACCAGCAGCGAATGTCCGCCCAGGTCGAAGAAATTATCGTTGACGCCCACGCGCGGGATCCGCAGCAAGTCGCTCCATAACTCCGCGATTCGCTGCTCGGCGTCGGTGCCGGGAGGCGTAAATGCCGCCGAGACGGCGGATTTCTCATCCGGAGCGGGCAGAGCGTTGCGGTCGACTTTCTTGTTGGGGGTCAAGGGGAAGGAATCGAGAGTGACGAAAGCGGCGGGAACCATGTAGTCGGGCAGCTTGCCCAACAGCGCCTCGCGCAGCGCCTTGGAGTCCATCGCC
>JBBRNO010000125.1:0-20237 GCA_038230275.1 Bryobacterales bacterium
GACTCTTAATCACTAGGTTGTAGGTTCGATTCCTACCGCGCTCACCAACAAAATCAATAAGTTACAGTTAGTTACTTTTAGGTGATTCAGTTTGCAGGGAAATTTGCAGGGACTGTGGGAGAAACCGCCTTTGCGTTCAACCTGAACCCCGAACGTTCATTTCCTTTCGGCTTCAGTTCCGCTGCTGTCCACAGAAATACTACCGATTACAAGCTTCCCGGTGAAACTGCCGGGAAGGCGGCGTCAGTGGCAGGGAATTTTTCGAGACGGGTCTCCATGTCCGCCCGGTGATGTTAGTCCCACTGGATTTCCTCAGGTCTACACGGCCTAACTCTTCCTGTTCGGGATGGATGACTCGGGAATAGTTGAGCAGATCCTGAATCAGCGCCTCCATGCGGCGAACACCGGACCGGACAAATTCGGCAAACTTTTTCTGTTCCGCATCACCGTCCATGCCGGAGCGCTTCAGCAGCAACTGTGTGTAGATATTGATCATGCGCAGCGGCTCATGCAGATCGTGGCTGGCCACGTAGGAGAACTGTTCCAATTCGCGGTTAGCCTTAATCAACTCTTCACGGGAGCGCACCTGAGGCGTCACGTCGGTTAACGCGCATACGATGCCGGAAACAGGACCTCCTGGCTCGCGCAGCGGATGATAAACCAGGTTGAACCAGTGATCTTCGAAGATGCCGTCGTGGTTCTGGTCGTATGTCACCAGAAAGTCAGTTGCGGAAAACGCCTCTCCGCTATCGATGACTCCCGGGAGGACGTCGAAGATACGGGAATCGAGCTCTGGAATGACGTCGGCAAGGCGGCGTCCGAGTAGTTGGCGTCCTTGCAGCAGATTTTCATAGGCTGGATTTGCGAGCTCAAAAACCAATTCACGGCCAAGCAACACGCAAATTGCAACGGGAGTCTCGGAAAAGATCTGCGACAGCCGTTCGTAAGTACGCTGCCGTTCCAGCTTGAGTTGGAGGTGGGCGCCCACCCGGGCGAGAAGTTCGCGCGCGGTAAAGGGTTTAATGAGGTAATCGTCGGCGCCTGCGTCAAGGGCTTCCACGCTGGCCTCGGCACCGGCCCGAGCCGAGAGGAGAAGTACGGGAACCGCTCTGGTTGACCGATGATCGCGCAGAGCGCGCAGCAGACCGAAGCCGTCGAGAATGGGCATTATCACGTCGGTAAGAACAAGGTCCGGCGGATTGGCCAGGGCGGCGGCAAGCGCTTCTTCGCCGTTGGCGACGGCGGTCACTTCATATTGCGCGCTCAGCAGACGGCCTACGTAGTCGCGCATGTCCGCATTGTCGTCAGCCAGAAGCACGCGGCCACGGCGCAAGGCAGGGAGACGGGTGGTGGAGCCCTGGACGTCCGCTGTATCAGAAGTTTCGGGCTCAGGCCAAGTCTGGAGTCCGTTCTCGCCGGGAAGCCAGCGGAGTGCTTCTTCGACGTAAGTATTGGCGTGAACCGCGGTGGAAGTCAGGGCGCGGGCGGCTCCCAAGCGGTCTTTCGGCAGGTGAGCGAATCCAAAATCGAGGGAAACCGTGAAGGTGCTGCCTGTTCCAAATTCACTGGCCGCGGAAATGTTTCCTCCATGAAGCTTCACCAATTCCTGAACGAGGGCCAGGCCGATTCCGGTGCCCTCCTGCGTTCTCCCGCGGGAACCCTCTACCCGGTGGAACCGTGCAAAAATGTTCGGCAGTTCGTCCTTGGGAATGCCGACACCGGTGTCGGTGACAGAGAACTCGGCACGCCCTGGCCGTTCCACTACGCGCACGGCGATGGAGCCAGTCAGGGTGTACTTAAATGCATTCGAAATGAGGTTCAACACTACCTTCTCCCACATGTCCGGGTCGATAAACACAAGCGGGGAGAGAGGCTCGCATTGCACCGTATAAGAAAGGTTGGCGCGCTGCATAGCCGAGTGGAAACTGGATGCCAACTCGCTAGTGAATGTTGCCAGATCCCTTGGCTGATAGCTGGCGAGAGACCGGCCGGCCTCGATGCGGGAAAAATCGAGTAAGGAATTCACCAACTTCTGCAGCCGCATGCCGTTTCGCTGAATCACCTTTAGCAGTTCGAGGTGCCCGGCAGCTTTTCCCAGTCCCGATTCAGTAGGCAGGTCCTCGACGGGCCCGAGCATGAGCGTGAGCGGCGTGCGAAATTCGTGACTGACGTTGGAAAACAACAGGGTCTTCGCGCGATCAAGTTCGGCTAGGGCTTCGGCCCGGCGCCGCTCCTCCTGATAGGTGTTGGAATTTGCCAGGCTAGCCGCAATCTGGCCCGCAAGCAAGTCAATAAAGCCGGCATAGGCATCGTCGCAGCGGCGATAGGGATTGGCCGCTACTACCAGGAAACCGGCGGGGCGTTCATGACCTTGTTGATTTATGGGAACCACGAAGGCCTGGCGCGGACTAACCCAGGCATTGTGGTGGACGAGAGGCTGAGAGACATCGACTACGCGAGATGTTGCGCTAAGATACACATCGCTGGCGGGCCAGGAAGTGTTAGTATCAGGCGGAATGAATCGGCTAGCCAATCGCTCTTCGGCGGAGATTCCAGTGCTGCAAGCCAGCCGAGCGTTGCCGCTGTCGTCGAAGAGATACGTAAGCGCGAAGGGCATGTCTTTCGGATTTGTGGCAAGCTGCTGTTCGATTGCCTCCAGTACTTCGTGCTCCATCTTCAAACCGGAAAGGGCGGAAGCGAGCTGCTGCAGGGTTGCCATGCGACGCTCACCGATCACGCGTTCCGTTTCTTCAGTGACCACACAGAGCATGCCATTTACGGCGCCGCTGTCGTCCAAAAGTGGACTCTAGGAAAAGGTATGGTACGTTTCTTCAGGGAAACCGCTGCGTTCGAGGATCAGCAGCAACCGTTCCTCGTAGGTGGACTCACCGGTGGTCATGACTTTATCGATGCGCGGGCCGATATCGTGCCAAATTTCCGCCCAGACTTCGGGGGCAGGACTTCCGAGGGCCCAGGGATGTTTGATGCCCAGGGTGGGACGGTAGGCGTCGTTATAGAAGAAAGTTAAGTCTTTTCCCCATGCCATCCACATTGCGAAGCGAGAGTTGAGCAGGATATTCAGAACAGTGCGGAGACTCTGGGGGCACTGGCTAGCCGGGCCGAGAGGAGTCTTCGACCAGTCGAGCCCACGCACCAAAGCTCCGAGTTCTCCGGTTTCCTAGCGAAACAACCGATCTGAAGGCTGCGATTTCATATCGATTTGGCATTCATTGTAATCACGACTCGCACCGTAATACGTAGAGCCGATTTTTGTCCAGGGTGTTACAAAATTTGGTGAAACTTTTTTGAGAACCCGGCAGCGGTGGCGGGCGTGAAACGGGTTGGCGAGCCTTTCTATTTGAAGAGCGAAAGATCAATGGATTCGCCCATGGCCTTGTAGCCGGCATCGCTGGGATGTAGGCGGTCTCCGCCATCGTAGGAGGCTAGAATATGATCCGGATTCTTGGGATCGCGTACAGCCTTTTCAAAATCGATGACACCGTCGAACGCTCTGCCGTTGCGTATCCATTCGTTCACCGCTTTGCGCTTCCCCTCTTTTTCCGGCGAGAAATAGCCCGGGAAAATGGTGCCTTCAAACGGGGTGATGGTGGCGCCGAAAACCTGGATGCCTTTCTGATGCGCGCGTTCAATCATTTGTTTCATACCCGCGATCAGATCGTCAGAGCTGACGGTTTCCGAGGCGGGAGCCGAGGTGCCGGCGTGGCCCAGGTCGTTGATGCCTTCGAGGATGATCAAGTATTTGACGCCGGGCTGCGCGAGAACATCGCTATCAAAACGGGCGAGCGCGTTGACGCCGAAGCGGACATTGGCGACGGCGTCGTGGAGGATGCGATTGCCGCCGATGCCGGCATCGAGGACGCCGACTTTCTTGCCCTTGCGCCGCGCCTGCAGACGGTCAGACAGCACGTTGGGCCAGCGGAGATTAGCGTCGACGGTAGAGCGGGCGCCGTCCGTAATGGAATCGCCGAAAGCCACCACGGCCGCGGTGGAATCCGGCGCCAACACGTCTACGCCGGTGAGAAAGATCCAGGAGGTTATGGTGGCAGGTTCCGTGATGGACGCTGCGCCGGTTTGGTCGCCAGAGGCTACGTATGACGTCTGTTGCGCGGCATAGTGGATACCTGCGCCGGTGGTTGGTCTGGGGATGAAGATGCTGATGGCCAAATCGCCGGAGGCAGGCACGTCCAGCTGAATTGGGTCACTGAGGACCAACGCGTTCGGCGGAATGGAGACGCTGGGGCGTCCGCCGAAGGTGAGGACGCGGTCAGAGCCGGGAGTAATTTCATGCCCCTTGGCACGGAGTGCGATGTGAGCGGCGCCTATGTCTACGGTCTGTTTTCCATAGGCGTTGGAAAGCCGGACGCGGACCGAGCTGCCGCCGATGCTGGTGTGAACAATTTCGCGTAGGGTTTGATTTTCAAACTGCAGTTTCGCGGTGCGCATTTCCGCTTCGGTGGCGAGTTGCGGCGCCGGGCTTGCTCCCCAGGTGACTACCCAATGCGATGGCTGGGCCGCGCCCGCGATTGCGGCGAAGGCTAGGGTGAGGAAGACGGCTGTTGTTGTTTTCATGTGTCGGTGGGTCCTGGAATATCTTATCGTGGACGGAAAGGGAGAGGGGAATGCAAGTGGCGTAACTCACTCTCTTGGTGCGCCAGCAATTGAATTCCGGTAAATTAAGAGTCATGGACGACATTCCAGCTTTTGACCGCATCACTGTCGAGCCTGGGAAGTGCGGGGGTAAACCTTGTATTCGTGGAACGCGAATCACGGTCCGACGGGTGTTGGAAATTCTTTCTACCTATCGCGAGCGCGGGGAGATTTTTCAGGAATACCCTTTCCTGGAAGAAGAGGACCTGCGGCAGGCGCTCACCTACGCAGCAGCCGCGGTGGATGATGGCCTGCCTAACATTGATCGCGTTGCATGAGGCGAATATTGCTCGACCAGGGATTGTCTCCGTCCGCTGCAGCGCTTCTGCGTGGTACCGGCTGGGATGCGCTGCACGTGATGGATGCAGGCTTGGACCGAGCCGAAGATATTGAGATCTTGGAGTTCGCTCGCCGCGAGCGCAGAGCTTGCGTCACGCTCGATCACGACTTTCACACTCACTTGGCTCTGGCTCAGCTAAGCGGTCCTTCGGTGATTTTGGTTCGACTTGAGGGGTTGAATGCAGCAGGTCAGATGGCCCTGATCCAACGAGTGTGGGAGCGTTGCGCGGATGACATCGACACCGGTGCCGCTCTCTCCGTCGATGCAGTGTCGATACGCGTCCGAAAACTGCCGTTGCGATAGGCGCGCGCGGCGCACTAGACGCGATAGCCTTTCGCCCGCAGAACAGGCGTTAACAGGCGGCGCAGGTTTCCGCCGAGAATCAGCTCTTTGGCCGAATCGGGAATGCGGGCGCCCATCACTTTGGAGAGTTGCGAGGCGAAGCTGCGGCCGCCGGCGTCGCTGCCGTAGATCACCCGCTCGGCGCCAAGTTCGCGCACGGCCATTTCGACGAAGCCGGTGGTGGGGTTGGAGCCGGCAATCTCGGCGTACACATTTTTCGTGGTGCGAAGAATGCGAATGCCGCGTTCCCAATCGCCGCCGGTGTGTACGCAGACGAACTGGACATTGGGGTGGCGCTGTGCGAGCTCGACTAGGTCGTACGGTGTGGATTCGCCTTCCTCATTACCGCCCATCTTGAGCCAGGTGTGCTGCAGAATAGGCACATTCATGGAGGCGGCGCGCTCAACGATCCTGTCCATTTCGGGGACGTTGCAGCGCCTGTCCGCTTCCAGCTCACCGATGCAGACCATGGGACCGTCGCGTACGCAGCGGTTGAACTCCTGCACGCTGAATTCCGGATGGGCGGGACTTAAATAAACGGAGCCGTAGGCGCGGTCCGGAAAGCGGCGGACGGCCCGCATGACGCGATCGTTTTCATTGCGCAGTTGTTCCGCGGTGGGATGATGGTCGGCTGAATAGCCCTGCGAAAGGAGAAGCCGCTCAATGCCAAGCCGGTCCGCGCATTCAATCAGCACGGCCATGCGCTCCTCCGGCGTATCTCCGGGAATGGCGTATAGGTGGCAGTGCTCATCCCAGATGCGAAATCGTGGGGCTGGTCCCTTCTGTGCCGCGGAGAGGAGGGAGCTGGCGGCCAGGTTTTGCAGTAGCGTGCGGCGGTTGATCACGTTGGATTTCAATCCATGTCCAGGCCGGCGCCGGTGAGCCACTTAAACACATCGCACTGCCGGCCGACCCTTGCTTCCACGGTGTGGTCGTCTAACAGCAGCACACCTGGTTTTTTCGCTGCCTTGGCGGCTCCCTCCAGGGTTCTCATGCGAACGGTGACGGTCATCGGCAACACCGGTTTATAAGGGCGCAACTGGCGGGTACGCGCTTTTTCGAGGGCCTCGGCGACTTTGCGCTCCACTTCGCGATGCGCTGCCTGCTGATCCAGTCCGCTGCACAACTCGGCAGTCTCGGCTTGCTTTACAGCCGCGGTGACAACACCGGGGAAAAGCCGGCGGGCCTCGTAGCAAGCCGCCTCATCCCCTTCGACATAGATGAGCGGCACGTCCCAATGGCCGGCATAGCAGGCCTCGGCGCCAATCTCGCCGACGCTTTGTCCGTTGATCTGGAAGTCGGCCCACTCGATGTTGTTGGTATGCGGAAGAAACGCACGTTCCGTGAAAGCCTTGGCGTGGTGACCCGGCAGCATCAGCCCGGCAACACTGCGATCCAGTTGCGGCATCAGGCGGCGCTTGCCGTTCTCCGGCCCAACGCTGCGATATTCATACTTGATGCGGGAATCGGTGGAGAGCTGCTCCCGAATCAGATTTCCGCCGCCGTGGTGGGTGTCGCAAACGATCAGTTCCTTGGCGCCATGCTCCAACGCCGCCGCGGAAAGTGCGTTCACGTTGGAGGTGAAGATGCGGCGGGCCTGTTGGGCAACTTCGTCGCGCACGCCGTTTTCCCAATACCAGGCCTGTTCGCGGGTGAAGATGCCGCTGGTGCCTTCCATGTCCCAAAGCACGAAGATTTTCAGGTCCTGCTGTGCTTGCGCGGTGCTGAGGGCAGGCGCACAAAGTGCAGCCGCCATGGGAGCGGCTACACGGCCCAGGAAGCTTCGCCTGGTGGCAGCTGCTTGGGTGGAATGTTGCACCATTGCGGGCGAGTATATCATGTAAGGGTTTCGTGAACCGTTGCTGGAGTGCGGCTGCTGTATGAAGTACAAGATGGCAAATGTGTTGTTGCTGGTGCTGAGTCACGCATTGTTGCGCGGCCAGGAATCCACGGGTCCAAAACTATACGCGAGCCTATGCGCCGGATGTCATGGGGCCGATGCACACGGCACGGACCGTGGACCTGGACTGGCCGCGAGTAAGAGCGTCCGGGCACGTCCTTTTATGCAACTGCGCACCTTCATCCGCAGAGGTGCGCCTGGGGCAGGCATGCCTGGGTTCGATTTGCCATCCGAGCAACTGGATGCGCTGACAACGCTGCTGCTTTCTCTGAATGCGCCGGCGGCGGAAACGGCTGCTGTTGGCGATGCGGCGGCGGGGAAACAATTCTTTCACGGAAAGGGGCAATGTGCTTCCTGCCATATGGTGCGCGGCGGCGGAAAAGCAGTGGGTCCGGACCTTTCCGACGCGGGCGCCAGAATGACCGTGGACGAACTTCAGAAGGCACTGCTGGAACCCAATGCGCAGATTGCGCCCGGATTCGGAATGGTGACGGTGAAGCTGAAAGACGGAAAGACGGTGCGCGGTTTCGTCAAGAATCGGAGCAATTTCGGCATCGGAGTACAGGATGCGGAAGGGCGGTATTTCTCGCTTCCAGAGGACCGGATCGCGGCGATCGAAGAGGAGAAGAATTCCTTGATGCCGGCGCTGAAAGGGAGTCCGGAAGAAATGCGGGATTTGGTTGCGTATCTCGGCAAATTAACGGGCATCAGGCCGGATAGCGCGGCCGACCCCGGGGATGGCGCGACGCACGGAATCGATTTCTCCAGGCTGCTGGATCCGAAGCCTGGAGACTGGTTGAGTTATAACGGCAAGCTGGGCGGCAACCGGTTTAGCGAGCTGACGCAAATCAACAGGGGGAATGTCAGCAAACTGGCGCTGAAGTGGAGCTTTGCCATTCCGCTGTGGGCGCAGTTGCTTCCCGATACGCCGTATTTTGTCGAGAACATGAAATACTTCGGGCTGGAGACGACACCGCTGGTGGCCGATGGTGTGATGTATGTGACCGGCCCGCACCAGGCGATTGCGATGGATGCGCGGACGGGCCGCGCGATCTGGCGCTACTCACGGCCGCGCACGGTGGGACTGGTGGGCGATGCGTCGCTGGGAACCAATCGCGGATCGGCGATTCTTGGCGACAAGATTTTCATGGTGACGGACAACGCCCATCTGATTGCCTTGAACCGCACCACCGGCGCTTTGGTGTGGGAGGCGGTGATGCCGGATGAGGTTCAGCGGTACGGTTCCACCGTGGCGCCGCTGGTGGTGAAAGACATGGTGGTGGCAGGTGTTTCCGGGGGCGATTGGGGCATTCGCGGATTCCTTGCCGCCTATAAAGCCTCCACCGGAGAGCGCGTTTGGCGCTTCTGGACGGTGCCGGACAAAGGAGCGCCAGGCTCGGAAACCTGGCAGGGCAAATACCCTGAGCTGGGGGGCGGGTCCACTTGGCTAACCGGCAGCTACGACTCGGAGACCGATACGCTTTTCTGGCCCACGGCCACACCGTTTCCTAATACCGACGACCGCGGCAGGCCCGGCGACAACTTGTATACCCAAAGCATTCTGGCGCTGAATCCCGCCGATGGAAAGTTGAAGTGGCATTATCAATTCACTCCGCACGATGTCCATGTGTGGGATGCCACTGAGCCTTCCGTGGCGGTGAATACGACCTACCGCGGCCGTGATCGAAAGCTGTTGTTGCATGCGGATCGGAACGGCTTCTTTTATGTGTTCGACCGCACCAACGGCGAACTGCTGCTGGCGAAGAATTTCGTGGAGGTGACGTGGGCGAGTGGAATTGGCCGGGACGGCCGTCCGCAGCTGACGCCGGAAAAAGAAGTGAGTTGCCCGGAGGATGCCACCAACTGGAACGCTACCGCTTTCAGTCCCACGACGCGGCTTTACTATCTGATGGTGATGGAGAAGTGCGTGCCTCACGTTCTGCCTGGGGATTGGAAGCGAGAGCGGCCGCAGGTGAAACCGGGGCGAAAGTATGTCCGCGCGCTTGACATTGAAACTGGGAAAACGGTTTGGGAAATTCCGCTGACCGGTCCGGTGGAAGGCAAGCGATGGGCCGGCGTATTGTTGACCGCGGGCGGAATTCTGATTTATCCCGACCCCAATGGGGATCTGGTGGCGGTGGATGAAAAAGACGGAAAATACTTGTGGCACATCCCGACCAATGAGACGGTTAAGACGGCTCCGATGACTTTCACGGTGGAGGGGCAACAGTATATTGCGGTTGCCGCGGGCGCTAGTATTTTGTGCTTCGGCCTGCCATAGGACACGCTGATGATTATTGATACTCACGCGTATCTATCCCGCTGGCCGTTCCGTCGATTGGCGGGCGACGAGCCTGGGGATTTTGTGGCGCGAATCCGCGAGCAGGGAGTGGGGCAGGCTTGGGTGGGCAGTTTCGACGGTCTGCTGCACAAAGATTTGGGAAGTGTGAATGCGCGGCTGGTGGCCGATTGCCGGGCGCACGGCACGGAGTTCCTGGTGCCGTTCGGCAGTGTGAATCCGGTGCTTCCTGATTGGCAGGAGGAAGTACGCCGCTGCCGCGAACAGCATCGCATGCCGGGCATTCGACTGCATCCGAACTATCACGGCTACACCCTGGGCGATCCGCGTTTTGGCGAGCTTTTGCGGCTGGCGGCGCGGTTGCGGCTGATTGTTCAACTGGTGGTTACGATGGAAGACGAGCGCACGCAGCATCCGCTGATGCAAGTTCCGTCGGTGGAGCTGAGCCCGCTGGCTGGAATTGTGTCTGGCGTACCGGCGCTGCGGCTGATGGTGCTGAATCAAAGCCACAGTGCGCCGGCGCAGCAGATTGCCGCGGCCGGGCAGGTCTATTTTGATTTTGGACTGGTGGAACGGCTGCGAGGCGTGGCGACTCTGGCGCGGCAAGTCTCCCCGGAGCGCGTGGTGTTCGGTTCGCACTTTCCCTTGTTTTACGTTGAATCGGCGGCACTGAAGATGCGCGAATCGGGGCTGAGCGACGGGGATTTTCGGGCCATTTCGGAAGGGAATGCACGGCGGTTGCTGGCTGGGCGATGAAGTCTGCTTAAGGCCGCGTGTGCTTGGACGCAACTGAGAGCGCCGGTGAGGTGATAGCAGGCTCCTGAGAAGGGATTGGGGAGTTGTTGTTTTCTGAGGCGTCTCCTCATTCAAGGGGTCGGCGCACGCTTATGCCTAGAATTGAACGTTTAGGTCCGCTCCT
Source organism: Bryobacterales bacterium (assembly GCA_038230275.1). Taxonomy (GTDB): domain Bacteria; phylum Acidobacteriota; class Terriglobia; order Bryobacterales; family Bryobacteraceae; genus JANXXV01. The sequence goes on from JBBRNO010000125.1 coordinate 10,469, forward strand.
TCGATTCTCCTTCTTAACGCCTGAAACAATACCGGTTGCCGTTCCCCTTGATCCGAGTGCTTGACGAGATAGTTTACATTTTGTAAACTTGAAGACTGAGGATCATCAGCAAGCCAGCGATTCTTAAGTTTGCGGAGGGGCACCATAACGCATTGGTGCCGCTGATGAACTGGTATCGCATTACCAGGAGAGCCGACTGGGGCTCGTTGGCCGGCGTGAGGAGTGATTTCGCTCACACCGATATCGTTGGCAGAAGGACCGTCTTCAATATTCATGGAAATAACTACCGATTGATCACGCGTATCAACTACAGAACCAAACGCGTTTTCATTCTCTACATCCTCACCCATGTCGAATACAGCAGAGGGGACTGGAATCAATGAGCACGACGACTGAGATTAGGGATTCTGTCTACGCCGAACTGTTAGCGAGGTCTCTCCCTCGGCCAATTCGCATAGAGTCTGAGCGTGCGCGGTTTGCAGAAACGCTGCTCGCGCTCGACGATCGCGATGACCTGTCACCCGAGGAGGAAGCACTCGCCGAAATGCTGACGCTCCTCATCGAAGACTACGAAGAGAAGAATTACCCCCTGCCCCAAGTGTCGCCGAACGAGTCCCTGAACGCGCTTATGGTAGAACGGGGACTGAAGCACAAGGATATTTGGCCTGTCTTGGGCAACAAGGGCGCCGCGACTGAGGTGCTGAATGGTCGACGGTCCATCAGTAAGACCCAGGCAAAAAGGCTGGCTGAATTCTTTCATGTGCCGATCGATCTCTTCGTGTGACGGGTCGGCGCGGCATCGCCAAATCGCCGATGCCATTTTGAGACTCCTCACAGGTCCTTTCTTTTCAAGGCGCAATTTCGTGGCTCCCCAACATGGATTCGAACGACGTAATTGACAGGGCTACCAATTAGTGGAAGTTACTGATTTTGCGAAGTTAGTACTGCCTTCAAAAGGATCAAAGCGGGGCACCAGGTACAAAACCGGTATAAACGCGTTTTACCGCGAATGGGTCCCTGAGTTCGCTATATTCAACGCATGCTCCGAATTCTGGATCGCGCCGCCATCAAGACCGGAACGTCCGATTCAAGGATTGGTTTTGCCACGGAAGGCGGCGGCGCATGGAAGATATGGGACCGCTTCCTTACGGTTGACGGAACGAAAGCCTACCGCTTGGGCAACATCTGTCAAACTTGTCAGTTTCTCTTCGAACGTCTGGACGGGGCAAATACCTCAGTCAATATCGAAAGCGCAGCCGACGCCCTCGCAGCGGGTGTTCAGACGATTTCACACCCCGTAGTCGCCCAGGTCGGAACGGGTTTGCCTAATGACGACTACCTGGTGTGTCTGTCGGAAGCAATGCTTCAGCTCGTTATTCCGGGACAGCCGGATGACTATTTCGTCAAGGAACAGGTGGCGCTATGGGGGATAGATCAGTTTCGGAATCCTCCTCATGATCCGCGTGTGCCGTACTACAGAGCTGGCGAAGCGAACCTGGGAAACGGGAAAAAGCTATTTCATTTCGTGATCCCGATGTTCCCCGAGAACTGGTTAGACAAGAAGGTCGTTTCGGAATACGAGCAGCGGTTCGAAGCTGGCGATGCTCCGTCGGCAGTTTCGATCTCGCTACTCGACATCAAGGGGCCTGGAGTCGGGGAGGGCGAGATCAATCTAACTGAACACTGGGTTTTCTCGCACTTCCTGATCGACGGGCACCACAAGGTCTGCGCCGCTCGTCAAGCTGGGCGACCGGTTCGTTTATTGAACTTCATTTCATGTACACATGGAATCTCAACGCGGGATCAGATCGAACAAGCGGCTAGCGCCTCGACCGCCTGAAATGGCAAGCTTTGATCCGAAATGGCAAACTTTCGGGTAGCAGCAATGGATTGGAGCCTGGAATCCGTGCTGAGTGCACGTTTTGAACTCTTGCTGCCTTAAAGCTTAAAGAGGGCCTGTTCGATCCATCGCAACCCGGTTCCGTACTGAGGGCTGCTGGGAAAGCCGGCAAGCCCATCTAAGAGTCCCCGACTGTGGTTCGCACTCGCATGGGATCACAAGATCGACGGTGTCGGCGTTCTAAGCTCTCCGGAAAGTCTGCGATAATTGGCGTCTATGATTCGACGGGCAACGATGTGCAGTGCTGCTGTCGCCTTAGTGTTGTTGCCTGGGTGCAACCGAGTGGCGGATCGCAGTTTAGCGGTCGAACAGCACCAGTCCGACGCGGCGTCTGTAGGCTTTGACTTGGAACCGCTGCCCGGCGGCGACGGCTCACGGCAGTGGATAGCAATGTATAACTCACGGGGAAAGATGGCCAGGTTCCGGATGGATCTGGGAGCAGCGGAATCGACGCCTGGCAAGACGGCAGGGGATTCCGGCGTGAAGTCGGGCGAAGGCACCTTGATACCGGAGCCAGGATCGGACTCGAGCGTTCTGCTCGCCGATCTGCAAAAAGCTCTGCGGGCTAAAACCGCGCCTACGGTTCCTTCTACCAAGACCAGCATTCCATTTACTTATGTAACGATCGGGGATAACCTGTCACAAGCCGGTGCCGGCGGGTTCAATGCAAATCCACCTGGCAATTGGATATCGATGAAACTTGTCTTCGGCGACGGAGAGCGGGTCTCGGAAATCTTCCTGCACGTCAACGCCAGCACGAAGCGGGGCCAATTCTCAGTGAAGGACCCTCGCTTTGGAGATTTGGCGTTGGCCGAGCTGGCGAAGGTGCTCTGAAGGACTTACTGAATGCGACATTGTCCGGTCCGTCAAGTTGGACGAAAAGCCGCCGACTGGTTGGAGTGAGAATTTACGTTCGCGATTCCTGCGATGTCTCTGGGGCCCAAGGTTTCAAGGTGTCGAAGTTTGGCTCCTCGCACCGCAGTCCGCTAGTGTAGTGTCCGCGAATTGGGTGGACACTACCGGAAACCCCTCCTTTACAGTCGCGGCTCGGAAACTACTGTTGCAGCAACGAGTTCGAGACCGAGCCGCGCGCGTGAGCAAGCCCTTTCCTGTGTCCAGTTATTTGTCGGACAGTCGGCTAGTATGATCGTGGCGTGGACAGGCGGAGCGATACACTTGCTGAGATGCGCTTCAACCGATGGTTGATACCGATTGCCGCCGTTGCGATTCACATCTGCATCGGCTCAGTTTATAGCTGGAGCATTTTCAACAGACCGATCGCCGCGCTGCTGCCGGGCCAGCCGTGGTGGTTCAGCCCGCCCTACACAACGTTCAGCACCGCGTTGGTGTTTCTGGGCCTGAGCGCCGCGTTCGGGGGCACGTGGGTGGAACGGCGCGGTCCGCGCGTGGCTGCTACCGCGGCGGCGTTGCTGTTCGGGTCCGGGCTTGTCATTGGGGGAATCGGCCTCGCCTTAAAGCAAGCGGTGCTGGTATTTCTGGGGATGGGCGTGATTGGCGGAATGGGCTGTGGGCTTGGCTACATCGCCCCGGTCAGCACGCTGGTGAAATGGTTTCCAGACCGGCGCGGGATGGCCACCGGCATGGCGATTATGGGATTCGGCGGCGGGGCGTTTCTGGCCGGATACCTGAATCTTTCCTTGATGAAGACGTTGGGCGTGGCCAACTGCATGGTAGCTCTGGGCGGGATGTATTTCTGCCTGATGATGATTGGCGCGCAAATCATCCGGCGACCGCCGCCCGGCTGGAAACCGGAAGGTTGGACGCCGTCCGTTCACAAGAACAAGATGATTACGGATCGCAGTTTGACTCGCAACCAGGCGATTCGAACGGTCCCGTTCTATCTGCTTTGGGGCATCCTCTTCATCAACGTCACCGCCGGCATCGGAATCCTGGCGCAGGCGTCGCCCATGATGCAGGACATGTTCTTCAAGACTCCGGTGCAGGCCGCGGCGGTGGTTTCGTTTATCAGCTTGTTCAATGCGGGCGGGCGGTTCTTCTGGGCCTCGTTGTCAGACTACATCGGCCGGCGCAACACTTACGTCCTCTTTTTTGTAACGCAGGCCGGGCTGTTTCTATTGATCCCGAGCCTGGCCGCGCAAGGCGATTGGATCGCTTTCCAAGCCGCGCTCTTCGTTATTTTCAGCATGTATGGGGGAGGATTCGCAACGATCCCTGCGTTTCTGGCCGACATGTTTGGACCGGAAAATGTGGGTGCGATTCACGGCGCGGCTCTCACGGCGTGGAGCGCGGCGGCTATCGCGGGGCCGCTCATCATCACGGAACTTTCCTCGCGGAGCAGGGCAAGCCTGGCGATTGGTGCGAGCAAGATCCACATCTATGACAGTCCACTGCAAATTCTGGCAGCGCTGCTGGCGGCCGGTTTCGTGCTCGCGGTGATGGTGCGGCCTGTCCGCATTGCAGATTAATACTGTGGCAATCTAAAGAAAAGCACAGATGACGACTCGCACAATCGCCTTAACGTTCCTCTTGACGTTCTGCTCCCACTCGCAAACGTTGGAGATATGGCGCGGCGTAGCGCCCGGTTCCGAGGCTTGGACGCAGAAGGAACGGGTGGCGGAGAATACCCCGGTGGGAACGGTGGTTTTCAACGTGGTTACGCCGACCTTGACGGCCTACCTTCCGGAACGGAACAAGGCCACGGGAACCGGCATCATCATTGCACCCGGCGGGGCCTTCGTGGCGCTAGCGATCGATTTGGAAGGCCACGATGTGGCGCGCTGGCTTCAGAACAAGGGTATTGCCGCGTTCGTACTCAAGTATCGGATTATGGAGAAGCGGCAGGAAGGCATTCCCGCAATGAATATGGACGAGGCGGGCAAGTATGGCATCGCCGACGGCATTCAGGCCATCAAAGTAGTCCGGCAGCATGCAGCGGAATGGGGCATTGCTCCCGATAGAGTTGGCCTTATGGGCTTCTCGGCCGGCGCCATGGTGGCCAGTGGAGCGCTGCTGCAGCAGGATGCCGCCGCGCGTCCAAACTTTTCCGCACCCATCTATGGCGGACCGTTTGGCGTGATGCCGGTGATTCCCGCAAAACTGCCTCCCATTTTCTTGGCCTGGGCACAGGATGATCCCTTTGTCATCACTGCTGTAACGAAGTTTTATGACTCGTTAAAAGCGGCTGGACACAAGCCGGAGGCTCACATCTTCAGCGCAGGCGGCCATGGCTTTGGTATGCGCAAGCAAGGGACCAGCAGCGATCGTTGGATCGACGAATTCTACTACTGGTTGGAAGCGCAGGGATTTACCAAACCCGCAGCCAAGTAAGAATCCGGCATGCCGTCCGATTCGGCAGGTGTTAGAGTTTTAGTATTGTGCCCCAATTCGTAATCGAACGCGAAATGCCTGGTGCCGGAGCAATGTCAGATGCCCAGATCCGGGAGGCCGCACTGCGTTCCCTGGCGGTGTTGAAGGAAATCGGGCCGCAGATTCAGTGGCTTCATAGTTACGTCACCGACGACAAGCTCTACTGCGTTTACCTGGCGCCAGACGAGGACGTCATTCGGGAGCATGCCCGCAGGGCAGGCATTCCGGCCGATCGTGTTGCCGCGGTGCGCCGTCTGCTTGATCCTACTACGCTGAAGTAGCAGTTCCTGCTTCGCCCAAACAGTACTGGATTACGTTTTCCATACTCATCGCAGTCCCTGCCGCCCAGGCGTGTTTCCCTTCGGCATCGCTGAGGGATTTCCAGGCAGGGAGCAACATCTGATCGAGTCTGAATTGTTCCGCCGGATGCCGGGGAGCGCCGATCGACTGACGCAGATGGGCAGCAGCGGCGGCGAGTTTCAGCGCACGATCGGCGTGCCCTTGCGCCAGGGCAAGACAGGCGGAGCCTTCCAGTGCCAGCGCGATACCACGGCGGTACCCCAAACCCGCAAAAATCTCCAGGGCTTCGCGGCAGACGGTGTGTGCGGCCGAATGGTCTCCCTGCTCTAAGGCGATGTAGGCCAGGTCTGTCAGGGAGCGAGCCGAACCCCACGGGTCCGCGGCTTCCCGGAATGCGGAAAGCGCACGTTGATACAATCCTCGAGCGGCTGCCAAGTCGCCCTGTGAGCGCGCTATGTCGCCCTGCTGGTTGATAGCCCAGGCGGCACCGCTGCGATCGCCAAGCTCCTCGAAAATATCCGCGGCCTCACGCAGGGCCCATCGAGCGCGTGGATAGTCGCCGCGAATCTTGACGACATTGGCCAGGTTGTGAAGGCAGCGTGCGATGGCCAGCCGGTCTGACAGCATACGCCAGCACGCGAGGCTGCGCTCAAAATTGCTCTGCGCCGCGGCGTAGTCACCGCAGTCCCGCGCCATTACCGCCAATGCGTTTAGAGACACGGCGATACCCGATTCATCGCCCAACTCTTCATAAAGTGACAGACTATGCCGCAGGAAGTACGCGGCAGCCGAATAATCTCCCTGTGCCGTGGCTAATGCTCCGATAAAATGCCCCACCTTCGCCCGTTCTTTTAGATACCCGGCATCCGCCAGGCGCAAGACGGTTTCCAGACGGATTCGGCCCTCGGTGAGGTATTCGCGCATATCCCAAAATCGAAACAGAGCCAAGCAGAGACACAACGCCCAGTCCCGGTCCCGCGACTGAAACAGCCAGTCGAGAGCGGCACGGAAGTTATCGACTTCAACGTCGCAATGGGTCAGCCAGCGAGCCCGATCGGCTGGGTTCAGCTCAGGATTTCCTTCCTCTGCCAGAACGAGGCAATACGCCGCGTGCGCCCGCCGCACCGCAGCTTCTTCGCCGCTATCGGCAAGGCGCTCCAGAGCGTACTCGCGCATGGTTTCCAGCATCGCGAAACGCGGCTCGGCCTCAGCCCGGTCCACACGCTGAATCAAATTCTTATCCACCAGGGATGACAGTCCTTCAAACAGATCGATACCGAGGTCGCGGCCCGTGTTGCAGACCGCCTCGGCCGCCTCCAAGGTGCATCCGCCGACAAACACCGAAATCCGGCGAAAGAGTTTTCCTTCGGCTTCATTCAGCAGGCCGTAACTCCAATCGATGGTATTGCGCAGTGTTTGTTGCCGTTCCGGCAGGTCGAGCGCACCACCGGTTAGCAGTTGCAGGCTGCATTGCAGCCGGTCCAGAATCGCCTTGGGCGACAGCACCTTGGTCCGGGCTGCTGCCAGCTCTATCGCCAACGGCAGCCCATCCAGGCGCAAACAAATCTCTTGCACCGCCTGGACATTTTCCGAAGTAATTGCAAAATCGGGCCAGACGGCTGCGGCGCGTTGCGCAAACAATTCGACGGCGGAATTCTGCGCCAGCGGCGCGACCGGAAATTCCTGTTCACCGTAAACACGCAGGCAAGACCGGCTAGTAACCAGGATCTTGAGAGAGGGGCATGCTTCCAATGTTTCGGCAACCACGGTGGCCGCCGGCAGGACCTGTTCGAAATTATCCAGCACGAGTAGGAATGGTCCCGAGTTCCGCAGTTGATCGCCGATGAGTTGCGGGATGGTTCGATTGGCGGCTTGCTGGATTTCGAGCGCGTCCGCGAGAGCGGTTGCTACCAGGTCTGGATCGGTGATCGAAGCCAAACCGACAAATTGAACACCCGCCGGGAAGCGGTCTGAAATCGCCGCGGCGACAGCGACCCCGAGCCGGGATTTTCCAGCGCCTCCTGGACCGGTGAGGCTCAGAAGCCTGACATCCCGCCGGAGCAGCAACTCCGTGGCCTCCGCCAACTGTTGTTCCCGGCCGATGAGCGAAGTACGCGGGGTTGGCAGATGGTGCCGGTTCCTGGCAGCCTTGGGCGGGCGCAGCTCAAGATCGTTGGGCAATTCAAAGGGATCGGTGGTTGGGGCAGAACCTGGCTTGGTTGCGAATGGAATCACCGCAGCGGTAAATAAGTAACCGCGCCGGGGCACGGTTTTGAACAGCTGCTGACTGCGATCGTCCAGGGCGCGGCGCAATTCGAGGGCACACTGGACCAGAGAATCGTCCGTGACATAGGAGCCGGGCCAGACGGCTTGCATCAATTCCTGTTTGCCGATCAGTTGTCCGGCGTGTTCCACCAGGTACTTGAGGGTTTCGTATACCTTAGGGCGAAGCTTGATCTCCTCGCCGGCTTTCAGCACACATCCGCGTCCGACGTCCAGAGTGAACTCACCGAATTGATAGTTGGGGGACGTGGTATCCAAGTGTGCTCCCGTAGCACCAAAGTCATCCAACTTACGCGTGGATTTTTTTGGTTTTTCTTCGGTTTTGTTTCGTTACTTCGCTTCCCGATGATTGTTACCTTTGCATTGTCAGGCGAGGACCCAGTAGTCCATCGCACACGCAATGGAAAACGAGTACCGAGCCACAAAAGGAGAATTTAAATCAAATGAGTACGTTTCAGATCCCCTCTTTCAGTATGAAAGCCAGACGATTGGCGGTGCAAATCCAGTATTTCATTATCGCATTCGCTCTCACCACAGTTTTTGCCGCGCGCGGCATGGCGCAGGATGGCCACTCGCACAAGCCAACTCTACAACAACAACATGAGGCCGCCCAGCAGGGCGACCCTGGCGCCCTGATCTCAATTGTCCGCGAGAATACCGCGCGTTTCAAGAATGTGTTGGTGGCGGAAGCGGAGGGGTATGCGCTGCAATTCGGCTGCGTGAGCGGCCCGGACGCAGGGGCCATGGGACTGCATTATGTAAACGCAAAGTTGGTGGCAAGCGGCGTTTTGGACGCCACCCGTCCCCAGATCGTGATTTATGAGGCGTCAGCGGACGGAAGTCTGCAACTGATTGGCGCGGACTATCTGCTGATCGCCGACACGTGGAATGCGAAGCATTCGGGTCCGCCGGAGCTCTTTGGGCAGCTATTTCATTTGTTCGAGACCCCAAATCGCTTCGGGCTGCCGGCGTTCTACACGCTGCATGTCTGGGCTTGGAAAGACAATCCCAAGGGCGCGTTTGTGAACTGGCACCCGAACGTATCGTGTGAGTCATTCGGAGGTCAAAAGTAATGAGTAGCGCACAGGTCTCCACTCTGGACATGACTAAGTTGAACGCCTTTATCGGTCAATTCGTGACCGATCTTGGCGCCGCGGTGCACGCCGGAATGGTCGTCATTGGGGAAAAGCTGGGGCTCTACAAGGCCTTGGCGGGAGACCCGATGAGTTCCGCGCAACTCGCCGCCAAGACGAAGACCGATGAGCGCTATGTGCGCGAGTGGCTGTCGTCACAAGCCGCGGGTGGCTACGTCACCTACGATGCGGCGAGCGACAAGTTCAGCCTGAGCGAAGAACAAGCGTTCACGCTGGCGATGGAAGACAGTCCCGCTTATCTGCCCGGAGCCTTCGAACTGGCTCTGGGCTCGCTGGCGGCGGTTCCACGCATCGCGGAATCCTTTCGCACTGGCAACGGCATGGGCTGGCATGAACATGCTGACGGCGTCTTTCATGGGTGCGAAAAGTTCTTCCGCCCAAGCTATGCGGCCAATCTGGTAAGTTCCTGGATTCCCGCGCTGAGCGGTGTCAAAGAGAAACTGGAGCGGGGGGCGCGCGTGGCCGACGTTGGCTGCGGGAAAGGAGCTTCCACCATATTGATGGCGCAGGCATTCCCCAACTCCCGATTTTTCGGATTCGACTACCACGATAAGTCGATTGAGGCGGCACGCGAATCCGCCAAACGCAACGGCGTGGCCGACCGTGTCACGTTCGAAGTGGCAAAGGCAAAAGATTTTCCCGGCAGAGACTACGACTTCGTGGCGGTATTCGATTGCCTGCACGATATGGGTGACCCGATCGGAGCGGCCGCGCATGTCCGGCAGTCCCTGGCAAAGGACGGCACGTGGATGATTGTTGAGCCCTTTGCCAACGACCAGTTGAA
>JBBRNO010000126.1:0-20217 GCA_038230275.1 Bryobacterales bacterium
CAGACTCCAGTCAAGCTCTTCAGGCCGGTATGTAAAGTCTTTGGGAGGATGACGGAAAAAGCCGCGATTGGCAATCCACCACGTGCGGACCAGAGAGACTTTCCCGATCAGCCCCGAATCGAAGAATCGCTGTTTAGCCTCGAGAAAGTGCGGCCCGCTTTTTTGTTGCGTGCCCACCTGAACCACTCGACCCGTGCGATTGACCTCCTTAACGATGTCGTGACCTTCCTCGATGCGCCACGTCATCGGTTTTTCGAGGAAGACATCCTTACCTGAGCCGAGCGCATCGAGCAGAACCGGCGTATGCCAGTGGTCGGAGACCGACACGACAACCGCGTCAATGTCCTTCCGGTCGAGAACACGCCGGTAGTCCTTGACGGGGGGTGCCTTGACATTCGATTGCTGGCGCGCCGCCTCTGCGCGGGTTTCGTAGACGTCGCAAACCGAGACGACTTCTGCATCCGTTCGTAGCGCCAGGCGCCGGGCATGGAATGCGCCGCGCGAACCAGCGCCGACTATGCCAAAACGAAGGCGGTCGTTGGCTCCCGCCACCTTCGTTTGCGAGAGTGCGGACGATCCGGCGGCCACGAGAAGTTCGCGTCGAGTTGGCATACGGGCAGAGTTTATCACAGTGAGAAGCTAGCGTTTGCTCGAATCAAAGCTGCCGGATGTGCGCATTTATTGCAAAAAGGCTTCTGGCGGGCGCTGGGATCGGCCCGAACTCCATAAGTTGATAGTGTTTGTTCCTGGTTGCAGACCTCCGTGCGTGAAGAAGCGGTGTCAGCAGAAGTCACACATCTAATTATAGTGACACGCCGCCATTCGATATGCGAAGGGCGTGCAGCGTCAATACAGGCGCGGCCGTACCGGGTTGCACAAACATTCGTTTCTGCAATACTATGCCGAATCTGCGTTTCTGTGGATTTCGGCGTGGATTTCGGCGCTGCATAAACGCATCGCTTAATGTAAACTAATGGCAATACATTATTGCAATGCTTATCGGTTACGCCCGAATCTCAACCAACCATCACGAAACCGCCATGCAAGTGGCGGCGTTGAAGGCGGCTGGGTGCGAGCGCATCTTTCGAGAGAAGGCCTCCGGTGGCCGCTGGGATCGGCCTGAACTGCACCGGCTAATCGATCAACTCCGCAGCAGTGACGTGCTTGTGGTTTGGAAACTGGATCGGCTATCGCGTTCCCTTCGAGACGTCCTCACGATCATGGAACGGCTCGGGGAAGCCGAAGCCGGATTCCGCAGCCTGACCGAAGCCATCGACACGACCACGCCTGCCGGTCGGATTATGATGCAGATGATTGGCGCTTTTGCGGAGTTCGAACGGGCCATGCTGAAGGAACGCACCAAGGCCGGTTTGGATGCGGCCCGCGAGGAGGGACGGATTGGTGGACGCCGCCCGAAACTGTCGCCTCAACAACAGGCGGAGATCCGGAAGATGGTTTCCAAGGGCGACAAGACGGCTGCGGATGCGGCACGCCTATTCAAGATCCACCCGGCGACGGTCTGCCGGCTCCTCGCCCGGTCGGCATCAGCCAAGAAGGCCAGCTATGCCAAATAATGTTGACGACCGATGCTCACAATTCTCAAAGTGACAGACTAACGTGCGTGCCGTAACGCTCGACTACCACACCCGCCGCCTGCAGCAGCGCGAAGTTCCCGACCCCGCGATCACCAGCGGCACGCAGGTACTCTTCCGTGTCCTGGAAGCCGGCGTATGCGGCACAGACCGCGAACTGGCGAACTTTAAGTTCGGTGCGCCGCCCCAAGGCGAACAGTTCCTCATCCTGGGCCATGAGGCATTGGGGGAAGTAGTCGCCATCGGCAGTGCCGTCACCACACTCAAACCAGGAGACCTGGTCGTGCCGACGGTCCGTCGTGCTTGTGCCCCCGCCTGCATATCCTGCGGACGAAGCCGGCGCGATCTCTGCGTCACCGGAAACTACACCGAGCGTGGCATCCTCCAAGCCCACGGCTACTTCGCCGGATTCGCAGTGGACGAAGCTGCCGACTTGATCGCCATCCCCTCTGGTCTCGTCGAATTCGGCGTCCTGATTGAACCCCTCAGCGTAGTAGAAAAGGCGATCCAGACGGCGTTCCGTATTCATGAGCCGGGAGCTTCCGCCGGCATCGTGCAAGGAGCCGGAACAATTGGGATCCTCGCCGCTCTCGCCCTCCAACTCCGCGGCATCGACGTGACGGTAGTCTCGCTGGAGCCGGAAACCAGCCCGCGCGCCGCGTTAATCCGGCAGGTGGGAATTCGCTACACCAATTCGAAAACTGCCGCGAAGGCCGACATTGTCATTGAAGCCACCGGCAATCCCGCCGCAGCTCTGGAGGCCGTCGGAATGCTGGCGCCGCTAGGAACAATGATCGCCCTGGGCGCATGCGTAGCCCAGGGCCGCTTCTCGTTCTTCGATCTGGTAGTGCACAACCGGACCATAACCGGCAGCGTCAACGCCAGCCCTGAAGCGTTCGCTCAAGCCGTCAAAGATCTACCGGGCTTCCCGCCCGCGACCCTCCGTGGCATGATCCACCGCGTGCCGTTCGGCGATTTCGAAAAATCCATCCTGGGCCCGCCCGATTCCCACCCAAAGTTAGTCCACACAATCTAACGCGCTCGATCAAATCATCCTCACTGCGACAACGCGAAATTCACGTCGACGGTGGATAACACCTCCACTGGCTCGCCGTTGACAGTCGTTGGGTTGTACTTCGACCGTCGCACGGAATCACGGGATTCGACATACAGGGCCAGTGGCCCGCTGACAAGCTCTACGCTATCCATCGTCCCCTGCTTGCCGATCACCACATTGAATCGCACCGTCCCTTGGATACCCAGTTGTTTGGCAACGGAAGGGTAACTCGGCTTGGGCTGCTTGACCAGTTTGCTGGCCATAACGATCCCTCCTACCCTGATAGTTGTGGGCCGCGTAAGGCCGGATGATTCCTTGGGGTCCGCAGGGGCAACAGTGGATTCACACGTAGCCGGCGCATCCGCGTACACCGTTCGGGCCCGCTCCAACAACTTCGCGCAATCAGATGCATACGCTGCAGGCAGTTGGCCCGAGGCCTCCAGAGCATGTCCTCCAGCGGTAAACGTCGCGAGCCCCGACAATAGCACCTTAGCGTCATTGGTCTGTGCCAAGATGACTTTCGCCCTAGGCATGAAGTCAACATACGGTTTGGACGACACGGGAAGCCCGCTATTGAGGTCGATCCCGTTCACGCCCAAAGCAGCCAGTCCATACAGATCTCCAAGCCAGATGTGGCTCATTCGATGTTTACCGCGCACAGCGGTCAGTAATGCCTCGGCTTTCTCGAAATCCGCAATTCTCAGGAAATTTACCGCATTCCCCAGAATCGCCATGTTGCTTGGATTTTTCCGAATCTGATCGAGCCAAATCTGCCGGACCTCCCGGAATCCATCAGCATCCGCAAGCGGCCCCGCGCTAACGTTGATCAACGCCAGCGGGCCCCCTAAGATTTCCGCATCCGGATGATTCGCCACTAACCACGCGATGTGCCGGGCTCGGGCCTTCACAAGCTCCGGGGCATTCAGTCCGCCAGCCTCGCCCGCGTAACAAGCCAGCAATCTTGATCTCGCGCCCACATCGTCCGGGCTCGATTTAAGACGATTTTCCAACTTGCCCGCGCCCGCAGCATCTAATCGAGATCCAGCTTTTATTTGTTCTTGCAATTCGTTCGCGCGACCCCCCCAGCTGCGTTGGAACGCCCGCGCAAGCTGAGCAGTGATAGCTCTACGCACCGGAACTACCAAACGAACCGAGAACGAAACAGCCTTTCCCCCCTCAGTTGCTGGTTCATAAACCCACAACGCCAGCGCTTCCACTACATTATTCGGCAGGCTGCTCCCCGCCGCTTCCAGCGAAAAGGGAATGCCATGAGAATCGATCACCATATCCACCGTCGTGAAATCCACCGCGTAGCCGCTGGTCAGTCCTGCATAGTCAGGCTCACCCCGTTTTACAATTACTGGCGGGTTCACAGTCTTCTGCGCGGCCAATGGCGGAACTGCCAAAGCGGCAGATAAAAGGATCAATAAAAATACTTTCATGAGAAGCGGTGCGACAATTGTCCCACGTAATTCCGCTAGTTGGTCACTGCCGCGCTGCGCCAAACTCCCTCGCCCCACTGTCGCCCAGCCAAATTCTTTGACTCCAGCCCTCCCGCTAGTACACTAAATACTTGATGAGTTCCTTTTTCCGGCAGGCTATCTGCAACGAAGTTTTCAAAGATTGGCAGTTCGACGACGCCTGCAAGGCGATCCGCGCCGCCGGCTACACCGGCATCGAAATAGCGCCGTTCACACTGGCCGAAGACCCCGCCACCGTCACTCCCGCAGAGCGCGTCGAGTACAAGCAGATGATGGCAGGCGAAGGCCTCACCTTTGTCGGACTTCACTGGCTGATGGCATCCCCCAAAGGCCTCCACGTCACCACTCCAGACCAGGCCGTCCGTGAGCGAAGCTGGCTACACGTCCGCAATTTGATAGACCTCAGTGCAGACCTCGGCCCGGATTCGATCCTCGTTTTCGGCTCCCCATTCCAGCGCACCAGCACCGGCGGGCTCACCCGCGAGGAGGCCACCAGGCATTACGTCGACGGACTGGCCGCCGTCGCGCCGCACGCCGCCGAGCGTGGCGTCACCATCCTGATGGAAGCCCTCCCCATCGGCCAGTGCGACGTAGTGCAGACCCTGGACGAAGCCGCTGAACTGGTTCGCCAGATCGGCAGCCCGGCCATCCGCACCATGTACGACACGCACAATGCAGTGGACGAAGTGGAGGCGCACGAAATCCTGGTGGATCGCCACTTCGATCTTATCCGCCACATCCACGTCAATGAATTGGACGGCAAACACCCAACCGCGGGCGGCTTCGATTTCAAGCCCGTTTTTGCCACTCTCAAGCGGCGTAATTATGAAGGTTGGATCTCGCTCGAAGCCTTCGATTTCACCCCGGGCGCGGAGAGAATCGCCAATGAGTCGCTGCACTATCTGGAAACCGAAATAGCGAGGCTCGAAATATGAACGGAAAGATCGTAGTTACCGGCGGCGCCGGATTCATCGGCTCGGCGTTGGTACGGGCGGCGCTAAAGGCCGGCTGGGACTCTGTCACCGTCATCGATAATCTGTTAAGCGGTTCCGAGAGGAACTTGGCCGAAGTTCGTTCCAGCGTTGATCTGCAGCTCATCGACATCCGCGACATCGAAGCTGTAAAACGGGTGGTAGCCGGCGCGGACACCGTGTATCATTTGGCGGCCATCCCTTCCGTTCCAAAATCCATCGATGCCCCTGTTCCCTCGCACGACGTGAATGCCAACGGCACGTTCAACGTCTATCTGGGGTGCGCGCAATCGGGCGTCCGCCGCGTCGTTTACGCCGCCTCTTCGTCAGCCTATGGCGATACCGAAGTGCTGCCCAAAGTGGAGACCATGGCCCCCAGGCCGAAATCCCCCTACGCAGTGCAGAAGCTGCTGGGTGAACATTACGCTGCCGCATTCCATGCCTGCTTTCACCTGGAGACCGTCTCGCTTCGTTTCTTCAATGTGTACGGCCCGCGCCAGGATCCCTCCAGCCCCTATTCCGGCGTGCTGTCCATCTTCATGAAGTCGATAATTTCCGGCAAAGCGCCCACCATTTTTGGTGATGGCAACGTCACACGCGATTTCACTTATGTGGAGGATGTCACCGGCCTGTTGCTGAAGGCCGCGTCCGCATCCGGAGTTTCCGGCAACGTATACAACGCCGGAAACGGCAACCGTTATACGCTAAACGAAGTTTGGGACACACTGCAGCAGATCGCCGGTGTCCGCATCCCGGCCACCTACGGTCCGCCCCGCGCCGGCGACGTCCGCGATTCCCAGGCCGACACCACGGCCGCCGTTCGCGACCTAAAGCACAGCCCGTCATTTTCGCTCGAACAAGGGCTCCGCCTAACGCTCGATTGGTATCGCAAAGATCTGGCCGCCACCTCAGCGGCGGGTTAACAGGTTCTTGTACATCCGGAAGAATTTCGGAACATCCAGCTCCAGCATTACCTCAACCGGCGTAGCGCCGGGCGCCAGTTTCCTGTCCAGCTGCCGCACCGCGCCGTAATTCTTGCCGAAGCTGTTTTCCACATCCAAGTAAAGTTTTTCTTGCTTGGTTGCAAAACTGGGATCGATCAGATACCCCGCCGCCAGGCAATCCCAGATGTACCCGGTGACGCCGGGCTTCTTCAGAAACTCCGGATAGTGGTTCCCCAGCGAGTCTTTGAACAACTCGGTGACCGGAGTTCGCACGGCTACAATCTCATCGAACATCGCCCGGGTCATCACCGCGCGATTGCAGATGTCCAGCCCGAACATCACCTTCCGCGGAATCTTCGAACGCAGCACCACTTGAGCAGCTTCCGGATCGAACCAGAAATTTACCTCGGCCTGCGCCGTCACGTTGCCCGGTACGTGGACATTGCCGCCCATGAAAACAATCTGCCGGATCTTCGTCTCCAGATCCGGCCGCAGCCGCAGCGCCATGGCAATATTTGTCATGGGCCCGATGGCCAAAACCGTTACCATCCCCGGATTTCTTTCGATGGTCCAGATCAGAAAATCCACCGCGCTCTCCCGCTGTACCCGCGCCTTCCCAAGGCTGGTGGTAAACGGCCGGTCGAACGCGGCCATGTATTCGAACGGACCCCACTGGCGGGCTTCTTCCTTTGCCATCGGCAATGTGTGGACCAATGGAGCTTGCGCTCCAACGTAAAGTGGGACATCCGTGCGGTGAATTGCCTCCAACGCTTGCCACATAAAGCCGGCGCCCTCGGCGGCCCACGCGTTCCCCGCCACCATCGTCATCCCCAGAATTCGAACTTTTTCCGGACTCCGCAGCAGCATCACCGCCGCGTGGCCATCGTCCGTGAACAGCAGCGGATCACAATCGACCACAATCTGCTCCGCAGCCACTCCCGGCATCATCCCGCAAACTACGCCTGCCGCCAGTAGAATCAGTCGTCTCATTGGAATAGCTAAACTAGTAAAATCACTCCATAATGCCGATCCTCCAATCCCCATTACTCGCCGCGCTTCCATGGCTCAACCATGGCTTTGGAGTCAGAAGTTCAGAGAACTGGATTCCCACCTATACACACCTGAAGCAGATCCATTCTAATAAGGTAGTCGTTGCGGATGGGCGCCGCGGCAATTTGGAAGAAGGAGATGCCCTGGTTACCAGTGAAGCCGGTAATTGGATTGGCATCCGTACGGCAGACTGCGTACCCGTGCTTATCGCCGACCCCGAACATCGAGTGGCGGCGGCAATTCACGCGGGTTGGCGAGGCACCGTGGCGTCCATCGTAAGCCACGCCGTCGAAAGAATGACACAGCAGTTCCGCAGCGATCCAGGCCGGCTGCTAGTAGCAATTGGACCTGCCATCGGACCTTGTTGCTTCGAAGTTGGCCCCGAAGTCGCTGAACAATTCCACTCCAGCTCCCGCACCATAGACCTCCCGGCCGCAAACTCAGAACGGCTAGTTGCCTCTGGCGTGCCGAAGACACAAATAGACGTCATTCGTCTATGCACCGTCTGCAGCGGCCCAGGCCAATTCCACTCCTTCCGCCGCGACAAACAGCAGTCCGGCCGGATGGTTTCCGCGATCTGTATCGAATTTAGGGATGAAAAAAGCGCGGGCGGTAAGCCCGCGCTCTAGAAATAGGAGGAGTAGCCTGAACCGGAAAATTAAGCGGCGTTTACCAGCAGATCATCAAACGATTCGGACCCATCTTCCTGTGCCTTGTCGGCTGCCTCTTGGCATTGGATGCAGTACGGCGTCCACGGTACCGCGGCAACCCGCTTCGGGCTGATATCTTCATCGCAGTGCACGCACACACCAAACGATCCATCGTCAATACGGCGCAACGCCGCACGCACGTTCCGCAGGAGGTTCGATTCGCGATCCAAATTCCGAATCGCTAACTCACGCTCTGCCGCGTTCTGCACTTCATCCAGCGCGTCCGGGCTCTTTTCAATCGTGATTCCATCCCGATTGCGAAGTACGCCCACCAGTTCTGCCTGTCTGCTCTCCAAAATTTCTTTGTACTTGGTCACTTCACTCTTTGTCATGGCTGCTTCTCCTTACTTCTCTCTACGTTGTCTCAGTACGCCTCGGTTTTCAATACGGTATAGACGTGCAACTTTGGTCAAAGTTACAAATTCTTCCAGTCTTGGAGAGGGTCGGAACTACACCGCGTCACAGACTCGCTGTTAGCGGATTCGGACAACCTAAGAGAACTTGCTCCAAGAATCATAGCACAACTCTCAGCAATTCAACTGCCAGACACTTCGATGCTTCGAATTACCAAAAAGTTCCAACGGAACGCACAACCCTTTGGGTTAAGAACCCATATCGGACAGAATCATCACTTTGATTACCCTTCTTTGAAGATTGACGCAATTTACCTTCAAAAGGTCTATCCAAGATCACGGACGATTCTACACCCAAAATCTTCGCACCCGGTGAAAATTACTGGATGCGAAATTTTCCGAACGCCACGCTCAGCTTCCGCCCATCCCCCGGCGGCGCGTACACCCGGTCCGCGGACAGCGTAATGAGCGTTTCTGCTTTGCCGACACTCGCCGCCGGCATCTCAGCCGAAAGTTCAAGTTGACCAGCGGTAGCTTGCAGCGCGAATGTCGCCAGCAATACGCCATCGGCTCGCACCGTCAAATGCAGCGGGCCGCTCTGCAGCAACTCTTCCAGCGGGTGGCCACTCAGGTACAATTTTTCGCCAGCCGCCTTCGGCGCACCCAGCCTTACCTCCGCCGCATCCGACATCCATCGGTGATCGATTTCTATCGGATACCAGCCTTTTCCAAACTGATCACTATACAGCGCTTCGCCCGCATCCACGGATTTCGGCAACTCCGGCTTCCACGTCGACAGCGCCAACTTGGAATAGAAACCCGTAATATTCAAAAGTCTCTCGCCGGAAGCTTCATAAACTACAGCTTGCCCCCGCTGCAGCGCCATCAAGGTAGGCGCCGCTGGCAGCACAAACTCCCGCGGCTCCCCAATATCGGGATGCGCGTCGATCTGATCCTCCGACCCCGGCACAAGGTACACCTCCGAAATTCCCAGCAAGCGGAATGGCCGGTCCGCGAATCCCGTCCAGAACAGTTCGCTCCGCACGCCCTTCAGCAAAATCATCTTGCCGGGATGCAGCTCATGCGCCCGTTCCACTCCGCGTACCAACCCGCGCAGCGCCCGGCTCCGGTGAAAGTTCCAGGCAGTCTGCGCCTCCGTCACCGTGGCATTACTGGCCAGGTAAATCAGCGCCAAGCCAATAGCGCCAATTCGCGCTACGACACCGGATTTCCACGCCTCTACCATCCCCCAAGCTCCCAAAATCGCCAGTCCGATCACCGGAATTGTGTTGTAGTAATACGAAACGTGATCGCGCAGCGGCAGCAGCGGCGAAAGCACAATCGCAAACCAACTGACGCAAAATGCCGCCAGCCATTCGCGCCGGTACAGCTTCCACAGTACGAACCCGGCAATCGCGCCCAAAAGTAGATAAGTGCCCGCCGCCATCAGCCACTCCGGACCATATCCCAGATTCTTCATCCGCTCCGGTCCCATCGCCCACCGCCAGTAAGTTCCGAATGAAGTGAACATGCTGGAATCCCAATGCATCGCGTAAGTGCCCGTCTTACTGCCGGGAGAAACGCGGCTATGTACCGCCGTATAGATCGCCGACGCCCAAAACAACGGCGCCGTCCGCCACAAATACTTCCGCGCGCAAAACAGCGCGTAGCTGAATGCCAGCGCGGGGTAAACCACGTTCAATTCCAAGGCGCCGAAGCCCAGCAAAAACACCACCCACTGCCAGACGTAGTACTTCCGCTCGCCCGTCTCCACATACTGCAGAAACAGCCGGAACGCCAGCAGGATAAAGAACGCGCACAGCACCTGGTTATAACTGGAAGTCCACGACATTGCGGCCGAAAGCGCGCTGTTCACCATCCACAAAATAGGCGCCAGAAACCCAGCCGCCCGGGATCGCGTCAACCGCAACGTCACCGAACAAAGCAGCACCAGGTTGGCGAATTGAGTCAAAAAGACCCAGATGCGGAACGGAAGTGCCTCCACGCCGAACAGGGAATAGAACAATAGAAAGAACCCGCGTTCGCTCCACGGCCGGATGGTGCCCTGCGCCATCGGCGCGAACATCACATGCCAAAGGTCTTGCGGACGATTGACCATCTGCCGCAATCCCAGCCACGCAAAGTCGTCTTGAAAAAACCAGGCGTTCAGCCCCAGCCAGTAAAGCGCCAGGCACAGCAGGCTAGGAACGGTCCAGTAGGCAACGCGCCCAACGCGCGTCATTTTGCTTCGAAGCCGATCGAACTTACCACCACTCCCAATTCCCGCTGATCGGCCGCGCCCGGAGGCAGAAATTTATCCAGCGCGAACTCCACCGTCACCGCATCGGCCCCCAACGCGGAAGCAGGCACATCTTTGGAATAGGTATAGTCTCCCGCTTTGGTGTACGTCTCGCTCGCAATGGCCGCGCCGTTCACATTCGCCGTCAGTGTGGTCGATTTCACCTGCCCCATGATGGCTTCCGGAATATTCATCTTCACCACCAGCGTCGCGCCCTTCTGCGGTGCATTGAGCGGCGGCCGCAGCGTAACGGAAAACTTTCCCATCGTCCAGCGCCAAGCGTTTCCTTCCACATCGTGAAAGCCCTTCAGCAACTGAACCGAGGCTCGCGCATCGGCCATGTTCACCACCGATGCCAAGCTAGGCCCCGCTTCGTCGGTAGCCTCGACGCGCGTCTTCTTGGCCCGTTTGCAACCCCCCACCAGGACCACACATAGCAATACAGAAACCAGTAACTTCAATCCCCACACCTCTCAACCTGCACCAGACAACTATAGAAGGAAGGACTGCCGCCCAGATCCGTCAGCCTCTCGGAAGTCAGCGCGTTGATCCCCTGCCCGTTGGACGCCCGCTTGCCCCAACGCACGGAGGGCGCCCGCACCACGCCCGCATTCACTACCCCATCCACGTCCGCCGTAAGCAGGCAACTGCCACGTTCATTGAACACCCGCACCCGGTCGCCATTGACGATCTCCCGCGCAGCCGCGTCTTCCGAACACATCGCCAACCGGTCCGTCTGGCCGTCCACATCCGCCCGATTGCCGAAAGTAGAATTCATACTGTCATCGTTCTTTGAAGAGATCAGCTCCAAAGGAAATTGCGCCAGCAATGTCGCTGACCCTAACCGCGATTCCACCGGCGCCGTATATTCCAAATTGTCCTTGTCAAGCTCAGCCTTGCCCGACGGCGTTCCAAATCCGCCTTCCGCAAAAGGCAGAAACGGAGTGCCTGGTTCGGAAATCTGCAACCGGACAAAATGTTCCCGCTCCAGTTGCTCCAAAGTAATGCCCTTGATAAACGGATGGTCGCTGGCAAGTAGCGTACGGATCATATCGTCTTCCGTGTCCCGGAAACAAGGCTCTTCGAATCCCATCCGCTCGGCCAGTAAACGGAAAATCTCGACATTCGATTTCGTCTCGCCCGGTGCAGGCAATGCCGGCCGCGCCAATTGCAAATAGTAATGGCCGTATGCCAAATAAAGATCGGTGTGCTCCAGAAATGTAGTAACCGGCAGCAGGATATCCGCGTGATCGGCAGTGTCAGTCTGAAACTGCTCCAGCACAACAGTAAACAAATCGGGCCGGCGCAACCCCGCACGCACCCGATTCTGCGCCGGCGCAATCGCCGCCGGATTCGAATTATAAACCACCATCGCCTTCACCGGCGGGCCGTCCAAATCGTTCAGCGCCGCCGCCAGTGACGACATATTCACCAGCCGCGCCGGCCGGCCAAGCGCCGACAAATTTTGCAATTCCGGCATCTCCAAACCCGCACGGTTCACCTGAAAGCCCTGCGAAGTAGACAACTGAATGCCCCCGCCAGCTTCCCGAAACGACCCCACCAGCACCGGCAGCAACGAGATAGCCTGCACCGCCGCACCGCCGCGTTCACTCCGCTGCACCCCATAATTCAACCGGATCACCGCCGGCCGCGTAGTCGCATACTCGCGCGCCAACGTGACAATCTCTTCCCGGCCAATCCCGGTTAAAGCCTCCACGCGTTCCGGCTTATACTGCTTCACCCGCTCCCGCAGCGCTTCAAACCCCGTGGCATACTTCGCCACATAATCGGCATCGTGCAGATTCTCGCCGATGATCACATGCATCATCCCTAAAGCCAACGCCAGATCGCTGCCGGGATAAACTCCAAAATGCTTGTCCGCCAACTTTCCATTCCGCGTTTTCACCGGATCGATGGTGTAGAACTTAGCGCCCTTCCGCCGCGCGTCCACGATGAACGGCCAAAGGTGGACGTTCGTCCCCAAAATATTCGCGCCCCACGCGATAATCAGCTTCGAATGAACAAACTGCTCCGGCTCGGTGCCATAACGCGATCCCAGCGCCTCATTCGTCCCTACCATACCCGCAGCCGAACAAATCGTCCGGTCCAGCCGGGAGGCCCCCAGTCGATGAAAGAACCGCCGGTCCATTCCGTTCCCATTCAGGAATCCCATCGTGCCGGCGTAGCTATAAGGAAGAATCGCCTCCGAACCGAACTCCGCGGCAATCCCCTGCAACCTCTCCGCGATAGTATCCAGCGCCACGTCCCACGAGATTCGCTCAAAGCGCCCCTCGCCCTTCGCCCCAACGCGCCGCTGCGGATAAAGCAACCGGTCCGGCGAATACTCCCGCTCCAGATACTTGGCCACCTTCCCGCACAGGAACCCGCGCGTAATCGGATGATCCGCACGGCCCCGCAGCTTCGAACCCACACCGTTCTCCACCTGCAGCACCAGCCCGCAAGCATCCGGACAATCAAGCGCGCAAACACTATGGCGTATCTCTGGCATCTTCAAATTATAAAGGAGTTGTCACCGCCGGAGTTATTTCACTACCAGATCCAATTGGCCGGTCGGGGAAGAACTTTTCGTGCAGGATACGCCTCCGCCCCGAGCTGTTCGCGCCCAACTATCCCGGGTTTAAGCGCCGATCAAGCGATCCTCCGCTTGCCGGTACACCCAGTAAACAACCAGCACGTTCCAGCCTGTCTCCGTCATGTAAACAACCTGCTGGCGCGGTCCTTAAGCGCTTTTAGAGTCTTGGCGACCTGTTCCTTGTTGCAAGTCGCAATATGGGTGTTGTTGGTCTGAAGAATACCGCCAAGGTCGGATTTGTTGGATGCGCCCGCGCGTAGTCTCTTGATCGTTGTTTCCTTCTCGCCGAAAGCCTCAAGGAAAGAATACGCAAAGTTGCCAATTCACTTATCTCCCTCAAAAAGCTATCTTTCTTTCGAAGGGATCAAGGTGATCGCGAAGTTCGACAACTCCCCGAACAATCCGCTCAATCCCGACCCCAAGAAGTTGGTTCGATGGGGTTCCGCGAGCGAGGACGAGATGGTGGATGTGTGGATTGAGTATGTGGATGTAGTAACCACATCTGATGCGGGCGGTCCTCCGATTGCGCCGCCGCTGCGGAACTAACGCCACCTTCTTCCCTCGCGCGCAGTGACAATCACCGGGCAAACTCGCATTGCGATAAATTCGATGCGTCAGAAACGGCTGACGTTCGGGTACCCACCCCGCCGTTCTCCCTTGAATGTGCGTTTGGATTTGGATTTGGATTTGGATTTGGATTTGGATTTGGATTTGTGCGGATCTGGAGGGCAGGTCTGGGGAATCCCTCATCCCAAAATCAGGTAATTCCAATTAGTTCATTTACTGCACTATGTGCAGCATGATTGTCGGTATTGCGCCGGCAACTACGAAGACCAGGTCTCGCACGCGTTGCCCTGTCGACCTTGCGGCCCGCCAACCGGACGGTTGCAAATCCGGCGGTTCACGCCGCTTTCGTCTTCCCATTGACAAAGGTTTTTCTGGCCGAGGCTCACCCATCCTAAGCCGCTTCCAGTTGGACTGTCTCTCTGGCGCACGGTGAGCGGAAGCTGCGGATCCGCTGTCTTTCATCCGGTTTGAGAATTTACGAGATGGATTCGAGGATAGCGAGTCGCTTACCCTGCTGGCGGCGCGCGGCGGAAAGAAAGACGCGGACGAGCTCGCAGCAAGCGTGGCCGGATCGATTGAATCGTGCACCGGCGAATGGCACACTTTGCATGCCGCTCATGTGAAAGTGCTAGAGCGGCTGTCGTCCATGAAGTAGATCTGCTATTAATGCAGTAAACGAATATAATAAAATGCCATCTGACATGCTCGATCTCAATTTGCAGACCGTGTCTGCCGGTGCGAAGACCCATGACGTGCTGGATAAGGCGCTGCGACGGCTGGAACCCACACTGGTAAGCACACTACAGGATCTAGTTAGAATCCCTTCGGAGAATCTTCCGCCCGCGGGAAACGAGTGGGCATGCCAGCAATACGTGGTAAAGCAACTCCAGAGTCTCAGGTTCGAACCCGATGTATACGGCCTCCAGGACGTGGAAGCATTGAGGGCGCATCCTGAGTATTGGCCACACCGCCAGTATGCGGATCGTCCGAACGTCAATGCCGTGTTTGAGGGTACTGGAGGTGGCAGGTCACTGGTGCTCTCGGGCCACATTGATACCGTCCCGGCAGACACTCCCGTAGCATGGACGCGCGGGCCGTTCGATGGAGAGATCTGCGGCGGCAGGCTCTTTGGCCGAGGGGCGTGGGATATGAAGGCAGGTGTCGCCATGAACCTTACCGTCCTTCGTGTACTGCGAGAAGTTGGGGCCACTCTTGGTGGCCGCCTGATTTTCGAGACAGTGGTGGATGAAGAGTTTGGCGGAGTGAATGGAACGCTGGCGGCGCGTCTGCGTGGGTACACAGCCGATGGAGCGATCATCACGGAACCGACAAGCTTGCGCATCTGTCCGGCGCAACGCGGCGGGAAAGTGGTGCACATGGAATTGCGCGGTTCCGGTGGAATGCTATCGCCGGGCGAAACCTCGGGGCGGGTGACGGAGCAACTGGCGCACCTGCTGGCAGCCGTGCCGGCCTTCGCGCGGGAGCGGGAAGCCCGTGTGGAGATGCATCCCTATTTCGCTGGTTGCGCGGAGCCGTTTGCGGCATGGGTGACCAACATCGCCACGGGCAAGTGGGGCTGGACCCAACCCATTACGGTGGTGGAGCGGTGCCGCGTCGAACTCTATTTCCAGGCGATGCCGGACGAGAGTCATGAAGACGTGCTGAAGGATTTTCATCGATGGTGGCGGGCGATGCTGGAAGCCCGGCCGGATCTGTTCCGGCAGGAGCCGTTGCTTGATTTCCCCATGCGGTGGCTGCCTGGCTGCGCCCTGGACGCGGGCCATCCACTGGTGCAGGAGTTCGCGGAAGCAGCGCGATCGGTGGGCCGCAATACTGTGGTGGAAGGGTTGGATGCGCCAAGTGACATGTACATTTTCCAGCGTTGTTTTCAGATGCCTGCTTTGATGTGGGGACCCGCTGGCGGAAACGCCCACCAGGCGGATGAATACGTAGACCTCGATTCGCTATTTGAGGCGACTCGCGTGTTGCTGCACATGGTAGATCGATGGTGCGGAGTGGAGTTGCCGCCCTTATGACGCCAGCACCGGCGCCCACTCATCTGAAGCGAATCCTCGACCTGAAGCTGCTGGTCTTGTTCGGACTGACGTTTGTCGGGCCCACGGCGCCGTTTCCCATGTTTGGCATAGTGAGCAGCATGTCGCGTGGACATATGGCGCTCGCGTACCTGCTGGCAATGGTGTGCATGGCACTCACGGCGTTTAGCTACGGCAGGATGGCTACGGTGTTCCCGGCGGCCGGATCAGCGTACACCTACGCGCAACAAACATTGCATCCGCTGGTGGGGTTCCTGACCGGCTGGGTGATGCTCTTAGACTACGTTCTGATTCCGTTGATGAGCGTGATCTACCTGACCTTGACTGCACAGCGCTTTTTCACGTCGGTGCCGCAGGCGGTGTGGCTGATTCTGTTTTCCATTTCGATTACGGTGATGAACCTGTTCGGCCTCAAGGTGGCTAATCGGGCGAACTTCCTGATGTCGGCGGTCATGATGGCAGCGGTTGTGTGGTTTGTGATCGTCGCGGTAAGAGCGCTGGTAAATGGTGTGGGTGCGGGATTATTGCTTTCGTCGAAGCCGTTTTACGATCCAGCCACATTCTCCGCGGCGCAAGTGATGAGCGCCACTTCCGTGGCCGCTTACAGCTATCTGGGGTTCGACGGCATCAGCACGCTGGCCGAAGATGCGCGCGATCCCAAGCGGGACATCGGCCGGGCCACCGTGCTGGTGTGTTTATTCTGCGGCGTACTCTTTATTCTGCAGGCGTATCTGGGACAACTGGCTTGGCCGGACTTCACAAGTTATCCGAATACGGAGACGGCGTTCCTTGATGTGTCGAAGCGAGTGGGAGGCGACTCCCTGATGCTATTTGTCTCAGTGGCTCTGGTGGTGGCTGGGGTGGCAAGCGCGGTGACGGGGCAAGCAAGCGCGTCCCGGCTCTTATACGGAATGGGCCGCGACAAGCTTCTGCCCGGGCTCTTCGCCTACATCCATCCGAAATACTCAACGCCGACGTATGGAATTCTATGCATGGGCGCGGTGACGCTGGTCTGCGGATTTCTGCTGTCGTTCCAACTGGCGGCCGAAGCAATCAACTTCGGAGCCCTACTCGGATTCATGTGCGTGAACCTCAGTGTCATCAGCCGCTTCTATATCCGGGACCGCGCGCGGCAAGGGTGGGATGTCATACGGAACCTGGTGCTGCCCGGGGCGGGCTTCGCGGTCTGCTTCCTGATCTTCATCAATCTCTCGCGAACAGCCACCATCATCGGGCTGATCTGGGCGATCACGGGATTGATTTATATCGCGGTGCGAACTCGGGGCTTTCGCGCCGATTCACCGGTTCCCACTTTTGCCGACTGAGCAGTCAATGTCCGGAGTTTGTAGAGGATGAAATTCCGATGGCCGTAACCTTCACGACGAGCGGTGCACTCAAGAAATCCGCTTTGCGCGAGGCGAATGAACGGCTCGTGCTGAACACAATCCGCCAGAATCCGTCGCTGTCGCGGGCGGACATCGTACGAATCACGGGACTGTCGCCCAGTTCGGTCACCTTCATCGTAAAGCGTTTGAGAAACGAAGACATCATCTGTGAAGACAAGACGGAAAACTGGGCCCAAGTGGGACGGTTGCCAACGGCAATACGGCTGCGCTCGAACGCGCGCGTAGGAATCGGTGTCGAGTTAAGCCTGGCCGGAGGCCGGATCGTGGTCGCCGACTTGAGTGACGCGATCGTGGCGCGCAAGACCATCCCGTGGCACGCAAATCACGGAGTATTTCTCGACAAGGTTCATAAAGCGCTGGTGGCGCTGACGAACCAATACACGCCCGATCAAATTCTGGGGATCGGTGTCGCCCTGCCGGGCTTCATCGATCGCTCAACGGGACGCGTGATCGCGGCTGAAAGCGTCCAGTGGTTCGGCGTCGAAGTAGGCGAGATTCTGCGGCGCGAGCTGAACGTTTCGTTATATTTCGAAAACGGAGCCAAGCTTTCGGCGCTGGCGGAAATGTGGCTCGCCGATCGAGAACGGAAACCGCTGCGCGATTTTGTTTCGGTGACGGCGCGCGGCGGATTGGGCACCGGAGTTATTATCAATGGCGAGATACTGCAAGGCGCCAGCTTCGGCGCTTCCGAGTTCGGGCACATTCCCTTGTATCAGGATGGCCGGCCATGTTCCTGCGGAAATGCCGGATGTTGGGAGCAGTATGCTTCCGACTTTGCGTTTACGCGCTTGTACAGCGAGCGCGCGGGACTGGCGCCTGACGGCGAATTGACGCCCGAAGCGATCATCGCGAAGGTGCGTGCCGGGGATCCGCTGGCGACCGAGGTGCTTCGAGAAACTGCAAAGTACGTCGGGCTGGGCTTCGCCAACCTGGTAATGGCTTTCAACCCGCAAGCGATAGTGGTCGGGGATTACATTGCGGATGCCTGGGATTTGTTGGAAGAGACGGTGTGGACCGTGTTGCGAAGCCGAGTACCGGCTTACTACCTCAGCGGGATTCGCATTCTGCCGTCACGCCATCAGGAAGACGCGTCTCTCGCCGGCGCGGTAGCACTGGTGTTGAGCCGCTTCTTCAATAGCTTTGACGACGGACGCGAGAAGGGGCGAGCGAAGTCAGTGGTGATGAAGGAATCCTAGCGGTCTTCGCAAATCACGGTCTCGCCTGGCGCACGAGTAATTCTGCCACTTACCCAGACGGGTTCATCATCGATTTACCACGGACTCACGATCCAAGCCGACCGCCGGCTGGCACGGGGCTTGATGTTCAAAGTCAACTACACCTGGGCCAAGGCGCTAGACGAAGTGGGGCTATCCCTAAACGCCCCGGCACACCGCCGGTACGAAGCGACGGCAATGGATCGAGTGCTGCGGACCGATCCCTCGTATCATTCAAAGACCGTCGCTGATGCTCATCGACACTGGTCAGTATCCGATCACACCTGCTTTACGATAGGACTGCCGCACCCTCGCCAGCTCTTCGTCTGCCTCCAGCACCCCTAGTGCTTGAACCATCATCCGCACAGGCATCTTAGGATCGTTTGACCAGAAGATTCCGCAGTCCTCGTCTTCGTAGTAGCGGAACCCAATCTTTTCACCATACATTTCTTGGAGCGCTTTCCCATTTCGCAGCTTCGAACTCCACGGAAGAATGGCGTAGCTGAGGTCAAGCTCTTGGACCAGCAGTTGCTCCGGCGGCTTAAGCTGAGCCACAATCTTGCCGGTCGGTTCAAAAACAGAAGCGTTGTTGCGCCAAGTGCTGGAGACGATATAGCAGCGCTGCTCCATCGCCCGAGCCGCTGGCTGCGAGGTTTGAGGCGATTGCGTTGGCCATGCGATCAGTTCAGCGCCCTTGCGCGCCAACTCCCGCCACCCGTAGTCAAATTCCATGTCGTAGCAAATCTGGATCGCGAGTTTTCCAAAATCGCAGTCAAATACAGGTGTCTCCTGACCGGGACTTGAGCCACTTTCCATGGTATTGCCGTCGCCGGATGGCACCAGGTGAACCTTCCTGTAGATTCCAGCCACCTGGCCTCTGCGATCCACCAGCACGGCCGCATTAGAGCAGCGCTTTGCGTCGTTCGACTCTCGCAAATACGTTGGAACGACGATGTAGCAGTGATGTCTCTGAGCCGTCCGCATGAACGTGTCGCCGACGGGGCCGTTGAAGGATACGGAGCGCGCCAGCGCATCGCTGCCCGCTTCGCCCGTAATTGCCACTTCGGGAAGAATCGCCAGATCAATACTGCGGCCGTACTTGCGCTTGGACTGTTGTGCCATACCGCCGACAATGGCGGCCAGATCCTCAAGTCGCTTTTCTAGACCGGGATAAGGCCCCCAAAACGACTGCATGACTGTACCGACAATCACCTTGCGAGGCGGCAACCCTGATGTGCTTTTGGGGAAACCAGCCGCAGTCGTAGACGGCGGCGGAGCAGCTAGCGAGACTCCCGCGGTGCCCAACCCAGCTAGAAAGAACCTGCGTTTCACCACATCGATCTCCTTGTTCCAGCCGGGGTGCGACCGAAAGGCCATTTTACTCTCATTACGACAATTAGAAAGTGACAGTTCAAAGCCGGTAAGCCCGTTGGCCGCGCGGCAACGACGCCTGGTAGCTGGCACGCATCGTTAACGGCGCGACCAGAGTTACCTCGATCGCACGACCGAATGGACCGATTCAGGCTCTACGCTGAATTTGCACCGCAGCCGCTTCCATCTCGTCAGGAATCACTCGGCGACGATGAGGCGTGTTTTAGAAGCCCGGGGCTTTCGTCAAGCCGACTGTCAACCACGTAGCAATCAACGAAGGTAGCCCAAAGGACAGGTCAGGTGCCGATGATATCGTGGGTCTTCACCTGCGTGAGAGGAATTGTTCGCATGTTCGACTCCACCGTTCCACTGACGCCGAACGCCGTGTTCCGGCGATCCCGGGCAATCAAGTAATAATGCCAGTGCAGCACGCACTGTTGCACGAATGCTCCAAAGGGGATGGCATCATTTCCGAGAGGCACGTTCTCGCGCAGGTAGGTCTTGACGTACGACGACCCTACCGATAACAGGCACCCGCGACGGGCCATCGCAACA
>JBBRNO010000127.1:0-20086 GCA_038230275.1 Bryobacterales bacterium
GGTTTGCGCCAGGTGGGCCGGCGGTTGAAGGAGTTGGACGTCCGCGTGGACGGCCGCACCATCCGTTGCAGTTTCGCCCTGGCCAGCCGCGTGCGCAACTATGGCGGCGACTTGAATATCGCCCGCAACGCGTCTCTGCTGAACGATCATTTTGAACTTGTGCTCTTTGAAGGCCCCAGCTCGCTGGCCTACTTAAAGTACTTCATCGGCGTGTTGACCAATCGGCTGGCGGGGATGAAGGGCGTCAATTTGCTCCGAACGCAACGGGTGGAGTTTCTGAACGCCGGGGGCCCAGGTGTCTACATTCAAATCGATGGCGAATACGCGGGAACGCTTCCCGCAACATTGTCGATTGTTCCCGGTGCAATCAAGCTGCTGATGCCACCTAACTATGGATAATCTGACGCACACGCTGGTAGGATTGATGCTGAGCCGCGCCGGCTTGAACCGGCTCCATTTGCGCGCGTCGGCAATCCTGATGCTTGCTGCAAATATTCCGGACATTGATGCGGTCAGCTTAGTTGGCGGGGCGGGGAACTACTTTCACTACCACCGCGGTATCACCCACGCGATTGTCTTCGCGCCGGTGATGGCCTTGTTGCCAGTGCTGGTAGTGCGCATCGCTTTCCGGAAACCGATCGCGTGGCTGTCCGGGTATTTACTTGCTCTGCTCGGCGTCTCCAGTCATTTGCTGCTCGATTTCACCAATATTTACGGCATTCGACTGTACCTGCCGTTCTCAAGCGCCTGGCCCCGCCTGGATATCACCAGCGTGGTGGACCCGTGGATCTGGGCTGTCTTGTTGCTGGCGCTTACAGGCCCCTGGATTTCGCGCTTGGTGAGTTCGGAGATAGGCGGAAAGTCCGCCACCGGCCGCGGCGGGGCTATCTTCGCGCTGCTGTTTCTGCTGCTTTACGATAGCGGCCGCTGGGTTTTACACCAGCGAGCCGTTTCGGTGCAGCAGGGGCGCATGTACAACGGGGAAACGCCCCGGCGAGTGGCTGCGCTGCCCAGCGTGGCGAACCCGATGCAGTGGGATGGCATTGTGGAAACCGACGGCGCCTTCTACCTGCAATCTGTGAATCTGGCGGGAGATTTCGATCCCGCAAGCGGGCGAGTGTTCTACAAGATGGAGGATACCGCAGCGGCGCAGGCAGCGCGGGCCACGGTGGCGTTTCAGGATCTGATCACGTTTGCGCCGTTTCTCTTCTGGCAGGTGACCCCGTCGCCGGATGTGGAAAACGCCGTGCAGGTGCAGGCTGCGGATCTGCGTTTCGGCAGTCCGCCGAACCCCAGGTTCGTGGCCACCGCGATTGTGCAGGGCAACCAGGTGCTGCGCTCCTGGTTCCGGTTTTAGCGACGGTCTCTTACGCCAGAAAATCGAACAGGCTGGTGCGCGGCAACTTTCCGCGCGATTGCAGCGCGGCATTTTGCTGCAAAATAGCTTGGTTCAGCTCTAAAGCAGCAGACGTGGCGTCGGCGTCTTCAATGGAGCTGATATTTGCTTTCAAGCGGATCTGATCTTTTTCGGCGTAGGTGATCCCATCGTTCACCTTGTTCTGCACTAAACCGTAGAAGGAATGCTGTTGGTTCAGATATATGCCGGCTGAGTCCAGGTTCGGTATCGCCGCGTCGATGGCCGCCTGATCGTTGCTTTGCAGCGCCACTCGAATGGCGTTGATACTGCTGAAGATATTCTCGCCCGGATTGGGACTATCGAAGAGTTCCTGGGCGGTTTTCGCTACCGCGAACTGTGTGCCGTTGGGATGACGAATTTCCCGTGTGGACGCTGTTCCCAGAAAAGTTCCGGTGGGCACCGGTTGCGTCAGATCGAGATTATAGGCTGCCGCTTGATCGCTGTCTCCGCTGAAAACGCCGCGGCCCTCTACCGTGGTATTTGAAATGGAAACCAGCTGCTTCAGAATATCGCCCAACTGATCGGCGATATTTTGCCGCGTCGCCGGACTGGCCGTTCCAGTGGCGCCTTGCGCGGTTAACACCCGGGCGTGTTCCACCAGGCTGACAGCAGTGGCCACAACGCTCTCCGCCGTATCTACTTCGGTTTTTACTCTGCCCAGATCTTTTGCTGTTTGGATGCTATTTCCTAGGTTGGCCCTGGCCTGCAGCAGCGTGCTGATTTGATCGGGATCGTCGGATATCGTATTCACGCGCTTGCCGGACGTCAATTGAAGCTGCGCCTGGTTCAACCGGCGCTGCGTATTGTTCAACGCATTCAGGAATGTTTCGGAGGAGCTGTCAAGACGGCTGATCATCTGATGATTCCAATTAACGTAGTAGTAAGTTCATCCAATACTGTGACTAGCTTGGCGGCGGCCTGGTAACTCCTCTGAAATTGAACCAGGTTGGCCGCTTCCTCATCCAGAGACACGCCGGAGCTATCGCTCCGGAAGCTCCTCGCCTGCGTCAGCAGCGACCCATACGTTTGCTGATCACTGTGCGCCGTCGCCACATCCCGCCCCACCCGGCCTGCGAGATTGCCATAAAACTCAACGAATGTGAATCCGCCGATTTGCTTTGATTTCCCCAGATCCGCCAGCGACAATGCATTTCCGTTGCCGCCTGGTGCGGTGGCCGACGCCGCTGCAATGTCCGAGGTGGCCAGCGGGTTTGTGGCTAAGGTTTGTGCAGCGCCGCTTGCCGCGTCGTAGGTGAAAAGCGGTACCGCCGGAACGTTGCCGTTTGCGTCCAGTCCGCCGGCAAGTCCTGCATTTACAGTGTCGGCCAGGCCCGCCGCCAGATTGTTCAGCTCCGTTATGTAGGAGGGAATTGTGGTATTTCTCTCGTCCAGCAGCGCCCGGAGCTTACCGGAACCGATTTGCGCTGAAATATCGGTTCCCTGTGCATTTACAATCTTCGCTTGCGTTTCGCTGATGTCCGTACCCAGCTTGTAGACGTGGTCCCCAATCACGGCCGTGGTCTGGCCGCCGATCTGGACGGTAGTGGAACCATCTCCGGCCTTGGTCGTGGAGAAATTCACCAGTTGCGACAACTCCTCCAGCGTCTTGTGGACATCGGCATCCAGGCTGGGATCCGAGGCGGCGCTGGAATTGCCTCTATACTCTGCATTCAACTTTCCCAGCTTTTCCAAAAGGCTGTTGATTCCGTTGACACTACTGGCAATCTGAGTATCGGCGGAGCCGCTCGCACTGGTCAGTGCCGCCGCACTTTGGTTGATCGCCTGTGCCGTCTCCTTGGCGCGGTCGAGAACTGCCTGCCTGGACGGATTGCTGTTCGGCGCCACGCTCAGCTGTGAGAAGCTGTCGAATAACTTTCCCAAGGTTCCTGAAATGCCGGACGCAGAACTTAGGTCGAATATTGGCTCCAGTTGCGAAAGATCGCCGGCCCGCTGATCGGCGGACGATGCGGCCGATTGCTGTTTCTGCACCGCCTGCTCCGCAAATTCGTTCCGGGAACTCAAAAGCGGACCCAGCAACACCCCACCGGTTAGGCCGCTACCCAAGTCGAAGCTGCCAGCCACAAAATCCTGCGTTTGTTTAACGAATCCAGGGGTATTGACGTTCGCGACATTGTTCTGCACCACGCTCAGCCCCTGCGAATATGCCCGTATGCTGGATACTGTCGAAAGTATGGATCCTAAAAGATTTCCCATGACGAGTTAACCTTCTACCGAAAACCGCGATTCCACGGCCAACGGAGGCACTTCTCCCTCACTGGTATATCCGCTGATCGCGGCACCTAACATCTGTGCCCAACCCAGGTAATACCCGGCCGCCTGCTGCATGAGCGCCGTAACCACCGTCAATTCCCGGCGCAACACCTGCAACTCGGCGCCTAACTCAAGCCGTAATTCCGGCCGTAACTCCTGCCGCAATTCCATCAGGCGGATTGGGCCCCGCGCGCTGCTCATTCCGTCCTTCAACAGCGATGCCAACAAATCAGCAGCCTCTTCCAGCACGGGGCCGCACTCTCCTAACTGCTCCGGCGAAGGCGTCAATAGAATCTGCCTCACCTGGCGCAACTTCCGCCTCGCCTGGCGCACCCGCTCGATGTCTACATCGCCAGCCGCCACGCTTCGTGTGTCGATTGCTTTCTCCATTACTCTTTAATGGAGTCTTGAATGATACTCTTACTCAGTGCCGCGGAATCCACATGATAACGGCCCGCCTGTACATCAGCGCTCAGCCGTTCTAAATGAGCCGCCCTCTCTGGCGATTCACCCTCGGATGCCCGCAACGTCTCACTTAAGTTCGATAATTGAACCTTATCGGTGGAAGA
Organism: Bryobacterales bacterium; assembly: GCA_038230275.1. Taxonomy (GTDB): domain Bacteria; phylum Acidobacteriota; class Terriglobia; order Bryobacterales; family Bryobacteraceae; genus JANXXV01. Next base: position 4,258 of record JBBRNO010000127.1, read on the forward strand.
TGACTGCTCCCCGATCTTGCTCTGCCGGACTCGCGCGGCTTGCTCGGCGTCCTGGGTCTTCGCTATTCCCTGGGATCCGAGCCCTGCTACGTTTGCGTCGTTGATTTTCATGAAAAGGTGCCTCTTTCACTACCTCTACTACTCTCATCGGAGATTGTAGGAGATGTATGAAAGTTATTTTGACTTTCTTTCGGCTGCTCTCGGTTTCCTACCAACGGCATAGGCCTGTAGAGTAAGTGGCGAATCCCCTCTCCCATTCTCATACCGATATGTTAGATCTTTACCATGCCTTAACTTTTTGCCGAGGGCGCCATTAATTCGTCTGGTTCTTCGTGTTTCCGGTGGGCTCCCGGTTGGATGTTTCTCTGCGCAAAACCCAACGGGTACACGCTACCAATGGATGGCTCACGCGCATCGCCGGCTTCACCGCCTGGTTACCCGTCCTCGCCACTGCACTTTGGACCTGGATCAGCCTCCGGAGCCAGACTGGGCGGCTGGGCCAAATCGCCGCGCAGAGCCTGCTATTTTCAGGAGACAATGTTCCCCGGCTCGCCTCGCCGGACAGCGAAGCCGAAATCGCCGAAGGCAAGTGCTCCGGAATTGGGCTGGCTCCGGATCGGTGCCGGTAGTCTTCCACCCGGACGAAAATCTACCGGTCGCCAGGGGCAAAATTGGGCATTGACCCGCCGCTAGCAGCTAACCGGATGACCGAAGGCCACCTCTAGCGCGTCAGCGGGGAAGGGTTTCGCAGCCAATTAATACAAGAACGGACCATTCCGCCGGGCGCGGACACGGGCTCATTTGCCGCGGTCGCCTCGCTTTCCACAAGCGCAGCCGTTTTGGCGTTATATAACGCCAGTAACTCCGCTTCCGGAAAGCCAATCGCAGCCGCGTATTGCCGGATGAAATTCGTGTTGAACACCCCGCCAGGCAGTTTCTCGAATTCTTCCGATTCGATAGCGCGCAGGTAAGTTGTGCCAATCTTAGTGCTCTCCGAAATCGCCTGAAGGGACACACCCGTACGGCGCCGAAGTTGTTCGAGTTGTAAGACGCTGATCATTGACGCCACTTTAAGACTCTCCCTGCAACAGAATCGTCAAAATTTCGAAATCCAAACACCCATGGTACACGCTGTCTAGTACCAATGAAAGCGAACACGACAGAATTTTCGATAGTCTACGTATACTTTTTGTAATACCTCAGGTGAATGAGGGTAGGGGGAATCCGTAGCCGATCGCCTCGTCTGTGTCTCAATTGACACGTCGTGTCCCGCCGAACACGGCAACCTCGCGCCATTGTTCAGATAATCTTTGTAAAATCAATGCCTTGCGTTGTGGCCAGAGCCCTGCCTTTCTTTTTTTCAGAAAAGAGGAGTTTCGCAATGCAAATCGTGAAGTTGGCTGCCATCCTGATTACGGGTTCCGCAGAGGCGTTTGCCCAGGAATCCAGCCGCCGGCTAGTCATCAGTATTTCCGACCGCAAGATCGTCTTAATCGAAGATGGACGCCCCAAACGGGTATACCCCGTTGCGGTCGGCAAGCCGTCCACCCCCAGCCCGGCCGGCACCTTCCAAATTGTGAGCCGTATCTCGCATCCTACTTGGTATGGCCAGGGGCAACTCGTGCCTCCCGGTCCGGCGAACCCCCTGGGCACCCGTTGGATCGGACTGAGCCAGCGAGGCTACGGCATCCACGGCACCAACAACCAAAGTTCGGTCGGCAAGGCCGTCTCGCACGGTTGCATCCGCATGAGAAAGGCCGATGTGGAGGAGTTATTCCGGCTGGTGGCCATTGGCGACACGGTGGAACTGGTGGAAAGCGTTTCTGAGGACCTGGCGCAGATTTTCCACCAGGCGCCCGTGCAAGAAGCGGCCAAAGCCGCCGTGGGCGGTGCCGAATGATTCCGCTTGCCACGCTTGTGACCACTGCCGAGATCTTCGCAATTTTCGTTCTTGGCCTCTGCACTTCGTTTGGAATCGCATTTATCGTCTTAAAGACCGTGGTCTCTCTGACGACGTACACTCATCGGAAGGAAGCAAGGTCGGCGGGCCTGGTTTCGCGCCGGTCGCTGGCCGCGTTTTGGCTGCGCGCCCATACCCATGCGGAACGGTGACGATACAATCTGAGACAATCCCTATGCGATTTCTGTTGACACTCTGCGCCATGTTGAGTTTCTCCAGCGCGTCAGCCCAGCCGCAGCGTCCGCCAAACCGTATGCTCTGGCACTGGTTCTCGAACGGAGACGTGAGTTTCGTAAAACCGCAGCAGGCGGGCGTGGCGTTTCACGCCCTGAGCATCGCCCTACAGGGGAGCAGCGCCCCGATCCCCTATCCGCGCAGGTCCCCTCTGCCGCTGGCCCCGGACATCTACCGGATGGCCGTCATTCGCGTCGAAGAACGAAAACCCGCCTATACAGCCGCCCAGCGCTCGCAGTCCGCGCGGATGATTCGCGACGTAGCCAACATTATGAGAGTTCCTGCAATCCAAATTGATTTCGATGCCCCCAAGAGCGCGCGGCCCTTCTACCGCGCGTTGCTGGAAGAAGTCCGCACTCTGCTCGGCCGCGATGTATTTCTGTCCGTCACCGCGCTGACTTCCTGGTGCGAGGCTGACAGTTGGCTTGCCGGTTTACCCGTTGATGAGATCGTGCCGATGGCGTTCGATATGGGCCGCGGCGGACCCGCGGTGGCGGCGTTGCTGAATTCCGGCGGACAATTCGCCTTTCCCGGCTGCCGGGAAAGCATCGGCATATCGCTGGCTCAAGCCGGACTGCCTGTCCGTCCGCCGCAACGCATCTACCTCTTCGCCGACAACCGGCGCTGGTCTGCGCCCGTGGTCGCGTCCACGCTGCTGAGGTATGCCCCATGATTCGAGTGCTACGAGTGACGCGAAAGATCCTGATCGTATTCGGAGCAATCGTTTTCCTGGCGGCCGGTTGGGCCTGTGCGCCGGATTTTGCGGTGGCGGTTTTCAGCTACAAGCGCCACCCGGATCTGCCGCGCAGCAAATTCCTGGACGGCCAACTGGGTGTTCTGCGGCCAACCTATGCGCGGTCGTACTTAGTGATTGCCTACCGCCACTTGACCGGAATCGGCCTGAGCCGCGGCGAGAAAGAGCAGGCGCGGGACTATTACAAAGACCGCGCCACCGGATGGTGGGATCGGAACGACGTCGATTGGCAAGCGCGCTACCGCCTGGCCCGCGGCCGCGTGCCTTTGCCTGCGCCCGCCACCCGCAATCCGGTCACCCGCGGAGAGCTCGCCTATAAAGAGAACACCAATTCCTTCGCCCTTAATTGTGTCGACGACGCTTATCGAACAGCGCTTCATACGCTGGAATCACGCATCGGGAAATTTGGACCGAAGAGCGCGGCGGTTCGCGAATGGTCCTCGGCGCAAGACCAGGTCTTCCACAATTGCGACACCCGTCCCGCCGTCTTCCCGCCGCCCGCCGCCCGGGACCTGCCGCCAATCATCCGGGCCGATCGCGAATATCAGATCGCCGCCGCACACTTCTACGCGGGATCTTATGAACAGGCCCGCGGCCGGTTCGCCGCCATCGGCAACGATCCAGCCTCTCCGTGGCAGCCCATTTCGCGTTATCTGGTGCTGCGGACGCTGGGGCGAATGAGGTCCGGCGCCTCCACCGCTTCCCTTAAACCAGTAGCTGCCGCGATTCTGGCCGATCCCAAATTGCTGCCAATTCATGGCATGACGGCCGCCCTGTTGCATCGCTTTGAAATTCACGATGGCGATCCGGTCTACCTTCATGAGTTAGCGAAGACAGTAAGCTCACGGGGACAGGAAAACGGGCTGCGGGAAGAGCTTTGGAATTTCGGCACGGTGTACGACGCGCAGATCGGCGATGGCGATCCCAACGCGGTCTTTCCGCCTGATAAGCCCACGAAGCCTGATCTCAAAGCCTTCCGGGAAGACGATCTGACGCTCTGGATTTTCCTGTTTCAGTCGCGAGATCCCGCGTCGGCTAAACTCTGTTTCACCCGCTGGCAGCAAACCCATTCCCTGCCATGGCTGGTTGCCGCGCTGACCCACGCCTCCTATGCGGACGCCGAGCGCATTGGCCTACTGGAAGCCGCGCGGGCCGTTCCGCCGGAATCTCCGGCCTACGTCACCGTTGCTTATCACTACTTCCGCCTGCTGCTGGAACATGGCGACAACGAACCCGCGCGGGCCGGCCTGGACGCAGTGATGAATCGCGGCGGCGTGGCTTCACAGAAGTCGGTAGTGAACTTATTTCGCGGGTTGCGGCTGATGGCCGCGCCGAATATTGACGAGTTCCTAAAGCTAGCGCCAAGGCAGCCAACCTTAATCACAGACCAGATGAACATTGGAGAAGAACCGGAGATAAAAGGCGGCGGATGGGCCCAGAAACAATTCCCATCGTCACTGTTCCGCTTTGCTCCGGACTCCACCGGCATACTGAATCGGCGCGTGCCTCTGAAGATTCTGCGTGAAGCCGCTACGAACAACGCGTTGCCTGCCCATCTTCATCGGGAACTGCTGCTGACGGCCTTTGCGCGCGCAGTAATTCTGAAGGAAGATGCCGCCGATCTGGCGCGCAGTTTAAGCACCGCCGCTCCCGAGATCGAAAATTTCGCCGCCACCTATCAAAAGGAAAGCACCGCGGAAGGCCGCCGCTTTGCCGGTGTTTTCTTTCTGCTGCATCAACCCGATGTGCGGCCGTTTCTGGTGTCTGGAATCTCACGGCAATCCCCTAACGGCCGTCTCGATAGCTTCCGCGATAACTGGTGGTGTCCGCTTGCGGTTACTGACGATTGGAATTCGAAAGTGTCAGATCGCTGGGTGGGCCGCCAAGCGGAATGGCAGAAGCCGGCTCAATCCGACGCATTTCTCAGCAAGAGCGAAGTAGCGGCGGCAGATCAGGAATTCGCCGAAATGTCTCGTGCTGGAAGCGGCCCTACCTTCCTGGGATCGGTCGTGCTCTCCTACGCGAAGGCCCACCGCGAGGACCCGCGTGTTCCCGAAGCGCTTCACCTGGTAGTCCGGGCCGTCCGCTATGGCTGTACCGATTCACAATCGTCAAATATTGCGCGCGATGCGTTCCGGTTCCTGCATCTCAACTTCCCCAATAGCATCTGGACGAAACGGACGCCCATCTGGGGTTAACCGCTCAGGCCCCAACCGCCTTTATAATGAACCCAATGCCGCCCGCAAGCCGTCGCTCAATGCCAGCGGCCTTCCTGCTCATCTTGACTCTGGTTTCCGCCAGCGCTCAAACTCTGGACCAGGCCGCATCGCAGCTGGCATCCCGCGTCGCCGCCGGTTTGCCGGCGAAATCCGCGCTCGCGCTCGGCGTCGAAAATCTCTCCTCGCTGACGCTGCCGGAAGTAATCAAAGTGCGCGATTCCTTGCAGTCGGAACTCATCCGTGCGGGCGTGCCACTGGACTCGAATTCGCTCGCCCTCCTCCAAATCACAATCTCCGAAAACGCGCGCGGTTTTCTGCTGATTGCGCGTACCCCCGCGCCGGACGGCATCAAGACGGCAATGGTTCCCTGGACCGTTCGCCCGGCGCGGAGTTCCACCAAACGCTCCATAATTTCAAAAACGCTAATCCTGGAACATCCGTCGCCCGTGCTGGACATTGCACTTACCAATAGCGGCACGGAACTCTGGTTGCTTGAACCGGCCCACCTGGTGCATTTCACGAAGAACGCCGATGCCTGGACCGTTGACCGAACCACCGCCGTCCCACTGGCCCGGCCCCTGTCCCGCGATCCACGGGGCCGCCTTACCGCGGATCCGCGGCTGGCCGACGTTAGCTCGCCGTGGCCGCTCGACGCAACGCATTCGGTGCGCTGGGCCGCGGGCCGTAACTATTTTGCAGACGATGCCGGCGGCTTCTTTTCCATTGCCACCATCGACAATTTTGAATTCAAAGCAGGCGTGGACGGGCGTACCCGCATGACGTCGTCCGCCGGACAACTGATCGCGAATATGGATGACTGGGGCAGCGACGTCATCGCCATGCAAGGTTCCTGTGGCCAGCCGTTCTTACTCGCTTCCGGGAAGACGGATCGTGAGGGCTTTGACCGGTTGCAGGCTTATCAGCTCGCCGATTCGCAACCCGTCCCATCGGGCGACTCGCTATTGTTTGCCGGGCGCCTCACCGCCCTTTGGCCGGCGGAGACTCTGGCACAGGTCACCGCTGTCGTTCAAAACCGCAAGACACAAAAGTATGAGGTATATCGCATTGCGATCGCTTGCGGCAATTAGTCTGGCCATCGCGTTGTTGCCCGCGGCCACACGCCCGCACTACGGCGGTACGCTCCGTGTGCAAATGCTGGAGGCCCTACCGGCGCTGGACCCCGGCGAGCCTGCCCGGGACCGCATCGCCAGTCTGATTGTGGAAACTTTGGTGGATCTGGATGACCGGGGGGCGCCCCACCCCAAGCTGGCAGTGGCGTGGCAGCATGATGCCGATGCCCGCCGCTGGTCTTTCACCCTCCGTCAACGCGTTGCTTTTCACGATGGTTCGCCACTAACCGCCGCCCTTGCCGCCAGTGTGCTCTCGGCAACCATGAGAAATATCACTGTCATCGCCTCCGGGTCTACCCTGATTTTCGAATCGCCAGTCCCTCACCCAGGGCTGCCGGAAGAACTAGCCAACCCGCGCTATGCCATCTACAAGAGGACGACGGAGATTCAGCTCATCGGCACTGGCCCATTTCGATTGAATCCAGGGCTACCGGGCGCGCCGGTGATGTTGACCGCATTTGAAGAGCACTGGGCGGGCCGGCCCTACTTGGACGCAATTCACTTCGACACCCGGCACTCCACCGTTCCGGACATATTGGAACTGCCGGTGAATGCCAGCGCGCGCACGTTGCCCGACAAGCTACACCTGGAGATCTCTTCCGCGGCTGAATTGTTCGCGCTCATTCTTCCCGTGGGAGCGGCGCCACCGTGGCGCGAGGCACTCACGCTCTCAATAGACCGTGCTTCCATTGTCAACGTTCTCTTCCAGAAACGAGGGGAAGCAACGGCCGCGCTGCTGCCTCAGTGGCTCAGCGGCTATGCGTTTCTGTTCCCAACCGAGATGGATCTCAACAGAGCCCGTCAACTTGCGCCAGGCCTGCGTCAGCCGCTGACTCTGGGATACCCCGCCAGCGATCCGCTGGCGCGGGGCGTGGCTGACCGCATTGCACTGAACGCCCGCGACGCGGGCTTAATCGTCCAACCCACGGCAGGATCCGCGCAAACTCGATTGGTCCGCCTGCCGATTGTGTCCGCCAACCCGGCGCGGGCACTGTCGGAAATTGCTGCCGCCCTGGGCGCCGCCGAACCAACCGGGGACCTCTACCAATCCGAGCGCGCGCTGATTGAGGCAACCCGCGTTGTGCCCATCGCGCACGTTCCGCGTCTCTACGGAATCCACACACGCGTCCGCGATTTCACTCCCTTCCGGAGCCTGGAAAACGTTTGGATCGCACCATGAGCTTTCGCGCCAAAGTGATGCTCAGCATCACGCTCACCGTGGCCATTTCGGTTTGGGCGGTAGCCTGGGTGGTATCCGCCACCATTTCCAGAACGTTTGAAGACCGGGACCGCCAGCGCACCGCGGCTCTGATTGCCCAGTTCCGCCAGGAGTTCGCGCGCCGCGGCGCCGACGTGGCGCGGCGTATGGATTCCATAGCAAACTCGCAAGCCATCGCGCGAATCGCCGCCGAACCTTCAGACCCGGCGCAGTATGTCAATGAGGCGCAATTGCTGGCGCAGGAACAGTCGCTCGACTTCCTGGAAATCATTGCCTCCGATACCAGCATCGTTAGCTCAGCCGAGTGGCCCGCCCGCTTCGGCTACAAGCAGGGCTGGGTGGCGGCCTCATCGGACTGGAACCATCAGCCTGCCTTTTTCCGCCAACTGGAGTTGGCCGAGGGCGCCGCACTCGGTTTTCTGGTGGTGCGGACGGTCCGTGCGGGCGAGGGCGTTTTGTACATCGCCGGGGGGCAGCGTTTGGATAAGGATTTTCTGCAATCGCTGCCGCTGGCCGAGGGAATTGGCGTCTCGCTCTACCGCGCGTTTGAACCGCCTCCCTCACGGCCTGAGATCGCCGCACTCATCGCCGAACAGCGCCCTCAGCCTCGGGAGATCACCCGAATCTTCCTGGACGAAACCATCACCGCCCTTCCACTCACCGGCCACGATAACGCGTTATTGGGAGTCGTGCTAATCGCGAATTCCCGCGCCGATTTAAGAAATCTCAATTCTTATGTGAAACGCACCGCGCTGCTGGTGGGGCTGGGCGGCATTCTGGCCGGCATCCTGCTCAGCTTCTGGGCAGCCGCCCGGGTCACTCGCCCGGTTCGTGAACTGGCGGCCAGCGTTCGCGAAGTCTCCGGCGGAAAGTGGGACGCCCGCGCGCCGGTTTCGTCCAACGATGAGATCGGGCAGCTGGCGCGCGATTTCAATCAAATGACCGAGCAGCTGGTGGATAGCCGCAACCGCATGATGCAGGCCGAACGCGTCGCTGCCTGGCGTGAACTCGCCCGGCGGCTGGCGCACGAACTGAAGAATCCGTTGTTTCCCCTGCAGATCACCATTGAGAATCTGCAGCGTTCGCGGAAACTTCCACCAGCCGAGTTTGACGAGATTTTTGAAGAGAGCACCACCACGCTGCTGGCCGAACTGGACACCCTGAAAAGAATTGTGGGCCGCTTCAGCGATTTTGCGCGCATGCCCGCTCCACAGCCCGAGCCAGTGCAGATCAACGATCTGGCACGGCAAGCCATCGGCCTTTTTGAGGCACAGTTTCACATGCCGGGGCGTGCTGAAATTGTGCCGCACCTTCAGTTGGATTCCGTGCTTCCCAAAGTCCCGGCGGACCCGGAACAAATGCAGCGCCTGTTGCGCAATCTGATCCTGAACGCACAGGACGCCATGCCGAACGGCGGCACGCTTACAATTCGAACCGAGACATTACCGGGCCGGATTGTGTTAGAAATATGCGATACAGGTGAAGGTTTGACAACTGAAGAGTGTGAGCGTTTGTTTACGCCCTACTACACCACCAGGCAGCACGGCACCGGACTGGGGCTGGCCATCGTGCAGTCGGTTGTCAGCGATCACGGCGGAACCATTGGCGTTTCCAGCGCGGTGGGGAAAGGCTCGGCATTCCGAATAGAATTGCCCCGCAACGGCAGCCATGAGTAAGTTGCTGCTGGTGGACGACGACCCCAATACGCTGGCCTCCTTGGCTCGTGCCTTTCGTCTGGCCGGCCACGACGTTGTGATCAGCGAGAGCGCGGACCGCGCGCTGGAGCAAGTGCGTGCCCAGAAATTCGACATGATTCTGTCCGACGTGGTAATGCCCGGCAAGGACGGCATTGCTCTACTGGCGGAACTGAAGACACTGGGCGTCACCACTCCCATCGTCATGATTTCCGGCCAGGCCAACGTGGACATGGCCGTCAGGGCGACGCGCCTGGGTGCCCTCGATTTTCTGGAGAAACCCATCTCCACCGACAAGCTGCTGATCACGGTGGAGAATGCCGTACGGCTTTCCCGGCTGGAGGAAGAGAACCGCCGTCTACGTCAGCGCGTCGGCAAGAATGAGCTGGTATGGCAATCGCTGGCTATGGAGAAGGTGATCGCGCGGCTGGACCGTGTGGCCCACAGTGACACTCGCGTTTGCATCTTCGGCGAAACCGGCACCGGCAAGGAATTGATCGCGCGCACCCTGCATGATCGCAGTTCGCGCCGCGAGGCTCCATTCATCACTTTGAATTGCGCGGCGGTGCCTGCCGAACTGATCGAATCGGAACTGTTTGGGCATGAGAAGGGGTCCTTCACCGGCGCCACCGCGCGGCACCTCGGCAAGTTTGAACAGGCCAGCGGCGGGACGTTGTTTCTGGACGAAATCGGCGACATGCCGGTGGCAATGCAGGTGAAGCTGCTGCGCGTGCTGGAACAGAATGAAGTGGAGCGCATTGGCGGAGACCGCACCATTGCGATCAATGTGCGCGTGGTGGTGGCCACTCATCGCAATCTGGAAGAGCTGGTGAGAAAGCGCCTCTTCCGGGAGGATCTGTATCATCGCGTTTTCGTATTTCCGCTCACCCTGCCACCGTTGCGCGACAGGACCGAAGACATTCCCCTGCTGACCGATTATTTCGCCAGCACCATTAGCCGGCAAAACGACTGGAAGCCGCAAGTGATCTCCGCCGGCGCCTACGAGGAATTGCGGCGCTACTCGTGGCCGGGCAACATTCGCGAGCTGCGAAATGTGGTGGAGCGCTTGCTTTTGCTAGCCGACGGCCAGGTGGACGTGGCCACCGTGCGCGCGGCCTTAGGATCGGAGTTCAGCGCTGGCGCACCGCTTTCGAATATCCCCGGTGCCAGGTTGTTTGAGCAAGTGGAATCCTTCGAGCGCGAAGTGATTCTGGCGGAGCTGCGGCGGCATGATTCGCGTATGACCGATACAGCGAAGGCGTTGGGACTGGAGCGCAGCCATTTGTATAAGAAGTGCCAGCATCTAGGCATTGATCATAAGGCGAAGGGGTAGCGAGAGTCACGGAAAGGAATTTGTACCTCGACGAATCCCCAGGCTTGCTGCCTGTGACTGCGGAGACACCTAACCCCGTCTCAAGAATGCCTCCTTCCTGATTTACCTTCATTCCAGCGCAGGCATGCGGTCGGCCACAGTAGCTGAAACCGATTCAACGCATCAATCCATCCCCGTCGAAACGACTACTTTTGGATTGGTTTCGCAGTGCCAGGTATTGGGGTTCACTCCAAGATCCGTGTTCCTCTGTTGATCCAGCCCGAATCCCGTTCCCAACTTTCTTGCATCTCTATTTCCATTCCCTGCAACAAAACCGCCAAAAATTCAACCGGGTCGAAACGGGTCGCCTGCTACTTTCCAACCGAGGATACATGCAGCGCCCCACTCACGAAACACCTCTTGAACCAACTTCGACGATGGACAATCTGAGCCCGGACGAGGCCAGATTCCGGGACTGGCTGACAGACGGCAGCGCCAGCCCGAAAGCGAATTCCTATCGCGACAAAGCCGCCACACCGCCGAAGCCGCGGAAGTGTCTCCCCCAGCAGCCATCGGAACCGCGCGTCGCCGCGGGCCGAAACAGTATCGTCTTCAATCTCGGAAACGCCGGCGGCGAAACCATTGAGTTAATGCCCGGTGGCTGGAAAATAGCCGCCAACCCCGCACGCGCCGCCAGCCGCACCCGCACCGTCGCAGGCCTTCCCTGTCCTGACGAACCCAGCGCGCTGCCGGTGAGTTTCCACGCCTTCCGCAGCCTTCTCAATCTGAGCGGCCGGGACGATTGGGACCGCTGCCTCTGCTGGCTCCTGGCTGCTCTCAAGCCCGAAGGCCCCTACCCCATCCTGGTCGTCACCGGTCCCAAAGCCAGCGGCAAATCCACCATCGCCCTGTTGCTCCGTTCGCTAATCGACCCCGCGCAATTCCCCTTAATCCCGCTCACCAGCAACCAGCGGCACATCTCTCTGCTATCTCAATTTCATTGGGTGCTCGCCTTCGACAACGTGAAAAGTGTAGCACCCCATCTGTCAATCGGACTCCAGGCGGCAAACCGTCCGGTAATTCTGGTAGTTCCAGACGATGTCAATTGGACTCCAGGGCAGGAACTGGTCAATCCCATCTTCACCGTTACCACTCGCCCGCTTCCCGCCGCAAAGCTCCAGAAACCCGGCGCACTCTTTTGGGATTTCAAAACCACCCGGCCCAAAACCTTGTCCGCCTTACTAACCGCAATCTGCGTCGCTCTAGCCAACCACAAAAGTTCCGGCTTCCCAGACCTGCAAACCTGGCTAAACGCCGCCGGACCCGCGGTCAGACTCTCCCCAGCCGAAATTCACGCCATCGTGAAGCCGGACAAATCAACCATCGTCCCCAATAACAACCTCTCCGAAACCATCGCCATACTGGTCGCCGCCGCATCCCCCTGGATCGGAACGGCAACTAATCTTCTCAAGGCCCTACACGCCATAGACCCGGCCAGCACGGATTGGCCTCAAACACCGCTCGCCATCGCAAACCGCCTCACGCAATCCGTGGCAAAACTCCGCCAACAAGGCATCGAAATGAAGTTCAAGGGAAACGGCCAGATCAACATAAACCGCGCGCCCGGGACCAGCGCCGCCCAGACGAATGTCTAAAGAAGAAGGAGGAGGAAGAAACATGCCGAAGTCGCAAGGACGCTCGCCCGGAACTCATTCGATTCAACCCAGAAATCCGAGACAGTTGTTTTTCCCCGGAACGCCCAATTGGCTCAGCTTCGCAAAATCAGCCCAACAGAGGCAAGGCACCCATACCGGAACACGCGGGAATCGCACAAACAAAGCCAATCCCGCGGGTTCACCGGATCATGCCCAAGCCAGTAGAACGCACTGCCTTGCCAAACCATGTCTTATCCCATTTATCCCATTCATCGTGGCCATATGTTTTTCTCGGAGCAACCCAATGCACTCCCCAAATTGGCTTCGTATCGTAAAAACCCGCCAGCCCAAAACGATGCCAGTGCCATAATGACCCTAGGTGACCCGATGATCTCAGAAGCTTCCTCCGCGCTAGAGCAGGAGCTAAACCCATGGCTGGCCGCCGAAGCGCGCTTTAACGAAGCCGCCCGCTGCCTCAATCTCGACGAAGGCATGCGTAAAATTCTAGCCATGCCGGCCCGCGAACTTACGGTCCATATCCCAGTCACCCTGGATGACGGCCGCCTCGAAGTCTTCACCGGCTACCGCGTACAGCATTCCATCGCCCGCGGCCCCGGAAAAGGCGGCATCCGTTACGCTCCCGATGTCACCCTGGACGAAGTCCGGGCCTTGGCCTCCTGGATGACGTGGAAGTGCGCCGTAGTCAACATCCCATTCGGTGGCGCCAAGGGCGGCGTAATCTGCGATCCGCGCGTGCTGTCTCAATTCGAACTGGAGCGCATCACCCGCCGCTACACTTCCTCGATCATCGATTTCATCGGACCGGAAAGCGACGTCCCCGCGCCCGATATGAATACCAACGAACAGACCATGGCGTGGATCATGGATACCTATTCCATGCACAAGCGCCACACCGTAACCGCCGTAGTAACGGGCAAGCCGCTAGACCTCGGCGGCTCCCGTGGACGCCCGGAAGCCACCGGCCGCGGCTGTCTGATCGTCACTCTGCAAGCGCTGAAGCGGTTCGGCATAAAACCCGAAGACGCCTGCGTCGTCATTCAAGGTTTCGGTAACGTAGGCGGAATGGCAGCCAAGTTGATGGCGCGCGCCGGCTTGAAAGTCGTTTGCATCATCGAATGGGACGGCGCTGTCTACAACAAAGCCGGACTGAACATTCAGAAGCTGATGGAGCATCGCCAGGAAACCGGCTCCATCACAGACTTTGAAGGCGGCGAGAACATGGACAAGGATGAAGCCATGTTTCTCGATTGCGACGTCTTGGTCCCGGCCGCGAAAGAGAACGTAATTACCAGTCAAAACGCCGCCCGCATCCGCGCAAAGATTCTATGCGAGGGTGCCAATGGCCCCACCACCGCCGCTGCCGATCAGATCCTGGCCGATCACAAAATCTTCGTCATGCCTGACATTCTGGCCAATGCCGGCGGCGTTACCGTGTCTTATTTTGAATGGGTGCAGGACCGCCAGGGCTTCTTCTGGAACGAAGATCTTGTCAATCAGAGGCTCGAGGAAATCATGGTGAACAGCTTCGATGCCATCGTCGCTTACGCTCATAAGCACAACGTGAACAACCGCACCGCCGCCTACATGGTGGCGCTGGATCGCGTAGCCTTCGCCGTCAAGTTGCGCGGAATCTACGCATGAGGACCGTCGTTTGACTGGCGAGCCGTCCACGCCGCTAATGCGGCAGTATCACTCTATTAAGCAGCAGGTCCCGCAAGCGTTGCTGATGTTCCGGCTCGGCGATTTCTATGAGCTGTTCTACGACGACGCGGTAACCGCCGCGCGGGAACTCGAAATCACCCTGACCTCTCGCAACAAGGAAAAGGGACAGGCCATCCCGATGTGCGGCGTGCCGCATCACGCCGCCGAAGGCTACATCGCGCGCCTCATTCAGAAAGGCTATCGCGTAGCCGTCTGCGAGCAGACCGAAGACGCCAAACTAACCAAGACCCTGGTACGCCGCGAGATCACCCGCATCGTCACACCGGGCACCGCCACCGAAGCCAACCTGCTGCGTTCGCATGAAAATAACTATTTGGCAGCAGTCGTGCAGAACGGAACCCAGGCGGGTTTGGCGCATGTGGATATTTCCACCGGTGAGTTCCGCGTAACCGAGATCGAAGCCGATGAAGTTCCCGCAGCTCTCGAAAACCTGAATGCCCGCGAAGTTCTTCTACCCGAACAGGCGCAGCTCGAAGCCACCTGTCTTCGCACCAACCTCGACTCCTGGGTCTTCGATTACGACTACTCCGAGCGAACCCTGCGCGAGCATTTCAAGCTGCTGAGTCTGGATGGATGCGGCCTCGCCGGCAAGCCGCTGGCGGTAGGCGCGGCGGGCGCGGTTCTGCACTACCTTCGTGACACGCAGCGTGGCGCGCTCGATCACTTGGACCGGCCGGGATACTACGACCGTGCCGACGCCATGATTCTGGACGCAGTCACCGTGCGCAATCTGGAACTGGTAGAGCCGCTGTTCGCAGGGGAGAGAAAGGACTCCACCCTGATCAGCGTTCTCGATCAGACGTCAACCGGAATGGGGGGCCGCCTGCTGCGCCGTAGACTCCTGCGGCCCGCACTGATCCAGACTGAGATTGAAGCTCGTCTCGACGCTGTCGGCCAAGTGCTCTCGCAGACCATCGAACGCTCTGAGTTGAGGAAGACGCTAGGCAGCATTCTTGACCTCGAGCGCTTGCTGGCGAAGGTGACCATCGGGACGGCAGGTCCGCGCGATCTTTTAGCCCTCGGCCGGTCGCTCTCCCTGATCCCCACGTTGAAGTTCAGTCCGGGGACCGCCGTGCGCCTCACCGAAATCGCGGTTCAACTCGATGCCGTTCCCGAAGTCCACACGCGCATCCTCACCGCCATAGCCGATGAGCCGCCAGTGAATCTAGCCGATGGCGGCACCATTCGCGATGGCTTTCACACGGAACTCGACGACCTGCGCGACATCAGCCGCAACAGCCGCCAGTACATCGCCCAGATTGAAGTCCGTGAACGCGCCCGCACCGGAATCCAATCGCTAAAGGTTCGCTTCAACAACGTCTTCGGATATTACATTGAGATCACCAAAGCCAATCAACAACTGGCTCCCGCCGATTACGAACGCAAGCAGACCCTGGTCAACGCCGAGCGTTTCACCACGCCGGAGTTGAAGGAACTGGAAGCGAAGGTATTAACCGCCGAGGAGAAGATCCTCGATCTGGAGCGCCAGATCTTCGCCGAAGTGCGCAGCTTCGCAGCCCAACACGCGGCGCGAATCCGAGGCACGGCGGCAGCAGTCGCGGAGATTGACGTTACCGCAACCCTTGCGCAAATTGCCGCGGAGAACCGCTACACCCGTCCACGCTTCACAGACTCCGGCGAGCTGCGCGTAGTGGCAGGCCGCCACCCGGTCATCGAGAAACTCACCGAAAAGCAAGCGCAGCGCTTCATCCCCAACGATCTGTATCTGGATTCAAACAAGGAATTCATTGCCGTCATCACCGGCCCCAACATGGGCGGCAAATCAACTTACCTGCGGCAGGCCGCGCTGATGTCGATCCTGGCGCAGATTGGCTCCTACGTGCCGGCGGAAGAAGCGCTACTGCCGATTGTCGACAGAGTCTTCACCCGCATCGGCGCAGCCGATAAC
>JBBRNO010000128.1:0-19792 GCA_038230275.1 Bryobacterales bacterium
AAATTCCTCGATTGCACAAGTGAACGACTTTCCAGGAAATAGCGGACGAAGAACCGGGTCGCGCCCGACACGGGTATAGAACGCCACGGCCAACTGCCGGCAGCCGGCCTTGCCGCCTAGCGCCTCATACAGGCTGGAGTTTGGTATCCTTGCCATCTGCCAATATTCGCATAAGCATCTGGACTAAAGCACGCCGTCACGCCAGCGGCCGGCTGCAACCTGGCCGCGAAACTTTCTTCGCCGGCAATGATCCGAAACGTCGCCAATTCCTGTTTGTCATAGTGCTACAACCTCATCCGCCCGGTGATGTTGCCGTAAGATCATAGCCTGCTATTGAAGCGTGAAGCCGCACGCGATGCATCCATAACAATCCTTAGCGTGGCATCATGTCTCTCGCGCGTGTGAATCGTATAAAATCAGAGTCTTCGTCAGTTTCCATGCAGATACCGAGGAGTTTCAGATGAATTTGACCCGCAGAACCCTGCTCAAAGTTGCAATTGGAATGCCGGCGTCCGCATGGCTTCTGAATTACCGCGCCATGGCGGCGCCCTTTGCCGGTCAAGTCAAAATCACGAAGATCAAGACCATGGGGCTCGATAATCTTGGAGATGGCTGCCTCATTCGAATTGAGACCGACGCCGGGATCGTGGGTTATGGCGAAGCCGGACTCCCTTCAGCCGCCGCTCGGGCGCGCGTGGACATGATTGCGCCGCAGTTAATCGGTCAGGATCCGCTCGCCATCGAGCGGCACTTTTATCTGATGGCAGCCACGCAATATTCGTTCATGGCGAACATCCCCACCGTTAGCGGCATCGATATCGCACTTTGGGATCTCGCCGGAAAGATTACCGGGTATCCAATCTACCGGCTGCTGGGTGGACCAATTCGCAGGAACATTCCGGTTTACTCGCATGGAGGTCCGGCGGACATGCTCGACAAGGCGCAGTGCAAGGCCTGGGCCGATCAGGTGAAAGCAGCTGCTGAAGGATTCACCGCGTTCAAATTCGGATTCGGCGGCCCGGGTGGACCCGGCGGCCCTGGTGCACGGCCTGCCGCCGGACCTGCCGCGGGGTCTGCCGCAGGGCGGGGCCGCGGTGGCGGCGGTCAGCGGGCGAACGGTCCCTTCAACCCCACTCTCGATGGCGCGGAGTTCCGGAAAGCCGCAAAAGGCTTTGCCAATCTGCGGGAAGCGCTGGGAGACGATATCGACATTGCCATGCATTGCACCGGTCAATTTGATACGCGCAGTGCCATCGGATTATGCAAGGCCATTGAGCCGATCGATCCCATGTGGATCGAAGACCCGCTGACCGTGCGCTATTCGGAAGCATGGCTCGAATTGAAGCGGTCCACACGCGTGCCGCTTCTCGCGGGCGAAAAAGTCGAACTGGTCGAAGGGTTCAGGCCATACCTAGACAACCAGGTGCTGGCTATGATTCATCCCGATGTCTCCTACTCCGGCGGAATCACCGGATGCCGCAAAATCGCCGACTACGCTGCCCTCACGCGCACGCCGATGGGTATGCATAGCGGACCGTGTTCGCTGATCCGGTTCTACGCGTCCATGCATATCGGTGCTGCCACGCAGAACTTCTTTAGCGTGGAGAATGCGCTGGGGGCTTTCCGTGGCAATAAAGAGAAGATGGCGCAGAGGCCGGAACCGGCGGTTCGGAAAAGCGTGTTCCCGGTTCCCGAAGGACTTGGCCTCGGCCTGGACCTGAATGAAGACTGGCTCCGCGCGCATGTTGCCAGCGGCGACACCTGGTGGGGATAGCTGTCGCGTTCATAACACTCCTTAACGCGACAGACTGGCAGTCTTCAGCGATTATTGGAATAGCAGCCCTCGTTAGCAAATACAACTTGCGCCGTTCGGGCATTGGCATTAATCTGTTTGTCGCTAAATGGCGCGCCGGCGCAATCGGCAACTGCCCGCATCGTTGGCGCCGCGAATTCATTCCTTGCGACGCTCGATCAGAAGCAACGGGCGGGCTGGTCCAACTTTCCAATCGCCATGGTTCGGCGGGCGGGTCCCGGAATGGGAGAAATCAACCAGGCGCAGCGCTACGCGGCGTTCGCTTTGCTCTCTGCCGCGCTCAGCGCGAAAGGCTTCCAGAAGATTCAGGAGATCATGGAAGGGGATGAGGTTCTCAAGACTCGCGAGAACCACCACGAAATCCGCATCGCGGCATACCTTGTAAATTGCCTGATGCCGCGTGACCCGGATATTCGCATCACCGCGCAGAAGCGAAGCCACCAGCAGTCGCTCTATGAGTTGAGCTACGTACAGGACGGCATGCCGCAGGGGCCGCTTCCTTTGTGGTCGCCCGGCACTCCGGTTTTGGCCGGCACAGCGGCGCTACTTCTGCTCGTGCAGCTCGTGCTGAAATGGCGGCAGCGAGCCCCCACAGCGGTGTCCGACAATGGGTCTTGACCCGCCACACATTAGCCGCAAGCCGGGAGCGCCAGAAATGTCACGGCTGCTGATCGCTCTCTGCCTCTTAACGCAAGCGCAAGGCGTGGCCGCACTTCGTCTTTATCCCGTGGACGATACCGCGCGTGATCCGGCCTTTCGCAGCTTCGTCAAAAAGCTGCGATCCGCCGTTGAAACGCGCAACACCGCCGCTTTACGAAAACTGGTGGACAGCGAAGTCGTCGTAGGACCCGCCACTGAGGACGCGGGCTGGGCACAATTCAACGCCCGGTGGCGCCCCGATGATTCGGAATCGGAGCTGTGGCCCGCCCTTGGGGATCTGCTGGCTCTGGGTTTTATACGCGAACACCCGGCCTTGTTCCTCTCTCCGTACCTCGTGTGGCGGTTCCCTGACGACCTGGATCGGGCGAGGCATCTTGTAGTCACTCGGGATAAGGTTGCGCTTCGGGCGGCGCCATCCTTGAAAGCGCCGGCGCCGGCCTCAGTGTCGTTTGAGATTGTCGAACAACTGGCCCGGCCGGAACACGGTGAAGGCCTGGGCCAGTGGGTCCTCGTTCGCACCTTCGATGGAGAGACTGGGTATCTGAACACACGCGATGTCATGAGTCCGCTGATGCCTCGCGCACAATTCGGTATCCGCCACGGAAGATGGAACCTGATTGCACTGGAAGCGCAAGGACGATGATGCGGTGCGCCTCATCGCGGTAAACTCAGATCGATTCAGGGTTTCGGCTTTAGCACACCATCGGCAACCCGGTGATCCACCGTCACCGTCCGCTTTCAGGCCCTCTATATGCACCACTCTGGTGCATTGTTGATATTCTGAGAATAGGGCCTCGAGAAGTAAAACGGTATCTTCTAGATCTGTACGGCAAAGCGTAACGATGCCAGCAACATTGGCGGCGGCCGTGCGGCGCGTTGCTAAGGAGCGGCATGTCACTATGAGCCGGGCACTCGTGGACTTGGCCGAACGCAGTGTCCGCGCTGAAGCCGAGGCGAAGCAAAAACTCAAATCCGCTTACCGCACCTACATCGAAGAAACGGAATCAGAACGTAAGAATGAGGCTGGGCGTGATCTGGTCCGCGCGATCTTCGGGAAGGACTCCATTGCCGAAGATTCAATTCTCTGATCTTCCCCGTGGGTGATGGCATCACTTGCTCCAAAGAGTGGACGAGCGCCGTATCTCGCTCGGCGATCTTCAAGCACTTCAGGCGCGGGTGCGCGCCCGGAGGGCGACTGGTACAGATACTTCGGCTCGTTCATCCTGTGCGGCCCCGGCAATTTCCCGATCCCTTGATCGCGGTTCCTACGCTGTTCTATCGCGACCAATCTCACCGCAGCGGTTCGACTCCCTGACACCCAATGCCCGCGACTGCCCACTAAGCAAGTAGTAACAGCGGCTGCTCAATAGCCTTCGCCACTGCGTTCAAAAACCGGGCTGCCAGCACCCCGTCGGCAACCCGGTGATCCACGGTTAGCGTCAATCGCAGCGTGTGCCGAACCACAAGTTGCCCATCCAGCACATAAGGACGCGGCGCGATTCGTCCCGCCGCTAAAATGCAACTCTCCGGCGGATTGAGAATTGCATCGAAATCGTCCACGCCGAACGCGCCCAAATTGGAGAGCGTGCAGGAGGCGTCGCCCATCTCGTCCAGCGTCAACTTGCCCTCTCGTGCTTTCGCGGAGAGTTCCGCCCGCCGCCGCGCCAGTTGCGAAACCGGCAACTGATCCACGCCGCTGACAACCGGCACCAGAAGCCGGGTCGGGCTCTGGGCTGCAAATCCCACATTAACCTGCGAACGCGCTTCGATGCGATCGCCGATCCATGACGCGTTCATCTCCGGCACCTCTCGCAGCGCCGCCGCCAGCGCCTTCAGCAAAAAGTCGGTGAAGCTCAGCCGCACTCCTTCACGCGCCTCCACCACCGGCAACAATTCCGCTCTCACCAACGTCAACGGCGTCGCATCCACTTCCCGCCGCAGACTGAAATGCGGAACCGTGCGAACGCTGTCCTCCAGCTTTGCCGCAATTCGCCGCCGCGCCGCCGTCGCACTTCGATCTTCGGATACCACCGCAGTCACCGGCTGGGTTGCCGGCCGGGTCGCAAATGCGGCACGAACGTCCACCTCGCGGATTCGGCCGTGTTCACCGGAGCCTGTCAATCCCGCCAGCTCAACTCCGAGCTCACGCGCAACCAGCCGCGCCCGCGGACTAACAGCTACCTTGGACGGTTTTGGCGCCACGGCCGCAGCCATGGAATCACCCACGCGCGCGATCACCGTGCCCACCGGCACAGTCACTTCTTCCGCTATCAGCAGTTCCGTCACGAACCCCTTGCCCGGAGACTCCACTTCCATGTCCACTTTATCGGTCTGGACAATGAACAGCGGCTCTCCTTTTTCAATCGCATCGCCTGCGGCCTTCAGCCACTTCATGACGAAGCCTTCCGTCATCGTTATCCCCAACTGCGGCATCACAATGTCGTGGATCATCGCTCAGCTCGCAACCAGCCGCCGCACTTCGGCCACAATCCCATCCACCGAAGGCAGCATCGCGGCTTCCAGCACCGGGTTGAATGGATGCGGAGTATGCAGCGCTCCCATCCTGCGAATCGGCGCGTCCAGCGAATCGAACGCCTTCGATGAAACGATGGCCGCGGCCTCGCCGGAAAAACCGCAAAATTGCTGCGCCTCATCCACAATCAATAGCCGGCCGGTCTTGTGCACGGATTCCAGCAGCGCCAGTTCGTCAAATGGAACAATCGTTCTGGGATCTATCACTTCAACCGAAATGCCTTCTTTCTCCAGCCGCTCCGCCGCTTCCATCGCGTGCCACACCATCAGGCTCATGGCCAGAATGGTAACGTCCTTCCCTTTCCTGCAGACGTTCGCTTTACCAAAGGGAATAGCATATTCGCCAGTGGGCACCGGCCCCTTCTTGTTGTAGAAAAACTTGTGTTCGATGAAGATCACCGGACCGTCATCGCGAATCGCTGTCTTCATCAGCCCCTTCACATCGGTTGCCGACGATGGCAATACTACTTTCAAGCCGGGAATGTGCGCGAACCAGGAATAGAAGCAGCGGGAATGATGCGGGCCTGTGCACCGCGCACTACCCATTGCCGCGCGCACCACCAGCGGCACCTTGAACTTTCCGTTAGAGGTGTAATGGATGGTCGCCGCCTGCTCCACAATCTGCCCCATCGCCTCCATAATCATGTCCAGGAATACGATGTCCACCACGGGCCGCGCTCCCGCCATCGCCGCCCCCACGCCCATGCCCACCTGGCCCAATTCAGAGATCGGCATGTCCCGCACGCGCCGGTCGCCAAACTCTTCCCAAAGCCCTTTGCTCTGTTTGAAATTTCCACCGCGCTGGCCAATGCCTTGCCCGATATAGAAAATGGACGAATCCCGCCGCATCTCTTCCTGCAAGGCTTCCACCGATGCCTCGACGTATTGAATATTCCGCTCTTCGGCCATATGCTCCCTACGCGTAAACGAAGTCCGATACCGTGGCCGCATCGGCCTCTGGACTCACTCTGGCAAACTCGTACGCCTCTTCGATTTCGCGTTCCACCTGCTGCTCAATGTCCTTCAGTTCCGCCTCACTCGCCACGCCCGCCTTTATTCCGGCGCCGGCCAAACGGACGATCGGGTCGCGTAATTTCCATTCGGCAATCTCTTCCTTCGGACGGTATCCGGTACCCGGATCTCCTTCAAAATGGCCCAGTGGACGATACGTTTTGCACTCGATCAATGTGGGCCCTTCGCCCGCCCTGGCCCGCGCAATCGCCTCGCCCGCAACCCGATGCACTTCCAGAACATCATTGCCGTCGATGCTGATGCCGGGGATGCCGTAGGCCGCCGCCCGGCTGGCCACGTCCGTGTTTCGCGTCACGCGGTGGAATGGTGTCTCGGTGGCATACAGATTGTTCTCGCATACAAACACCACCGGCAGCAGCAACGCAGCCGCCAGATTGATGCCTTCGTGAAAAGCACAGTTATTCACCGCGCCATCCCCGAAGAAACTCACCGCAACGTGCCCGTCATCGCGAAGCGAAGCAGCCATCGCCGCTCCAGTGGCAATAGGAATTCCCGCCGCGACAATTCCATTGGTACCCAGGAACCCGCACGAAGGATCGTAAATATGCATACTGCCGCCGCGGCCGCCGTTTACGCCGGTGGGTTTGCCCCAGATCTCAGCGAAGGCTTCGTTAATGGGCACGCCCTTCGCCAGCGCATGACCGTGTCCGCGATGCGTGCTGGTCACGTAATCCTCCCGCGACAAGTGCGCGCAAACGCCGGCCGCCACTGCTTCTTCACCCACGTAAAGATGGATGAATCCGGGCATCACCCCAGAGCGGTAAGTCTGCTGGATGCGCAGTTCAAACTGGCGCATCCGCTGCATACTGCGATATAGAGACAACACTAGTTCCCGTGACATATTCATCCTTAAATGTTCCTGCAGCGTTACTTGCCCAGCTCGAAAGTGAAGATCGAACTGCCGGCCGCAATCGTGATCAGTTGCTTCCCTTGGCTTAGATAGGCGATGGGATTGGCGCGAATCGCGCCTCCGGTGTTCATCCGCCAGACCTCTTTGCCGTTATCCGCATCCAGCGCGAAGAAATACCCTTCGTCGCTTCCCCCGAATACCAACTTACCAGCCGTCGAAAGTACACCCGCCCACGGCTTGGTGTGCAGCGGATAGTCCCAAATCATCTCGCCGGTCTTCGGATTCAAGGCGCGAATGGCCCCGTGTCCCGGCTCCTCCGGTAGATCGATCAACGGAACGCTGCCAATGAACCGGTTGCCCGGACTGTATTCCTGCTCCCCTTTCCGATACACACTCCGGTTCTCCCACACCGCCAGATAGAAATATTTCGTCAGCGGGTTATAGCTCGGCGAATACCAGTTAGTGGCGCCCTGTACGCCCGGCCAGACATAAGTTCCCTCGGGACTCGGGTCTATCCCCGGCAAACGAATCGGCTTTCCGTTGGCGTCCAACCCTTTCGCCCACGTCTGCTTGGCAAAGGATCTGCCGGTCAAAAACTTGCCGCTCTCGCGATCCAGCACGTAGTAAAAGGCGCCGCGATGCGCCCAGTACACCAACTTCCTCGGCTTCCCTTGCCATTCGTCATCCACCAGCACCGGAACCTGCACCGCATCCCAATCGTGAACATCGTGCGGAACGAATTGAAAGTGCCACTTCAGCTTGCCCGTGTCAGCATCCAGCGCAATGGCACTGTCCGAATATAAATTGTCACCAGGCCGCTTGTCCCCATTCCAATCCGGCGACGGATTACCGGTCCCCCAGATAATCAGATTCTGCGCGGCATCGAAAGATCCCGTCACCCAAGTCGGCCCGCCGCCTGTTTTCCACGCGTCGTCCTTCCAGGTTTCACTCCCAGGTTGACCCGGCTCCGGAATGGTCCAGAATCTCCACTTCCTCTTTCCAGACTTCGGATCGTAGGCATCCAGAAATCCACGAATGCCATACTCCCCTCCGCTGATGCCACAAACGATCATGTCCTTCACCGCAAGCGGAGCCACCGTGATGCTGTGGCCCGTCTTGTAATCGGCCACCTGCACGTCCCACAACACCTCGCCCGTCTTTGCGTCCAGCGCCACCAGGTGCGCGTCCACCGTGCCCACGAATACGCGGTCTCCCAACAGCGCCACGCCGCGGTTCACCTGCCCGCAGCACACGTTCACCTTGGATGGCAGCACCCGCCGGTAACGCCAGAACTCCCGCCCGGTCTCGGCATCCAGCGCAATCACATCGCTCGGCGGTTGGCTGATGTACATCACCCCGTCCGCAACCAGCGGCGTCGTTTCCACCGTGTGCGTCGTCGACATTTGATACACCCACTTCGTTTTCAGCTTTCCGGCATTGGCGCGCGTCACCTGGTCCAGCGGACTATAGCGCCAGCCTTGATAGTTCCCCGAGTACGTCAGCCAGTTCCCCGGATCCTTCGCGGCATTCTGCAATCGCTCGTAGGTCACCTGTGCCGGCAAACACCACGCACAGAATCCCGCTAGAAAAATCGTCCGCAGTTTCATTCCGCATCACCCTTCGGCCGCAATGAATACAGGTAGGCCACCAAGTCCGTAAGTTGGCCATCGTTCAAACTCTTTCCGAACGACGGCATTCGCGAATCTTTCTTCACCTTGTAGCTGGACAAACTACTCTTGTTAACGGAACGCAGCCGCTCCTGAAAATCCAAAACCTGAACCGTGTAGGTATCCTCGTTCAGCAGAAACCCGGAATACGCAGTCCCATCTTTTCCCGCCCCTTCGAACACCCAATACCGCGGCTGCACCATGGCATTCGGATTCACAATCGAGTCACGCAGGTACTCCGGCGCGCGCGACATTCCGATGGTCGTAAGATCGGGCCCCAGCCTTCCCCCTTCGCCCTGCACCCGGTGGCACCGCATGCAGCCCGTCGATGCAAACAACGCCCGGCCCGCCGCAATATTGCCAGGAACCTTCGATCGCGGATTTTGGTTCAGCGACCGGATGTAGGCCACAATTTGCCACACACGATCTGGAGAATAGAACAAGCCCGCCATCTCCGTCCCGGGAATCCCATTGGAGATATTCTGCAACAATGCGTTATCGCTGCTGCCGTGAAAGAACCGACCTGCCGCCAGCGCCGGTCCCACTCCGCCTTCTCCACGAATCCCGTGGCACGTCGCGCAATGCGACCGGAATGTCTTGGCTCCAGCGGCAACATCTTCCGGCGATGTCCGGGGATTGGTCAACTCCACCGCCTGGCCCAGCGCCATGGCTGAAAAGGAAACGAACGGCAACAGAAATCGCAGCATAGTCAGCCCAACTCATCCTTGAGGGCAGAAATATTGTATCTCAACGCATCGTGTTGCCACACCGGCAGGCCCAAGCTCTTTGATAGACTGTCGAAGTTCAAGGAACCAACCGCAAGGACCAAACAGTAAGGACCAACAGATGACAAGCAACGTAGACCGCTTAACGCGCCGCAGCTTTCTAAGCCTGACCGCGGCTGCCCCCTTCCTGACCGCCTATCACCAACTGGCGGCCGCGGAAAAAAAGCGCCGCCGCATCAGCGACGTTCAAACCATGGTGCTCAAGGGCGGCCGTACTTATGTCCTCGTCAAGGTGGTCACCGACGATGGAGCCTACGGCATAGCCGAAGCCTACGGCACTCCGGGCATCGGCGTCAAAGAACAGATCCACGCCCTGAAGCCGTGGTTAATCGGCAAGGACCCGCTTGAAATCGACCTCATCTACACCACCCTGGGCGAGGGCAGCAGCAATCTTAGCGGTACGCGCACGGACGGTTCCGCGCACGGATTCATGCGCGCCGCCAGCGGAATTGAGATGGCCTTGTGGGACCTCTCCGGCAAGATCCTCGGCGTACCAACCACCGTTCTCCTCGGCGGCAAATTTCGCGACAAAGTTCGCGTCTATGATCACGCCGCGCCGCGCAACATGCTCGACAAAGGCTCCTGCCGCGAGTGGGCGCAGAAGGCAAAGGCCGACCCCGCCGGATTTACCTGCCACAAATTCGGCTTTCCCCACACCGATCCCAAAACCGACCTGCCCCGCGATCTGGCCAACCGCCAGTTAACCACCAAGGAACTCATCAACCTCCGCCAAGGCTACGAGAACTGCCGCGAAGCCATCGGGTGGGACCACGACATCATGGTTCACAATCACTGGGAGTACGATCTGCGCACGTCCATCCAACTCGCCGAAGCAGTGGAATCCATCCGCCCGGTTTGGCTGGAAGACCCGCTGCCCGTAGACTATTCCGATTCTTGGAAACGCCTCTGCGCCAGCTCCAAAGTGCCCATCTGCACTGGGGAAAACCTGGCGCGCCGCGAGGGCTTCAAAGACTTCATCCTCAACCAGGGCTGCGATATTCTGCACCCCGACCTGCGTAATTCCGGCGGCTTCCTTGAAACCAAACGCATCGCCGACATGGGCCACGTCTTCGGCTTGCCAATGGCTACGCACAACACCGGCAGCCAGATCCACACCTGGGCCACCTGCCAGTGGGCCGGTTCCATTCGCGACTTCATCGCCTGCGAAACCGTCACCGGACAGGGCGGCTGGATGGACCAGGTTATGATCTCCGATGGTCCCTACATCAAGGACGGTTTTATCCGCATCACCGAAAAGCCCGGCCTTGGAATTGAGCTGAATCCCGATACGGTGAAGGCGCACCTTGCCGAAGGCGAACGCTGGTGGGGCTAACCGCAAAACGTCCCTGATCCAGTACTGATACAATGCCGGACTGTGATCGAATCCTCACCGCAAAGCAGTGTTGACGCCACCGTACCCCGGCCCTCCCCGCGAATCCTCTCCATCCAGCGTTGGTCTATCGGCCTCCTGGTGGCCGGGGGCGCGCTGAATTACATTGATCGAGCTACCTTGTCCGTAGCCAACAAACTCATTCAGGACGAACTCGGAATTCCGGTAGCCAAGATGGGCCTGCTGCTTTCCGCCTTTCTGTGGGCCTATGCCCTGGCGCAACTGCCCGTGGGCGCTCTCATCGACCGCTACGGGCCGCGGCGGCTCCTCGGATTAGGGCTCTTCAGTTGGTCGGTCGCGCAAGCGGCAGGCGGCCTGGTGACAGGTTTCGGAGTCTTCATCGCTGCGCGGTTCGCATTGGGTGTCGGCGAAGCGCCCCTGTTTCCCGGCGGCGCGCGAGTCGTGCGCGATTGGTTTGGCGTTCGGGAAAGAGGGTTCGCCACCGGCCTCTTGCAGTCCGCCTCATCCCTAGGCAATTTTATCGCGGTTCCCCTACTCACTTTCCTCATGCTGACTCTGAGCTGGCGCTGGATGTTTTTCATCGTCGGCGCCGCGGGAGTGTTCCTCGCCGTCGTATGGTACGTGATTCATCGCGATCCAGCGGAAGTCCAACTCACCCCTGAAGAGCACCGCTATCTGACAGAGGGTGACGCGAACACCACCTCAAGCCCCCCGTCCTTCGCCGAATGGAAGCAACTCTTCGCCCACCGGACCACCTGGGGCATGATCGCTGGCTTCTTCGGGACCGTCTATACGCTTTGGCTCTACACCGGGTGGTTGCCCTACTACCTGGAGCACGAGCGTCACATGAGCGTCGCCCGCGTCGGGATTGTCGCCGCCATTCCTTACTTCTTCGGTTGTGTGGGCGCGGTGGTGGGCGGATGGCTTTGCGACTTCCTCACCAGGCGTGGATGGGAGCCGATCGCCGGAAGGAAACTGCTCATCTCCTCTGCGCTGTGCGGCATTTCGCTCTGCACTGTCGGAACCGTGTTTTCGCAATCCAACACCATCGCCCTCGCCTTTATTTCAGTTTCGCTGTTCCTCATTTACATCGCCGCCAGCGCCGCGTGGGCCACGGTCCCCATAGCCGCTCCCAGCCAATACACGGCCTCTTTAGGTTCCATTCAGAACTTTGGCGGTTATCTGGGCGGTGCGCTGGCCCCAACGGTAACGGGCTTGATCGTGCAACGCACCGGCAGCTTCTCGCAAGCGCTGCTCTTGAGCGCTGCACTCAGCCTGGTTTCCGCGGCGGCGTACCTCTTGTTGGTGCGCGGGCCCATCCAGCCTCACGCTTCTGAATAATGCAGGCGTGCTCAGGCAACGCGTCGGTATAATAGCGCGGTAAGCGTGCAATTCTACTGCACAACCGGGCTGCGATAGGAGGAACTATGTGTGATCAGGATCATTTCGAAGAAGACCGGCAAGAGTACGAATCTCTCGGTTTGGTGACACGGAAACAATTCGGCCTCCTGTTGGGCGCAGGCGTCGCCATGATGCTGCCGAAAAATGCCAATGCAGCGGCAGTCACCGAAGCGGACGTAGCCATCACCACGCCGGACGGCACCGCCGACTGTTACTTTGTGCATCCCGCGAGCGGCAAAGCTCCGGGAGTCCTTATCTGGCCAGACATCTTCGGCCTGCGGCCATCGTTCCGGCAGATGGGAAAAAGGCTCGCTGAATCGGGGTATTCGGTGTTAGTCGTGAATCCTTTCTACCGCGTCAAGAAAGCCCCCACTGCGGAAGCTGGCAGTGCCACGCCAATCCAGGAGTTGATGCCGCTGGCGCGAGCGCTCAACGAGACGACGCACATGGCGGACGCGAAAGCCTTCATAGCGTGGCTGGACGGGCAATCGTCGGTTGCCAGGAACCGCAAGATCGGCACACAGGGCTATTGCATGGGTGGCCCTATCGCGCTTCGTACTGCGGCCGCCGTGCCGGATCGTGTCGGTGCAGTCGCCTCCTTCCATGGCGGCGGACTCGTCACCGATGCGCCAAACAGTCCGCACCTGCAAGCCGCGAAGACGAAGGCACAGTTCCTCATCGCCATTGCGGACAATGACGACAAGCGGGCGCCTAACGACAAGACCGTCCTGAAAGAGACGTTTGCCGCGGCCAACCTGCCCGCGGAGATCGAAGTGTACACTGGTGCTGCGCATGGCTGGTGCCCTCCGGATTCGAAGGTGTACGCGGAGCCTCTGGCGGAGAAAGCGTGGAGCCGATTGCTCGCTCTGTACGGAAAGGCTCTAGCTTGAGCTGTCCGTAGAATTAACAATCATAAAGGCTTCCACCCAAAAATCGGCTGCAAACCACCGCCCGGTTTATTCGAGCCACCCTCCCGGCGGGCGCCCGTAATATTTTCAAAGACTTAGCTTCGGCCAGCAAGATGCATCTACCATTGCGATCGGGCAGCCCAGAGGGCGTTCCGAAAAGGAGGAAGAAAAATGAAACGCAATTGGCTTGCAATGATCGTGCTCGCGGGTGGTTTGGAAGCCGCCATGTTCGGCCAGCAGTATCCGCAACAGGGTCCTCGGCAGTATGCTCCCTATCAGGGTGACCCGAACTACAACGGGCAAAACGGACAGTACGACAATCGCCAATACAACGATAACGGCCAATACAACGATAACGGCCAATACAACGATAACGGCCAATACGCGGGCGACAACGGATATGGCCCCGACAACGGAGATCCTGCCTATAACTCCGCCCCTCAGGGTGTCTATGCTCCAGCGCCTCCGCCGCTACCAAATTATGCCTACCAACGTCCTCAGGTGCCCGGTCCCGGCTATTACTGGGTAGACGGATATTGGAACTTCCTTGGCGGAAGGTATACCTGGACGGGCGGCTATTGGACACGTCCGCCGTACACAGGCGGATATTGGGTAGCTCCGCGGTACACCGGCGGACGGTTCTTCCTGGGATTCTGGGGCGGCGGTCGATCTCACTTCGATCGCGGTTATGTCCAGAACAACTACCGGTATCAACAGCGATTTCAGGCTCCACGCTATAGCTACAGGACTCCTGCAGCCGGCCGGTATGAATTCCGGGGTGGCGACCGTTACGTGGGCCGCTCAGGATACCGGGAGCACCGCGGCGACCGCCGTTGGTGACTTCGAGAGGGCAACCGAATCGCCCGCGTATTTTGATCACGCGGGCGATTCTCACGAAGAGAGGGCTATGAAGACGATCAGACCAATGCCAAACACAACGCGGCAAATCGGTGGGCCGTCCACGTCTGTCACAACGAGTACCAAATGCGCCCGTAGCCAAACCTTTTTTATCCCATTTATCCCATTCATCCCGGCCAAATAATTAAAACCCGAGAGAACTCCCCACTCCCAACCCGACCTCCATGTCGGACATCAGGGCGAAAAGCTGGTATCGAAGCCGCCCACAAAGACGCATCGATGGACTCACCGAATAGCGGATCACACCGGCGGCCATCCAGCCCACCAAGTTTTACAACGGAGCAAGCTCACCCAGATGTCCCAAAGTCCGTAGCCCCTCCCGCACCGCTCTCCGGGCGTCATCAAAAGGCCGCAGCGCCTTGAAAATAGCGGTCCGGATCTGATTCCACTCTCCGTCGGAAGGCTCCCCGTCAGACAACGCGGCCCCAACCAACTTCAAAACCGACCGAACCTCACGCAAAAGCAAAAAATGAGTATCCATGCCCAAATGCTACAAAATCACCGCACCACCTCACCCTCCTATTTCCCGCAACACAAACAAACCAAGCCAAATAGAAATGCACGATTTCCGTGATCGCATTTCTCCGGTTCATCCCAACCAAATTCCTAATTTCCCCACCCCAAACAATCCGGCGCTATCAGAAAACCTCCAAAATCCGCGTTTATCGGCGTGCATCGGCGGCTAAAAAAAATCGGGCCAAAAGGAATCCCGAGGAACCGGAAAAACGCCAATCACAAAATAATGTAAGCTATCTTTCGCACGCCCACAACAACATAACCCAAAATTCCCAGCACCCCGGCACGGCCCCCACCTACGCTCAACGCAAGGAGCAACACAAATGTCCTCAAGACAGCTAAGAAAGCAAGCGCGCCAGAAAAGCGCCAAGGCAGCCGGGGCGAAGTCCCCAGCCGGCATCCAGAAATCTTCCCGAAATTCCCTAAAACACGGCCTAACCGGGAAAGCCATCGTCCTAACCAACGAATCCCAACAACAATTCGACGAACTCCACCAAGCCTACGTCCAAGAATTCCAACCCGAAAGCACAGTAGAAATAGATCTGATCGACCAAATGGTAGCCTCCCAATGGCGCCTCCGCCGAATCTGGCGCATGCAAACCGCCGCCCTCGACCTCAAAATGGACCAACAGGAAGCGGAGATCGCCAAAACATTCAACCACATAGACCAGACCACGCGAGTCACGCTAGCCTTCACCGCGCTAGCAAACGAAGAGAAAGCCCTGGACCTCCTCTTACGCTACGAAACCGCCTACACCCGAATGCACCAGAGGGCCCTAAACAGCCTCTCCAAACACCGAAAAGAGAAATTACGAAACGACCCGGAACCGCCTCCCCCACACCAGAAAAGCCCGCGCACAATCGCTCCGCACCAGGAACCTGCCCCAGCCGAGCCCAGCGCAACGCCGTCCGCAAAGGTCCGTGATAGAGTACAAAATCGGGACACCGGACAAACGGTAGAGAGGATGTCAGTAGATTGAATGCGTAAGGCGATAGTAGCTCTTTTTCTTGCAATCATCATCACCGGTTGCACCGGACCATACTCCAACACGGAAGTCGTAGCCAAGTCCGGAACGCCACTGCCGGTCCGCGTGTTTCACAGCGCGCTCGAAACAATCCCGGAGGTAATCACCGCCAATGGAGAGTTGCTAGCCGAAGAGATGGCCACCATCGGCGTCCGCGTTCCCGGCCGCACCGTGAAGCTTCACGTCGACCTGGGCAGCAAGGTGCAAGCCGGTCAGGTGTTAGCCGAAATCCAGCGCGACGACTACGAATTCCGGGTCCGCCAGGCGGACGCCCTAGTGAATCAAACCAGAGCGCAGCTAGGCATCCTCGACCGTCCGAATGACGACGTAGTAGCCGAGAACACGGCGATCGTCAGACAGGCCGAAGCCGCTCTGCAAGAGGCGCGGCTCGTTTTCGATACCAGTGCGCAACTCAACAAAGAGGGCGTGCTCTCGCGCTTTGAATTCGATAAGGCCCGGGTCCGGCGGGAAGCCGCCGAAGCCACCAGCCAATCCGCCATCGCGCAGGTGATGCAGTTGCGCGCGCTGCTCAGCCAGCGGCGTGCCGAACTCGCGCTAGCGCAGCAAAACCTGGACGACTGCCTCGTCCGTGCCCCCTTTTCCGGTTCGGTCACCAAGCGCCAGGCATCGCTAGGCGAGTACCTCGCTGTGAATTCACCCATCGTCACCATCGTGCGCCAGAACCCCATCCGTCTCCGTCTCGAAATCCCGGAACGTGTCGCCGCCAGGGTCCGCATGGGCCAAGCCGTGGACGTTCATCTGCAGGGCGTGTCGGTGAACAGGACCGGTCGCGTGGTTCGTCTTAGCCCGGCCATTGAGGCACAGAGCCGCTCTTTGATCATCGAGGCCGAAATCCCCAACGAAGACAGCTTTCTTCGCCCAGGCTCATTCGCCGAAGCCAGCATTACCGTCGATTCCGATGCGCAGGGTCTCGCCGTTCCCGCCGAATCGGTGCAAGTTTTCGCCGGAACGGAAAGGGTGTTTATTGTGAAAGGCAATTTGCTGGACGATCGCATTATCAAGACCGGCCGGCGCCTCTCCGGCGAGCGGCTCGAAGTGGTCTCCGGTCTGGAACCCGGGCTCACCGTGGTCCGAAAAGCGGAAGACCGCCTCACCAAAGGCCAGAAAGTACAGGTGCAGTAGCCATGCAGAAACTTGCCGAGGTTTGCGTCCGCCGTCCCGTATTCGCCGTCATGCTCATCCTGGCCATGGTGGTCATCGGCGCCGTCTCCTACACTCGCCTCGGCGTCGACCGCTTTCCCGACGTTGACCTCCCCATCATCAGCGTCCGAACCACACTGCTGGGGGCTTCTCCGGAAGAAATTGAAAGCACCGTAACCAAACGAATTGAAGACGCGGTCGCTACCGTGGAAGGCATCGACGATATCCGCGCCACCTCCACCGAATCGCTTTCCATCGTCACCGTCACCTTCAACCTGAACCGTAGCATTGACGTGGCCGCTCAGGATGTCCGCGATGCCGTCGCCGGCGTCATCACACTCCTGCCGCGTGACGCCAAGCCGCCCCTAATCAAGAAACTGGACGCCGACGCCTCCCCAATCCTCACCCTGGTCCTCTCCGGCGACAAGACCCCGCGCGAATTGTATGAAGTAGCCGACCGCGGCGTGAAAGATTCCATCGAGTCCGTGGGCGGAGTCGGGCAAGTGGTAATCAACGGCGGACAGAAACGAGCTATCAACGTCTGGGTAGATGCCGATCGCCTCGCCGCCTACAAGATCCCCATCCTGCAAGTTCGCAACGCACTGGCGCGGCAGAACTCAGACATTCCCGGCGGCCGCGTCGACCAAGGTCACCGCGAACTGGTTCTTCGTACGCTGGGCCGTTTCCCTGATCCGAATCAGTTCAACGATCTGGTTGTAGCCACCATCGGCAATACCCCCGTGCGCATTCGCGACGTTGGTTACGCCGAAGACGGACACAAGGAACAGCGCACATCCGCACGTTACGATGGCCGTCCCGCCGTTGCCATTGAGCTTCGCCGCCAAGCCGGCGCCAACAGCATCGAAGTCATCAACAATGTGAAGACCCGGCTCAACCGTGTGCGCCAGTTACTACCGCCGGGTATGACGCTCGACGTCGTGCAGGATCAATCCCGCTACATCGAAGCAGCCTTTCACGAAGTGCAGATGCATTTGATTCTAGGCGCGATCCTGGCGTCTCTGGTCGTGCTGCTGTTCATGCGAAACTGGCGCGCCACCGTCATCGCAGGCGTCGCCATTCCGGCGTCCGTCATCGCGACGTTCGGCGCAATGTACTGGCTGCACTTCACCCTCAACAACATCACCATGCTGGCTTTGGTGCTGATGGTCGGCGTCGTGATCGACGATGCCATCGTGGTTCTTGAGAACATCTTCCGCTTCATCGAAGAGAAGAAAATGGCGCCGATGCAAGCCGCTGTGCACGCCACCCGCGACATCGGCCTCGCCGTAATGGCCACCACGCTCAGCCTGATCGTCGTGTTTCTTCCAGTCTCGTTCATGTCCTCCATCTCAGGACGGTTTCTCTTTTCTTTCGGCGTCACCGCGGCCGTAGCCATCCTGGTGTCGCTAATCGTCAGTTTCAGCCTCACGCCTATGATGAGTTCCAGACTGCTCCGGCTCAAAGATGTCGCGGACGATGCCGGCTCCAGGCGAGGCTTCTATCTTTGGATAGAGAACACATACATGCGCATGCTCGCCTGGGCGATGAACCATCGCGTAATTGTTTGCGCCTTTGCACTCGTTGTGGTCTTAAGCTCCATTCCCCTTTCAAAGATGGTGGGTCAGGAATACATCCCCATGAATGTGGACGAAGGGGAATTTGAGATGAGTGTTTCCGCGCCGGAAGGCACCAGCCTCGCCGCCATGGACGAGGTGCTCGATAGAATCTATGCCGATTTGAAAACCCTGCCGGGTGTCAGGCATGTCGTCGCGATCGCCGGCACCGGTTATCTCCAGGCCGTCAACAATTCGCGGATTTACGTCCGGTTGGAAGACTTCGACGAACGCGTGTTCTCCATCACCCGCCTGGTTCGCAAGACTCTGCAGGGCAAGCCCGCCGACGCGTTCAAGGGCATCTATTCGCAGCGCGATGTAATGCAGACCATCCGCGAACATCTCCGCCGCTTTACCGATCTGCGCGTCCGCGTGGGCAATCTGCAAACACTGAATCAAGGCACCGCGCCCTATGACATCGATTTCGTAATCCGCGGCCCGGACCTCGTCATGCTGAACGATTTCAGCGAACGCGTGCGCCAGACCGCGATGCGCACTCCGGGGCTGGTGGACGTGGATACAACACTCCGTCTGAACAAACCGGAACTGCGCGTGACCATTGATCGCGACCGCGCCGCGGATCTGGGCGCGGACGCCTCCGATATAGCGTCTTCGCTTCGCATGATGGTGGGCGGAGATGATGAAGTTTCCCGCTTTCGAGATGAAACGGTCGCCGACGAGTACGACGTCGAAATCAGGTTGAAAGGCTCGGACCGCAACTCCCTCGATACCATCTCGAAGCTCTACGTTCCATCCACCAAGGCAGGGCTGGTGCGTTTGGACAATCTGGTCCAGTTGAAGGAAAGTATGTCCGCCTTCCGCATTGAAGGGCTCGATCGTCAACGGCAAGTGGGCATCCGTGCCAACGTCGCTCCTGGCTTTGCGCTAGGCGATCGCCTTCCCGAAATGTTCAAAGCAGCCGAAGCGCTCAACATGCCCGCTGCTTATTCCACCACCGTCGTTGGCCGCGGCCGTGAATTCAATCGCACCATGAAGGAATTCATTTTGGCATTCGCGCTGTCATTGGTGTTCATGTACATGATTCTCGCCTCGCAGTTTGAGAGCATGGTTCACCCGGTCACCATTTTGTTGAGCCTGCCGCTGGCCGTACCGTTCGGCTTCTTCTCGCTCTGGCTGTTTCATGACACGCTGAACATGTACTCCGCGCTGGGCATCCTGGTTCTGTTCGGCGTAGTGAAGAAGAATTCCATTCTGCAGGTGGACCATACCAACAGCCTCCGCCGCGAAGGGTTGCCCAGGCTCGAAGCCATCCTGCAAGCCAATCGCGACCGTCTGCGGCCCATTTTGATGACCACGCTGACGCTGGTTGCCGGAATGCTCCCACTGGCCCTTGGCGCAGGTCCCGGCGCGGAAGAACGCCGCTCCATCGCAATCGTCGTCATCGGCGGCCAAAGCCTCTCGCTGCTGCTCACGTTGATTGTCACGCCGGTCGCCTACTCCGTTTTCGACGATCTCGGAGCGTTGGTCAGCCGCCGCCGCGTTTCAATCCCAAAGGCCAGTCCTGTCACCCAATGAAGACACTGATCACCACACTGTTCC
>JBBRNO010000129.1:0-19691 GCA_038230275.1 Bryobacterales bacterium
CACTCGTCGGGAGCACTCGTCGGGAGCACTCGTCGGGAGCACTCGTCGGAAGCACTCGTCGGGAGCACTCGTCGGGAGCACTCGTCGGGAGCACTCGTCGGAAGCACTCGTCGGGAGCACTCGTCGGGAGCACTCGTCGGGAGCACTCGTCGGGAGCACTCGAACGATCTACTTGATTGGCGGACGATAGACTCTGATCCAATTGATTGGTGGATTTGTCTTGTCCCTGGCTACCAGTTCCAACGTGTGTCTGCCATTGGAGAGGCCTTGCGCTGCCGTTATGGCGTACTCCTTGGAGGGGTCGGCGATTCGCGGAGCACGATACGTATCGATAAACATCGGGATCACGCTCCAGTGAACTTCGAAGCCGATGGGAGTTTGTTGATGGCGAAGATCATAAGCGCGCTTGACACCCCACACGTCGGGATCGATGGCGACACGCCCTGATTTTGAGACGAATGGCTGAGTGCCGAGGCCTGTTCCATCCGGCCCCGTTTTCGAACCTTCCACTTCGAACCGCCAGCGGGAATCGACTTCATCTTCCTCAAGCAGGCGCAGAGTCCAGTCTTCCACCAGCAGCGGTTTCTTCGCGGTGACCCGATTGATGGCCGGCCAGTCTACGGAATACGTATCGGTGGGCCTGGTGATGAAGTAAAGATCCGGATTTTCCGACGGTCTCTTGCCATCGATCCACACGTCGGCTTCGGCCGCGTGATGAGGGCCGTTCGAGCCCGCTATCAGATCCACGCGATTGCCTTCGAACTCAATTTTCAGGCGCCCCTTTTTCCACTCGGCGTCGCGGCCGATCTGATAATTTTTGGTGAGGTCCGGCTGGGGGAGTGAGGGGTCATAGCGCAGATATGGCTTGGTGATTTCCGCCAGAAGATTGTTGCCGCGTGCATTGAGATGGACGCCGTCGGCGAGCAGGTCGCCGGCCTTCAGGCGATTATCGTTCAAATACTGGATCCACGGACGGCGCACGTCTATTACTTCGCAGGCGTAGCGGCGGCAGAGATCGGGGAGCCATTCGAAGCTGTGGCGTTGGTGAAATTCTTCCCGCTTCACGCTAGCTGGAGTGTCGGGCTCGCCGTCCACGTGCATCCACGTGGGATAGTCGGTTTGAATCAGAATCTCCGCGGTGGTGTGGCTACGAATTCCGGCGATAATTTTTTCGTAGATCTGCTGGTCGCCGAAATCGTGAAAAATAATGAGGTCCGGATAGAAGCCGTAGACGTCGTGCGCGACGGTTTGGATCAGGAATGGCGAACTGTAGCCGCCGATGGCGCGATTCTCAATGGTGAGTTCGGCGGAGGGGTAGCGGGTACGGAGATCCTGCGCGACCGCCTGGGACCATTCCTGTTTCGTGATGGACTGGCCGTAGAACAAGACCCTCACCGGATTGCGATGCGCGGGTGTGCTGGTGGCGAGCAGCGTCATGGTGCGCTGAATTCCCGAACCGGTTTTGACGGCCGGTTGGGCTTGGGCGATTACGGTGAACGCAAATGAGAGAACGGCTAATCGGTTCCCGTTAGGCGACATTGAGCAGCTTCGCGCACTCCTGCGCGATCTCCCATTGTTCATCGGTGTGGACAACCATCACACGAATGCCGGATCCCGGTAGTGAGATTACTTCATCCACCGGGGAGCGGGCGTTCTTGTCCTGGTCCAAGCGGACGTTGAAGTATTCCAGCGAATTGCATACGGCCGTACGCACTGGCTCGGAGTTTTCGCCGACTCCCGCCGTGAAGACCAAGGCATCCAGGCGATCGAGGCTAGAAATCATGACGCCGATCTGCGAGCGGATGCGGTCTACATACATGTCGAAGGCGAGTTGCGCGCGGGAATTACCGGCATCCATGGCAGCGAGGATTTCCCGCATATCGCCGGAAAGGCCGGAAATGCCCTTCAGTCCGGATTCGCGATTCAACATGTGATCTAACTGGCCGGCGGACATACCGCGAGCTTTCAACAAATAGATGAGGATCCCTGGGTCCACCGAACCCGAGCGGCTACCCATCATCAGTCCGTCGAGCGGCGTAAAACCCATGGTGGTATCGACGGAGCAGCCGTTGCGGATGGCGGCTAGCGAGCATCCGCTGCCCAGATGACAGGTGATGACGCGGAAATTGTACATATCCGCGTGCAGCAGCCTGGCAGCGCGGCGGGAGGTAAATTGATGGCTGATGCCGTGGAATCCATACTTGCGAATGCCTTCCTCCAGCCATTCAAACGGCCCGGGATAGATAAAGTTGGCCGGCGACAGACTGGCGTGAAAAGCGGTGTCAAAAACAGCGATTTGCGGAATCTTTAAGCCAAGAATTCGATCGATGCCTTTCATACCGGCAAGAGCTACCGGATTGTGAACCGGCGCGAATTCGGAGAGCTGTTCAATGGTGGCGCGAACGGCGGGAGTAAGCAGCGTGGTGTGACGGAAATCAATTCCGCCATGGACCACGCGGTGGCCTACGGCATCAATTTCACCGGGGTTTTCGATCGATTGGAGCAGCCGCGGCAAGGCATCAATGGGCGAGCCTCCGCCGTCGCCGTCCGATTGGCCTTGCCAAAGCAACTGGGTGCCAGGTTCCTGGTAGAGAGCGCACTTCAGGCTGCTGGAGCCGGCATTGAGAACGAGGATCTTCGCCATAGCTTAGTAGGGCCACTTCCAATCGCGGATCTCAGGCATGTCGTCGCCATGTTTCCGGATATAGAGGCTGTGTTCGGCACGCTTGTTGCGCAGGTCCTGTTTGAGGTGAGCACCGAGATTGCGGATACGCGGGACACGGTCGATTACGTCGCAAGCCAGATGAAAACGGTCCAGGTCGTTCAGTACCGTCATGTCGAATGGGGTGGTGGTGGTGCCCTCCTCTTTGTAACCGCGTACGTGAAGATTGTCGTGATTGGTGCGGCGATACGTTAGCCGGTGTATCAGCCAGGGATAGCCATGGAAGGCGAAGATGATGGGCTTATCGATGGTGAACATGGAGTCGAAATCCGCGTCCGAAATTCCATGCGGGTGTTCGCTGGGAGTCTGCAGGGTCATTAAATCCACTACGTTCACAAAGCGAATTTTCAGATCGGGAAGATTGCGGCGCAGAATATCCACGGCAGCCAGGGCTTCCAGCGTGGGAACGTCGCCCGCGCAGGCGATCACCACATCTGGTTCCGAACCCTGATCGTTGCTGGCCCAATCCCAGATACCGATGCCGGCGGTGCAGTGAAGGATAGCCGACTCCATATCCAGCCACTGCGGCGCGGGTTGCTTACCGATTACGATCACGTTGACGTAGTTGCGGCTGCGGAGGCAATGGTCGGTGACGGAAAGCAGAGTGTTTGCGTCGGGAGGCAGATAGACCCTGACGACGTCGGATTTCTTGTTGATGACGTGATCGATGAAGCCGGGGTCCTGGTGGCTGAATCCGTTATGATCCTGACGCCATACGTGCGATGTCAGCAAATAATTCAGAGACGCGATGGGCCGGCGCCAGGGAATATCGAGAGTGGTCTTCAACCACTTGGCATGCTGATTGAACATGGAGTCAATGATGTGGATGAAGGCCTCGTAGCAGGAGAAGAAGCCGTGGCGGCCGGTCAACAGGTAGCCTTCGAGCCATCCCTGACACAGATGTTCGCTGAGCACTTCCATTACGCGGCCATCGTGGGCCAGATGATCGTCGTCCGGAATGATGTCTTCGGCAGTAACGCGGTTGGTTGCCTCGAATACCGCTCCAAGGCGGTTGGAAGCTGTTTCGTCTGGGCCCATGAGGCGGAAATTTCGAGTGTCGGCGTTTAGTTTGATGACGTCGCGTAACAGGTTGCCCATCACACGGGTGGCTTCCGATTCCACTTCGCCCGGCCTAGGCACTGGTACCGCATAGTCGCGAAAATCGGGCATACGGAGGTCCTGGAGGAGCAGACCGCCGTTGGCGTGGGGATTGGCGCCCATGCGGAGATTGCCTGCCGGCGCCAGTTCCGCCAATTCCGGAATCAGCGTGCCATGCTCGTTGAACAGCTCTTCCGGCTTGTAGCTCTTCATCCACTCTTCCAGCATGCGGAGGTGATCCGGCTTGGTTGATAGTTCGGCCAGCGGCACCTGGTGCGCACGGAATGTGCCTTCCACTTTTTTCCCGTCCACTACTTTCGGGCCGGTCCAACCTTTGGGACTGCGTAAGACAATCATTGGCCAGTGACAGCGTGTAAAAGTTTCCGCGGTGCGTGCTTTATGCTGCAGATCCTTAATTTCGGCTAACACTTTGTCGAGTGTGGCGGCCAT
This sequence comes from Bryobacterales bacterium, assembly GCA_038230275.1. Taxonomy (GTDB): domain Bacteria; phylum Acidobacteriota; class Terriglobia; order Bryobacterales; family Bryobacteraceae; genus JANXXV01. The sequence goes on from JBBRNO010000129.1 coordinate 4,271, forward strand.
CAGCTGATGCATCGTTTCCGGATCGTCGCCTTCGACAAAGTAAGGGTTGTAGCCATAGCCTTCGAACAGACTTTCCAGCTCATGACAGGGCAGGCGAGCGAGAATGGTGGGATTCGCGATCTTGTAGCCGTTCAAATGCAGAATCGGCAGAACGACGCCATCGTGGACTGGATTGAGAAATTTGTTCGAGTGCCAACTGGCCGCCAGCGGGCCCGTTTCCGCTTCACCGTCGCCGACTACGCAGCAGGCGATGAGATCGGGGTTGTCGAACACGGCACCGTAGGCGTGTACCAGCGCGTAACCTAGCTCGCCGCCTTCGTGGATGGAGCCTGGCGTTTCCGGAGCCACGTGGCTGGGGATGCCGCCAGGGAACGAAAACTGTTTGAATAGCCGCTGCAGACCTTCGGCATTTTGAGGAATGTTGGGATAGACCTCGCTGTATGTCCCTTCCAGATAGGTATTCGCCACCAGTCCGGGGCCGCCGTGGCCGGGGCCGGCGATGTAGACCACGTTCAAGCTGTCGCGTTTGATTACGCGGTTGAAATGCGCGTAGATGAAATTGAGGCCTGGGGTAGTTCCCCAATGGCCCAACAACCGAGGCTTCACATGCTCCAGCGTGAGTGGCTCTTTGAGCAGCGGATTATCGAGCAGGTAGATCTGACCTACCGAGAGATAGTTTGCGGCACGCCAGTAGGCGTTCAGTTTTCTGAGTTCCTCAGGGGATAACGACGGATCCATCGCACGGTTCTCCTTACCATTAAGATTGGCACGACTACGGCAGGGTGTTGGATTTATCGAACTGTAATGGACGGATCATGGAGGGGGGCGCATACCTTTATGTTCTCTTTATAGCTTCTGTATGACTTCTACATGGCATCTCGGATAACTTCATCATGGAGGCTGGAAGAAAGCCATGATGAAGATTGAAGCAACGATACAGACGTTCCAATTGGAAGCGGTGGAAGCCATTCTGGAAAAGCTGGGAGTGGAGGGGCTGACTATATGCGAGGTACGGGACCACGCCCATGTGGCCAACCGCAAGGCATTTTACCGCGGAGCGGAGTACAGCTTCGATGTGCCGCGGTTGAAAGTGGAAATGCTGGTTCCTGCCAGCCGGGCCGCTGAAGTGAGCGATGCGCTGGCGAAGATGGCGAGCGCGCCTTTTTCCGATGAGGACCGCACGGTGCTGGTGTATGACGTAGGAACGGCAATCCATGTTAAGAACGGAGGTGAGATACTACGGTCGAGATGAAACAACTTGCAGAACAGGTAGTGGAAGCTATTGTCGCCGCGGATTTACGTTTGCGGGACATTGACGAATCCGCGGCGGCGCATAAGCCCGCGCCCGAGGTTTGGTCAAAGAAAGAGTTGCTGGGACACCTGATCGATTCGGCTTCGAACAATCATCAGCGTTTTGTCAGGCTGCAACTGGCCGACGATTTACACTTGCCGAAGTATGAACAGGAAGGCTGGGTGCGGGTGCAGGGCTATCAAGCTGCAGACTGGGGGTTGCTGGTTGCGCTATGGCGATCTTACAACCTGCATCTGGCGCGGTTGATTCGCGATGTGACCCCTGAATCGATGGCGCACACGGGCCGGGTGGGCGACGGAGAACCGGTGACGCTTCAGTACTTGATGGAGGACTACGTCGCGCATTTGGAGCATCACTTGTTGCAGCTGCTATAAACTGCCCGGCGCCGCTCGCTGAGCTGAGCCAATGGGAATGTCATTAGTGTCACCCAGATAATCAAAACGACACTGCAGATAGCCTTTCGGTGCGGTCCATGTGGCGGGGATTGTTACGTCCAACTGATAGACGCCGATGGAACCACCGGAGAGGCCGGCGAAGGGCACCACCAGACCTTCCGTCTTAACGGGGGTGCCGGCAGCGTCGAGTTGAGAGAGATAACAGGCGAAAGGGGTAGTGATTCGGGCTGGGGGATCGGAAGGCGACGGCTGGCCGGTGGGCACCGGCGTGTCTACCGGGCCGAGATTCCGCGCGAAGACATGAATTATTTCTCCAGGGAGAGCCGGGTCGTCCGCGGTGAGGATGCCTCGGAAGTCCTGATGTGCAGCCTGAAGTACGCTGCCGATTCGTTCGAAAGATATCGTAGGCCGATCCAGAATGGAGAAGTTGAGCGATTGGTGGAAGGGATTTCCGGGATTTTGCAGGATTAGTGACAGAGGCACGTTGGACAGAGGAAAGTCCCATGGGAGCTGGACGGTTGCGCTCTTCCCTGAGAATTCCGTTACCGGCAGAACCTTCTGGTTGAGCGTTGCCTGCGTCTCGCTGGAAAGACCGGATCCGGTTAGCCGAAAAATGGAGCCGGGGAAGGTGGCTCTTGCGCCGCCCGTGAACGGCGTTGACGGGACGAACACATCGACGCCGGCGTCCGCGGTTCGAACGCGGAGGAGACGGCCCGACGCAGTTAGAAGCCAAACGATTTCAGCATTGCCACTAATGATGGAGTTTTGCACGCCTTCGTCGAGCGATACCAGAGAGCGGGATTCCGCGGATGGCGAGAGGAGCATGGGCTGTGCAGTTCCGGTGACCGGATCTGGCGCCAGGTAGAGAAGCGTGCCGCCGTTGCTGAACGACGGGTGGTAACCGAAGCTGGCCGGCAGTGGCGTGGAAGCCAGCAGGACTTGCGTACCCGCGGCGGAATCGGTCATCCAGAGGTCATAGGTTGAGGCCGTACGGCGCTCATATACGATCCAGGCATCATCGGGGCTGATGATCGCGTTGCCGGTGCCCTCCGTTCCAGGGATCGTACGCGAGGGTTCGCCAGGAACCACCACTTGCAGCAAGCTGTCCGGCCGATCGATGGCACGGACGAGCATCGCCCCGGAGTTCGATATGGCCTGCGTGGCGGCAATGGGAATCAAATACTGCTGCAGTTCGATGGTCTGCTGGGTTTGAAGATCGATGCGGCGGGCACGCGCATCGTAGGTTCGGCCGAACAAGAAGCGAGCGTTGCGGGAAATCTCAAGATTGTCGTAGGACGTGTTGGCAAGGGAGAGGCCTTGCAGACGGAATGAGGTTCTGGGCAGACCCAACAGGCCGCAGCTTGCGGTGCGGCAGGGCGAGTCCAGACCAAAGCCGGTGATGGCTCCGTCTCCACTTGTGAGGGGGTGAACCACAATGGTTCCGCTGAACTGGTCCCGTTCTCCGATTCCAAAGAGAGCAATCCCGCTGCTGGTAACGACGTATGCCTTTGAGCGTGCGTCTTCCTGCCCGGTGGCGAGCGTGGTGGTGAAGAAAAGTCTGCCGTCGTCGGTTACCGCGAAATCGGCGAACTGAGCCCGAAGTGGAAACAGAACCAGCAGGAATAGAGCCGCACTTCGCATCCCTTCATTCTAACGGAATGGATTTCAGAGGGCGGCGGCCACCGATTCCTGTTCGGCAACAGCGGCGTCACCTTCATTGAAGCTATAGCCGAAGCCTCGGACGGAGCGGATGAGCGACGGGTTTGTTGGGTCGCGTTCCGTTTTCTGACGCAAGCGCAGGATGTAGACATCCACCGTGCGGTCGGTGACGGCGCGGTCATGGCCCCATACGGCGTCTAAGAGCTGTTCGCGGCTGAAGACTACGCCGGGGCGGCTCATCAGAAACTCGAGCAGACGAAATTCGGTGGCGGTGAGCGCAAGCGAGGTGCCATTCAATTTGACGCGGCAGCTGGTGCGATCCAGCTCAAGGCCGCCCGACTTCAACACACGTGTGGGCGCCACCTGGCCGCGGAACTGGATTTTGATGCGGGCAATGAGTTCGCGAATGAAGAACGGTTTGACGATGTAATCGTTCGCGCCTAGTTCCAGACCCACAATGCGGTCGGTTTCCGAGGCGCGCGCGGTGAGGAAGATTACCGGGATGTGGGCCAGCTCGGGATGGCTGCGAATTCCTTTGCAAATGTCGAGGCCGTCGGAATCGGGCAGCATGATGTCGAGCAGGATGAGGTCTGGGCGTTCGCGGCGGCACAGTTCGATGGCGCCTTTCCCGGTTTGGGAGCCCACCAGCATGAAGCCTTCCTTCTCCAGGTTGTACTTCAACAGCGCGTATAGGTCCGAGTCGTCTTCAATTAGCGCGATTTTCTTCATAGTCTGAAGGTAGCTGTCTTCCGTTACAACCAGATTACAATACGGTTAATTCCGGTTGAACTGCGTCATATTCCAGCAAGCCGAGGTCGTGTATCGGCAGGGTGAAGGAAAAACGGGAGCCGCCGTTGAATTTGCTTTCGACGCGAACCTCGCCGCCCTGTGCACGAACCAGGTGTTTGACGATGGCGAGGCCGAGGCCGGTGCCGCCGAGTTCGCGGGAGCGGGCTTTATCAACGCGGTAAAAGCGTTCAAAGAGCCGCGGCAAATCCTCCGCCGGAATGCCCATGCCGGTGTCGTGGACGAAGATTTCGACGGCATCGGAATCCTGAAGGGCGCGAGCCCCCACCGTGATGGAACCGTTTTCCGGAGTGTATTTGAGCGCATTGTCCAAAAGGTTGGTGACCACCTGATGGACGGCTTCGCTATCGCAGAAGACTTCGGTGCGTTCGGGCGCGGAATCCATAATCAGCGTGATGTGTTTCTTTTCGGCCATGGGACGCATGGACTCGATACAGTCCTCAATCATGGCGTTGACGAAGTAGGAGGCGAACTGGAATTTGGTGGTTTTCAGTTCGATACGGGAGAGCGTCATCAGGTCCGCGATGAGCCGGCCCAGGCGTTCTGAGTTTTGGCGAATGATGGTTAGGAATTTGATGTTGTTGGCTTCGTCGTGAATTGCACCATCGAGGAGGGTTTCGGTATAGCCCTGGATGGAGGCGAGGGGCGTGCGCAGCTCGTGCGAGACGTTGATGACGAAATCTTTTCGAACGCGCTCCAGCTTTTCGAGCTGCTCATGTTCGCGTTCTAGTTCTTCGAACATCTTCTGCAGCTTCTGGCCAGTCTCGTTCAACTGGTCGCCGAGTATTCCGAATTCGTCGCGGTTGGTGATCTTCAGGCGGACACGGAAATCGCCGCGCGCCAAGTTGCCCGCATGGCCGATAATGCTGGCCAGCTTGGACGACACGTAGCGTGCGAAGAGGGCGGCTACGACGATTGCCGGCAGAAAGGCGAGCGCGACGGAGGCCAGCAGCTGTTTGCGGATGGCGTTGACTTGGCCGTCAATCTCATCCAAGGGCACCGCAATGCGGAGAGCGCCCGAGGGAACGGGTACGGCGACGTAGAGATATTTTATGCCGATGGAAGCGCTGACTCTGGTATCGGAGCCAACGCGGCCTGACAAAGCAGCGGCGATTTCGGGACGGCTGGCGTGATTTTCCATCGTAGCGGCCGCGGTTTCGGAGTCCGCGAGGACCCTCCCATCGTGGCCAACCGCGGTGGCACGGCCCCCGGCGGCGCGGGCCACGTTACGGAAGGTCTCGGCATCAATGCTGGAGAACCCAGCCGGCGCCAGGAGGGTGAGCATGCGGCATTTATCGGCCAGGTCGCGGGTTAGAGTGTCGACGTAGGTGCGTTGGGCGACCTTCGAGGCTTGGAAATCGACGGCGGTCAGGGCGACGACCAAAACGCAGAGAACGCCGAGAATCAGCTTGAGGAAGATGCGGGCTGTCAAGCTCTTAGTTTATCCAACAGTTTGTTTCAGGAAAATGAATCATAAGGCGGATACCGGCCGACACTACTCCGGAATTATCCCGATCGACCCCAGCCAGGTCTCTACCAGAGCAGGCCATCGCGTTATGGGTAGCTTCGTTCGCCGCAGCCCGAAGGCATGCTTGCCTTCCGCATGTAGATGCATCTCTACGGGAACACCGGCGTTCTTCAGCGCAATGTAGTAAACCAGCGAGTTGTTGACACTGTCCACGGGATCGTTCCCGGCCTGCAGCAACAACGTCGGCGGCGTCTGACGGCTCACGGGAATATCCGGATTCAACGCAAATCCCTGTTTGGAAATCCACAGGTGTCCCGGATAGATGGCCACTGCGAAATCCGGGCGGCAGCTTTCTTTGTCTGCCGCATCTACGGCAGGATACAAACGCTTATCGAAGTGCGTGCTGATATCCGCCACCAGGTGCCCGCCTGCCGAGAATCCAAGGACGCCGATCTTGTGCGGATCGATATGATACGCCGCGGCGTGAAGGCGGACCAGCCCAACAGTTCTCTGCGCATCTTCGAGTGCCATGGGGGCTTTCGGTTTTATCTGCCGGCGTCCGTCCCCATGCATCCCCGAATTCGGAACGCGGTACTTCAAGAGCACACACGTGATCCCCTTTGAGGTAAGCCAGTCACAGACCTCCGTACCTTCCAGATCGATCGCCAGAACGTAATAACCACCGCCGGGAAATACGACTACCGCGGCGCCAGTATTCTTCCCCTTTGGCGAATAGACCGTCATCGTGGGTCGTGAGACGTTGTCGACCTCTCCGGGTTCCGGCGTCGTTTCGGTGTTGGCCAGCGGGCCAAACTGCGCGTCAGGGGGAGTACCCGGCCATATCGGTATTTGTGTATGTCCGGGCGATGGCTGCCAGCCAGACTTCTGGGCGAACAGACCGTCCGATGCGGACAGGACGCAAAGAGCAGTGGCTTCATTCACCCGAGCTTATGACACAAACCGTTGCTGCGGGAAGCCGCTGATTTCGCCCTCATTGTGTGCCATCCAGCGGGTGAGGCGTTCCCATTGACGCGAAACGGTTGGCTGGCGATTGTGTCTTGGGCGATGAGTTCGCATGGGTCTTCAAAGGAAGAGTAAATCGTATACCATTGCCGTCCGAAATCTTATATGCTGGCAGCGAGGAAAACGATACTCGTGAACAGAAGATCATTTCTAAAATCACTGGCAGTGGCGCCGGCCGCAGTTCTGGCGAGGCCGCCGCGGGCACAAGCCGCTTTGCCGAAGGCGAAGATCACGCGGGTGCGCATTTATCAGCCGCCGAATCTGAATCAGTTGTTCAACCAGAGCAACATGATTGTGACGGTGGAGACAGACATCGGTATTACCGGAATTGGAGAGGGCGGCGCGAAGGACACGCTGGAACAGTGCGCCGGAACCTTGATCGGAAAGAATCCGTTCCGGATAGAGGCGATCTGGCAGGAGATGTATATTGCCTGGTTCTATCCTCCGGGCCGCGAGAAGCAGCACGCGCTGGGAGCGTTGGACCTGGCGTTGTGGGACATCAAGGGGAAGGCGCTGGGACTGCCACTGCATGAGCTATTAGGCGGCGCGGTGCGGAACCATTGCGAGTGCTATGCCACCGGTGGAGGCGGCCGTGCGGCGGGCGCGCAAGGCGGGAATCAGAACGGGCGTTCCGCTCCGCCGCCTGCGAGCATGAGTTTGAAAGAGCGCGCGCAGTCGACGATTGAGGCGGGTTACCGGGCATTCCGCATGGGCGCGGGCGATACCGCGGATGGCGCCGAGTTCAACACGCATGAGCGGGTGCGGCAGGTTGCTAAAGACTGCAAGGAAGTGCGCGAGGGCGTGGGCACGAACGGCGACTGGTGTATCGACTTCCACCAGCGGTTCGACTACAACGATGCGGTGCGCGCCTGTAAGCTGATTGAAGAATACGAACCGTACTTCGTGGAGGATCCAGTCCGCGATCAACATGCGGCACAGGACATCCCGAAACTGCGGAAGATGACCACCGTTCCGTTGACGCATGGTGAGGAATGGGGCCAGCGGTACGACTTCAACCAACTGGTGGAGAACCACGACCTGGACTACATCCGCGCCACATTGCCGAACGTTGGCGGCGTGACGGAGATGATGAAGATTGCCGCGCTTTGCGAGACGCATGCCGTGGGAATCATTCCGCATTTCACCGGGCCGATTGCCACAGCGGCGCTGGTAGGTTGTCTTTCGACCTTCCCGGGGCCGGTGATTATGGAGTACAACTATGGCGGAAGGCCGATTGATCATTTGCCGCAGTGTCTGGATTTCAAGAATGGGAAGGCGCTGATGAATGACCGGCCGGGGTTGGGTGTTACGGCGGATATGAAGTTGTTGAAGATGATTGGTGAGGTGACTCAGCCTGGGCGGCGGAACGCTTATTTGCGTCCGGATGGATCTTTGACGCACTGGTAGACTTTGTTGGCAGAGGAGGGCCGCGTGGCTCTCCTCTGCCAATATGGCGTTACTGCCTACACGATGGGCAAGCCGGCCAGCGCCATGGCGATTTCCTCGGCTGGGTAGTCGTAATTCTGCAACTTCCCTGCCTGATAGTCGATGTAGGACTGCATGTCGAAATGCCCGTGGCCGCAGAGGTTGAAAAGAATGGTCCGTTGCTTACCTTCTTCCTTGGCGCGTAGGGCCTCCGATATTGCCCCGGCGACGGCATGGTTGGCCTCCGGCGCTGGAATAATACCCTCCGCGCGTGCAAATTGAATGCCGGCGGCGAAGGCGTCCAGCTGCTGCACCGAGGTGGCTTCGATTAAACCCAGATCCATGACGTGCGATACCAGCGGAGCCATGCCATGGTAGCGCAGCCCGCCCGCATGAATTCCCGGAGGCATGAACGTGCTGCCCAGCGTGTGCATTTTGACGAGGGGCGTCAAATGCCTGGTGTCTCCAAAGTCGTATGTGAATTTGCCTTTGGTCAGGCTGGGGCAAGCCGCGGGTTCGACGGCAACCACGCGGGCCTGGCTTTGGCCCTTGATCTTGCGGCCCAGATACGGCATTACCAAGCCCGCAAAGTTTGACCCGCCGCCGGTGCAACCGACAATCACATCGGGTTCATCGTCAGCCATGGCCATCTGTTCCATCGACTCCAGCCCGATGACCGTCTGGTGCAGCAGTACATGATTCAATACGCTGCCCAGCGCGTACTTGGTATGCGGGTCCTTTGCGGCCACTTCCACAGCCTCGGAGATGGCGATGCCAAGCGAACCGTTCGACTGCGGGTTTTGCGCCAAAATGGCTCGGCCGGACTCGGTCTCATCGCTGGGGCTGGCGGTGACAGATGCCCCAAACGCTTCCATTAGCGCGCGGCGGTAGGGCTTCTGGTCGTAGCTTACCCGCACCATATAGACCTTGCACTCCAAGCCGAAGAACGCGCACGCCATCGCCAGAGAGGAGCCCCACTGGCCCGCACCCGTTTCGGTGGAAAGGCGCTTTGTACCGTCCTTCTTGTTGTAATAGGCTTGCGGAACGGCGGTGTTCGGTTTATGCGAACCTGCCGGGCTTACCCCTTCGTACTTGTAGTAAATCCGCGCTGGTGTATCGAGAGCTTTTTCCAGGCGGCGCGCGCGAAAGAGGGGCGAGGGGCGCCAGTGGGCATAGACTTGCCTCACCTCTTCGGGAATCTCAATCTCGCGCTCCATGCTGACTTCCTGAAGAATCAGGCTCATGGGAAACAGCGGGGCCAGATCGTCAGGTCCGATGGGTTTCAACGTACCTGGATGTAGGACTGGCGCCATGGGCTTTGGAAGATCGGGAACGATGTTGTACCAAGCCTTCGGAATGCGGTTTTGCGGGAGGTTGTATTGGATTGAATCCATTTGGATACATACTATCAAGCGCCACCGGCATAGAATCCAGGCGTGCGGGAATTGCGCCATTCCAGCCCGATGTATAATCACCGGAAGCTTGGCGCCCCAAATGCCAGGTCCGGCTCACCGGAGGAGAATGAAAATGACGCGGCACTTATCGATCTTTTGCAGCTTGGGATTACTGGCATTGACCGGATGCTCACAGTCGCCAGCAACCGATAATCACGAGGCGGATGCCCGCGCGTTGCGCGATGGCGAACTTGCCGCTTTTGTCAAGGATTGGGGCGGCAAGGACGCGGGCCGCATTGCGGCGCACTACGCAGACGATGGAAACGTGATGGTCCCGAATGCTCCGATGATGACGGGCAAGGACGCCATTGGCAAGGCGCTGAAGGATGTCCTGGCCGATCCGAATTGGTCAATTTCCTTGCAGGTCGCCCAGGTGGAAGTCTCCAAGGGCGGAGATATGGGTTACAGCCGCGGAACCTACGTGAACACTGCCACCGACCCGGCCAGCAAAAAGGCGATGACGGAGAAGGGAAGGTTTATCACCATCTTTCGAAAAGAGGCAGATGGATCATGGAAGGCCGTCCAAGATATTAACAACGCCGAAGCCCCGGCGGCACCGAACAAATAGCGAACCGCGGCCGACGGATCGCCATTTCCGCCACTCACCGTTTGGGAATGCTTTTGGCGGCGTCGCCGACCTTTGCCGGTTCAGCGCCTTTGTATATGGCGATAGATGAGATGTCGTTCACTTTGGTGACTACGGCTTCTCCTAACAACGTATCGTCACGCAGCAGCACTTTACCGCTAACCGGATCGCGAACTTCCTTGCCGACTCGCCAGAGCTGTAGCCGGTCGCCTTCCTTCACTCCGTTTTGCGAACCAACGTTAATGATGAGGCGGCCCGTTTCGTTCGCGTCCGCGACTACACCGTCAATGACAGGCGTGCGGGGCGGTATCTTGGGCAGATTCAAGTCGAGTTGCGAGGTGAGCTGCAGCACGGCCTTATCGATGGCCTCATTCATGATGGGCCCGCTGTTAATGCCGGCTCCGCCCATGCCCATCAGGCGGCCCATGTCCCGCGCATCCACCTTGACTCCCTTCTTGAGAACTTCCCCAGTGCCCTGCGCTACCGCTAGCACCTCCGCTGTATCTGGACTTACCAGGCGCGCACTGATCTCAACGGTGGCCTTCAAATCGTGTTTGCTACTCATGGAGGAGCGGCCGATGGCGGCACCGAAGGCCGCCCCGCCTCCTCCCGTGGTCTTGTCCTCGAAGTCATGCTTGGTGATGCTGCCCAATATGATGGCGTCGACGCCGAGAATTCTGCCGATCTTGGCCGCGGTCAAAGCATTGGTGCGATCGCTGTTTGAAAGGTTTTGTTCCGAGAGCACCTTATCCAGAGCGCTGCGTTCAATGACGACTACCGACGCATTCTTCACCAGGTGGTTGACCAGCAGGTCGGCTATAGCCTTGCCGAGATTCGGGGCTGTGCTCTGAAAAAACGGTGACGTGACTGCGCCCTGTACCGCCGCGCTGTCAAACTCGAACACGGCTACACGCTTGGCCGGCGTGGACTGGCCGTATACGCCGGATGTGAGCAGAACTAGTAATCCAAATGTACGCATTGATACGAATCGATACCGGATTCTACCGCAGACACAGGGCCGCCGTCATTGCAGGAACAGTCGCGGAAGATTCATCGAACAGTCATCCAACCGTCATGGCGTGGTGGGTAGGCTGTAAATGATGAATATAAAGTCCTATTTGAGAATCTTGTCCAGCGTGTTTCTGATGTCTGTTTCGGCGCTGGCGCAAACCGATAGCGCCCGCATCGTAGGCTTGGTGACCGATGTCACCGGCGCTGTCCTTGGCGGGGCTACGATCACCGTGAAGAGCGAGAAAACCGGCGATGAGCGAAAAGTTACGTCCAACGAACAGGGGTATTATTCGGTCCCGTACCTGTTGCCGGCCGCTTATACGGTGACTGGGAAAACCAATGACCTGGGTCCTTCGGTCACCAACAACATCAACGTGTCGGTAGGACAGGAGCGTACGCTGAACCTGATTCTGCAACCGTCAACCATGGTGCAAACCGTCAATGTCTCGGGCGGCGAATTGACAGTGATCGATACGAGTTCGGCGCGAATTGGCGCCAATGTGAATGAACGCGAAGTGGCGAATCTGCCGATCAACGGGCGGCAAGTATCGCAGCTATACCTGTTGGTGCCAGGCGCGCAGACGGCGGGCAGCGGATCGTTCGACAATATCCGGTTCAGCGGAAGGGCCAACCAGCAGAATGTAATCCGGTATGACGGGGTGGAGGGAAGCTCCGTAATCGATTCCTCACCCGGCAATCTGAACGGTGAGACATCCACCGGATTTCGGTTGCAATCGAGCCTGGAGAACATTCAGGAGTTTCGAGTGGAATCGAGCAACTATCCGGCCGAATATGGAACAGGTACGGGTGGGCAGGTGAGTGTTGTTACGAAATCGGGTGGCAACCAGATTCGAGGTTCGCTGTTTGAGTATGTTCGTAACAACTCATTCGATGCACGCAACTTTTTCGATACAAAGAAGTCGCCGCTGCGTTTGAATCAGTTCGGCGGATCGGTTGGCGGCCCGATTATCAAGGAGAAATTGTTCTTCTTTGCCAGCTACGAAGGATTGCAGCAGCGGGCGGGCGTAAATCTGATTGGCACGGTTCCCAGTGCGTCAGCAAGATTGCGCGCGGTACCGTCCATTGCGTCTATCGTCAATGCTTTTCCGAAGGGACAGACCACAACATCAAACCCGGATCTGGACGTAGCGCAGACGAACGCCGCTACCTCTTTGAGTGAGAACTATGGCAGTATCCGGCTGGATTACCGGTTCAACGATAAGTTCACACTCTATGGGCGTTACTTCCGGGATCAGGGTGAATCGACTTCTCCCATTGAAGCCACTTCGGTAGCGGGCAGCTTGTATTCGATCACTGCCGTTCCGCAGAACGGGCTGGTGAACTTGCAACAGATATTGACGCCTTCGGTGATCAACGAGACAAAGTTTGGCTTCAACGGATCAAAGACGAGAGCCTCTGGATTCGCACCTGCCCTTCCGGGGATTGCCGACGCTTCGGCGATTTCGATTGACTTCACGGGGAATGCGACGATTCCGGGAATCGGCGGGCAGATCAGCTCAGCCGGGGCATCGCGGCTGGGTGGACTGGTGCGGTCCAACAGCACGCAGAATGGACGCGGCCAGCCGTACACGAACTACACGCTGACGTTTGCCGACAACCTGACTTACATTCGGGCCGCACATACTTTCAAGTTCGGCGGAGAAGTGCGGCCTCTTCGCCTTTATACAGATCGACTGGGGGGGGCTACTTACACGTTCGCGAATCTTACGGACCTTTTGGCGAACCGCCCCACGTCGGTTGGGTTTCTGGGCGATGTGAGTGCGCCAAGTCCGTTCAACGGCGGCGCGACGGGAAACCGTAAGGGGAAACAATATTTTCTGATCGGCTACGCGCAAGACGAGTGGAAGCTACGGCGGAACGTGACAATGAGCTACGGCCTGCGGTACGAATATTACTCGGTGATGCGGGAAGACAGGAACCTGGCGGTGCTGCTGGATGCCGATAGCGGACAACTGCTGGACCCGAAGACGCACGACTTCTACAAGAGTTCGAAGCTGAATTTCGGGCCGCGGCTGGCATTCAGCTGGTCGCCGGAAAAGATGAATGGCAAGACGGTGTTTCGGATCGGCTCCGGATACTATTTTGGGCCGGGACAGACGGAAGACCTAATTCAGCCGATTGAGAGTGATCGTGTGAGCAAGACGCTGACGGGCGCGGCGGCTGTATTCCCGGTAGATACCGCTCAGATTATTAAGTCGTACGACATCAACGATCCGAACCTTGGTTTCCAGCCGAGGTCTTATTCGACCACTGGATACAGGGTGCCGGAGAAGATTCTTTCGTACACCGCGTCCATGCAGCAGGAGTTGCCCGGCAACACCGTGTTGACGGTAGCCTACGTGGGAAGCCAAGGACGCAACCTGTTCATCCGTGGTTGGACGAACCGGATTATCGGCGTGACGATGAACCCAACGACAGGCGCGGGCATCGATATCCGGCAGTTCGGCAATCGCTTCGCTCAGATGGATTATAAGAGCAGCGGTGGAACCGACCACTACGATTCGATGCAGACAACCGTGAACAGAAGATTCAGCAAGGGACTGACGCTTGGTTCGCAGTGGACGTGGTCGCATAGCTTGGGAAACAGCGGTGGATCGAACGAAGCGAATACGACGCAGGATCCGACGAACTTCGAGCTGGACCGTGGGAACAACAACTTCGACGTACGGCATAGCGTGAACGTGAGCGCACTATATGAGGTACCGTTTGGATCGGGCCGCAAATATGGCGCGGACTCGAACAAGTTTGTAAAAAGCGTATTGGGCGGCTGGCAGATGGGCGGGCTTTGGAATGGACGGACGGGATTGCCGTTTGAAGTTCGGGTAACGCGACCGGATATTGTGTACAGGGACACGCGGAACAACACCTTCGTTGCCAATCCGATTCTGGTGAATGGCGCCGCAGTTACGGTTCCGGTGATCAATGTTCCGGGTGGCGGAAACTTCCGCAATTTCCGCAGGCCGAATGTGGTTGCTGGTGTGAATCCCTTGATAGTAGGGGTTGATAAACGGTTCTATCTAAATCCCGCGGCGTTTTCGATTCCGGCACCGGGGACTTTTGGAAACATGGGACGCAACGCCATTCACGGGCCGGGGCTTTCCCAGGTGGATTTCACGGTGCAGAAGCAGTTCCCGATTAGCGAGCGGGTGAACTTGGAATTTCGCGCGGAAGTTTACAACATTTTTAACCGAACGAACTTCTCAAATCCGCCGTCGCAGCTGAATCAATCGTTGGGAACGGGCACCAACCAGTTGCAACCGAATCAGCCGTTCAGTTCAGGATCGGCAGGTGGAGCGTTTGGTGTGTATAGCTCGACTGTAGAGCGCGCGGTGGGACTGGGTGCGTCACGTCAGGCCCAGTTCTCTTTGCGGCTGATCTTTTAAGGCTGAGGTAATTGCTTGGATGAGGCCTGCGGTAGCTCCGCGGGCCTCTTTTTTTTGGAGAGGCGATTCAGGCTAGAGCATTTTCAAGATAATTATAAACCATAGCCGCAGTGGCGGAAGTGGGCTTGAATGTTCTGAGGAGAGACGACGTTTCAAGGAGCCGGCCGAGCCTTGAGAGTTCACAATCGCTGCTTGACTGGAAACCAGCATTTTTTGATGGGATTGAAGTCGGGTGAAGAGGGCGGCAGATAGCGTAGTTCAGCCCCGGCGGCTTGGATGCTGGCTCGCATGCCAGCGACCTTGTGCGCGGACAGGTTATCGATAAATACAACGGCCACCGGGCCGAAGTCGGGGACACAGCACTTGCTCCTGGTAGCCTCGCTCATCATGGTGGCGGCCCATCCGGAAGTACGAATCGCTCCCAAAATTGTGAGGGTGCGCCAATGGCCGCCGGGCGTTCCTTCTCGCACACGCGCTCCTCTCAAACGGCGCCCATAGCACCGGGGCATCTCCCTCATTACGCCACTTTCGTCCAGAAACATCAGCCTTTCCGGGTCGATCCGGCCCGTTTCCTTTTGCCACTGACTGCGGCCGATCTGACCGTCTGCCGTGTCTGGTTCGGCGGCGGGGAGCGACTTCTTTTCAGCCGCAGTTCCATCGCCGGCGACGCGTTCCACACCTGGGTGAGCCCACTTGAATCTGCCGCCCGGCCAGCCCCTGCTGGAGTTCAGCTAGCGTAGTGTCCGCGAATTGGGTGGACACTACGGGAAACCGCTCCTTGACAGTCGCGGCTCGGAAACTACTGTTGCAGCAACGAGTTGGAGACCGAGCCGCGCGCGTGAGCAAGCCGTTTCTTGTGTCCAGTTATTTGTCGGAC
>JBBRNO010000130.1:0-19615 GCA_038230275.1 Bryobacterales bacterium
CCGGATAACGATCCGCGCGCGCCGGCGACGGACTACCGGTTTGCTGACGGTATTGGGACAGTGGGATTCGTGGCGTCGGTTAGCAGGCCGTTCTGCATGAATTGCAACCGGCTGCGCCTTACCGCCGACGGCAAGCTGCGTTACTGTCTGTTTGCGATCGATGAGACCGACGTGAAAGGGATTTTGCGCAACGGCGGATCCGATGAAGAGATTGCGCAGACAATCCGCGCTAACGTGACAGCGAAGTGGAGCGGTCACGAGATTAATAACACAGTGAAGTTTGTGCCGCCGCCACGGCCGATGTACGCCATCGGCGGCTAGTGGCATAGCCTCGCTAAGGCTCTCCAGCAGAATCCCGGCAGGGTCGAATGGCATAAATCTGGCGGTCCGGTGATAATAGACCGCAACCAAAACACGCTCACGGGACGCGTTCCCCAAAACAGACGATGGCTTCCGATTCAGCGCTATCAATCAACACGACCGGATGGGCTGCTACATCCGGACCTTCGGCGGGTTGGGCAGCGAGACCGGGCACTTCAACCCGCCGCATGGAATCTGGATGGACGCTCGCGGACCGGACCCGGTGCTCACAGCAGCGGATCGCCGGGTCTATCGCATTCAGACGTTCCAGCTGGATGGAAAACACATCGGCTTTAAAGCAGTCCTGCGCTATCCGTGCCGCCTTCACGTTCACGGACCGGTGATGGTAGTGCCTGAGTTGGGGGCGCGCGTCGGCATTCCGGACGCCAAATACGATCACCGCCCATTTCGGCCCAAGGGCTGGATAACTTCCGGGAGTTGCGCTTGATTGTTGGAGCGCTCAGCCTTTATCCCAGGCCAGTTTGCCGCGCCGCACGCCGCTTGCTTCGATCATGCAGGGAGCATTTTCGTGGTGTGGGTGGAAGTGGGGCGCGTGACGAAACTGCGGACGGCCGCCTAGCCGTTCGGAAGACCGATCCGGCGGACAAGATCGCCCCAACGGGGATCGGGACGCAAATCGTCGAACATCGGAAGGATCAGTTCGATGATCCGAAAGACCCGTTGTTGATAGGCTTCCTCCAAAAATTGGAATGCGGAATTCCGATCATCGAGCCCCGCATGGACCACCGCAAGATCGAACGCGGAAACATACATTCGGCCGGACAGCTCCTGCAGTTCGTTCAAAATTTCAAGCGCCTTCGTCCGGTCGCCGGACAATGCGTACGCTCTGCCCAAAAGTGCGCGGAAGTGCGGCCCCTTCGAAAGGCTGACGGCCCTTTGAAGCGTCGCGACGGCCTCGGCCAACTCTCCTTGCTGCTCCAGCGATAGAGCCATGAACCATAGAGCATTCGCGTAGGTCGGATCGATCTCCAGCGCCCCCCGGCATTGCGCAATGGATTCATCATAGCGCCGGGCCCGATGAAGAATCAGCCCGAAGTGACCCTTGAAGACACGTGAAATGGGATCGAGTTCCAGTGCCCGTGCAAACGCCGCGATCGCCTCGTCATGGCGTCCTCTAATGGAAAGGTAGTCGGCGAAATGGGCGTACGTCACCGAAGCTTGCGGATTCAAATCCACGGCCCGGCGGCATTCCGCTTCCGCACTAGCCCAATCCCAATCATAAAGTATGTGGATGAGCGCCAATGCATTGTGCGCTGCCGCCGATGCGTCATCCAGTTCCAGCGCCTTCAGTGCATTCGATCTCGCCTTGAGAAATACTTCTCGTGGTCTTGCTACGCCGAAAATGCCGAGGAAAACATAGGACTGCGAGAGATCCGCATAAGCGCGGGCATAGCCGGGATCGAGTTCGATCGCCTGGGTGAAGAACGCGACGCTCTTCCGCAGGTCGTCCGGAGTCATCTTGTCGCGGAAGTAGTTCCCTTTGAGACAAGCTTCGTAGGCTTGCGAATTCACGGGCATTTCCACGCGACGGGCCGCCCGTTCAGGATCCACTACCTTGTGAATCTGGCTGGCAATGCTCTGCGCGAGATCGGTCTGCAATTGCAGGATGTCGCTCAGATCGCGCTCATATCTACCTGACCACAGATGGCGGTCTTCCGCCGCGTAGATCAACTGTGCGGTGATGCGAACTTTTTCGCCGGAACGGGCCACAGTGCCTTCCAGGATCGCATCAACATGCAGTTCCTTAGCAATGTCAGGCACTGATCTGCGCGCGCCTTTGAACGTCATCACAGAAGTCCTCGAGATTACCCGCAGCGAAGCGATCCTGGCCACCGCGCAAATCAATTCTTCCGTCATACCATCGGCGAAATACTCCTGCGCGGGATCGCCTGAGAGATTTTCGAGCGGCAGCACGGCAAGAGAATCGACACGCAGCGCAGGAGGCGAACTAACGGGATCGGCGACTTTCGCGATGAACCGATATCCCCGGTGCGGGACAGTTTCAATGTAGAGCGGCTTGCTGACGCGATCCTTCAGGGTCCAGCGAAGCCCGCTGATCGCCTTATTCAGACCTCGATCAAAATCTACGAAGGTGTTCTCCGGCCACAACCGCTTTCGCAGCTCTTCGCGCGTCACTACCTCGCCCGGATTTTCAAGCAGCATCGCGAGAATCTGAAACGGCTGGTTCTGCAACTTGACCCTGGAGCCTTGGCGCAGTAATTCACCAGACCGGACATTCAACTCGAACTCTCTAAAACGAATCAGCGGCTGCATGAAAACCGTCAGAAAGACGAGGCTCAGCATACCACGGAACCGGCATAAGACTCTGACAATCAGCCAGTTGTTGGGGAACACGCAGGTAACAAAGAAGTGACTGGCCGGACATTGAACGGCGCCCGAGCCCACCGTATAGTTTCACTCAGACCACTAAGGAGGTCTTGATGCTCAAACTGAAGCTCTTTTCGAAGTTGTCAATGATAGCTACGCCAATGACGATCATTTGCGGTTTACTGGTATCCGGCGCGACCGCCAAAGCGGAAGACGACAACGGACCATGCTCCAATCGAACCCTGCAGGGCGATTACGGCTTCGCCGTGGAAGGCTTGGTACTTCCAGTACCGGGTGTTGCCCTTCCAATCCGTGGAGTTCATATCACTCATTTCGACGGCAAGGGCAACCTGACGCAGGCTGATCATATTGTGGTCAACGGCGTACCGCCGGCGCAGGAATGGACCCCTGGCGCGGGAACTTACACTGTGAACGCCAATTGCACAGGAACCATGTTTGTCAAGGTTCCCATCAACAACGATTTCTTCCACCTGCGCTTCGTGATAGTCAGGCAGGGCAAACAAATACACACTGTAGTGACGGCGCCGTTCAACGGTCCGTCGCGCACCGTTACCAGCGTCGGCACGAAAATCGAATAGGCTGTCCACACGGCCGGACTGCGCTTTGGGCCGGCCGTCAATCCTTCACGAGGGCCTTGTATACTAGTGGTTATCTTCAATGCCCGCCTTGTTGATAATGATGTTCGCGGCTGGATGGGTGTTGGGCGGGAATGTTGCCGCCTTCGCCGCGACTAAGCTCGGAGATACACCGGGTGAACCGAAGTTATCGTCGGTCTACCCCTTCACCGGGCAGCGCGGAACCACGTTCACCGCCACCGTGCGAGGAACCGGATTGCGCGATGCAACTTCCGTGTTTGTGAACAACGCACCATTGACGGTGACGATTGAAGCGGCGGAAATGGAGGCTCCCGATGACGCGACTCCTACAGCAAAACCGAAAACCCCTGTCGATCTGATCCGCGTGCGAATCCAAATCGAGGGGTCCGCCAAGCTGGGCCGCCACAACATCCGCCTGGTCACGGCGCATGGTATTTCAAACTCCCTTCCGATTTCCGTCTTCGATCAACCGGTTACCAACGAACCTGCGGCGGCGCACGAAACTCCGGAGACCGCGGTAGCTATCGACAAACTGCCGGCGGCGATGAACGGCCGCATCGCACGACGTGGCGAAACCGATTACTACGCTTTCCACGCCACCGCCGGGCAGACGGTTACGTTTGAAGTGATCTCCGGATTGCCTTCTACAGGCGCACCCGGCGGCAATGCAAACGGCTTCGATCCTTCCCTCGCGTTGTATGAGCAGTCTGGAAGCTGGTTCGATCCGAAGCGTGTAAACCGCATCGCCTTCAACGACGAACCGCTGTGGGAGATTGGCAAAGGGACCGATGCGTATCTGGTACACCGCTTCGCCAAGCCGGGTGATTATCTGGTGCGCGTAGATGCCTTCTCCGGACAAGGCGGCCCCGATTACGCGTATCAATTGAGAATGCTGGCAGGCGAATCCCCACAGGACCGTGTGGCAGAAGCCAGGAACTGGGAAGAACGGAAGTACGAGCGCCGCCTGTCCGCTGACAGGCTGAATGAACTGGCCGAACGCGGAGGCAAGCCTAAGGAGCAGGCGAAGATTGAGACCTACCGGACGGCTGCCACGCCAGCGCTGTTCCGGCTTCCCGGCACGCTGGAAGGCAGTATCCTGCAGCCCGGTGAAGCGCAGCGCTCAAAGTTCCATTTGGACGGGCCGCAGGACATCGCCATTGAAATCGAGACGCCCGATTCCCTGCCCCCGCTTTTCAATCCGATTGTCAGATTGCTGAACGCCGCCGGGCAAGAAGTGGCGACCAATGTTTTCGCGGGCCGCGGACTATGCACCGGAGACTTGAATAAGTCGCTTCAATCCAAGGTAATCGTCCCGCTACGCGATGCCGGCGATTACACGGTTGAGGTTCGTGATACCACCTCCGATTTCGCCGGCCCTGGATTCCGCTACCGGGTTCTGGTGCGTCCGCAGATCGCGCACATCGGAGACGTTAAGATAGAGGAAGACCGCGTAAATGTCTCGCCCGGTGACGCAAAATCCGTTCGGGTGGTGTTCGACCGTGAAGAGGACTATCGCGGCGCGGTAGCGGTGACGGTCGAATCGCTTCCCGCCGGTGTGCAGGCCCTGGCCGGCGCAGATTTTGAACCAGAGAAGGATCCTCCGTTGTATCCCGGAAAACGTGAACGATATACGCCGCGAAGTGAGCGGCTGGTGGTGGTTTTTACTGCGTCCGCCGATGCGGTTATTACGAAGCAACCCCAATTGGTACGGCTGGTGGTTAGGCCGATTGTGGATGGGAAACCGGGAGCTGTAGTGGATATGAAAGAGATTCCTTTGATGGTGGTTGCCAAGCCGTGAGAACGGTGCGGCTAGTTATTTTTTCGCTGTTGGCCGTGTGCTGTGTGGCCGCGCCGCAAGCCGTGTCGCTGAAGACGATTCCCGCTGAAGCGACCCTGCAGTTTGCCGGAGCCCAACAGCAGTTCGCAGCCATCGCGAACTACGCCGATGGAACCGAACGCGATGTGACCGATGAAGTCGAGTGGCGCTTATCAAACCCGGCGCTTGCCAAGGTAGTGGGTACAGCGCGCATCGCGGCAACCGGAGATGGCGCGCTTACGGTGACCGCGGTGCTTTCCAAGGGCGTGCAGTCGCAGGCATCCATCCAGATTCACGGTTCGCAGCAAGTACGCCCGTTCAGCTTCGCACAGCAGATCGGCGGCATCCTCACCAAGCGCGGCTGCAATCAGGCGGCCTGTCACGGCGGGGTGAAGGGACGCGGCGGCCTGAAGCTTTCGGCAAATGCGCTTTATCCAAAAGACGACTTCGAGTGGATCACCAAGGGCGGCACCTACCAGGTGCTAACCGCCGAAGTGAAGGGCGAGCGTGTTCCGCGGATCGACCTAAAGAACCCCGAAGAGAGCTTACTGCTGACCAAGCCGACGATGGCCAAGCCGCATGGCGGCGGCAAACGTCTGGAAAAGGATTCCGAAGACTACAAAGATATCCTCGCCTGGGTGAAAAGCGGTGCGCCTTTCGGTGCCGAAGACAACGGGAAAGCACCGAAGCTGGCCCGGCTGGAAGTGTTTCCGCCCTTGGCCGCCATGCCCGTGGATGGGCAGCGCCGCCTTTTGGTAACGGCCCTATTCACCGACGGACATCGCGAAGACTTTACGCACCAGGTGCTGTATTCCAGCAACAATGCCGACGTCGCCACGGTTAGCGCCGACGGGGTAATCACTGGGAAGAGATTGGGCGAAACGGCTGTATTGATTCGCGGCGCGGGGCAAGTGGCCAGCGCCGGCGCCGGTGTCATTGGGGCATCGATTCCGAATTATCCGGAAGTGCCGCGTGGAAATTTTATTGACGATGCGGTGTTCGCCAAGCTCAAGAACTTCCACATCATTCCATCGGAGGTGGCCGGCGACGCCGAATTTCTGCGCCGCGTTTGTCTGGATCTCACAGGCACGTTGCCACCCCCGGAACGGGTACGGCAATTCGTCGCGAACAAAGATGCCCGCAAGCGGGAGCGGGTTATCGACGCGCTGATCGGCTCGCCGGAGTTTGTGGATTACTGGACGTTCCGTTTCTCGGACATTTTCCGCGTGGCCATTTTCGCCAATGGTTTGACGCCGAAGTGGAGCCAGAAGTATTGGGAATGGATTCGAAATAACGTCGAGACCAATCGTCCCTATGACGAGGTAGCCCGGGAACGAATTTCCGCGGAAGGCTACGGTCCGGCTTCCCGCCACTTCCTTCCCTACAACCAGGTTGGCCCGCCGAACGACGTGATGGCCGAAGAGGTTCGCGTCTTCTTGGGGCGTCGTCTGGATTGCGCGCAATGCCACAATCACCCATACGAAAACTGGAGCCAGGACCAGTTCTGGGGCATGGCCGCGTTCTTCTCGCGAGTTTTCAAGATGGGTCCGGTGGTGTTCGATCACCCAACCAACATGGACCTCAGTTCCAAGGATGTGAACGGGACCATTCAACTGCTGCACCCGCGCACGAAAGTGCCTGTTCAGCCCGCGTTGCTGGATGGTTCTCAAGCCAACCTGACTCCGGAATCAAATCCGCGGAAAGAATTGGCCCGCTGGATGACGGCGAATCCTTACTTCGCCGAAGCCACCGTGAATCGCATCTGGGGCCAGTTCTTCGGCCGCGGAATCGTCGATCCGGTGGATGATTTCCGTTCCACCAATCCGCCGACGCATCCTGAACTTCTGGCCGCGCTTGCCGCGGACTTTCGCAAGAATGGTTACGATCTGCGCCGGTTGATGAAGACCATTGCGATGTCGCGGACGTATCAGCTTTCCCGCGCGTCTAACGCGACCAATAAAGACGACGTAGTTAATTATTCTCACGCGCTGCCCCGGCCGCTGGACGCCGAAGTATTGCTGGATGCTTTGGTGGACGCCACTGGAATTCAGGAAGTTTTCTCCACCGCCGTAGCCGACGGATCTTCTGTGGGTCAAGCTCCCGTTGGCACCCGCGCCATCAATCTGAAAGACCCCGATATGTATTTCTCGCGCTTCCTGGAGCTGTACGGGCGTCCCAACCGCGGTGCGATTCCAGAGCGCAGCCTGCACCCCAATCTGGGCCAGGCACTGCACATGCTAGCGGGGTCGACGTATGCCGACCGGCTCAGCGCGAAGGAAAGCCGCCTTGCTCGATTACTGCATGACGGCGCATCGAATGCCCGCATCTTTGAGGAATTTTATCTGGCCGCCTACGCACGATTCCCAGAGCCGGATGAGATTCAGGCCCTGGAACAAACGTTGGCCAAGCGCAGCGATCGCGAAGCGGGACTTCGCGAATTCGTCTGGGCATTGACCAGTTCGCGCGAATTCGCGGAAAATCATTAGAGGACGGAGGATACATGGCTCACATCAATTCACGCCGCGATTTTCTGAGTGCCGGTTCCCTCGGGTTCCTCGGGCTCACGCTTAGCGACTACCTGCAAGCCGCTGCCACCGCATCGCCGTTCAAGGCGACCGCCACCTCGGTAATTCTGTTCTGGCTGGAAGGGGGCCCCAGCCACATCGATACCTGGGACCCGAAGATCAACAGCAACTTCAAGCCGATCTCGACAAACGTCGCGGGTATTCAGGTCTCTGAACTGCTGCCGAAGATCGCCAAGAAGATGGACAAGCTGGCGCTGGTGCGATCCATGCACACCCGCGGCAACGATCATCCGCAAGCCACGCACTACGTAATTACCGGCCACGAGATTAATCCCGCGATGCAGTTCCCCAGCCTGGGCTCAATCATTACAAAAGAGCTTGGGGCACGCAATGCCGTGCCGGCGCACGTGCTGGTACCCAAGTGGGACAAAGGGCGGCAGTATGAGGACTACTTCCGCGCCTCATTTTTGGGCGGCGATTACGACCCGATGTGCATTCCAGATCCCAGCCGTCCGGACTTCCAGGTGACCGATTTGAGCCTGCCGAAATCCGTCTCGCAAGCATCCGTGGAAAGCCGCTCGGCGTTCTTGAATGTGGTGGACCGGCACTACCGCGCGCTGAACGATACAGCGGACCATGCCAACGTGGATGCATTTACGGCGCAAGCGTGGAAGATGATTCTTACGCCGGCGGTGCGCGACGCATTCGATCTCTCCAAGGAAAGCGAGAAGACCAAGGAACGGTATGGTAAAGATCCCATCGGCCAATCCGCACTTTTGGCCCGGCGGTTGGTGGAAGCGGGCAGCCGGTTCGTCACGGCGGCGGGTTACCACAGCGGGTCTTGGGATACGCACAGCGACAACGACAAGTCTCATCGGGACCGGCTGGCGCCGCCGCTGGACCGCACTTTAACGGCGCTCATCGATGATTTGGACGAGCGTGGATTGCTGGCTACCACGCTGGTAATCGCTATGGGCGAGTTCGGACGTACACCAACCATCAATCCCAACTTGGGGCGTGACCACTGGCCGAACTGCTGGTCGATGGCACTCACCGGAGGCGGCATCAAGACCGGGCAAGTGGTGGGATCCAGCGATGAGAAAGGCTACAACGTCGCCAGCCGCGTGGTGACCATGGGAGATCTATACGCCACCATCTATAAGGCCCTGGGCATTGACTGGCGCAAGGAATACATGAGCCCCATCGGGCGGCCCATCAAGATCGCGAATTCACTGGATGATCGGACAGGCGAACCCATTTCAGAGCTGCTTGGATAGTCATGCGATGTCTGGCGGCCTTGTTAGCCGCGTTCGCCGTGCTCAACGTGTCCAGCGCCTCTGCGCAGAATCCAACGGCAGCGGAAAAACAGTACGCCAGTCTCTGTGCGGCCTGCCACGGCGAAGCGGCCACGGGAGGGGAGCGCGGCCCGTCGCTGGTGAATAGCCGGACGTTGCGGAATCGATCCGAAGACCAGATCCGCAGCCTGATCAAGAACGGCACGCAGGGCGGTATGCCCAGCTTCAAACTGCCTGACGCCCAGCTGCAATCGATTGCCGCGTGGGTACACGGGTTGAATGCCTCGGCGTACGACAAGAAGCCCGCAGGCGACATCGCTGCCGGAGAGCAATTCTACTTTGGAAAAGGCCAGTGCGGAACCTGTCACATGGTGCGCGGACGAGGCATTCCGAACGGACCCGACCTGTCGAACATCGGACGGCAGCTTACGCTTCGCGATCTGGAAGAACTGCTGGACAATCCAAAATCTCTAACCGGCAAACGCTCTTCGGCCTCCTGTCCCGGTTGGGCCTGGTGCCCGCAGAACCCTTGGGCCGTGGTGAACGTCCGCCTGCGCGATGGGACCTCGCTGCGTGGTTTTGCGCGAGGACAGGGAAAGCACGATCTGCAATTGCAGACCTTCGACGGAAAATTCCATCTGCTGGCGGAGAGCGAATACCAGAACATTTCGACTGAGGAAGCGCCGTATATGCCGGCGCTGAAATCCACGTCGAAAGAACGCGTCGATCTCCTCGCTTACCTTAGCCGTTTGGACGGCGTGGTGGTCGGCCCTCTGACCCATGCAACACCGTCGATCAATGATGCCATCCAGCCGAAGCCGGGCGATTGGCCCAGCTACAACGGCAACGTCAGTGCAAATCGCTACAGCCCGCTTGACCAAATCAACGTGGCAAACGCAGCCCAGTTGCAATTGCAGTGGTCCTATTCGCTGCCCTACAACTTGCTGGAGACCACACCGCTTGTCTCGGATGGCATCATGTACGTCACCGGACCCAATCAGGTCTGCGCGCTGGATTCCCGCAGCGGCCGGGAGATCTGGTGTTACTCGCGACCTCGCACGCAGGCCGGCACCATCGCCGGAGACGCTGCAAAAGGCGCGAATCGCGGCGCGGCGCTACTGGGCGATCGCATCTTCTTCGCCACCGACAACGCGCATCTCATTTGCTTGAACCGGCTGACCGGCGGACTGATGTGGGACGTCGTGATTCCAGAAAAGCCAGGCCGGTATGGCTCTACCGCGGCGCCTCTGGTGGTTGGCGATTTGGTAATCTCCGGCGTCGCCGGCGGCGATGAAGGCATCCGTGGATTTGTGGCGGCATACAAGGCGAGCACTGGCGAACTGGCGTGGCGGTTCTGGACCGTTCCCGCGCGCGGAGAGCCGGGCTCTGAAACTTGGAAGGGCACCGCACTCGAAGTGGGCGGCGGCTCTACCTGGGTCACCGGCTCCTACGATCCCGAAACCGGGCTGCTGTTCTGGCCAACCGGCAATCCATTTCCAGACACGGACGGCGATGAGCGTGGCGGCGACAATCTCTATACCAACTGCGTGGTGGCACTCGACGTGAAAACCGGAAAACTGCGCTGGTATTTCCAATTCACGCCGCACGATCTGCACGACTGGGATGCAACCGAACCGCTGGTAGTCGTAAACAGCAAGTTCCGCGGGCAGGATCGAAAACTACTGATGCAGGCCAATCGCAACGGCTTCTTTTACATCCTCGACAGGACAGACGGCAAGCTGCTGCTGGGCGAACCCTTCGTCAAGAAGTTGACGTGGGCCAGCGGCATCGGCGCGGATGGCCGGCCGCAATTGGTGGCAGGCAACCAGCCCACCGTGATGGGAACGAAAACCTGTCCCGCGGTGCGCGGAGCTACCAACTGGTATTCCACCTCCTTCAGCCCGTTGACGAACCTGTTCTACGTGATGGCCGTTGAGGATTGCAACATCTACCGGCAATCGAAACGGGGCGGCTACGTCCCCTACAACGACCCGGCCGACCCGCCCGCCAAGGTGCTTCGCGCCATCGATATTGAGACCGGAAAGATCGCCTGGGAAATCGCTCAGGTGGGTGCGCCGGAGTCGAACTATTCCGGAGTGCTGGCCACGGCCGGCGGCACCCTTTTCTATGGAGAGGGCGGCGGTGGCTTCGCGGCAGTCGACGCGAAGAGCGGGAAATCATTGTGGCACTTTGAAGCAAACCAGCCGTGGAAAGCCTCGCCGATGACTTATACCGTAGCCGGACGCCAGTACGTGGCCATTGCGTCGGGCGGCAATATTCTCTCGTTTGCGCTTCCCGTCAAGTAACAAAGTCTATGCGCACTTTCACTCGCCGGACATTCATGGCAACAAGCGTCGGGGCTATCACCGCTAGAGCCCGCGCTGAAAGCAGACTGAAGATCGTCTCCGTGAAGGCGGCGCCCTTGCGCGTCAGGGAAGGGTCTGGCGCCGCTGCCGGTTCCCTGCCCGATTTCGATCCCAAACGCTGGCGAAGCTTCGGCCCGTTCTCGCAATTGAACGGCGCTATCTTGGTCCGCATTCAAACGGACCAGGGCATCACCGGCTACGGTATGGGTGGTGGCGGTGGAGCGGCGTGTTACATCATTGAGAACCACCTGCGCGATTTGCTGGTCGGCTCGGATGCGCTGAACATTGAAACCATTTGGGAACAACTGTTCGCGTCTACCTCGTTCTACGGTCGCCGCGGAGTGGTGATCCAAGCCATCAGCGGCATAGACCTCGCCTTGTGGGACCTTGCCGGCAAGCATGCGGGAAAGCCAGTGTACAGGCTGCTGGGAGGCCCTACCCGAGATCGCGTACCTGGCTATTACACCGGCAATGATGTCGAACGCGGATTGAAACTCGGCTTTTCCGGGATCAAGATATCCGACTTCGCCGATTTCCGCCGTGGCCGTGCCGGCATGATCAGCAATGTGAAAAAGATCCTGGAAGCCCGGCAGCGGGTTGGCGCGGAAACACTGCTGATGGCCGATGCCCTCTGTGCTTGGGATGCCGATTACACACTGGAACTTGCCGGCCGCGTTGCCGAAGCCAAGCTCCACTTCATCGAAGAACCGCTGTTGCCAGACGATATGGCAGGCTACATCCGCTTGTGCCGCGATGTCCATGGCACGCGCATCGCAAGCGGCGAGCATGAGGCGACGCTCTATGGATTTCAGGAACTGCTGCGAAACCGCGCAGCTCACTTTCTGCAACCGGACGTGACTTGGTCCGGCGGATTGACGGAGTGCCGCAGAGTCTGCATTGCAGCGGAAGCGGCCGGCGTGCCCGTAATTCCGCATCGCGGTGGCAGCGTATACGGCATGGCCCTGATCCTGACGTCGCGCGCCCCCATGCTGGCGGAAAGCTTCGGTACCGGCGAATCCGGAAATGAATTGATGGAGTTGTTGACGCCGAAGCTCGATCACGGAAGTTACCTTCCACCACAGGGGCCGGGCTTCGGTGTGGATTTCAGCAGCCGGATACTGACCAAATACGCGCCGGAGCTTGCGTAAGCTAGACCGCGGTGCTCGATTTTACCAGGTCCCGCAGGTCGGTCGCCGTCTCAATGAACTGTTCCACATCTCCAAGCGAAGCAGTAACAACGGCATCGCGCTCAATTGTTTCGTCGATTTTGGACGCTAGTGTAGTGTCCGCGAATTGGGTGGACACTACCGGAAACCGCTCCTTTACAGTCGCGGCTCGGAAACTACTGTTGCAGGAACGAGATCGAGATCCAGCCGCGCGCGTGAGCAAGCCGTTTCTTGTGTCCAGTTATTTGTCGGACAGTCCACTAGGGATTCCAGCTTTTGCACGTCGGCTGCGCTCAGCGGCTTCACCCGGATGCTGGCCGCTTGCAGCCGCATTTGCACAATCATCGGGATGCGGATTTCCAGCTCCAGCGCACTGATGTCGGCCTCCAGAAAATCCTGCGGCGCCTTCGTCAACACGTCTACCGAATTCAGATTCATTTCGCGCAGGGCTTTAATATCGGGGATTCTACTGGGGCCAGCCATACTTCACCTCTCTCTACTTTGTAAACCCCGCCACTTTTTTTGAAAGGATCGTCGGCACCGCGGCATTTGCCTGAGTGGAGGTCGCGATGCTTCGACGACTGCTGGCTCTTTTCTCACTCTTTCTGCTTCCCTGCCTGGCGCAGGTAGTAATTATCGATGGCCACTGGCCGCGCATTCCCATGCCGCAGCCCATGCCCGTCCGATCCGACTGCCGCATCCGTTCCGTGGACGTGCGCGCCGATATTCAGGACCAGGCGGCGAAGGTCCGCATTTCCCAGGTTTTTCAAAACCCGTCCTCCGTACCGATGGAAGCGCAGTTGTTATTTCCGCTACCGGAAGGCGCCGCCGTCAGCGGTCTGACGTTGTTGGTGGACGGCAAGGAGATGACCGGCCGGCTTCTGGGCAAGGACGATGCGCGCCGCATCTACGAAGATATCGTGCGCCGCCGTCGTGACCCGGCGCTGCTGGAGTATATGGGCCGCGATCTATTCCAAACCAGCGTGTTCCCGGTCCCGCCCGGCGGCGAGAGTACCGCGCAGCTTCGCTACTCGCAGTTGCTGAAGAAAGATAGCGGGCTGATCGATTTCCTGCTTCCGCTGGGTAACTCGAAGTACTCCGTCAAGCCCGTGGAGAACTTCTCTGTCACGGTAAACGTAGCGTCCAGCGCGCCCATCCGCACCGTCTATAGCCCCACCCACCAGATTGACATCACGCGGCCCGACGCCACGCACGCGGTTTCAAAACTCACGCTGCACAACGTCACCAATCCGGATGACCTCCGGCTGCTCTACTCCACCGATGC
Source organism: Bryobacterales bacterium (assembly GCA_038230275.1). Classification (GTDB taxonomy): domain Bacteria; phylum Acidobacteriota; class Terriglobia; order Bryobacterales; family Bryobacteraceae; genus JANXXV01. Next base: position 13,780 of record JBBRNO010000130.1, read on the forward strand.
CAGTCCCGTCGGATTGAACGTCCTCAGTTTCAAGCCCGATGACAAAGAGGACGGCTACTTCGTATTACTGGCAACTCCGGACACCCGCGCCGGCGGCGCTCCAAGAATCGCCAAGACCATGCTCTTCCTGTGCGACCGCTCCGGCAGCATGAGCGGCAAGAAGATGGAGCAAGCCAAAGCGGCGCTGCAATTTCTGGTGCGGCAATTGGAACCCGGCGACACCTTCAACATCATTGCCTACGATTCCGACGTGGAAAGCTTCCGCCCCGAGTTGCAGCGCGCGGACGCGGTGACAATCCGTTCCGCGCTGGCCTGGGTGGACGGATTATCCGCGGGCGGCGGCACGAATATAGACGGCGCGCTGCGCACTGGATTGCGCATGCTGACCGATAACTCCCGGCCCAACTACGTGCTGTTCCTGACGGACGGCCAGCCGACAGTGGGCGAAACGCAGGAGGCAAAAATCGCAGCCAACGCCGCACAGGAGAATAAGGTCAATGCGCGGATGTTCGTGTTCGGGGTCGGGTTCGATGTCAATGGCAGGCTACTGGACCGGTTGGCGCGCGGTCTGCGCGGGCAGTCCGTTTACGTGCGGCCGAACGAGAATATTGAAGCGCCCGTCTCTGCGTTGTATGCCAAAGTAGGTTCACCGGCCATGACGGACGTTGCAGTGGACATTCAACTCGACGGCGGCGTTACGTCGCGCCTCTACCCGCGCCAAATGCCAGACCTGTTCCGCGGCGATCAACTGGTGCTGGTGGGGCGTTACCGCAAAGGCGGCGCGGCCAGAATCAATCTCACCGGCCAGGCCGGCGGAAAGAAGCAGGCATTCACCTTCCATTCCAATTTCGCCGAAGCCTCATCTGGAGAGACCAACAGCTTCGTCGCCAGGCTCTGGGCCACCCGCCGCATCGGCGATATCATCGACGATCTGGACCTGCACGGGCGCAATCAGGAATTGGTTGACGAACTGGTGGCACTCTCGCAGAAGCACGGTATCCTGACGCCCTATACGTCCTTCCTCGCCGATGACAACGTGAGCTTGAGTTCCCGGAGGGACAACGCCGCGTTCGCCGCCCGCTCCGCCGCCGATCAACTGAGCGTGGTGGGAGGCTCGGCCGGCTTCATGCAGCGCGAAGAGAAGGCCAAGTTCCAGAATGCCACTAACGCTCCCGCCGCCCCCGGGACGCGGTCGCAATCTCTACGGCAAGTCGGACAGAAAGCGTTCTTTAAGAAGGACAAGCTCTGGCAGGATTCCACCGTGACCGCCGAACAGGCGAAGTCCGCAATCCACGTCGTACAGTTTAGTCCCCGCTATTTTGAGCTGGCGGCATCGCACGGCGGTGTCATGGCGCGATATCTGGCGTTTAACGAACCGGTGCTGGTAAACATCGGAGCGCAGACGTATCAGATTGACCCGGACGCCGCACGATAATTTTTGACTAGGCTTGGATTGGGAAGGAAATTATAGAAAAGGGCGAGACCCAGGCACTGGATCCCGCCCAAAACAAAAACGGGGTTTATTCCGCGGCCGGAATCCGCAACTCATCACCGGGATGAATCACGCTATGTTCGTCCTTCAGCTTGTCGGGATTAGCGGCGATGATGCGCGGGAACAAGTGCCCTGCGCCGTAGAAATGGCTGCTGATCTTCCAAAGGGAATCCCCGGCAACCACCGTGTAAATCGTATCTTCAGGAGCGGGCGGGGGCAAGCTGTCATCCACGGAAATATCAGCCGTCAGGTCACTGTAAGATCCATCCACCGCTTTGATCTGATCCCACACCTGGTTTTTCACGGCCTCCGTAGGCGCCGCACCCTGCAAGAATAGTTTGCCATCCTGTATGTGCAAATGATCCAGACGCACCCCACGCTTCTTGATCAGTGCCAACACAGAGGCGTATTTTGCCTTCAGTTCTTCTAGTTGGTCCATCTTGGTTGCTCCTTTTGGCCTATGTTAGAGGTCACAGCTACTTCTTCGTTTCGGTTTTCGGTGCGGCTGCGGCCTTCTTCGCCATGGCCGGTGCCTTGGCAGCCCGATATCCTGACTTTGCCGCATCGGCTTCCGTCATGAATTTGCCGCGCTTCGTGTTGCCGAAAAACTCTCCGTCTTTGTGCCAGACGCCAGTACCCAGGTTCACCCAAACCAAACCCTTGGATTTCGCATCCGCAATCTCGGCCGCGGTTGGAGCGGGGGTTGCGGCTGCCTTTTTGGCGGCGCTGGTGGTCTTCTTGGCGGCGGCCGCAGGGGTCTGTGCCGTAGCGGAGTAAGGCATCAGCGATGACGCCAGAAGCGCCGCCGTCAGTGCGAACATCATGGATCTAATCTTCATAAGTGGTCCTCTTTCCACTTGAGAGAGTAGCATATACATAGACCGGCGCCCGGGAGGTGTAACACAAGTTCCGGAAACGCGTCATAATACACGCCGGCGTACAGCTGGTCTCAGTCTAAAGGAGGACTGTCACTGTCATGTTTGGGCTAATCGGCACCATCATCTTCGGATTGATTGTAGGCATCATTGCAAAACTTCTGATGCCCGGAAAAGATCCCAGCGGGTTCTTCATCACCGCCATCATCGGCATTGTCGGATCTCTGGTCGGCGGATTCATGGGACGTATGCTGGGATTCTACAGGGAGGGCGATGCCGCCGGATGGATTATGTCCATCATCGGAGCGATGGTCCTGCTGTTCGCTTATCATTTAGTTGTCAAGCGAACCGCCTGATACCTTAGATCGAGAGGAGAACAATCATGAATTGGATGGAAACCCTGGGACCACTGTTGCAGCAATACACCAGCTCGCAAAGTGCGCAGCCACCGGCGAACGTCGAAGATCATTTCGATCAGGTTGCCCAGAGCGCACCTGCTTCGGAAGTGGCCGAGGGTTTGGCGGCGGCATTCCGTTCCGGCCAGACACCACCGTTTGCGCAGATGGCGTCGCAGCTATTCGGGAATTCCGGCGGCACCCAACAGGCCAGTGTGTTAAACGCTTTGTTAGGTGCCGTCGGCCCGGCCGCACTGTCGCAAATCGGATCCGGTAAAGGTGGATCGATCCTTACATCGCTGCTAGGTGGAGGCGCGGCATCGGCTCTTGGCTCCGTTTTCGGTGGAGACGCGAACCTATCCCCGGAACAGGCTTCGCAGGTTTCTCCGGAAATTGTCAAGCAGCTGGCGGACCACGCGGAAAAAACCGACCCGTCTATTGTCGACCGGCTCAGCCAGATCTACTCCGAACATCCGGATTTGATCAAGACGCTAGGCGGCGCGGCGCTCACTATCGCGCTGGCAAAGGTAGCGCAACGGCAACGAGGGTAGACTCGACAATGGTTCGCTTCGCAATATTCTTCTTTTGCTCGATTCTCGCCTTGGCAGCAGATGAAATGATCTTTGCTGGTACGCCGTCGGTGCGCATTGATGCCGACGGCGGCCAGTCGGTTCGCGTGGAATTGAGTGACCTCGGAGCCAAAAAGTACGAATGCCGCATCATCGCCAAGGGCAAGAAGTTCTTTTGGGCAAGCCGGGGCAATCGGGAACTCATCCGCTCCGACAGCGGAGACTATACTTACTTCATCTCTCCCGAAGGAACGGGCTATGTCAAGGTGGCGCTGACCAAGAGCGCCGCGTTCGATTATATGGAGAGCTTCACCACCGAATTGAAGACGGTAACGTACTGGGGAAAGCGCTCGCCGGCTCAGTAACTCCGCGGCGTTCTGCTACTGTACGTCTCATGAAACGTAGAGACTGGTTGAAACTGCTACCGTCGCTGGCGGCCCTGGCGAATGGGCAAACCGCGAGCGCCCAAACAGCGACGCCGGAACCGCCGCTCACCATCACCAGGGAGATGCTGCAGCAGGCGCTGCAACTGGCCGGACTCACCTTCACCGACGCTCAGATCATGATGATGTTGCCGGGGGTCAACCGGCAAACAGCGAATTACGAGCTACTGCGCAAGCTGGAGATCCCCCTCGACACCGAGCCCGCGCTGCATTTCCGTCCGCTCCTTCCCGGCAGACAGCCGCCCGGCGGCAAAGCCCGATTCGCACCTGGCAAGGCTCCGGCAGTGCGCAAATGGGCGTCGCCGGATGAGTTGGCGTTCCTACCCGCCAGCCAACTGGCGGCGCTGGTGAAGGCGAAGCGGATCACGCCCACGGAGCTGACGAAGATGTATTTGGAGCGCCTGAAAATCTACGCGCCCAAGCTGAACTGTGTGATCACGCTAACCGAAGATCTCGCCTTGGAACAAGCGGCCCAAGCCGGCAAAGAGATCAAACGCGGTAGGTACAAAGGGCCACTGCATGGCATACCCTATGGCGCCAAAGATCTGTTTGCCACCAAGGGAATTCTCACCACGTGGGGCGCGGAGCCTTTCCAAAATCAAGTTCCCGATCACGATGCGGCGGTAATTGAGAAACTGCAAAAAGCCGGCGCCGTGCTGCTGGCGAAGCTGTCCATGGGTGCCCTGGCGCAAGGTGGCCTCTGGTTCCGCGGTATGACCAAGACGCCTTGGGACTACGAGCAAAGCTCCAGCGGTTCTTCCGCCGGTTCGGCATCCGCCACCTCCGCCGGGCTGGTTGGATTCTCGCTAGGCACGGAAACCTTGGGGTCCATCGTCTCACCCAGTACCCGCTGCGGAGTTGCCGGCGTTCGCCCAACCTACGGCCGCGTCAGCCGCTTCGGCGCGATGGGCCTCAGTTGGAGCATGGACAAGATTGGCCCCATCTGCCGGTCGGTGGAAGATTGCGCCTTGGTGCTGCGGGCCATCGCAGGCAGCGACGGACGCGATGCCACCGTCGTCGACGCACCCCTTCACTGGGAACCGAAGCTTTCGCTGGCAAAGCTGAAGATTGGCTACGTAAAGGACGAGTTCGACAAAATGGAACCGGAACAGAAGGCTCTCTACGATTCCGCTCTCGATGTGCTTCGAAAAGCGGGCGCGAAGTTGCAGCCGATGACGCTGCCCGATTTTCCTCTGGCCGCCTTGCGAATGGTTTTACTGGCGGAAGCGGCGGCGGCGTTCGACGACCTCACCCGCAGTAACGGTGTGGATCAATTGAAGGGCCAGGCCCCCGGCGATTGGCCGAATACGTTCCGCACTTCGCGGACCATGACCGCCGTGGAATACATTCGCGCCCAACGCGGGCGAACCCTGCTGATGCAAGCGATGGACAGCCTGATGTCCCAGTGGGACGTGTTCGTATCCACTCCGTTCAGCCCCAGCCTCACCGCCACCAACCTGACTGGACATCCACAGGTGGTGGTGCCGTGCGGGTTCTTGAAGGGGATGCCACAGAGCATACTATTCACTGGCCGGTTGTATGAAGAAGGCACGCCGATGCGCGTGGCGCATGTGTTCGAACGCGCGACCGAATGGCATAAATCCCCCCCTCAGCTAATTACCTAGACCTAGGGGTTTATTGAGGCTACGCGTTATATCGTCAGTTTAATCTGAAAACCGCCCAGCTTAATAATGTTGCATCGAAAGATCCAACAACTGGCTGGGGGGTGGACCCGCGGACGACATCCCGCCGGCGCCGGCAGTTCTCAGGTGCGCTGTCGCCGCCACGTCGCCACGTCGCCGGGAACCAGGCGCAGCATATCTTCAGCCGCTGCCTGCAAAAGGGGCCAGTCCTGCCGGTCCCGTTGAATCTGCATGATTAGATAGCGGGAGTCGAGATCGGCAGCATTCAGAACCGACGCGACCCTCAATTCGGCGAGCGCCTCGCCTGCGCGCCCTCGCTCATTCAGCCGGCGCCCGTAAAAGTGATGCGACTGCGAATCGTTCGGCGCAAGAGCAATCGCGCGCAGCCGGCGCTATCGGGAAACCTGCAAGCCAATTCA
>JBBRNO010000131.1:0-19225 GCA_038230275.1 Bryobacterales bacterium
AGGGATGGAGACTTCCTGGCCGATCTTTGGGCGCGGCTTTACAGTTTCGGCTTGAAGGGCCAGGAAAGCTATTGCGACCAAGATCGCGGATCGAATGGAGATCGGCATTCGCTATTGCTGCTTGACCCGGATGATGTAGTCGCCGGTTGCTGTGGGCTGCCAGGAGATACCAACCGGCAGTTGGTTGCCGGTGCTGTTGCCGATCTCCGGCGTGAAGATTTGCAGTGCGGTATACGGCGGATGGAGCGGCAACGCCAAGATGCTCGCATAGTCAAGACCAGGCGAGACCACGTTCACGGCCGGATATCCGATGCCGACCGCACCATCGCGATGGGCCGGTCCGTAGAGGAACTGGAAGTCGCCGTCGGGGTAGAGGATGACCTGCGCGCTGATCATGGAATAGACCTTCCAGGTGATGACCACGCGGCCGGGGAGCTCATTCCAATAAACCCCGTCGTTTGCTTCCATGTCCGGCGGAGGATCGTTGCGGAGCACCGCGATTCTTGGCTGCGAGTTGAAATCGAGAGAAGAGTTGTACCACGCCGATTGCGTTGTCTCAGCCGAGGTGAAGGTTAGCTGACCGGTGCTGTTGACGAAGAGGCTGGTGCGGTTTGCGCCGGCGAAGGGAAATGCAAACGGGATGGTCTTGGTGACGGAGCAGAACTGGCAGGTGGAGATTCTTGTCCCTAAATTGGAATCGAGGACGAAGCGCTCTTTCAGAACGATGGTGCCCACGTTGGTGGTTCCGCCCGCAGCCGGTGCGACAGCGAGCGACGATCCCGTCAGCACCGTGCCGCCGGTGGTGATAGAGGCATCCACGACGATGTTTCCGCGCGCCGAAGCGAAGCTCGACAGCGTGAAATTTCCGGACGAATTGCTGGTCGCCGTTGGGACGTCGGCAGTGGAACTGACCGCCGCTCCATTGATGGATGCACCGGTTACATCGGTAAGGTGGCCCGTTACGGTAGTAAGAGGGTCTGTGGTGGCGGACAGCGTGACCGGCGTGGAAGTAGTGGCATTGTTGCAGCGATCCGTGGCGATGGCCGTGAAGTTGAGGGCCGACGTACCGGTGGGAACATAGTAACGATATTGGTAGGGCGGACGGTAGACGGTCTGAACGGGAGTTCCGTTCACCGCGAACGAGTCCGATGCTACGTCGATATCGTCGGCTACCTGGGTTTGCAGCAAGACGGTGGACCCCTGCACCACCGATGCCCCGTTCCCAGGCGCGGTAATGCTAACGGTGGGAGCCACTCCCGCCGTAGCCTGCAAAGGAATCGCGGCGTACTGTCCAATGGAGAGCGAACCGCCACCATTGACACCCGGATCGGCAGAGTCTCCGCCCTGGGTCATGTAGTAGTAGGGTGAGGCAAGGGCGAGACCCGTTCTTCCGTCGCCGCGAATGGCAATGCGGGCATTGGCGGGAGAGAAGCTATCGGAAATGGAATCGAGCGCGAGCCAGTTGCCGGCGGTGACGGCCAGGTCTCCATTGAGCCTGATGTCTGTGGATTGATTGCCGGCATCGGAGGGCGCGACGCCGATCCAAGGAACAGTTCCGCTGATGCGAGGCTTGGCGGGCAGGTTGAAATCCACGGCGTACATTCCAGCTTTTCCCGCAGCCACGAATGCGTTGGTATTGCTGACGCGCACACGGCGAAGCTGGCCGGAGAGCGCGAGACTGCCCACAACGCTGGGCGAGCCGAGGGTGGCGATATTGAGGACGCGGAGCATGTTCGCAGGCGGCGGCTCCACCACGACCGCGAGATTGCCGGACACATCCACGCTCTTGACGAAACCGGGCGTGGGAATTTGCGCCAGCAGCACTGGGGACGCCGGATTGGCGATGTCAATGACAGCAATGCCGCTGGCTCCATCGGCGATGTAGGCGCGCGTTCCATAGATGACCAGGTTGAGGGCCGCGCCGGGCGTATCGACCGTGGCCGTGGTGACGGGCGCCAGCGGGTTGGTGACGTTGACGATTCGCAGGCCGGATGCGCCGTCGGCAACATAAGCGTAATTGCCGACCACGCGGACGTCATTCGCGTTGCCCGGCGTGTCGAAGGTGGCGGCGATGGAGGGCGAATTTGGATTCGCCACATTCACAATCACGAGCCCGGTGGAACCGGCAGCGACGTAGGCATAGTTGCCTTTCACGTCGACGCTGTTGGCGTTACCGGGATAGGGAATCTGGATGGAACTGAGCTCGGTTGGCGCCATATTCAGGCCTGTTGCGGTTGCGGTGAAAGTTCCGTTGGTAGCGGTGATGAAGCAGGTTCCGAGGGACTGAGCGTACACGCGGCCATCCAGCGCACCGAGGTTGCAGATGGTCGCGTTGTTCACCGAGTAGGTGGTGCCCTTTCCGGTGGTGAGCTTGATAGGGAAGTTATCGCTCATCTTGCCGACGACGGCGAGGTCGCGATAGGCGTCCTGCGGAATGCCGGTAATCGGGAAGGTGAAGCTGGACGGAACGATATCGATGCGGGTGAGAACGGCTGCCAGATTGTAACTGCTGCTGTTGGTGGGATTGGTGCCGGTCGCGTATTCGAGACCATCGCGGACGCCGTCACCGTCGGTGTCAGCCGACAGCGGATTGGTGACGTATCCACGCGTTCCATGCACCTCGTCGCCGTCTGATATGCCGTCGCCATCGGTGTCCGGATTGTGCATGTCCGTTCCGCGCTGGTACTCCTCCAGGTTGGTGAGACCGTCGTGGTCGGGGTCTTCGAGTGCGTCGACGGGATTGCGGGGGTCGAGGCCGTTGGCGATTTCTACGGCGTCGGGTATACCGTCGCCGTCGGAGTCGGCGGAGACCACTACGTGCAGGGCGATCATGGCGGTTGCGCCTTCGTTCATTGCCTGGACGATGAAGTCTCCCGGGGCCACGGCGGTAACGAGTCCGCCAGTGGTGACGGTGGCGATGGCGGGATTGCTGACGAGATATTGAGTGCCGGTGCCAGCGGGAGTGACGTTGCCGGTGGTGCCTGGATAGTTCGCGGTGACGGTGAGCTGAGTGCTTGCACCGAGACTGGCAATTGTGGAGATAGCGCTGGTGATGGTGAGCGAGTCGGGGATGGGGGTGGAGGTGCCGAGCGTGATGGTGCTGTCAAAGCCGGTGATGCTGCCGCCGACTATGGTTTGGAGACTAGTCTGGCCGGTTTTGGTGACGCCGTTGTCATTGCAGACGGCCCGGATGCGGACGGGGCCGAAGGTGGACGGCACGTTGTCGATGCGCCAGGAGCCGTCGGGGGCTACTCGGGCGTTGCGGTTAAGGACGGAGACTGTGCAGTTTTCGTTGAGCTGGGCAAAGGCGGGAAGGGAGTAACATCCAGCGAGTAGGCAGCAAACGGCGGTAAGGCGCCGTCGTCCTGCGAGGAGCGGCTCAATCACGTTCTGCTGAAGCTGATTTATCACTTTGCTCTCCAGATGCGCATTTACTCAAAAAGCCTTTTCTTTAGATTTATACTGGTGTAACTAGAATCCATCTGTATTTCTCGGACCTGTCACGCTAACTGAACGCTTCGACCTGAGTACTTGGTCGAACGAAAACGCAAACTTCGGATTGGACTATGGATGACAAACGAGATCCACGAAATCGGATTCGACCTTCCGATTCATTGTCATCGGCCCCCGAAGGAATCCGAGACTGACAGCGACTATAAAGGACTTTGCCTTCGAGTTCCCGATAAACCCCGGATCTGGTATTTTGATCTCCAGTGGAGCTTTTATGCGCAGTGATCGATGAGCAGGAATTTTGATTGTGGATGAAGGTCGCGTATTGGATCCAAACAAAATCAGGAAGCGATTGATAGGTGTCTTGCCATCACCTATGACAAGTCGGAGCGTCGCCACGATATTGCCTGGAGCACTCGTGTCGAATGAGTTGTCCCGCGTAGCTGGAAAGAGCACAGTGTGATCTGTATCGTTTTGGACATCAATAATCACAATCAGGCTGTCGCCATTCCTACAGTTTCTGCTCTCGAATTGAACAATCGACAAACGCAGTGGCAGCGGACGAATCTCATCGTGGGGGCTGAGAGTCCAAGAATCTGCGCTCCTTCCCAACGCGGATCTGGCGCTATTTGTTCCTGGTTCGCTGACCTTGGTTACATCGAGAAATAGCCCTTGGCCCATCGTTGATGGGATCGCTAGAGTGGTCGACATCCATATACACAGCAGGGGCACCCACAACCTGGTTGTAGCGCTTGAAACTGATCTTCGATTCCACTTTTGATTCATCTTAGTGCACTCCTCATTAGGGACAAGGCGCGTATGGCGAGAAATTGATTCGGCCATGCGATAATCCGGTCGCAGGATCTTGATTTGGCAATGGATAGGGATTGTACGGACTTCTTCCTGTTCCTGAAGTACCCTGGTGACCCTGCGCATCTTGAATCCTAATCCTGGCGGAGCGAATTGTGTCGTCAAGCAGAATATTGAAGTCGTCTGCTGGAAACAATCTCACAAATTTTTCCGCGAGCGCGCCCAGGTTATTCTCGTCTTTGGCTAGCTCACTGGAAAAAGCAACCCAATGACTTTTCTGCGCATCGAGAGCTTCGTGACGCGAAGTCAGACTTAACAGGTCCGCCGCGCCAATAAAACCACCAGCGCCGCAGTTGTTAGTCACGAACGGGCTCGTTCCGTTCAAGGTGCTAGGCGGAGTTCCAAGGTCAGGGTTGAGGGTCCAAACGTAGACAAGTTGGCGGCCACCCGAATCTTGGTCATTGTATATTCGTGTGAAAGTTAATCCTGTATTTGGGCCGGACAAGATGTGCTCGGGCCTCCAACTGGATGCAAATTGATACGTTGATTGACCAAGCTGCCCATCTTCGTCTCGGGGCGGGTGCGACATTGGAGATCTCCAACTAACACCAGTTGGCAAGGGTACACCATAAGCGTATGGGACGGGGGTCGTCGAACTACGAAAGCCTGTACGCGGATTCACCGTTACCGCGATCTCTGCCGTCTCAATCGCTATCGTACTCCCCGGAACTCTTACTAGTGCTTTTGCTCGCCCACTGGCCGCCATCACTCCGGTCCACCGTAATGAACTGGTAGAAGGATCTTCGATCGTTTGGCTAACTTCCGTATCCGCGGAATCCGTCACATAAATCCATTTCGTTACGATTGAACCGCGCGCGGCACTAACTGTGAAAGTTGCGGTGTTCCCGCGTACAAGAGATGGCGCATTAACACTTATTGTCGGCTTTGGCTTGACTACGAGTGGTTTGGATGCAGGTGCCGTTTGGGGGGGCTTTTGAAAATTATTTAAAAGGTTGATGCTTCCTGCCGCGGTGACACTCAGTTGGTTCAAACATACGGAAGAGCCTGGACAGGATGGGTTCGCCAGAAATGCAGCGACTATGGAGGATGAGGTGCTCCAATCACTGAACGAGCTGTCCGCCCCGGCAGGATTTCCTCTCCCAATTACGTCTAGGACGGTTCCAACTGTTGCTTCTTCATCATCGCTTATTGGCAGGTTGATGGATGCATGCACGTTCTCGCAATCCCCCGCAGCTATCGAATTCCCGGCGCAATGCCATCCCGCCTTCACGACTCCGACGCCCAAATCCGACCGCAGCAGCATTCCGTCATCTGATACGGTTCCCGTTCCTATCGCGACGAACGAATTCAAGTCATGATCGAAGGAGTAGAGCTCGGTCACCTCACGGGGCTTCAGCCCATCGACATTCGGAATCGTGATCGCAGCGGGTGGATTGAAACTCGTCCCGACCGGCTGAATGGTGACAACAAATCTCGGCTGCTGGCCGAAGCCGGGCACCATCGGTACTTTGTCGATATGCACCGGTGTCACATTGATGCACCCGCTCTTCGAGCCGCCTGGGAACGTTGCCGAATTCGCGGCAACCACCAGCGAGAAACCGGGGACCTTCTGGAGAGTCAACGTGCCGCCTGCCGTCGGTGAGACGCAGAGTTGGTTTGCCGGGTCGAGCGGAAGCAGGTAGATCGGCATTCCCACGGTATTGTTCTGCCCGGCAATCGTCACCAGATCGAAATCGATGGTCGGCCAGTTTCCGGGTGAGACAGTGCCACCGTCGGCCATTAGCTTGAATTTCCCCACCGGGGCGGACGGAATGACAAACTGGCCCTGGGCGTTGGTCGTTACGGCTGGCGCAGCCGGGACCGGAACGTTGTTGACCGGCCCTTGATAGGGCAAATACAGACGCATGGTCACACCGGGGATCGGCTTGTTGGTGTTGTCCAGCACCACTCCGCTGATCTGCGTCGCAGTCGGGTTTCCCGGTGTCATGGCGGTCGCAATGAATTTGGCAACCGCGCCGGTGTTTGCCAGGAAAGTCGCTTCCACGACATTGTTCTCGATCCCCGGCAGCGGTCCGAGTACCAGATCGACTAAAGCACGGCCATCGCTGTCGGAGTTGTTGGTCACCGTGGTCACGCCGCCAATGTTTCCGCCGCCCGCTGTCGCGGTGAAGGTAACCGGGACACCGCCCAGCCGGTTGTGGCCGGCATCGGTCACCACCACCACGAACGGCCGGGCCAGTTGGGCTCCGGTGGCTCCGATTTGTCCGCCGCCCGCGTCGACGCTAATCATGGCAGCGGCGCTGGGGTTTCCGGTCGCCGTGAAGACCGCCGTGCCGGAGAAACCGGTTCCAGTGGCTTCCACTCGGTTGTTCCCCGCGCCTGAATGGCTGCCGAGCGTCCAATTCACGGACGCTTGGCCTTGGGCGTTGGTGTTGAGCGCGACTGACTGCGTGATGGTTCCGTTCTGGAAGCTGCTGATGACTCCGGCCCCTCCATTCAGGCTGCCATTATTTTGCACGATTTTGAAGACCACTGTTTTTCCGGCCTGGACCACGCCTGCCGCGTTCACAAGTGTGACCACCAACGGCTGGGGCAGGGCGGTGGAAATCGCGCCCGCCTGTCCGTTGCCGGAAGTGACCCGGATTTCGGGCGTAGTCTGGGCAACGCGGGTAACCACGATGCTGGCGGTGGCGCTGTTGTTGGTGCGGTCGCGGCCGATTGCCTGAATGGTGTTTGCACCGAGGTTGAGGGGAACGCCCGCGAGTACGAAGCTGCGGTTGGCTACCTGGGCGGCGGTGCCGTTGACCGTGACTGTGGCTTGCTGGTCATTGACGGTGCCAACGACCAGATCATTCACAGTGCCGGTGACGGTGATGCTGGTTGCGGTGGTGGTGAACTGGTCGGCCGGGGAGTTGATGGTGACCCGGGGCGGCGTGGTGTCGAGAGTGACCAGGACGCTGGCGGTGCTGGTGAGGCCGGTTGTGCTGCGGGCGACAGCGGTTACGGTGTTGTTGCCTTCTACCAGCTGGACTTGGATGGAGAAGCTGCCGCCTGAAGCCGGCAGGCCGTTGACGGTGACTGTGGCGTTGGCTGGACTGACGGTGCCGGTGACCGTCGTCGGCGTGATGTTGGTGAAGGACAGATTGGCGGGCGCGGTGAGACTGATGAGCGGCAGCGCTTCGGTTACCGTTAACGCGCTGGCCAGCGTGATTTGCGGTGTACTGGTTTTCACGCTTAACGTTTTCGCCGATAGCGTGGCCGAGCGGTTGATTGCTACCGTGGCGACTGCCGTGGTGGGGCTGGTGACCGTGACCGGGCCGAATGCGCCTTCGGCTGCTCCGCCCACGGCGATTCCCGCGCCAAGACTGGCTTGCGTGGTTCCCTGGACGAACGAGGTGTTCAGGCCGGTGATGGTGATGGCCGTGGTGTCACCGGCGCGGGCTGAGGCAGGCGCCACCGTGGTGATCTGTCCGATGGAGAGCAGCAGCAGCGAGGCAGTTCCGGATTTGCTGGTGTCCGCCGCGCTGGTGGCGGTGACGGTGACCGCTTGATCGGCGGTGATTAGGGCCGGAGCGGTGAAGAGACCGCCAGCCGTGATGGTCCCCGATCCGGCCGGGCTTAGAGACCAAGTGACCGCGGTGTTGGCCGTTCCAGTCACAGCGGCGGCGAATTGTTGTGTCTGGCCGTTGTAGAGGGTGGGGCTGGCTGGCGTGACGGTCACGTGAATGGTGGGCACCAGGGAGACCGAGGCGCTTGCGGTCTTGGTGGGGTCGGCGGCACTCGTCGCTGTGACGATGACAGTTTGCGCCGCCGTCACCGTGGCTGGCGCGATATACGTTCCGTCGGAGAGAATGGTGCCTGCTCCCGCCGGGCTGATGGACCAGTTCACGTTGGTGTTCGCGGTTCCGGTAACCGTCGCTACGAACTGTTGGGCCTGGCCGTCACTGAGGGCCACCGCGCCGGGCGCCATGGTGATGTTCACCAGTTGCGGCTGCGTGATCTCGATGGCATTGATGATGGTTCCGAAGTTGACGGAGTATGCAACGAGGACGATGTGGCCGTTGGTCACAGTGACGGGGAACGTCCGGTCAATCGCCTTATTCGCTCCTCCGGCGGCGACGTAGATGTCGAAGGCCGGCAGCACGGTTGTCCCGTTGATGGCGTAGTTCGTGGTCCGGCCCGGACTGTTGAGGAAGAGTTCGGCAAGCTTGAACGTCACGTTGTAGGTGCCGTTCGGGACCGCGAAGTCATAAGTGGCGTCGCCGAAGCGGACGGCATGGTAAACCAGCGGCGTGGTGGTGCCGGAGACTGAGGTGCCGGTGATCGCGGTCCCGCCATTGCTGTAGGTCAAGCCGTACTCGGCGCGCCAGAGCTTGCCTTGCTGGTCAGTGTACTCCGGGCCACCGCACTTCATGCGGATGGGGATGAAGCTGGTGGACGGCGGATTCAGAGTCACGAATACCGACGCGGAACGGCTGGAGTCGGCCACGCTGGTTGCCACCACGCTGGCGATTTGCTGAGACGCGATGCTGGCGGGGGCGGTGAAGAGCCCCGTCGACGAGATGGTCCCAGAGCCTGCCGGGCTGACCGACCAGTTGACCGCCGTGTTGGCGTTGCCCAGAACGGTGGCGGTGAATTGCTGCGTCTGGCCAGGGATCAGAGTGACTGGGGGTTCATTGACGAGGACGTCCGTGCCGCCGGAGTTCTGGATGATCTCGATGCCGCCGATGAGGGCGTTCCAGTTCACGATCTGGGTCTGGATGACGATCTGATGGCCCGTGACCGCGAGGGTGAAAGTGCGGTCCACGGCGGTGTCCGTTCCTCCAGCCGCGGCGGCGATGTCAAAGTTGGGCAGCACGTTGGTCCCATTGAGATAGACGTGAAAGCTGCGCTGTCCGGCTACCGCCCCGTAACTTTCGTCGAATTTTAGCGTGACGGTGTAGTTGCCGTTGGGCACCGGGAACGTATACGTAGTGTCGCCGAAGCGGGTGGATTGGTAGATGGGATCGGAGGTGGTGCCGGCAATGGCCGCGCCGGTTCCCACGGCGCCGCCATTGCCGGAGTAGCCATAGTCGGCACTCCAGACGTTTCCTTGGGGATCGGTATAGGCGGCTCCACCGGAGTTAACGCGAATGGCGGAGAATGCGCCGGGGGCCTGGTTCAAGGTGACGTAGGAGACGGCGGATCGAGTTGTATCGGCCACGCTGGTGGCGCGGACGGTGACTAGTTGCTGACTGGAGATTGTAGCCGGGGCCGTGTAGACGCCGGTTGCGCTGACGGTTCCGACAGCCGGGCTGACCGACCAGGTGACGGCGGTGTTGGCGCTGCCCGTCACGGCTGCCGCGAACTGGAGTGTCTGCGACGGGTAGACCGCAGGCGTAGATGGAGCGATGGTGAGGTTTACCCCGGTGGTGAGCGGCGAGGCTGTTCCGCCGATCTCCACGCGGAGTCCGGTGGGGTTGGTGCCGGTTCCGCCATTTGTTACGACGAAATCAAGAGTATTTAGGCCGGGCGCAAATCCGCTGCTTAGCGTGAAGGAGGTCCAGGAAGTGAAGGACGCACTGGCTGGTCCGACGGTGGTGTTGTTGAGCCGGATGGCCGCTATTCCCGCCGATGCGAACCGTCCGGTGAGGGTGGCGGTGGCCGGGTTGAGGCCCGTCAGGTCGAACGTGGTGCGGTAGGTGTAGGCGCCCTGGGTGTTTCCGTTACCGGCCGCGATCTGAGGTGAAATCCAGTTAGAGAGGCCTCCGTAGGCGATCCAGGGGCCGCCGATGGGGTAGCCGTCACCCGGCAGGAAGGCGTTGGGTCCGGGGAAAGCCGGGTCGGGACTGGAGAGCAGCCGGTAGTGAGGATCGGGCACGGAATTGTTGGCCGGAACTCCTGGCGAGAAGACACCGGTGTTGTAGATGGTGATGGGACGTGGTCCCGCTGGGGGCGGCGTCAGAGTGAGGGCCGCGGTGGCCGATTTGGTGGGGTCGGCGGTGCTGGTGGCGCGGATGGTGACCACCTGCTGCGCGCTGACCGAGGGCGGTGCCGTGTAGAGACCCGTGTTGCTTATGCTGCCGATTCCGGCTGGCGTGACGGTCCAGTTCACCGAATTGTTGGCATCTCCGGTCACGGTGGCCAGGAACTGCTGAGTCTGGGTTGGTCCGAGTGTAGCCGTGGAGGGAGTGGCGGAATCGATCCAGGTGGGCGCGGAGTCGTCACTGAGGTAAAGGACGCCGCCCGATTGATCGTAATGAATGAGGCAGGCGATGGTGCCGCTGAGGCTGCTGTTGACCGGTCCTAAGCCTTCTCTAACCGTGCCGGGCCGGCCCAATACAGGCTGACCTCATGTCCATCCGGATCGTCAAGATAAGCATGCTTCCAACCCCACGGCATCACAGCGGGAGGTTTAGAGAACGTCGCCCCGGCTGCTTATAGTCCCTGGCAGAACGCGTCGAGCTCTTGAATCTCGAAGTACAGCCGCACACCCCCTGTGTTGAGGGGCGCATGCGGCGCCAACAGATGCAGGGCAATCGTGGCTGTACCGGCGGGCACCTTCAGGCGGGCATAGACCAGCCTGTCTCCGCCTCGGAATTCCTCCAGGAGCGTGAAGCCCAAGAGGTCTCTATAGAAGCCAAGGGACCGCGAAACATCGCGGGTGTAAATCATGGCGTGATTGAATTCCAGCGCGCTCATCTTCGACAGCGTAGCACTATGGAGCCTCTACTTTCCCACCCATATACCGCCGCGTCCCCACCACCATCAACACCGCTACACCGAGATAAACCAGTGAATTTGCACTAATCGAGGCGCTCATCCCGTAACGGCCGGCGGCCGCCGCAATGGCGACCGGAGCAATACCGCCGCCGAGATACCCGATGGAGTTCATCACGCCGACCGCAGTGGCTCGATGCTCCGGCCGGACCACATCATGCAACGATGCGAAGATGTTTGCATCGTACAGACCCTTGAAGTAACCGAAGCCCGTCATCGCCAGGATCAGCACGGGGACTGAGAGAGTCCACCCTGTGAGGAAGATGAACGGCACACCGCAGAACAGTCCAATGGCCTGAGTTATCATCCGCCCGCCCTTATATTTCCGCGACAACTTATCGGCCAACACCCCGCCGGTTAGCACACCCAGTACCGACGCCGCTTGCAGATACGCCGTGCTGCTGAATCCCGCCAGCGACAGGCTCATGTGAAACTTGGTGAACAGGAACGACGGTAGCCACGTCAGGAAAATCATGGCGACGAAGTTAGCTCCGGCGAATACGGCAATCAGCATGGCCACCATCGGATTGTCGAACAGACCGCGGATACTGCTCTTGCTCCTCTCCTCGATTGCTGCCCGCGCGGGTTCTCTCAGCACCGCCAGCAGAACCAGTCCCAGAACTACACCAAGCCCGCCGAATACGTAGAAGCCCGACCGCCAGCCGTAGTGCTGTCCGAGGACTCCGGCGAACGTTCCACCGGCGATGGTACCGGCATAGACGCTCGATTGATGCACGGACATGGCGCGCGATCGTGTCTCGCCGGAATGATACGCGCTGATCATCGACATGGACGCCGGGAAGTAAAACGCCTCGCCAAATCCCTCCAGCGCGCGGAACAACACCAGCTGCAGATAGTTCGTAGACAGTGCCGTGCAGATGGTTATCAGCGACCAGAACACCAATCCACCGACGATCAGCGTCTTGCGCTGCACGCGGTCGCCCACCATTCCCGCGAGCGGTCCGATGGCGGCGTAGACCCACATGAAGGCGGCGCCTACTATACCGAGTTGGAGGTCGGTCAAGCGCATCTCCGCCTTCAACAGCGGGAAGACGGAAAAGATCGCCTGCCGGTCTGCGTAGTTGAAGAAACAGACGAACCAGAGCAGGGCGACCGGGACCCATTTGTTGTTCAGAGCGGAGGTGGAGGGAGCGGAGGCCACACAACACACTATAAGGGACGGGGCTGGCGGGCTCGCGGACGGATGAACGTGAGCCACGCGTCCACGGCGATTTGCTCCAAGACTATGACTACGGCCCACCATGGGGCTCGAAATTCGCCGACTCTCTGGAGGACGGATAGCAAGACGATGAAAGGAAGAACCAGTAGCCGCGAGAGGGTCAGCCGGAAAGCACGGATCTTCCATTCCCTGCGGTGGCGCTGGATGGAGTATCCGAATACGATGAGGGTATCGATACCCAAACCGAACCACGTCATAATTTCCGCGCCCGAGTTTCTGGTGTGGTCCGCGGTCCAAAGCAGGGTGCTGACGAAACTAACTGCGATCACAATGTAGAGGGTGAAATCGCGGATGCGCTGGCGCGAAATGGCCACTCTCACGGATACCAAGGCGTATGTACGTTCATGAATTCACAGTTTATGAAGGTTAGGCTGGCTTGGTGTTTATGGCTATGGCGTCGCTTAACATCTCGCTTCCACAATCTCTAAAGGAATACGTGGAGACCCAAGTTTCGGCTTGCGGATATAGCACGCCTAGCGAGTATCTCCGAGAACTCCTTCGCCAGGATCAGAAGCAGCGGGCGCAAGAGAAGCTCGAAGCGCTGCTTTTGGAAGGTCTCAACTCCGGTGCCCCAATCGACATCACGCCTGAGCATTGGGAGCGGAAACGAGCGCAATTCATCGAGCGTCACAACAAGAAAACGGGAACGCGGTGAGTTTTGGCTCCAGGGTTCGCCCACGGGCAGATGAGGTGTGATGCGCTCGGGTAGCCGCCTCGGGCGTTTACACAAAATACTTGACACCGCCTTCGCGAGTCACGCATTTGGTTTCACGAAACGTTTACAGAATCGTAATCGCAAGTTAAACGGGCAATGGTACTTTGCGAAGAGTATTCTTGCCCGGGAGTAAACCTAATATGAAAACCCTACTTGCATCGTTTCTGCTTCTGCTGCCGCTTTATGCGCAGGTCAACAACGCCACGCTTACGGGCCTGGTAACGGATCCCTCACAAGCCGTTATCTCCGGCGCCAAGGTGGGCGTCAAGAACCTGAGTACGAACTTTGAACGCACTACCAGCACCGACAACAGCGGGTATTACTATTTCCCTAGCCTTCCCGTAGGCAGCTACACAGTCACGGTGGAGAATCCCGGCTTTCAACCGGCAAGCCAACCGGTACGTCTGGAAACTTCCCAAAAAGCCCGCCAGGATTTCAACCTCGGCGTTGATGCGGTGACCACCAGTGTTTCAGTGGATGCGGTCGCCCTTCAGCTCTCCACCCAGGACGCCTCTCTTTCCGCCGTTGTGGATAACAACTACCTTTCGAAGTATCCCCTGCTGCTTCGAAGCTGGGACGATCTTCTGAGCCTGCAGGCCGGCGTGCAAGGCAATCGCTACACCGAGCAAAGCGGAGCCACCAGTGCCGGCCGCACCGGCGGATTCAACGTTCACGGAGTACGTTCGCTGCAGAACAACTTCATCCTCGATGGCGTGGACAACAACTCAATCTCTGAGAATGTGCAGGAATTGACCACGCAGATAGTCCGCCCTTCCATTGATACGATTCAGGAATTCAAAATCATCACCAACCCATATTCCGCTGAGTACGGGCGCAGCCCGGGAGCTGCCATCAGCGTCACCACCAAGAGCGGCACCAATAACTTCCACGGCGTTCTATACGAATACCTCCGCAATCGCGTCTTTGATGCCAATGATTTTTTCAGCAACCGCAACGGTCTCGTCAAGCCGCAGAATGTTCAAAACCAGTTTGGAGGTAATCTGGGCGGTCCCATTATCAAGAATAAGCTTTTCGCGTTCTTCGACTATGAGGGCACGCGCATCCGTAAGGGTGTCTCCCGTATCACCACCGTACCCCTGCCAAACGAAAGAATGGGCGATTACAGCGCAGCTACCGGCAGTCGTGCCGGTGTCCAGTATCCCACTATCTACGACCCTTTGACTGGCCAGCCTTTCCCCAACAATCAAATTCCGGCAAATCGCATCGATCCCGCAGCAGCCAAACTTTTCGCTCTCTTCCCGCAACCAAACCTCCCCGGACAGTTGAACAACTTCGGCCGCAATGCGGGCTTGCTGGATGATACAGACCGTTACAACGGCCGTGTCGACTGGACTCCTTCAGACAAGGACACTGTGTTTGGCCGCTATAGCTTTTCCGATCGGTCTCGTTTCATCCCCGGAAACTTCGGTGGGATAGCGGATGGAACGTCGACCTCCGCTTTCGGCCGCCAGAGCCTTCTGGCACACGGCGTTGTGCTTGGCTGGACCCGCGTGCTCTCCGCCCGCATGGTGAACGAATTCCGCGGCGCCTTCGGCCGCAACAACTCCTTCGCCCAGCAAGACCCCTTCGGTCTGAATAAGGCTTCCGACTACGTGCCAGGCGTTCCCGTCAATCCGGCGATTGATGGCGGTGTCACGCGCACCACATTCTCCGGGTTCGCCAGCTTCGTCGGTTCGCCCGACTTTCTGCCTAAGTTTCAGCGGACCCAGCAGTATCAGTGGAGCGACAGTCTTTCTTTTTCAGTGGGCGCCCATCAGTTGAAATTCGGCGGCGACCTGCGCCTGCCTCTGCGCAACAACTTCATGGATGTGCCCGGCACCCGAGGTTCATTGAACTTCGACAAGATTTTCACCTGTCAGCGTAATGCTGCCGGACAGTGCGCCGGCAATACCGGTCTCTCCTACGCCGACGGCTTACTCGGCTATGTGCAGAGTGCACAGCTCACAAACGTCTATTTCGTGGATCAGCGCCTCTGGATGTATGCCTTCTTCGCCCAGGATGACTTCAAGATCTCCCGCAAACTCACGGTGAACCTGGGCCTCCGGTATGATTTTGCAACTCCTCCCATGGACGGCAAGAATCGGACCACTAACTTCAATCCGCAAGGCGCTGGATCCCTGGTGTTCGGAAAGTCCGGCTCCATCCGGGATCGCGCCCTGGTGAAGGCCAACTACCTGAACTTCGCCCCACGGATAGGAATCGCCTATCAGATTGCTCCGAAGACTGTTTTGCGAACCGGCTACGGCATCTTCTATCAGGGCTTTGAGCGCTATGGCAGCGAGGATCAGCTTTCTCTCAATCCACCGAACCTCATCAACAACACGCCTGCGGTTGCGTCCACCGCAGCCTCTCCCCTGTTCCTTCTTCGTAATGGCTTCCCTGCGGATTTTCTGGACCCGGCAAAGCTCGACTTGCGCCGCGTGCGCATCCGCGCGGTCGATCCGAATTCCAAGACCCTCAACGTACAACAATGGAGTTTCGGCTTTCAGCGCGAGTTGCCGCTGAACCTCTTCGTACAGGCGGACTATGTTGGAACCAAGTCCACGCACTTGACGGGTTTGCTGGATTTGAACCAGCCAATCAATGGCCAGTTTCCATATCCTAACTTTGGTTACATCGAATACCGGACTCCGACCGGAAACGGAAGTTACAACGGTCTCGATCTCACGGTAGAACGCCGCATGCAGGCCGGCCTGACATTCCGCATGGCTTATACTTTTTCCCACAGCATCGACAATGCGGCGGAGCCCTTGAATTCCAACTCCGGCAATCCGCAGAACGGCCGGGACTACACCTCCTGGCGCGGACCAAGTGACTTTGATATCCGTCACCGGGTGGTATTCAGCTACGTTTACGAACTACCCTTCGGCAAGGGCAAACCGATGGCCTCCACCGGACCTTTATCATGGATCGCCGGAGGATTCCGCACTGCCGGCGGCTACACGTTCGCCACTGGCCGGCCGATAACCGTTACCGCGGGAAGCAGCCTGAGTACTGCTCTCGATCCTTTCGGCGCCGCAACGGCGCTGCCCAATGTCATTGGCAAGCCTACATCGCCGGAGAATGTGAATTGCTGGTACTACAGCTCCAGGAATGCAGCCTGCCGCGCCTTGGCTCCGAATGCGACCGACGCTTTCGCGCTTCAATCGCCGGGCCAGTTCGGTAGCGCCGGACGCAATATCCTTCGCGCCCCGGGAACTCAGGTCTTTGATTTCTCCTTGCAGCGCGAGTTCCCCATCCACGAAGCCATGGGACTGGAATTTCGTTGGGAAGTCTTTAATCTCACCAATACCGTTCAGTTCGGATCTCCAAACCGCGATTTCAGCAGCGCGGGCGCCGGTACAATCACCTCGCTCGCCGGCGATGCCCGCATCATGCAGTTTGCTTTGAGGCTGAAGTTCTAATGCGCAAGCGCCTGTTCATCCTGCTGCTGGCAGCCTCTTTCCGTGCCGCGGCGGATGAAAAGCCCAAGCTGGCCAGGAATGTGATTCTGCTGCTTGCCGACGCGGCTGGCGTGCCGACAATCAGCGCGGCGAGTCTGTTCGGTTACCAGAGGCCACAGGCGCTCTACATTCAGAGTTGGTCCCACATCGGCATGAGTGATACATCCACTGCGTCCGATTGGGTCACCGATTCAGCTGCCGGAATGACAGCTATCATGACCGGGCGCAAGACGCAGAACGGCGTAATCAGCCAGGGCCCTGACGCCGTGCGCGGAAGAAAAGACGGTGTCCCGCTGAAAACACTGCTCGAGTATGCGGAGGAGCGCGGGCTATCGACCGGTGTTCTGTCTAACGTCACAATTGCCGACGCCACGCCGGCCGCCTGCTTCGCCCATGTAAGCGATCGCGGCATGTTGGGCGAGATCTTCCTGCAGCTATTTTCTCCGCGCTTCGGCGACGGAGTGGACGTTTTAGCAGGACCCGGCCGCAAGCCGATTCTGGCCAGTGTCAGCGCCCTGGGCAAGGACTTGTCCGCGGAAGCTGCAAAACAAGGCCGCGCTGTATATTCCTCGCTTGACGAAATACCATCGGAAGCACAGCGTTTTTTGTCGGTTACAGACGGATCGTTTGATTTGGACCGAGCGGCGATGATGGCCATTCGAGCACTGTCGAAGAACAGGAAGGGTTACTTCCTGATGATTGAATCCGACGCCCATACGGATAGGGCGGAGGCGGGCCTGACGCGCCTGGTGAACTTCGACAAGCTTATCCGGGAAATCGCCGGCATGGTAGATCTCAATGACACGCTGTTATTGTTCACCGCGGATCACTCGTTCGACCTTCGCGTTCGCGGAGGCGGCCAGGGCGAGCCACTCCTCAAGATAGCATCCGGCGACGCGTCAAAAATGGAATTCGTTCGCGTCGATGACAGTCACACCGGTGAAGAGGTCCTGGTGCTGGCCCAAGGCCCCGGGGCAGAAAGGGTGAACGGCTTTTTCCCAAACACGGAGATCTTCCGCATCATGATGGCCGCTTACGGCTGGCCGGCAGAGGAACGATGAAACTACGTTACAAACTCTCAGCGATGCTGCTGTATGGGTCGTTGCTCTTGGCGCTGGACGGCTCGGCTTATGCTTGGGGCGTTAAGGGTCATATGATGTGCGGCCGCGTAGCCGCGCAGGCGCTGCCTCAAGACATGCCGCTCTTCTTCCGCTCCTCCTCTGAGAAGCTGGCGTATCTTCTGCCCGAACCTGATCGTTGGCGGGGCGAAGCGTGGGGTGGACACAAGGGCCCCCGGCAGGAGCTTACAAACCTGACGGCGGGGAATCACAATATCCGCATGGAGTTGCTCGAAGGTATCTCGTTCCCAACGACGCGCAACGAATACATCGTCCTTATGGTGGAGCGCGGCATTGTTCCGCGGGACGAAGTCAACATGCACAAAGTGGGAATGGTGTTTTACGCAATCATTGAGGAGCTGCAGCGTCTCACGGTTGAGTTTCGCCTCTGGCGGGAGGCGCAGGAAGCGGCCACTCTCGATTCAGTTGCCGTGGCACAAATCCAGGAGAATGCAATTTTTAGCGCGGGTGTGCTGGGCCATTGGATCACCGACAGCGCTCAACCTCTCCATGTCACTGTCCATTCGGACGATTGGGACAATCGCTTCCCGAATCCCAAAGGATACGCCACAAAGGATATTCACGGCCGCTTCGAATCGGTATACGTCGATCGCACCATAACAGATCGGGATATTCGCGCGCGGATGACCCCGGTGAGAGCGCTGGCCGATTGGCGGCGGGACACCGAGGCCCATATCCGCCGGTCGTTCAGCCATGTGGAGGAAGTCTACGCGCTCGATCGCCGGGGCGAGTTCGGATCCGGCAACGAAGTCGCGGAAAGCCCTGGGTTCACCGCCGCGAGGCTGGCGGAGGGGGCTTCCATGCTCCGCGACGCGTGGTATTCCGCTTGGGTCCGTTCGGGTGAAGAACTGTTGGACGCGCCCGTCCGCCAATTGGGAAAGAAGGGCCGGTCGGCACTGGATCTGCTGCGCGATCAGAAGCGAATTGAAACACGTGCTTTGGAATCTGGCGCGGCTGTGGTCAGTATCGGAGACCGCCGCGAAGGTCTTGAAGGGCGCCACTGGCGGCTGTCCGTAAACGGGAAACTAGTGCCCGAATCTCCGGAGCGCTATATCGCCGGCGGCGGCGAGTTGCTCGAATGGAGATTTACTCGCTAGGGCGCGCCGGCGCATGGCCTTACACCGCGGCCGCGCACGTCGAGTCGTTCTTGATCTGCGTAAACGGTTTGTTGGAAAACGGTTGAACCCACCATGTTCCGGCTCTGGCCAAGGGCACGATCCTCTGCCCCTCCGTCCAGGCGCCGGTCACGCGGCCGGAGATTCTCTCCATTCAAACGGCGCCACCCACCGCAGCCTCGGGAACCTCAGTGAATTCCACGGACGGGGCAGCCTGCTTTGCCCTGACCGGCAACCATCTTGGCATGCTGGCATATCGGGCTTAGACACCACCGCCCGCGCTAAAGATACACCCGCTTGACTCTGGAACTGATGGCGCAAAGCACGCTATAGGAAATGGTCCCCGCGACTCGCGCCATTTCCTGCGCGTCGATGGTGACCTCGCCCTCACTGCCCAGCAAAGTGACCGCATCGCCCGGCTTCAGTCCGGGACAAGCAGTGACGTCGATGGTGGTCATGTCCATCGACACTGCACCAAGAATTGGCACCCGGCGGCCGCAGGCGATGACTTG
>JBBRNO010000132.1:0-18988 GCA_038230275.1 Bryobacterales bacterium
AGCAGGAGGCATCTTTCTGGCGCCCTGCTCGATAGCGGTGCGTTGGTATAGACCGCTTGCCTCAGGCTTTCCGGGCACCAGTGCAGCGTGACCTCCCCGGTCCGCGGTAGCGCCTTCAAACGAATCCAGCCGCAGCGAGGCGATCCGCTTCTTGGCGTCCTGCCCATGGCAGTGAAAACAATTTTCTGAGAGAATCGGCCGGACGTCCCGGCCGTAATCGAGGCGCGGCTTCTCCGCGGCACTCCCGATTCCGGCGGCACCCAGCGCGGATAGGATCAGGCCGACGGAGGCCAGGCGCAGTCGTTTGGACGATATTTCAGACACTTGAACTTCCCTCTCCATGATTCGATCCGCGGTCGCGCATCGGCCACTGTATGCTCTGGTTCAAGCTCGAATATATCAGGGTTCCGGAGCTTCGTTAGCGACGGCCGATCTATTACGGACGAACGCCTGCCACTTTCATTCGGATGCGATACACGCTGGGACGTGCGGTTATATAGAGAGTGTCAGCGTCTTCACCCGGCGCCTGGTGGAACGGGGCGTGCGATTCGTGCAACTCTTCGGCGGGGGCAATGCCGGCGACGATTCCTGGGACGCGCACGGAGACATCGAGAAGAATCACCGCAAGCGCGCCCCTGCAGTGAATCGGCCCATCGCCGGCCTGCTGAAGGACTTGAAGTCGCGCGGGCTGCTGGACAGCACGCTGGTGGTTTGGCACACCGAATTCGGACGGCTCCCTATTGCGCAATCCATTCGCGGCCGCGATCACAGTCCGAAAGGGTTCTCCATCTGGATGGCAGGCGGCGGCGTGAAGGGCGGCCGGGTTGTGGGCGCTACCGATGAATTCGGTTACAAAGCGGTGGTGGATCCGCATTCAGTAAACGACATGCACGCGACTGTGCTGCACGCGTTGGGTCTGGATCATACCCGTTTGACTTATCCCCTCAACGGCCGCGCGTTTCGGCTGACCGATGTCTCCGGCGAGGTGATCAAGGGCGTGCTTTAGTCTTTGCCGCGAAGCGCATTTGCGGAAGTCCACCGGAGGCAGACTTACTCTTCAGCAGTTCGTCGTAGTGAAGAAGCTGGCCCAGGTCTTTCCCTTTTTTCACCTCCGCGTAAATCGCGCGTTCCACCTTGAGCAGCGCTTCGGCGCGCTCTAGCGCGGCGTCTACGCGAGCAGCCGGCACCACCACTAGCCCGTCTTCATCGCTGACGATCCAGTCTCCCGGGCTCACCACGGCTCCTGCGCATTGAACGGGTATTCCGATCTCGCCGGTGTACTCGGCCCCGCCTGCATTGGGAACAGCGGCGCGAGCGAACACCGGGAGCGGGCTGCGGCGAATCTGTGCCAGGTCTCTAATGGCCCCGTCAATGACAATGCCTTCAAGCCCCTTCAACTGCGCGCACTCCGTGGTGATTGCCCCCCAGAGCGCGGTGTTGCATTCACCCTGCCCATCGATCACCAGTACATGCCCAGGCGGGCAGTCAGACAGCGCCTTGCCCACCATCAGGATATCGGCGGTGTGGACACGGAGAGTGAACGCCTGGCCCGCCATGCGGCATTTCGCCGAGTAACACTGCATGTAGTGATCCATGCCGCCCGACTTGCCAAGCGCGTCAGAAAGCAGGGCGGGCCGCAGGGACAACATGCGCTTGCGGATAGAGCTTCCGTTTTTCATCACATCATCACCTGAGCGGGATTAATAGCTTGGAACTTGCCCTTGTTGGCAGTGATCTCAAAGGCCAACGGCACTTGCTCGATGCCTTGCAGCACATGGGTGATGGCCGGCTTCAGGCGCACCCGGCCCGATGCTACCAGCCTTACCGTGTGCTCCAAATGCTGCACGGTGCTGATGTCTGGAAAGATGTACCGCAAGCTGCGCTCGCGCAAGGTATCAATATCGATTTGAAGCGGCGCGCCGAACCAGGACACGCCAACAATTTTCCCGCCGGACCTGACCGAATCCACGGCCTGCATCAGCGTGCTGGTTCCGGCCAGACCTTGCTTCGGACTTCCGCCGGCGCATTCAAAGACGATGTCCGCTCCGCCACCCGTCAGCTCCTGGATGGTTTTTACTGGGTCGCAGTTCCTGGCGTTCAGCGCATAGTCCGCACCAAGTTCCTTCGAAACAGCGCAGGCTTCGTCCCTCACATCGACTGAAATCAACAATCCGGCCCCGCTATTGCGGGCGATCTGCAAGCATTCCAGGCCCATGCTTCCCTGGCCGAACACGACCACTGAATCGCCGATGCCGATTTGCGCGGTCTCCACCGATGCCACCGAATCGCTCAGCGACTGCAGGCAGGCGGCCTCACTGTCAGAGATTCTGTCATCCACTTTCACTAGTGCAATTTCCGGTAGGATCGCCCGCTCGCTGAAGCAGCCAGGCAACTGGAAGCCAATGATGGGGCCTTTCCGGCAAAAGTTGCTGCGTCCCGAAAGGCAGTGCACGCAGGTCTCGCAGGGGAGTTTCGCGCGGGCCGCTACCCGGTCCCCTACCTTGAATCGAGTAACGCCCGGGCCAATCTCCAGAATTCGCACGCAGAATTCATGTCCGAATAACTGGACGGGCGCCTCTGTTTCGAGTCTGTGTTTGATCTTTTCAAAGGCCAGTGTGGGGATTCCGAAGGCCAGTTGCGCTTCGGTTACACTCGGCTGCACGCAGAGCACCTCGACAATCACGTGGCGCGGTTTCAGCACCGGTTCGGGGACGTCATCCAGCCGCAGATCGTTAAATCCATAAAACCTCCACGCTTTCATCGGAGGCCTCGTTTGCCTGCTATTCGGTTAGGTAGCATCATGAAGTTATTTTGAAGTGAACTTGTCCAGCAGTGAACTACTATACACCGGCTGCCGATTAGGGGAAATTGGCCTATACAGCATTCGCGGTAAGGCCATCCGCTGTCAGCAGAATGGTGACGCGGCCCAGCCCGGCGAGGGACCGGGGCAAGGGTCCGATGTTCACCTAGTCGAGGCCCGCGATACCCTGCGGACCGGCGTACAGCACAGGCACGTCGTGTCCTCGCAGCGTCGCAGTCACGGTGGAGGCGCCTCGGATTCCGCTTCCGTAAATGGCCAGGAACAGCTGATCGGTCGCCGCGCCGAATGAGATTCCAGAAGCAATCGGTTCAACCGAGTGCGCGCCGCCGCTGCGCACTCGGATAATATTCGCGGCTACCGTCGCGGTTCCCGCGTCGGATTGAAAGACAGCGGGAGAAACCGGAGCGATCGTTGTTTTGGCACTGACCGGCGTACCTGATTGAGTCGTGACGGTGATGGTGGCGGGACCGGAAGCAAGCTGCGCCGGCAGTACGAAATTGACTTGCGTCGCGGTAGAGCCGATCACGATCGCCGGCCTGGGAACGCCGGCCTGATCAGTGACTGAGACGGAAGCGTTTGCAAAATTGTTGCCGAAGACTGTGCCTGCGGAAGACGAAGCGAGGGGTGTGGGCAGAAAACTTGCGGCTGAGACTGCGCAAAGCGGCGGGTCGTAATTCGCGCTTCCGATAAACGTTACTTTCCGCAGATTGGCTCCGGCGGTTTCGATGTGATCCACCTCTGCCCGCAGGTAGAACGGCGAAACTGAGTTGACCGGAACCTCCTGCGTGAACACAAAATACAGTGGGAAGGCTGCCTGCCGGATCTGTTGCGCCGTAATGTAGGCGACCAGCGCGTGCTCAAACGCGTGATAGGCGTTCTTCCATTGCCATGCTTTGGGAAAGTCCTTCTGCGGCGCATTTGTACCGAAAGTAACTCCGTTCCATACATCGCCGTGCTGATGGTCGACGAAGTAAGTAAACCAATACGCAGCCGACCTGGGAAGGTTAGCCCCGTCAGCAGGATTGTCGAGCGACAGTGTGCCGGCGAGTTGGTCCAATTCACAATAGACCCACCAATTCTTGTTTCAGTCGAGCGTGCGCCCGTCGCTATCAATCCAGGTGCGCGCCAGGTGACGCCGGGCGTTCGCTTCACTCCACGCAACCAGGTTGGCGTCGCCGTTGATTTGTCCGGCAAAACGCGACATCCAAAACGCCTTGCTTGTATGTCCCACATCGACACCGGTCTTCTGCTGGTCGGTGTCAAACGGCGCGTTGGCTGAGGTGAAATACAGGTTGGCAACCGGAGAATAGAAGATGGAAATCATGGACTTCACCAGCATCCGCATTTCATTTTTCATCTCAGTTCGATACGGTTCCGGAACGATGGGCGCCAGCAAAACCAGATACGTATTCATCTGGTCGAGACACGCCGTGAGTTGCAATTGATCGAAGGCGGTTGCGCCTTGCGATTTAAGCAGCCACTGCATAGACCCAAGCGACGGGTTCCAATAACTGGCGTAAACGTAGCGCTGCATCGCGATGATGTCCGGCAGAACGGTGGCGTCGCGTGTCAGGTAATAGGGGAAGGCCATGCCAAGAAGTCCATAGTCAAGCTGTTGGGGATCGCGGAAAGCTGCATCTGGAGACCACTGTTTGCTATTGAGGTCCATCTGCAGGTACATGCCGCCGTTGGTGCGATCCATGAACTGGGCGCGAATTACGTCCACGCCGGCTTTCATCCAGTTCAGGTAGCGAACATCACCGGTCATATGGAAGGCAACCCCGTAGCCGTAAGTCTGGCGCGACATGGGCACCAGATACCAGTTGGGCGAAAGCAAATAGAAATTTCCGGCGATGGGCGCGCATGGTTTTTGAAAATTCAGTGCCGAGCCGTCATCACAGCGAGTTGAAGGGAATGCACCGAGCGGATTCCCGAGTGCATCCGGCGTCGAATAGAAGGGTAGCAGTTGGTCTCTTAGGTGGGAGACCCAGGCGTCGCCGGTTGGCAACTGCGAAAGGTAGGAAGGGCCTTGAGCCGGAAGTAAGCCGGTGATCAGGAGAAGCCAACCGGCAAATCTCAGCTTCATGCAGTGTTATTATCGCAGGCTGAGCGGGTGCGAAACGCTCGCGCGACACTTTCTCTGGCGAGTCGAATTCTGATGAGACGCTTGATTACACAATCGGTAGTCCTGGCCGCGACGGCCGAACATCTGTATGCGACCTATCTCGATCCTGTGCTGCATGCGGCTGTAACCGGAATGCCTGTCACGGTGAGCGCTGAGCCTGGTGCGCCGTTTCGCGCTTTCGAGGGCCAAATCAGCGGAACTATGCTTTCCGTGGTGGCACCCAGGCTGATTGTGCAGTCCTGGCGTTCGGTGAATTTTCTGGATAGTGACCCGGATTCCACTCTCATTCTGGCCTTTGTTCCGGAAGGAGATCACGGCCGGATCGAGTTGATCCATATCGACGTGCCGGAACAGGACTACCAGGGAGTGAGCGAAGGTTGGGAGAAATATTACTGGGCTCCCTGGAAGCAATACCTCGGTCAAAAATGAACTTCCGGAGGACTTTGTGGCCACACTGCGAGTGTGTACGGGCGTAACTCTGTTTCTGATGTCTGCGTGCCTCGGGGAGGCGCAGAACGATCTGAGGAAGGTGAACAAAACGGAAGCGAAGCGGCTGACAAAGCTGGCGCAAGCGGCGGAGAAGCAGGGGAATCTGCTGGAAGCCAGAAGCCTCTATTTGCAGGCGGAAGGCAAAGCGGCCGACAAGACAGCCGAGGAAGGTCTCAAGCGCGTTAACGAACTAGTGAATGGAAAAGTCAAGTCTATGTCGGCGACGGCGGGGCAGGCTTATCGTTTGCAAGACTTCGCCAAAACTACGGAATTGCTGGAGTCCGCTTTGCAATTGCAGCCCGGCAACCCGACGACGGCTTACAATTTGGCGCTCACGAAATATCGGCGTGGAGACCGATCCCAAGCGGTGATCCATTTGGATGGATATGCCACATCGCTGCGTAGCGGCGCGTTGCTGGATCAGGCCGATCAGATGCGTTCGGCCATGATGATGGGGCTGGAGCAGTCTTCGCTTGCTGAGCGAGATCGACCGCAAGTCAATGCAGTGAACAGACAGATTGCCCTGTTGGCGGGCAAGGAAGTGGAGGAAGACGAAGACGCGCAAGCGCCACCGGCCGTGGGCCCGGGGCTATGCGCGCAACTTAAACAACTGCAGCAGAGCCAGGAAGGCAATCCCGCGTTGGTATTCAACCTGGCTAAATGCGCCGAGCAGGAAGACCGTTATGACGAGGCCATCGCGCTGTTCAAGCAGTATAACCAGATGGCTCCGCAGGCCGTGGATGGCGACGATGTGCAGTTGAAAATAGGCATGCTACAGAGCTTGCAGGAATTGCCGGAGCCGAGCGGCAAGGCCGTCCGCAAGCTGTACGCGCATGCACAGCAGGACGTAGAGGACCGGAGGTACGATCACGCGGTCGCCTCCTATCGGGAAATCGATACATTGATGCCGGAGATGGCCGACCCAAAGCGCAAGCTGGCTGAACTTTTGGAAGCACAGGGCAGGACCGAAGAAGCCCGGAGCTATTGGCAAAAGGCAATGGCCACCGAGAAGGCCGAAGACAGGAGGCAGCAGGCGCAACTGATGCTGGATAGTCTGGACCAGCGCAAGCAGGATTGTCTGTCGTCGATCAAGGCCGCGCGGGAACCATTAGCGGACCTGCTGCAGAGAGTTCTGTGGGAGGGCGACCAGGTGGGACGGCCATTCGCTATACATCAACTGCAGACAGCAAACGAAAATCTGCGCGCCGCAGGCGGATCTTGTCCACTGGCGCCGGAGCTGAACGAATTCAGGGCCTTCGTCTATTCCCAGATGAATGACTTCCGTGCCGTGAGAAGGGGGAATGATGTCCTCGTCTCGCAAAAATTGCCGGTTAGTTTCTATGGGGTGATCTACGACCGGGCCTTTGCCGACGCCAAGGATAAAGCGAACCGGCCGCGGCAGTACGTGAAATTCGAAATGGAAAAAGATACACTTCGAATCGCCCGGGTGGCCCTGTACAATCCGAAAAAACACCGGACCACCTGGCCGGCCAAGGCAGCGGGTGAAGATAAGCTGGGCAACTTCGGTGTACCGGAAGGACTTCGCGGCAAAGACTTCGATGGCGTCACTGTTTCCGCGGAGGGCATCAAGAAGCTGGAAACCAGAGATGGGTTCATCCTGCTGGAGTTGAACGACCGCAAGATTAAACAACGCCGGCTGGTGATTGAACCTCTACACACCGCGCTTAGTCTACCTCCGAAAGGGCCCGGCGTAAGACGCTACGCCAATAACTATACGCGGCAGTTTTCGCGATACATGGGTTTCGATACGGCGAAGCTTGGCAAGGAATCGATGAGCACGGGCGAGAAGGTGCGGATGGTATACGACTTCGCGATGCTCGCCTCCGACTCATTTTCGTTGATGTTCGATCCTGCCTCTGCGTTGGAGGTTGCACTGGACGTGCGGCGCATCAGCAAGAATATCGCAAGGATGGCGAAGCAGGCGGATAGGCTGGCCTTGGAACAGAAACAAACGCTGCAGGGAATGCCATTCAAGACGGTGCCTGCAACCTCGATGGATCTTGCGTTCCGCCTGGAAGCCCGGAAGAAGAACTGATCCAAAACGATAGGGGCTAGAGCGGGACCTTAGATCTCGATTTCGTCGCGGCCGGAAAGTGAGAGTAATTCCTCAATCGGCATTTCCGGCCTAAGAGCGGCGGACTTCAGAATCGCAACCAGCGATGCGAGCATTCGGTCCGCCATATCGCGATCCAATACATCCGAGGCGAATTTCAGGTTCCCTGACAATCCAGAATCTGATTCGACGATTTCGATAGTTAGTTCAAACTGCCCCTCTTGCTGGGGTATTTCATACGGTTCCACTGCGGAGCCGCCAAAAGTCTGGCCCGGTTGAGTTGCACCGTAGACCCTGGATTGTGAGGATTGCCGTTGGGATGAAGGAACATTTAGCATCACCTGGAAAATAGGCGTGCGTGCCGGATCGCGGTGAAGTTTCATGCGCTCCACAATCACTGGAAACGGGAAATCCTGGCGGGCGAGTGCCGCGATTGCGTCTTCGCGCGATGCCTCCAGGAGCGTGGCAAAGGAGACGGCCGGGCGAAGCAGCGTCCGAAGCGGAAGCATGTTTACGAAATAGCCGACCACACCCGCCCATTCCGGCCTGGTGCGCGCAGACACGGGGCTGCCAATCACCAGATCCCTCTGGCCGGTGAATTGATAAAGCAAAACACGGAGCGCCGATAACATCACCACGTAGAAAGTCGTGTTGTAGCGCTGTGCGAGCGACCGCAGCTGCGCAGCGCCGGACGCGTCTATCGTAAATCCAATGGATTGCCCCAGCAAACGAAAGACAGCGGGGCGGGGCCTGGCGGAAGGAAGCTCCAACGGGGGAAGGATGCCGGTTAGTTTTTCACGCCAGTATCCCCACATGTCATCGCCTTCGGCGGAACGCAGCATCGCATTTTGCCAGGAAACGAAATCACGGTATTGAGCAGTTACCGGCCGGAGCGAAGCAGCAGCTCCGCTAAGCTGCGCCTCGTAAAGAACACGCAAGTCATCGCACAGGATCAATACGGACCGCGCATCCAGAACGAGATGATGGAACGTGAGCAGAAGGAGATCAGATTCGGATTCCCGAAATAGAGTCACTCGAAACAGCGGCTTGCTGAGCGGGAAGGGCCGCTGATAGTCCGCGATGATTGCCGCCGCCAGCGCGGCTTCGTCCGATGGAGCGCCGATTGATTGAAACTCGACCGGAGCGGGCGGCTCCACTCGTTGCAAGGGCTCGCCGGCGCCATCTAGAAATATGGTTCGAAGCGAGGCGTGGCGTTCAGCCAGGCCTCCAAGCGCCTGCACCAGCGCCGCCTCATTCAAGCGTGGACGGAATCTGGGGCAGAATGCGAGATTGTAGGCAAATGTTTCAGGCGCCAGTTTCTGTAGGAACCAGATCGCGCGCTGGCCGTAGGAGAGCGGGAACGCGGAATTCGTTTTCGCTGAGCGGGCCTCCAGAATTTTCTTCAGCAGCTCTCGTTTCTCTTCAAGATTCAAGTTTGGGAGAGAGCGGGCGGCCTCGTCATTCCTTGGGCTCACCGTGACTGATCCTCGGCCAGCATTCTGCTGAGTGCAGCGTCGAGTTCGGTCTCGCTGAGGGAATCCACCTGCAACAGGAGCTGCTCGCCGGTAGCGGGTTTGGCGGGACCAGCGCCAATCTCGATCCCGGCGACGAGCTCGGCCGCGAGTTCGGCGATGGACTTTCCTTCCAATAGACGAGCGATCGGAAGCGATACGCCCGTGTCCGTCTGAATGCGATTCTTGAATTCCAACGCCATCAGGGAATCGAGGCCGAAGTCGGTCACCGGCTGGGCCGGGTTGACTTCCGATTCCGCAAAACCTGCGATGGAGGCCATGATCGATTGCAAATACTTAACGGCGGCCTTACCGCGATCTTGAACCGATCCCGTTTTCACGGCGGTCTGTAAAGCGGCGGAGGCCGACAGAAGTCCGGGTTGTTTTGCACCGCCCGGGTGCAGTACTTCTGAAAAGAACATCGCGTCCGAACCGGCGCTATGGCCTTGCCGGGCGATGACTTCCCAATCGACCAGGATGGCGGCTAGCTGGGGAGGAGTGGCGGTCAAAGCAAGGTCCAGAGCGGCGAAGGCATCGGCAGGGCGAATTGGTTCCATCCCGGCATCACGCATTCGGGCACGTTGGCGGTCAGAAAGTGCGGCAGCCATTCCGGAGGAAGCCCACCCGCCCCAGTTCACGCTTAGAGCAGGGAGCCCTGCCTTGCGCCTGGCGTGCGCCAAGCCATCTAAATACGCGTTACCTGCACCGTAGCTGGTTTGACCGGGGGAACCCAGAATGGCGGAAGCAGACGAAAACAGGACGAAGAAATCAAGTGGGTCGTGCTGAGTTAGCCGATGCAAATTAGCCGCGCCAGCGACTTTCGGCGCCATAACGCTCCAGGCTCGATCCCAGGTCTGATCGGCAGCGATGCCGTCATCCAAAACACCGGCAGCGTGAAACACTCCACGCAGAGGTTTCCGGGAGTGCCGGATTTTCGCGAGGAGCGCCTCGACGGCGCCGAAGTCCGCAACATCCGTCGCGTGGACCTCGACCATTGCGCCGGAGCGCCGCAACTCATCAATGGATTCGCGAACTGCCGCGGTGGGATCTTTCCGACCGGCAAGAACAATGGATCGCGCGCCCATTTTCACCAGCCAAGCGGCGGTCTGCAAGCCAAGCGCTCCCAACCCACCCGTAATCAAGTACTGGCCTTCGGAAACGATTTGCGCATGGCGGGATAGGGCCCGGCCGGACTGTGCAACCACCAGCTTTCCTGTGTGGCGCGCCTGAGCCATCATGCGAAACGCGCTCGCAGCGTCCGGCTGATCGAACACCTGGACCGGCAATGGATGCATCTCGCCTGCGTCCAGGCGGCGGTTCAACTCCACAAACAATTCGCGCACCATGGAGGGATTATTCCAGGCACGTTCTCCGAAATCGAAGGCGAAGTACTTGGCGTCCGGGCGTGCCGCGGCGACTTCTTCATCCGTCCAGATTCCCCGCTTCCCCAGTTCGACAAAACGGCCGGCCGGAGCCAGGGCTTCGAAGCCCGCGTCGATCAGATCGCCTGCTAGCGAGTTGAGGACTATATCGACCCCGCGTCCGTCAGTCGAGTCTAAGACTTGCCGCGCAAATTCCCTGCTTCGGGAGTCGAACACGAACTCGATACCAAGGTCACGCAGGTGTTGACGTTTCTCCTCACTGCCTCCCGTAGCAAAGATTTTGGCGCCAATGCGGCGCGCCACCTCAATGGCGGCCAAACCAACGCCGCCCGCTCCTGCGTGAATCAGGATAGTTTCCCCACGCTTGAGTTGAGCCAACATTTCGAGTCCATACATGCACGTAAAGTAGGCGACCGGCAACGCCGAGGCCTGCGCGAAAGTCAGGTTTTCCGGCTTGAGCGCCACCATTTCAGACCGGACGGTTACATGCGTGGCAAAGCTGGCGGGGGCAAAAGCCACGACTGCGTCACCGATCCTAAGATTCTGGACCGCGCTGCCAACCCGCTCTACGATTCCCGAACATTCGGCGCCGAAAACACCTTCCATGCCGGGCACCATGCCAAGTGCGCTCAACACATCGCGGAAGTTCAACCCGCTTGCCAGGACGCGTATTTCGACGTCACCCGCGCCAGGTTCGCGCCTTTCGATCGGCACTGATATCAGGTTGTCGAGAACGCCCGGAGCGGAGATAGTGAGCCGCGAAGGGCCCCCTTCCCGCCAGGGCCTGAGGCGTGCAACCCATCGCTTGCCACCGCGAATGGCGACGCGTGTTTCCGCGCTCTCACCTGGGAACTCACCCGCGACTAGTCCGAAATCAGCTTCCGCATCAATGTCCATCAATGAGATGCGGTACTGTGGATACTCCGCCGCAAGACTCCGGCCCAAGCCCCATAAACAAGCTTGCACAGGTTCGACCGGGTCGTCACCTATCGGAATGGCGCATTCGGTTACGAGCCAAACTTTTGGGCATTGCGCCTGTTTCGCCAAAGTCTGGATGAGAGCGTAGACAGGGCTGAGGCTGGTCTTTGCCGCGAGTTCCACATCCATGCCGGGAATGATCTCGAGGTTCGCGAGATAAATAATGCCGCGCCATTCGTGGCTGTCCAGAATTTCTGCTGCGATGCCCTGCTGAGCTATGGCGACAACACTTCCACCGCTAAGGCGAAGAGACGCAGCCAACCCTTCCGCATCAGCGCCCCCACCAATCAGCAACCACCAACCTTCGGCCTGGGAGTTTTGCGGTTCGCGCTCCGCTTGGTGCCAGGCAATTTCATAGAGCAGGGTACGGGCGCGGGTGGCCAGCCGCTTTGCCTGAAATCTGGTGATGCTGGCGACCTGGTCGCCGGACTCCCGATAGACCTTGATGTCCGCCGTGATGCCGTCGGACGTGATGGAAGTAATGCAACCGTGAGCCCACACTGGCCCAGCGAGGCTACCGGTGATTTCAATGGAGTCTGCGCCGGCGGGCAACACCGCACCGCCCGCGTGGCGCTCAACCAGGGGAGTCAGTACTTGCAGGCACGCATCCAGGACTGGCGCAAGCTCAGCGGCGCCACGAACCATACCTAGCGATTCATCCCCGCATTCCCACAAGGCAAGTAGGCCATGGTACGGCTCACCGTAGTCTAAGCCGCTCTTACGCATGCGATCAAGAAAGCCGTCCAACAGCACGGGTTCATCGATTC
The DNA here is from genome assembly GCA_038230275.1 of Bryobacterales bacterium. Classification (GTDB taxonomy): domain Bacteria; phylum Acidobacteriota; class Terriglobia; order Bryobacterales; family Bryobacteraceae; genus JANXXV01. Next base: position 12,148 of record JBBRNO010000132.1, read on the forward strand.
TGCCGCGCAAGGTCCTGAGATCTTCCGCCGCCAGATTGGAGACTACCGCAATCCGGCCCGTTGCATGTGTTATCCAGTTTCCGTTGGCGTGACTGAAGAATCTGATTCCGGAATCGTCGACCGTGACCTGCACTTTCCGGCGCTCGCCTTCCTCGAGGAGGAGCGCTTTGTCCACCCGAAAATCTGCCAACCCAGCAATGTCGCATTCACGGGCAAGTTGCAGGTAACCCGTGAACGGGAAGACGATGGTCCCATTGAGGCGATGTCCGGCCAACGTGGGATGGCTCGCCGCAAGCTCAAACTCGTAAACCGGACCGGGAAGGGCCGGCGACTCGAGTTGTTTGCGGCAGAAGCTACCAACCCCGTCCTTTGTGCGAACAGATTCCTTCGCGGCGTCCATCCAATATCGCTGACGATCAAACGGATAGGTGGGAAGCGCTACTCGCCGGCGTGAATAGGGAGCATCGTAGGCAGCCCAGTCTACATCCGCACCACGCAGGTAGAGTTGAGACAGGGCCTCGAGCATCTGTTCCCAATCCTTATCAGGCCGCAGTGAGAAGGCCCACGTATGATCGCCTTTCCCTACAACTCGGCGGCCCAATCCAGTAAGGACAGGCGAGGGCCCTATCTCGAGAAAAACATTGCAGCCACGCTCCGCGGCCGTGGTCACTGCGTCATGGAACCGGACCGGATCGCGAACCTGACGCGCCCAGTAGTTGGGATCTTGCAGTTCGTCCACCGGCGATAGTTTCCCGGTGACGCTTGAAATCAGGCTGACGCCTGGAGTTTCCCAACGGATTGTTCCAGCGATTTCCCGAAACTCCCCTAGGATGGAATCCATCTGCGCCGAATGGAAACCATGCGACACGGGCAGAGACTTTACTGTGATGCCCTGCCGGGTGAGTTCCGCTTCCGCGAGTGCCAGTTCCGCAAGTTGGCCGGAGATAGTAATGCTCTCCGGTCCGTTATAGGCGGCAACGGACACCGAAGGATACGAAATCCTTTTTAGTGCTTCCGGGGCGCACTGGGCCGCAAGCATGCCCCACCCGGGCCCCAGCGCTTGCATTAGCTTGGCGCGCGCGGCGATTAACTTCAGGCCGTCGTCGAGTGAAAAATATCCAGCCACACAGGCGGCTACGTATTCACCGACGCTGTGACCCAACACGAATGATGGTTCGATGCCCCAGCTACGCCATAGTTTCGCCAGTGCCCATTCCAGGGCGAAGAGCGCTGGCTGCGTGTAGGCGGTTTCGTGAAGAAGATGCGTGCGCTGGCCGTAGAGAACTTCCAGAAGCGGTTCGGCCATGTAGGGCATGAGAATCGCGGCGCAGGTTTCGAGCGATGCTCGAAATTCCGGCTGCGTGTCAAAAAGCTCACGGCCCATTCCCGGGTATTGAGAGCCCTGACCGGTGAAAAGGAATGCGATTTTCGGCGCGCTACGGCCCACTTGACCACGATTTGCAATGGACGCCGCCAGCTTAGACTGAATCCCTTCGGTTGACGAACCGGTCACCACCAGGCGTTCGCCGAAGTGCGCACGGCCCGTATTCGCGGTGAAGCAAATATCTGCCACCGGGTCTGAAAACCGGCGGTGGCCGAAGTCCCGCTCCAATTGTGCCAGTGCTTTTGGAGTTCGCGCCGAGAGGGCCAGCAGATGGACGGGGCGATCGCGTTCCACACTATGCGCTACGACTGGCGGAGCCTCTTCCAGAATGACATGGGCGTTGGTGCCGCTGAAACCGAAAGCGCTGACCCCGGCCAATCGCGGCGCGGATGGCCAGGGCCTCGATTGCACCGGAACCTCGACAGGCACGCCGGCCCAGTCCACATTGGGGCTCAATTCATGGAAGTGAAGGTTCGCCGGGATGCGTTTTTCACGCATCGCCAGCGCGATCTTGAGCAGGCCAGCCACACCCGATGCCGATTCCAAATGTCCAAGATTGGTCTTAACCGCGCCCACGATGAGCGGATTGTCGTCGCTCCGGCCGGCTCCCAGGACGGCGCCGATGGCATGCGCCTCGATTGGGTCGCCGATGGGCGTTCCCGTTCCGTGCGCCTCAACGTAGGTGATTTGCTCCGGCTTCACGCGCGCGCTCGCCAGAGCCTGGCGGATTACTTCTTCTTGGGCAGGTCCGTTGGGCACGGTGAGTCCGCTGCTGCGGCCATCCTGGTTTACCGCCGAGCCTCTGATCAGCGCCAGAATATTATCGCGGCTGGCAACGGCGTCCGAAAGCCGCTTCAAAACGATGATGCCGCAGCCTTCCGCCCGCACGAAGCCGTTAGCCCCGGCATCGAATGTTTTGCAGCGCCCGTCGGGTGACATGACCCCCCAGTTGCGAATGCATTCGAATGACCCCGAAGTCAACACCACGTTCACGCCGCCGGCCAGCGCCATGGAGCATTCCCGGTTTCGCAGGCCTTGGGAGGCGAGATGAATCGCGACCAGGGAAGACGAGCAGGCCGTATCAACCGAGAAGCAGGGCCCCTGAAGGCCAAGCAAGAACGACAGGCGCCCGGCCACGGCGTTGTTCGCATTACCCGTACCGGCATAAATGTCGAGCAGACCCCCAGCCTCGCGAAGCAAGTCACCGTAGTCGTGGCCGGTTACGCCGATATAGACGCCGGTACGGGATCCGTCCAAACCTTTCGGGTTCTGGCCTGCATTTTCCAGCGCCTGCCATGCTACTTCCAGCACCAGCCGCTGCTGAGGATCCATCAAGGACGCTTCCCTTGCTGAAATCCCAAAGAATTTTGGTTCGAACTGGTCCAGGTCTTCCACCAGCCCTGCATGCCAGCCCGGCCCGGCGTCCGGCTGGCCGAAGGCTTTCCACCGGCTCTGCGGAATTTCAGTAACAGCGTCGCGCCCCTCTGCCAGCAAGTCCCAGTAGAGATCCAGACTGTGGGCCCCGCCTGGAAAACGGCAACCTGCGCCGACAATCGCAATGGGCTCCGCTGCGGAGGACTCAAGCGAGCGCACCTTCGCCTTCAGGTTCTCCACCGCTTCAAGCGCCTGTCGAAGCAGCGCGCGGCGGTCGGCAGATTGTGGATCTTCGGGCACAGTTGGCATTAGTCAATTCCTTTCAGGGCGTTGGCCAAGAGGCCGGCAAGGTCGTCTTCGGACAGGTCGGGCGGCGCCATGGGGACCATCGGCTTCGGCGCGGCGGGCGGACCTGACAGGAATCCGGCAAGCGCTACTACGTTTGGATAATTGAACGTCAAGGTGGTTGGAAGCTTTCGGCCGAATCGCGTTTCCAATCGGGACTTGAGGTCGACGGACATCAGCGAATCCATGCCCAGTTCGAACAGGCCGCTCTTCGGGTCCACCTCATCGGCAGTCAGGCCGAGTACGGCGGCGGCTTCTGCGCGGACGATCTCCACAACGCTGCCTGTGATCGGCGCCGGAGAAGGCGCCCGATCCGGTGTTTTGCACGCGATCAGATGCCGATTACTTAGTTGTTCCAACAGCGGCTTTCTCTTCCGCTGGGAATAGGCGGCACGGAGCCGGGTCCAGTCGATCTGCGCAATGGTGGCCTGCGTGGCGGAGGTCGCCATCAGGTGACCAAGTGCGGCGAGTGCCGTGTCCGCCGGCATGGGGATCATGCCTGCACGGAGGTAATTTTGAACTTCTTCCGCGGGGACGTCCTGGAGTTCGTCCCAAACACCCCAATTGATCGAGAGGGCGGGCAGACCTTGGCGACGGCGCCACTCGGCAAAGGAATCGAGGAACTGATTCGCCGCGCAGTATGCGCCCATATTCGCTACGCTTAGCAACGAAGTAGTGGAAGAAAACAAGACGAAGAAATCGAGCTGAGCTTCCCTGGTTAGTTCATGAAGCAGCATCGCGCCTTGCGCTTTTGGCAGGACGACGGCGGCAAACCGGGCTGGGTCGTGAGGCGTGAGGGGCGCACGGTCAAACAGCGCCGCGGTATGGAACACGCCGCGGAGATCCTGCCCTGCCAACGCTGCTCGAAGGATCTCGAGTGACGCTGGATTCGAAACGTCAGCCGAAACGAACGTGAGTTCAGCGCCAAGCGCTTGGAGCCTTTCAATAGCTACCGCGTTACGGCCTTCACGGCGATTCGTTCGGCCCACCAGCATGAGTTTACGCGCGCCGTGATGCACCATCCATTCGGCGAGCCGCAAGCCCAGGTTCCCCAGTCCTCCGGTGATGAGATACAGGGCGTCCGCGCGAAATGCAGGCTTCGCCAACGGAGGCGCTGGCCGCCTTTCCAGCCGGGCAACGTAGCGGACGCCGTCTCGAAATGCAACCTGATCTTCGCCATCAGCGTGAAAAATCTGGGCAAACAAGAGATCCGCCGAGTCCAGATCGACGAGCCCACCCCACAGGCCGGGAAATTCGAGTGCGATGGTTCGGCCGATTCCCCAGAGCACCGACTGGGCCGGATCAATGGCAGTTCCGGGAAGCCCGGGCTGTGCGCCCTCCGTTACAAGCCACAGCTTCGTATTTGCCAGCAACGGAAGCGCTTCAAGCACCTGTGCGCCAGCGGCCAGTTGCGCTGCGAGGGATTCATCCGCCGGCGCGAACACGACGAGGCGATCAAACGTTTCACCTGACAAGGACGAAAGCAGTTGATCGGCAGCGATGGCGAGGCACGCACCCCCAGCCGCTGTGATCCGGTCGTGCAACGCACCGCGCTTGAGGGAATCCCCAACGAGCAACCATTTGCCGATGGGCCGCGGCGCACGACTGGCGACCAACAGTGCCTGTTGCGACTCTTCGTTAGGCACCACCGCCACTGGAGTTTCAAACCCACATTCCGAGAGCAGGGAAAGCCAGGTTGGGCGCGAGAGCAAGGGATAATCGGGACGCAGATCGCGATCGCTGAACCTCCACCAACCTTCCGTCATTCCGAACGTCACATCCACCCATCGCTCCGGCCGCGTTCCTTCGAGGAGCAGCAGCAATCCGCCCGGAGCCAGCAGTTCACGCACATGGGCTAGGGTTGCACGCAGGTCCGTGGTGGCGTGCAGGCAGTTGGCAGCGAGTACGATGTCATACGATTCACGTTCGAACCCTTGTGCGTCGGGAGCGAGTTCAATATCGAGCATCCGGAAGTCAAAAAACGGATACTGCGCGAACTTCGCGCGTGCTGCTTCGAGGAATAAAGGAGAGACGTCTGTAAAGGTGTATTCGACGTCGAACCCGGCCAATACCGGCGCCACAAAGGTAGTGGTTCCACCCGTCCCGGCGCCAATCTCCAGAATGCGCAGTTTCTGATTGGGCTTGGCGTGGAGCGCCGCTGAAATAGCATCCGCTACCAAAGGGTTGAAGACCTTGGCGCCTGGTGAATGGACGTACAGATCTTCTAACGCACTGGTGTCGCCGTCCGGGAAAAGCAGTTGCAAGGGATCAGACTGGCCGCGTAATACAGCCGCCAGTGAGGAGCCACAACGGGCGGTCAGCGCTAACTCTGCTACAAACTGAGGGAAGTCGCGAAGAAGCGTGGAGAGCCGTTCCGGCGCGTCCGGGCTCATACCGTCTTCGGCTAAAATTTGCTGCACACGGCCAAACAGCTGACGTTGGCGGCCTGCGATTTCATCGGACGCCGAAAGCTCCTGCAGCGCTTCGGTAATGTAGCCAGAGACAAGCCGATCCATTCTTGGGCGGAACTGATCATAGAGATCGAGCCCGTGCTGTTTGCGCAGACCCGCCGCCCTTCGCGAAAGGCCGGAGACGAAGTCTCCATTGGAAACTATTGAACCTGCCTGTGCTTCGATTGCGATGGGCTTCGGCACCCAATTCAGCGAATAGAACCAGTCCTCCATAGGTTGCACCGGCACTGCGGCGGCCAGGGCACGGATGGGCTGTACGCGCAGCCCGGTTGCGTGAGCGAGTAACGTTCCGGTCTCATCGAAGACCGAGAAATCCCCCGCGAGCGTGGCGTGGATCCAGACGGAAGTGGGTGGGTGCGGCAAGCATTGAAAACTCTGGATGGAAGTGAGTGCTCTTACTGGGGCCGGCCCCCTACTGGTTGCGCTCTGCCAAACCGCGGCGCCGAAGACCTGGAACCAGGAGTCAAGGAAAGCAGGGTGTATCCGGTACGAATCCCTTTCTCCTGCGAAGGATTCATTCAGGACAACTCGGGCTAGAACCTCTCCTTCGGCGGCGAACAATTGATGAATCCCTTGGATGGACGTTCCCAAGTCGATGCCGGCGGCAGTTAGGTCCTTGTAGAAGTCAGTGGAATCGACGGGTCTGGTGATTCGCTCCCGCAGCGCGTCGAAGTTGAGATCAGTTGCCAGAGTTGCGGTCCGAACGAGCGTTCCTGAGGCGTGCCGAAGCCAACGCTGCACACCAGGCTCCGGTTGGGTAAGGATTTGGAAGCGGCACTCCTGGTCATCGGAGTTCGGATCGGAGTTGCTATCGAGGATCACTTGCAGCCGGAACGCGCTATCTGGAGCGGGGAACCGGATTGGCTCGTTGATTTGTAGATCGCGGATCGCGACGTACTCAGCGGGAGGACCCACTCTTGCATACGCATCTAGCGCTAGCTCAATGTAGACAGACGCTGGAGCTACCGGAACGCCCAGGACGCGGTGTTCGGCGACGAAGGGCAACGCCCGAAGGTCAAGCGTAGTTTCAAAGATTGGGATTGCCACGTTGACACGGGTGAGCGCTAAACCGGACGCGGACTCAGCAGTGATAAAGCGTTGCGGTTTGGATTCGTCGAACCAATACCGTTGGCGTTGAAACGGATACGTGGGCAGAGCGACCCGCTTCCTGCTCCCGGCCGCGTACATCCCCTTCCAATCCAGATCCACTCCACCGACATACAAATCCCCCACCGCCTCCGCCAACTGTTGCCGCTCTCCTCTCCCT
>JBBRNO010000133.1:0-18922 GCA_038230275.1 Bryobacterales bacterium
ACCGGAGGGCGGGCCTGGCTGGCCGTTCGGATCGCCGAACTGCACCAGTGCTAATGCCGAGGGAGGCATTTCGATCGCGATGGAGGGCTCGATGATTAATGGATGCGAAGTGTCGGTTCGCTCTACGGGCGGGATGAAGATACGCTTGGCGTATTGCGGCAGTTGGCCTTTGGTTGGAGGCAGCGGGGAGCGTGTTCCGCCTCCGCCAGGCGTTGGCGCGGGCACGGGGGCGAGGTGTAATCGGATGGGCGGCAGCGGCGGCTCCACCGCTTTTTCCAGCGTGGGGGATTCGCCGAACGGCAATAGAAACAGGGCGGCGATGGCGATAGCGTGTACTCCAAGGGAAATCATTCTGGCTCGCATGATTTAGGCAAAGGCACGCGTTGGGCCAGTGCCAAGGTGCTGAATGTTCAGCGCTTTGCAAGCCGTTCCCTGTGCGCGGTGCAACACACCTGTTGTCTGATTGTGGAGTGTGGCTAACCGCGTAAAGTATTTGTAGTCTAAAGGGCAGATGGAAGAAAGTGATGCAGCCGCTATAACGCTTGCGCTGGCAGGCGATAGCGACGGGTTCCGAATTCTGGTGGAGCGCTATAGCCGAGGTGTGTTCCGGCTGGCCTATCGCATGACCGGCAATGAGTTCGATGCCGAGGATGTTGTGCAGGAGACGTTCCTGCGCGCCTGCCGCCAGTTGAATTCTTATGAATCGCGGTCGTCGTTCGGTACCTGGCTGTACCGCATTGCCGCGAACTATTCGCTGGACCTGCTTCGTTCCCGGCGCAGGCACGAGGACCGGCATACTTCTATCACCGCCGAGGGGGTGGACGTGCTGGACAACCTATCGACGACGGAGCCAGGGCAAGACCGCATCTATTTCAGTGCGCAGGTGAAGCAGAAGCTCCAAGTGGCGCTAGGCGAATTGAGCGATCAGGAACGGACCGCCTTTACCCTGCGCCATTTTGAGGGGATGTCCATCGAAGAAATTGGCGAGGTGCTGACCATCGGCACCAGCGCCACGAAGAACAGTATTTTTAGGGCGGTGAGGAAACTGCGCGATGCGCTGCAGCCCCTTACTGCCTGACAGGTGAGCAATCCGATGACGGAACATATTCTAGAAGAACAGCTGATCTTGCACTACTACGGCGAAGTGGCCGAATCCCTGGGTATCGAAGCGCACATGGTTTCCTGTGCCCAATGCCGGACGGAGTATCAAACATTGCAGCGGGTGCTGAACAGCGTGGATTCGGTGCCGGTTCCTTCGCGTGGCGCCGATTACGGGCAGAAGGTGTGGAATCGAGTGTCGCCGAAGCTTCCCGGAGCGCGGCGCCGTTGGTTCGTGTTTTCGCAGCGTTGGGTCGCTGTGGCGGCGATGGCCGCGCTCGTGGTCGGCGCGTTTCTGGCCGGCCGCTATTCGCCGAAGTCTGCCGTTACTCCGGTTGCCACCGTCGCCGGGGCGGGCGCGGCACAGACACGCGACCGCATCTTGCTGGTCTCCGTCGGCGATCATTTGGAACGGTCTCACATGGTTCTCAGCGAACTGGCGAACGCATCCGGAAAAGAATTGGATATTACGCCCGAGCGAACCCTGGCCGGAAGCCTGGTGGAAGCCAACCGCCTCTATAGGCAGACGGCCACCGCCACCGGAGAAACCAGTGTGGCGAATATCCTGGACGATCTGGAACGCGTACTGATTGAAATTTCGAACAGTCCGGACAACATCTCGCCGGCCCAACTGGCAGAGTTACGCCATCGGATTGAAGCGCAGGGACTGCTTTTCAAGGTTCAGATCATCGGTTCGCAACTGCGGGATCGCGGCGCCATGCCGGCGGTCCCGCTAACAAGGACGAAATTGTAAACGGAGAAGCAATGAAGATATTTATTAGACAAATCGCGGCGTTCGGCTTGGCCGTGGCCTGCTTTGGGCAGGTTGAACCGCCTCCGCCACCCGCCGCACCCATGTTTTACCAAAAGGATCTGGACGAAATGCGTATCCGCGCGCAGGAAGCCGCGTCCAGAATGGCGAACATCGATCTCGATCTCGATATCAAAATAGGCGATCTTGACCAGCGTGTATACACGGCGATGCAAAAGGCGAAGCAGGCCATGCTCTATGCGCAAGCGGCTCCGGTCTCGCCGAAACCTGCACCCATGCCCAGGCCCGCCGTGGCGCCGATGCCCCCCATGCCTCCGGACGTCGTCTACACCAAGAGGGGCCGGCACGACAGTGAAGATCGTCTCTACCGCCGCGGTGCCGAATACCTGGACCGCCGGGAATGGGAGAAGGCCGTTGACGAGTTCGACAAAGTGATCGAGCGGAAAGCGGCGAAGACAGATGGCGCCTATTACTGGAAAGCGTATGGGTTATCGAAACTCGGCAGGCGCGATCAAGCACTAGCGTCCCTGGCGGAGCTGAAGAAGTCGTACCCCGGCAGCCGTTGGCTGAACGATGCCAAGGCGCTTGAGGCGGAAGTGCAACAGGCCGGCGGACAAGGGCTCTCTCCGGAGAGTGAGAACGACGAAGACCTGAAGTTGTTCGCCATCAACAGTCTGATGAATAGCGATCCGGAACGGGCGCTGCCGTTGCTGGAAAAGATACTGCAAAAAAGCAGTTCTCCGAAATTGAAGGAGCGGGCGCTCTTTGTGCTGGCGCAGAACCGCAGTTCGAAGTCCAATGAAATTGTGGCGCAGTTTGCCCGCGGCGGCGGCAATCCGGACCTGCAACAGAAGGCTGTGGAGTATCTGGGCATTTACGGCGGGAAGGAGAATTTGCAGACGCTGGGCGAGATCTACGGCTCGGCGGGCGATGCCGGCTTGAAGCGCAATATTCTGCGCAGTTTCATGGTGGCTCACGACAAGGACCGCTTGCTAAACGCCGCGAAGTCAGAACCGAATGCGGACCTGCGGCGCGACGCTGTCCAGTATCTGGGGAATCTGAACGCCTATCCGGAGCTCAGCCAGCTCTACACTACCGAACAATCGATGGAGGTCAAGGAAGCAATCATCAACTCCTTGGGAAATGGCAACAATGCCGACCGATTGATTGAGATCGCCAAAACGGAGAAAGATCCTAAGCTGCGCCTGGCCGCCATTCACCGCCTGGGCAATATGAGCCGTTCGAAGACCGCGGAGCCGCTCGTTTCGCTCTATCAATCCGAGCAGGACCGTAATGTTAAAGAACAGATCATGCGCTCGCTGTTCAATCAAGGCAGCGCGAAGGAGATTGTCGACATCGCCCGAAAGGAAACAGACCCGTCGCTGAAACGCAGTGCGGTGCAGAACCTGTCGCGACTGAACTCCAAGGAAGCGACCGACTTTCTGGTGGAGTTGCTGAACAAATGAGGAGGCATGGCGGTTGGCTGCTTTGGGCCGTGGCGGCGATGGCCACCGCTCAACCTCGGTTGGTGAACGCAAAGGTGGAAACCCATGCGCTGGCCGGGCCGCTGGACAAGACCTTTCGGAGCATGGTGGCCGGGCAGGCTGACGCGGCATGGATTGGATACGCCGTCCCGGTGGTGCCGGGCGACCGGCAAATGTGCTGTTACTATTCGAATTCCGACATGCAGTACGGATACCGCGGCTGTTCGCTGGATCCGCGCTCGCCATTGCCCGCCGCGAACGATGGAGCGGGCGGTGCCGTGCTGCTGGAAGCTCCAAAGAATTTCTACGTGATGTTCCGCGTGGAGCGCAATGAGGTAACGAAGCTGCGCACATTTTCCGCCGATTGTGAGCTCGACGCAGGCGGCACCACCATCCATTGGCTTACCGCGGTGCCGGCGGCCGAGAGTGTGAATCTGCTGGCCAGCTATCAACCTGCGCAGGCGAACGCGCTGGCTGCCATCGCACTCCACGCCGACCCGGCAGCGGACACCGTCCTGGAAAAGTATCTGTCTTCTGCGCAGCCGGAATCCATACACCGCCGCACGGCCATTCAGATGGGCCAACTGCGCGGCCGAAGGGGCTTTGCGGTGCTACGGGGAATGGTTCAGGACGAGAAGCACGAACGCGTCCGCGAGGCCGCTGTGCAGGGCCTGGCGATGAGCAGGGAACCGGGTGCGCTGGATCTTGTATTTGCGGCAGCGAAGAACGACCCCAGCGTGCGGCTTCGTGGCGAGGCTCTAAGCTGGCTGGCGCGTCAGGCTGGCACAAAGGCAACGGGTGCTATCCAGAATGCGCTGGCCAGCGACCCGGAACTGGCCGTCAAAAAGAAGGCCGTATTCGCGCTTAGCCAGTTGCCGCGGCAAGAAGCCGTGCCGCTACTGATTGAAGTAGCGAAGTCGAATAAGAACCCGGAAATCCGAAAACAGGCAATGCTGTGGCTGGGTCAATCTCGCGATTCTCGAGCGCTGTCGTTCTTTGAAGAAGTGCTAAGCAAATAAGAAAGGCCCGGCATCTCAACGTTCAGAGATACCGGGCCTTTTCTTCGTTCCGATGCAGCCTGTTACTTCTTCTTCTTAGCGCCAGCCTTGGAAGCGGCCGGGCGGCGAACCGGAGCAGGCGCCGCCTGCGCCGGCCACCCTTCGATCTTTTCCTTCTCTACTTCCATGGTCACCATGAACGGATTCTGCGTAAACGTGGTGGGCACTCCTTGTTCGAATGTAATCACCGTTCCCGCATCCGCCTTGCCAGCTAGCGGTGCGTTCAGCACCAACGTGACTTCCGGCGTGGTGTCATCAGACATGGCCAGCACCAGCGTCTTCGGCTTGATGGCGGGCGTTTGCGACACCAGCTTGCCGCTCAGCTTCGGCAACCCGGCGCCTTTCACGCTGGATTCGAAATACTGAGCGCCATTGGCACCCACCAACTCATTCTTCACGCCCATCCACATCGCCAGCGTCGGATTATTCTTCTTGAACTCTTCGTCCTTCTTCGCTGATTCTTCGGCGATGTCCTTCACGCTTTTGATCTTGAAATCCGGAGCAGGCATCGCGTTGGTCTTCGCCAATGCCTTAATCTCCGCCAACCCATCCGTGCCGCCGTGATAGCCCTTGTACGCCTTATTCAGATAGTCGTCCACCTGTTTGCGGAAATCCGGGGGCAACGCGCCGGGACCTTCGTAGCTGGCGGCGCGAGCGTACATATAAATCGCTTCCGGCGTGCGCTCAATTTTCTTCTGGCCGCCGATGGATTGTCCTAACCAGTAAGATACCTGTGCGTCGGCCGGGCTCAGCGCCAGTACCTTGCGGAATTCCTGCTCGGCAACGTCCCACGTCTTTTTCTGGATGGCGGTCCAGCCCAAAGTCTTATGGGCAATCGCTTCCATATCCGTTCGCGCCTTCGTCCAATCGGCCTCGCTGGTTGGGGCCGGCTTCTTTTCCTTGGCGAACGTCGTATCCAGGTTCGCCAACATGCCCTGCGCTGCCTTCTCGCCCGTATCCAGCGCACCCGCGCTCATATCGTTTTGCGTTACCGTTAACAGCGCAATGTAATAGAGGGAGGTGAAGTCCTTCCCATCGATTTCCAGAATACCCTTCGCGGTCTCAATCACCTTGGCAGGCTGATTCAACTGCACGTAAGTATTCAAATAAAAGAGCAGCCGTTCCTTCTTGTAGTCGGTTTCGGCGTACTTCTCCTTCCAGGTATTGAGGAACTCCAGGCGCTTGGTGGGGTTCTGTTCTTTTTGGATCGAGTCGTATAGATCATACTCGGCGCGATCTTTTACTTTTTTCTCCGGCGCCGGCGTGGCTTGGCCCCACATGGAAACGCAGAAGATGGCTGCTAATGCAGCCGAACACATCGTCTTGGAAATTCTCACCAGCACTCCTGGCCTCCCAAACTCAAAGATAAGATTACTATTTCTACCGGGTACAGTGGAGCCCCGTCTTTCGATGAACCTACGCGAATACTCGGGCGATCCGTAAGTATCGTATTTGCGGAGTATACCGGAATCATGTGCAGCCCGCAATAGGCTCTGACCGTTAGATGCGCCACACGAGGAACTTGTTCCCGGGATTGCAAAGTTGTTCCTCTGTTTCATCCGGACTTCGGGCCCGATTGTGTTAGACTCCCTATCTCATGAGATATTTCGATCTCAGTGTGATTCTGCTTTACCTGATAGGAATCACTTGGTTCGGATCGCGCTTCCGCTCGAATCAGAAGACGCTCAAAGACTATTTCCTGGGCGGCCGGAACGCCCCCTGGTGGGCCATTGGATTCTCCATCGTCTCGGCCGAAACCAGCACTCTTACGGTAATTGGAACCCCCGGCATCGCCTTCAACGGCAACTTCGGTCTACTGCAGGTGATCATGGGCTATTTACTGGCCCGCATCATCATATCCGCTTTATTCCTTCCGCACTACTTTCGCGGAGAAATGTTTACCGCCTACGAGTTAATGCAGCGGCGCTTCGGGCAGAGAATCCGCAAACTGACCGCAGGCACGTTTCTACTGCTGCGCGCGCTGGCCGAAGGCGTCCGCGTGTTTGCCATTTCCATTGTCATCTCCATCATCCTGGGCACGGGCGAAATCGGGTCCATTATCCTAATCGTCTGCCTCACGCTCTTCTACACATTTGAAGGCGGCATGACGGCCGTGATTTGGACCGACGTGGTGCAGATGTTCCTCTATGTCGGCGGCGCCATCCTCAGCTTCTTCGTCATCTTGGGGAAAATCCCCGGCGGTTGGGATCATGTGGCGGTGGTCGCCGGCGGGCTTCATAAATTCCAGGTCTTCGATTTCCGCTTCTCCCTCACGCCGGAATTCTTCACCCGTACCTATAGCTTTTGGGCCGGTCTCATCGGCGGCGCATTCCTCACCACGGCCAGCCATGGGACCGAGCAATTAATGGTGCAGCGCCTGCTGGCTGCCAAGTCGTTGCGGGAAAGCCGGCTGGCCCTATTCACCAGTTGGTTCGTCATCTTCTTCCAGTTCGCGCTGTTTCTGGCCATTGGCGCCATTCTGTTCGTCTACTACAAGGACACCGGACTGCCCGCGCCGAAGCCCTCTGACCGCATTTACCCGGACTTCATCTGGAACAACCTGCCGCACGGCGTGGCCGGACTGGTGATTGCGGCTATTCTGGCGGCGGCCATGTCGAACCTCAGTGCGGCACTGAACGCGCTCGCCTCCACCACCATCATGGATTTCTATAAACCGATGATGGCCCGCCGTGGCGGCTCCGTGAAGTCCGAAGAGTACTTTCTGAAACTGGCGAAGCTTAGTACCATCGTCTGGGGCGTGGTGCTGTTCGGCATCGGCCTGATTGCACGAAATTGGGGGTCGGTCCTGGAAGCCGGGCTCTCCATTGCGTCTATCCTTTACGGCGGCCTGCTGGGCGTGTTTCTGCTAGGACTGCTCACCCGGCGTGTTGGAGAGAACGCAGCCATCGCCGGCATGGTAGCTGGACTCCTGGTGATGTTTTATGTGAAAGTCTATACACCCATCGCGTGGACATGGTACGTGTTTATCGGAACAACCGTTACGTTTTCCGTGGGTTACCTGGCTTCGTTTGTGGTGAAGGAAAGCAGTGTGAATAATAGCTCAGTGGAGACACATGCCTGATTTTCAAACACCCGGATTGCGCCGAGATTTAGGCCTGTGGGGCGCAGTAGCCATCGTGGTCGGCACCGTAATCGGCAGCGGCATTTTTCTGGTCCCCAAAGCGATGATCCTCAGTGTTGGATCGCCCGGCATGGTCTTCGCCGTCTGGATCTTCGGCGGCATCCTCACCCTGTTTGGCGCTCTGACCTACGCCGAACTGGCCGCCGCGCTACCCGAGGCTGGCGGTGAGTACGTCTACCTGCGGGAAGCCTACGGTCCTTTTTTCGGGTTCCTCTACGGCTGGACGCAGACCTGGGTGGCCAAGAGCGCGTCCATTGCCACACTGGCTACAGGCTTTTTCTATTACCTTGCCAATTTCATGCCGCAGCTGGAGAAAGTCGTTGGCACCATCCCCATTCCGCTGGGCGACAACTGGGGACCGCTGGAAATCCGCTCCGGCCAACTACTGGGCATGGCGGTCATTTTGTTTCTGGGGGTGGTGAATTATTTTGGCGTAAAGATCGGCGGCGGCGTGCAGATCGCCGTCACCATCGTCAAAGTTACCCTGATTTTCGCCATCATCGTCATTGGCATCACGTCCGCGCAGGGAAGCGGTGCCAACTACACTACATCCATTCCGGTTGCCGGCGGATTCTCCGGCTTCTTTGCGGCTTTAGTAGCCGCCCTGTGGGCGTACGACGGTTGGAACAACGTCAACATGGTCTCCTCTGAGATTCGAAATCCGCAGCGAAACCTGCCGCTGGCGCTGATTGGCGGGGTCAGCCTGGTGGTGCTGATTTATCTGCTGGCGAATTTTGCCTACTTTTACGTGCTTTCCGCCTCTGAAGTGGCCACCAGTGACCGGGTCGCGGCCGCCATGATGCGCAAAGTAATGGGTCAGGGCGGCGCCAATGCGGTCAGCATCGCGGCAATGATCTCGATTTTCGCCGCGCTAAACGGATCCATTCTTTCCGGAGCACGGGTGCCCTACGCCCTAGCCCGAGACGGTTACTTTTTTAAGCCGGTGGCAAAGGTCCATCCCGAATTTCGTACTCCTGGCGTGGCGGTGGCGCTGCTCAGCCTGTGGTCGGCGCTGCTTGTACTTAGCGGGCGTTATGACCAGCTTTACACCATGGTGATCTTCTCCAGTTGGATTCTTTATGCCATGGCCGCGGCCTCGGTCCTGGTTCTCAGAAGGACGCAGCCCGATTTGCATAGGCCCTACCGCACCTTGGGATATCCAGTGGTACCGATCGTCTTTGTCTTGGTGGCGATTACGCTTTTGGTGCAGACCATGCGTACCTATCCGCGCGAATCGATTCTCGGTTTAGTTTTCATATTGGCGGGATTGCCCTTTTATTTTTACTGGAAGCGGCGGGTTTTGTTAAAATGAAGAGTACTTCAGTCCGGGTGTACTGCCCCCTCAACTCGCCAGTACCGCACCATCCTTAGGGCTCATTGTTCTGATATCAGAACAAACCGCTTGAAATCGATTGGAAAATGGGTTACAACTGCAAGTGCGGCCATGCAGATGTAGGTGGTTTGTTCTTGAATCAGAACAAGCTGTCCAATTTTGCCTTCGGCCGACTTGCTTGGGAGAGCAAATTAATGGACGTTAGCAAAATGTTGGCTGAATTGCGCCAGGAACGGGAAGCAATTGAAGAGGCGATTCTGATATTGGAACGGCTGGCCAGAGGCAGAGGGAAACGGCGTGGCCGTCCCCCGCTGTGGATGACTAGTGGAGACGCACCAGTCCGGCGGCGCGGCCGCCCGCCAGGAAGCAAAAACAAGCCGAAAGACAGTACTTCGGCCGCTTAAGAGCCTCACAATACGGTGGAGGACCGGTGCCTAATCCGGTCCTCCTGCCGGTTACTTAGTAAAGCAGGTAATTCTTTCTCCGTTCCATAAATTGCAGTAAGCTAGGTCGTTGTACTCGTTCTATCAAGGCCGGATCCTCCCCTACCTCGATCGCCTTCAGGACCGCAAGACTCCCCGTTAGTTTTTGATTTGCCGCCCAGTTCATCTTCCCAGGGAATAGTTTCGCCAACGCCACGCCCAGTTCCAGGCCAAACCCTGTGCTGCTAAAAGTCTGGCGGTCCGTGATTACGAACCGCACTCCCTCAATCGTTTTCCCGGCAAAGTTGGAACTGGCCGGCTGGAATCGCGTTGGATACACGCGGATGCCTGGAATCTGGCGGCCGTTGAGGTACGCGGCCAGTTCCCGGCCGTGAATCCAATCGGCGCCAATCTGTTCAAAGGGCGCGTCCGTGCCTCGTCCCACCGAATAAACCTTCCCGCCTTCCAGCATTCCAATTCCGGGGTAAAGCAATTCTGCATTCAGGCTGCGCATGTTAGGCGACGGATTTACCCATGGCAAGCCGGTGGAATCGAACCAATCGCCGCGCTGCCAATTTTTCATCGCGACCACGCGGAGGGCAGCTTTGGTTGGAAATTCGGAATTAATCATTTGCGCCAACTCGCCCATCGTCATTCCATGTCTAACCGGCATAACGGCGCAGCCGATGAATGATTTCAGTTCCGGCTCTAGCACGGGCCCTTCCACGCGAGTACCGGTGATGGGGTTTGGACGGTCCAACACAACGAACGGAATTTTTCGCTTTGCGGCTTCTTCCATCGCATTGGCCATGGTGCAGGTGTAGGTGTAGAATCTGGCGCCGGCGTCCTGGATATCGAACACTAAAACGTCAATGCCGCGGAGTGTATCGTCGGACGGGCGGCGATTTGCCCCCAGATACAAGCTATAAATCGGAAGTCCGGACGTTTCGTCCTTCGCGTTCGCCACATTTTCCTGATCTTCTTTGCCCGCTATGCCGTGTTCCGGAGAATAGAGCGCTTTCAGGTTGACCCCCGCGGCCAGCATCAGATCGATATTGCGTCTTCCATCGCGGCTCAACCCGGTGTGATTGGTGATCAGCCCTATGCGCTTGCCCTGCAGCGATTGAAAACCTTCGTCCGCCAACACGTCCAGGCCCGTTAGCACTTCCGCGTTGCGCGGCGTGGCGCGAACCCCGTGCGGGCGCTGGCTTAACGTGACGGCGCCGGGCGCGATATCGACATTCAGACCCGCTGCGGCCATACTGGCCACGCGGCCGCGCAAGGAAGTGATCGGGGTCCGCAGGTGCGGATGACCGCTGTTAGCCAGCAGGACGACGAAGCTGTTGGTGGCCGGGTCCATCCAAAGGGACGTGCCGGTAAAGCCGGTGTGGCCATAGGAGCCGACCGGGAATAGTTCCCCGCGATTTCCCGAAAATGGAGAGGCGATATCCCAGCCATAGCCCCGCAAAATGGGCTGATCCGCCGGAGTCTGCGGCGATGTGAACAGCCGCACCGTCAGCGGACTGAAGATGCGGACGCCTTGGCTTTCACCCAGTCCCAACATCACGGTGGCGAATTTCGCCAGATCAGCCGCAGTGGTGAAAAGTCCGGCATGCCCGGCCACGCCGCCCATGAAGCGAGTGGTTGGGTCATGGACAACGCCGCGCAACGGCGCCGCACCCGCCGGCACGGCTTCCGTAGGCGCAATGCGGCCCGCCAGCGACGGCGGCGGCAGGAACATCGTGTCCGTCATCCCCAACGGCCCGAAGATCTTCTGCTGCGTGTATTCCGGCAGCGTTTGATGACTGACGCGGCGCACGATTTCACCCAGCAGAATAAAATTGATATCGCTATAAACGAACTGCACGCCGGGCGGAGATACTGGCTTGTCCACCAGCGCTCGCTGAATTCCGGTGTCATAGCCATGCCATTCGGGCTTCAAATCCAGATCCGGCCGCAAGCCGGAGAAGTGAGTCAGCAACTGGCGCAGCGTGATGTCGCTCTTGCCACCCTGGTATTCGGGCAGATACTGCGTCACTTTGTCTACCAACCGCAGCTTGCCCTCTTCCACCAGTTTCATAACGGCCGAGGTGGTAGCCAGCACTTTGGTGAGCGAAGCGGCGTCGAAGATGGTGTCCATCGTCATCGCCTCTTTGCGCGGCGCCAGCGAGCGCGAGCCGTAGGCTTTCTGGTAGACGATCTTCCCGTTGTGCCCAATCATCAACACCGCGCCGGGAATCTGATCCTCTTGCACCGCCTGCTCGATGGCCGCATCCAGCGCAGGTCCGGCGGTGAATTGTTCCTGTGCGGTCAGCAGGCCGGCGCAAAGCAATCCAGCCAGGAACGGCAGTCTCATAGCATCCTCAGGGCAATCGTTTCCAGCACATGCGCCAGCCGGAAATCGCGCTCCGTCACGCCGCCTGCGTCGTGGGATGTCAAATCCACGGTGACGCGATCATATACGTTCGACCATTCCGGGTGGTGATCCATTTTCTCGATAGCCGGGACAGCGGCCGCAAAGAACTCAATGGCCTGCGCAAAGCCGGGAAACTTGTATTCGCGATGGAGTTTTCCTGCGGCCAACGTCCATTCCGGCAATGCCGAAAGGCGTTTGTCGATTTCTTGGTCAGATAATTTCATATTGGATTGCCCGTTGTCCCGCTATCATGTTTAGGATGTCACAGCCGCTGCCCCGTTTGCGCATGAACCTCGATTTCATTCCCTCTCCGGTGGAAGACCGGCCGGGCCTTCTCATTCGCGATTCTTTTCAATACTCCGATGCCACGCTCATCATCCCGCCGGTTTTGGTGCAATGCCTGCAGTGTTTCGATGGAGCACAGACGCCGCTCGATTTGCGCGAATTGCTGGTGCGCATCACCGGAGAGCTGGATGTGGGGAAGATCGCCCAGCATCTGGCAGACACGCTGAGCATTGCCGGATTTCTGGAAGACGAGGCATTTGCAACCATGAAATCCGAGCGGCACCGCG
This sequence comes from Bryobacterales bacterium, assembly GCA_038230275.1. Lineage (GTDB taxonomy): Bacteria > Acidobacteriota > Terriglobia > Bryobacterales > Bryobacteraceae > JANXXV01. The sequence continues at coordinate 12,298 of JBBRNO010000133.1, forward strand.
CCTTTGCCGAAGCCCCGGTGCGTGACCCGTCGCACGCCGGCGCCGCCTACCCGGACACACGCGAGGAGTTGCAGCAGACTCTGGCCGAGTACATGACCGCTGGCCCGCCTTCTGAAACCGGCCCCCTGGTCGCCATCGCCGCCCCGCACGTCAGTCCGTTCGGTGGATGGGAAACCTATCGCGCCGCCTACAGCGCCCTGGGACCGCAACACAAAGACCGGACTTTCGTCATCTTAGGCACGTCGCACTACGGCGAGCCCGACCATTTCGGACTCACCCGCAAACCCTTCGTCACCCCGTTCGGAGCGGCCGTCACCGACATGCGCCTTCTAAATCAACTGGCTTCCGAGCCGGCGGCGATCATGGAAGATTACTTCCATTCCATTGAGCATTCCATTGAATTCCAGGTGCTGTTCCTGCAGTATCTCTACGGCCCGGACGTACGGATTCTGCCGATTTTGTGCGGCTCCTATGCTAATAGCATCTATCTTGGCGGAGCGCCGGAATCGAACGATGGCGTGAACCGCTTCCTGGGCCGCCTGGGGGAAATGGCGGCGAAAGAATCGGACCGGCTGGTATGGGTGCTGGGCATCGATATGGCCCACATGGGCCAGCGCTACGGCGATGAGAGGAACGTCTATGCCGACCGTGCGGAGATGATCGATGTGGCTGGCCGCGACCGCCAGCGCATAGAACGCGTCAACGCGGGCGATGCCAGAGGCTTCTGGGACTTGGTGCAGCAGAATCACGACGACCTGAAATGGTGTGGCTCGTCGCCGCTTTATACGTTTTTAAAGGCGAACCCCGGCTTGCAGGGAGCCACCCGCGGCTATCAGCAGTGGAACATTGAAGAGGGCAGTGTGGTCAGCTTCGCCGCGCTTTCGTTTACTGCCCGTTGACCGCTGCCAGCCAGTAGCCGGGCCGCGCCCTGACGTTGAAGCCACCGGTTACTTCCACCCGGATGGTGTGGTAGCCGCCTTCAATCTTGTTATCCGGAACGTAGGAAATAATGTACTGATTGTGGATCTCGCGCCCTATCTCAGCCACCGCGAATTCCAGTGACTTCTGACTCACGAATCCCATCTCGCGCCCGCCGGTGTACTTGGTAAATACTTCCACCGGATTGTCCACGAAGATCCCTTTCACATCGCGGAATATTTCCGGGAACAGCGGCGCCAGATTTACACCGTAACCTTGGCTGCCCGTCAGTTGGGAATTGGTAGTGGGCGTATTTGCCGCGCCGGCCGGGACGTGACGCGCTCCTGGAGGAATAGGATCGGGGCGGCCGGCCGCGGGACCGGTCATCGTCTCCGTGTAGAAGCGGGACATGTTCAGCGCGTAAACCATCACATCGTCAATTTGCGTGGTCGCCAGCGACTCGCGCAACCTGCCTTCGCTGCCCTTATCGCGCGATTCGGCGATCAGCAGCACAATCCGCCGCCGGGCTTTAGGGCGCGCCTTCAGCATTTGACTGGACCGCTCTACCGCGTCGATCATGCGGCTGGTGGAACTGCCCGGCTTCAACTTCTTCAGCCCGTCCTGCACCTTAGTGACGTCGGTGGTGAAATCCTGTAAGACCTGCAAGCGGTGGTCGAAGCTGAGGATGGCCACTTCTCCGCCTTCGCCCGCCATCAGATTGGTAAGCAGGCTGCCGATCTTTTGCAGCTTGGGAACCACTGGCTCCACTTTCTGATCCGCCTGAATTGCTACCACCAGGGAGATGGGTGCAAACGTCTCGTCGACTTTAATCACTTGCGGTTTGTCGTTATCGAAGAGCGTAAATTGGCTGGGCTTTAGATCGTGAACATAACGGCCGTCGCGGTCGGTAACTGTGGTGGGCGCAACAACTCCGGTTACATTGGTTCTGAAAATACGTTCGGCCGCGCCATCCTGCGCGTATACCGCCAACCCGGCCAGCGCCAAAATACCAGCCGACGCAATCAGGGGAATAGCTATCTTGGGGCGCATTCTATCGTATGACGTCATGGGGAGGGTTAGCGTTTCGGATCAAGTTCGTTGTGTTCCGTCTTGCCGCGCAGCAAATCCACCACATGCGGCACCACCTCTATGATCGCATCCAATGACTCCACTGCGCCGCGGGGCGATCCTGGCAGATTGACGATCAGCGTCCGGCCCCGGGTTCCCGATACGCCCCTGGAAAGTATGGACATCTTTGTGGAAGCCCGTCCGCTCATCCTCATCCACTCGCCGAAGCCCGGAATCTCCCGCTCAATCACCGCGCGGGTGGCCTCCGGCGTAACGTCGCGCAATGCCACGCCGGTGCCGCCGGTGGTGAAGATGGCCGCCACGGTGCCGCTGTCGGCCACCTCCCCCAGCCGCTTTGAGATCCACGCCGCATCGTCGGGCATCACCTCAATCCCAACCGTCCACCCCAACTCCTCCAGCCGGGCGCGAACCGCGGGACCGGAAACATCTTCACGCGTTCCGGCGTGCGACGAATCGCTGATGGTGAACACAACGGCCATTCGCGTCACCGTCGAAAGTCTCCACTCTTGCCGCCGGTCTTCTCCAGCAGATACAGATCTTGGATCTCGATCGACTTATCCAGCGCCTTCGTCATGTCGTACACCGTCAGCGCCGCTACGGCAGCCGCGGTCAACGCTTCCATCTCCACGCCGGTAGGCCCGCTCGTGCTTACCGTGGAAACAATTCGCACGCCTTTTGTTTCCACGCGCACATCCACGTCGGCATGAGTCAGCAGCAAGGGATGGCACAGCGGAATCAACTCGGAAGTTTTCTTCGCCGCCATCACGCCCGCGATCCGCGCAATCTCCAGTGGATTCCCTTTTGGATTCTGCGGCAGCTTCTTCAACACGGACGGCCGAATCTTGACGAATGCCTGTGCCCGCGCCGTGCGCTGCGTCGGCTGTTTTGCGGACACGTCCACCATGCGCGCCTCGCCTGCCGCATCGTAATGAGAAAGCTTTTTCACTTGGCCAACACTCGCATGAGGTCCCCCGCCGCCCAGGCTTCGCGATCCGGTTCGGCCACCAGATACGCATTCGCTCGTGCCATGGCTCCCACGTCCCCGGAGCCCTGCCAACCCGTCGGTGTCAGCTCGGCGCCGTCCGCGCTAAGCATCGCAGGAAGGAAGCGCGTCAGTCCGGGCCGGTGCCGGAACTCGCGCGTCAATCGCGCTTGGAACAGGTGCAGCGGGCTCTCCGATGCGCCGCTGAGTAGGGCAACGGCGGCCCGCGCGAACAGTTCGAAGGTGATCATAGTGGACGCCGGGTTGCCGGGCAGACCGAAAAAGAACTTATCCCGCGCGCGGCCAAACACCAGCGGTTGGCCCGGCTGAATTAAAACACGGTCGAAAAAGAACTCCGCTCCGAACTCCGCCAACACCTTTTCCACGATGTCGTACTTGCCGGCGGAAACTCCTCCGGATAGCAGCAATAAGTCCGCTCGCAGTCCGTGGGCGATCGACTCGCGCGTGGCCTCATAGCTATCTCGTGCCACCGGCAGAATTTCGGGCATCCCGCCCGCACGCACTACCTGCGCCGCGAGCGACGCGGAATTCGAATTCCGTATCTGATGCTCCACCGGTGTTTGCTCTATGCCGACAATCTCATCGCCGGTGGCCAGAATCGCCACCCGGGGCTTCTGGTAAACGGCCACACGCGTCAAGCCAACCGTAGCCAGCATGGCGATGCAGGCGTAGTCGAGCGTCATGCCCGCGCGAAGCACTACCGATCCGCTGGCTGATTCACAGCCCTGCGGATTGATGAAGTCGCCGCACTTCACAGGCCGGTCCGTGGTGAGGGCATCGCCCTCGCGCGTAATGTGCTCCACCATGATGATGGCATCGGCGCCATCGGGCACCGGGGCGCCTGTCATGATCTCCACCGCTTCGCCCGGCTGAACGGAGCCTTGGAAACGGTCGCCCGCGCGCACCTCCCCAATCACTCGAACCTTGCCGGGAAAATCGGCTGCGCGTACCGCAAAGCCATCCCGCACCGAACGCGCCAGCGGTGGATAATCGCGATCCGCAAGTACATTTTCGGCTAAGATGCGGCCCGCGGATTCGTACAACGCCACCTGTTCGGTAGTCGGCGGAACAAGGCCCGCGCCAACCTCACGCAGTACGCACTCCCGCGCCTCGGAAAATTGCAGTGTCGCCACCTGTCCATCTTCACATGAGTAAGCGATACTCGCTAGAGATGCCACACCACCTGACGCTTACCCAAATGAGTACGCAGCTCCGCGCGCGCAAGCTTTCACCGGTGGAACTGGTCCATTCTCATCTGCAACAGATTGAGCGCCACAATCCGCAATTGAACGCCTTTGTCAGCATTTTGCACGAAGAAGCGCTGGCTGCCGCGCGGCAGGCAGAAACGCAGCCCGGCGATGGGCCGTTGCACGGCATCCCGGTGACCATCAAAGACAGTTTCGATCTGGCCGGCCATGTAACCCTGTGCGGCAGCCGCTACCGTTTGAATCAACGTGCCGCCACGGATTGCTCCGCTGCGGCGCGATTGCGTGCGGCTGGCGCGATTGTGATTGGCAAAACCAACTGCCCCGAATTTCTGAATAGCTATGAAACGGACAATTACACTACCGGGCGCACGAACAATCCCTGGGATCTGGCGCGCACTCCCGGTGGTTCCAGTGGAGGGGAAGCCGCAGCCATCGCTGCTTTCATGTCGGCGGGCGGCGTCGGCAGCGACGGAGGCGGTTCCCTGCGCGTGCCGGCACACTTCACCGGAATCGCCGCGTTGAAGCCGACGCCTGGCCGCATCTCCGCCGCCGGCCACTTTCCGCAGCTCTGCCATCCCGCGGGTCTTTTCGCGGTGGCCGGGCCCATGGCGCGCAACGCCGCCGATCTGCGCCTGTTGTTTCACGCGCTGGCCGGCTACGATCCAGCCGACCCTTTCTCCGCGCCCGTGCCACTACGCGAGCCGAATATTTCCGGCATCCGCATTGGCGTTGCGGAACAGTTCTACAAAGTGCCGGTGCAGGATTCGATAAAGCGGGCTGTCCGCAAAGCCGCAGCGGCACTGGCCGATTTGCGATTTCCGGTAGAAGAATTCATGCCGCAAGGCCTCGATCGCAGCCCGAATCTGTGGTGGTTCTTCTTCGGGGAATTGCCCGCGCCTTTCCTGCGGCAGGTGATCGCCAGCGATCCTGACAAGGCGCATTGGACTGCAACGGAGTTTCTCAACACGGTCGCACCGGAACCAGTCTCCGCCCGTACCGTTGTCGAAAATCTGGCCGCCCGGGATGCCATGCGTGAGTCGCTCTTGAAGCAGATGCAAGACTATCCGGTACTGCTGATGCCGCCCTGCGGAACCACCGCGTTTCCCCATCGCGAACGTTTTTTTCAAACCGCCACGAAACAGATTGGAGTGTTCCAGGCAATGATGCCCGCAACGCCGTTCAACCTACTGGGGCTTCCGTCGGTGGTGATCCCGTTCGATGTCAGCGACGATGGGTTGCCCGTAGGAGTTCAATTGATCGGTCGGCCCTATGAAGAGGAGACGCTGCTGGAAATCGCGATACAACTGGAAGCCAGGGCACCCGTGTTCTCACCGCCGGGGTATTAGTTCTCCGTTTCCTATTCGGTTTCCCGAACACGTTTCAGGCGCGCGGCCAGTTCCGGTGTCAACGTCGCTTCGGCATCCGGCGTAATCAAACCCGCGGCATCCATCGACTGAATGTGAACCTGATCCTTCAGCCGGTTGGCACTGAGCTTCATCCGTATCAAGTCCACCAGGGGGATTACCAGCACCTCTTTGCCGTGTACCCGCTTGCGCTCCGGCCTGATTGGAGGATTGGGACTAGCCTGCGTGGGACGAACGTCTTCTCCACTGAATAACAGATGGACGGCGTTCCTTGCGCTCTCAGTCGGTCCGTAGATCAACATATCGACTCCGGCAGTATGGCGGAACCGAAATCCTCCCTCGCCCGCCGTTTCCTTGATTTGCTCCAAATCAGAGCGATTAACCATCAAATCGACGTCTCGCGTCAGGGCAGTAAGCTCGGGATTTGCCTCTTCCACATAGATCAGCACCGCCAAACCGCCAATCAGTTCATGGGGAATGAGTTGGGTATTGAGGGTCTCCGTGATCTTATGCAGAATGTCGACCAGTCCAAACAGCCGCTCTTCGAACAAGGTGTTTACCCCCTCCCCGCGGTTCGCTGCATCCACAAGGAAGTTTTCCAAAGTTAGCATGGTATACTCCGCATCTTCCGACACTTCGTGACCGAGGGTCAAGTTCCGTCGTGTAGGTGCAGCATGGGCTGCGCGGAAGGCGATCAGTACGGCGCGGCAACTCCAGCGGACTCAGCTTCAAGGCTTCCTACAGACCCGGCTCCAGCAGATGTTCCGCAATTGCCATTCCCGTCGCCAACCCGCCAGTAGAAGTCGGCATCCCTCCTGCTTCCGCAGGGATTTATCCGCTTCCCATCGGTCCTATCCCGGCGAATTAGCCGCGTCAGGTTGGGCGATTACCAGACGCGAAAGCCTTCCCGTGAAATCTGCGCGGGAAGGATCTCCGCCGCGTGCCCGTGGATAGCGAAGATCTGCCGCACCAGATCGCAGACCTGTTCGCAGCCCCGTTCATAAAACACCAGAATGGACGGGCCGGCTCCGCTCAGCGTACAC
>JBBRNO010000134.1:0-18638 GCA_038230275.1 Bryobacterales bacterium
ACGCAATCTGCAACGCAGTTTACTTTGGCACAGCGTTGGCACTGGCTCTTACGATACATTTTTCGCGATTGGTTGAAAAACTGCGCACCAGACACGGCGCTGTTACCGATCACTCACCTGGTCAACTGCCGGATTTAGGTTGATGGGTTGTTCCACGGAACGCACGTGGATGCGCGTAAGTCGGCGTAGCGCCTGAGAGAAGTGACGGTCGGCGCGGGGGTAATCCTGAGTCCAAAGGGAAAGGCCTTTGCGCCAATCGCCATCGTAGCGGCCGCGATAGCCGTCGTTTTCACCCGGCGGGAACATCAGGCGAGCGAATACGAATTCTGTTTTCTCCTGCCAGTCCGGTTCCAATGCGAATCCTTCGTATTCCACACCGGGGAATTGGCGGAACGGGAGTTGGAAAGCGCAGAGCGCGGTGATGAGGGTGAGGCCGAATGTCAATCGCCGCAGTGTCAGGTGCAAACTGATGCGTCCGCCTTCTATCCCGAGAATATCATTCGGCGGAGAGTTGCGAGACGGACACCGCTGAGGCCCTGACGGGCGCGCACCAAGTCGCAGTCCTGGCGTGGATACGCAGAGGGACGCCGCAGTTTATTTGGCGGTATAGTAGCCAGCCCGGGCTTCCACTTTTGCGCCCGGGTATCGCTCTTTGGCGTTAGGCGTTAGTTCAACGCGAATGCGCCGGTAAGAGCCCGGTTCCGCCGTGGGCCCAGAATAGTCGATGGTGTACCGTGTGAGAATGCTGGCGACGATTTTCCGAAAGCTGGCGGCCGGACTGTCCCCGGTGAGAACTTCGCCGCCGGTGCTGGATGCGTAGAGCAGCACGTCCGGGCCTTTGTTCGACGGGTCGGTGTAGCGGGCGGCGACTGCCGGTTGTGCGGCGGCGTTGCCGGTGACCAGAGCATTTAGGGTGATGTTGGCATCGGAGAGTGCACGGAGTACTTGTTCGTTTGTAGCGGCGGCCTGTGCGCTCTGATTATCGGTGACAATCAGGATGGCGCGGCGGCCCCGCGGCGGTTCCGATTGCAGGTAGTGAGCAGCCATTACCACCGCCTCATTCACCAGTGTTCCACTGCCTAGGCTTTGCTTATAGATGGATCCTAGAATTTGCGTTTGAATCTGATGGAAATCTTCTGTTAACGGCTGCGCCACTTCACTGCGAGTGGAGAAGAGCATCAGCGCCACACGGTCGCCGGTGTGCAATTGCGCCAGTGCTTCCCGCGTCTTCCCGGCCATGGCACTTAACGAGCGAGTCATGCTGTTGCTGACGTCAAGCAGTAACAACAGGTCAAGCGGTTCTGACTCGCTAGCGAAGTGGGAGATGGCTTGCGGCGCTTCTTCATCGAAAATTCGAAAGTCTTCCTGAGTGAGAGAGGGAAGGCTTCGTCCCGCGGAGGCAGATACCTTCACATCCACTTTCACCAGGCTGACCTCTGAACGGAAGGTGACGACAGGCTCTTGCCCAAACACCGGCAGGGCAAGGCATACCACTGCCGCCATGGTTAGTTTGGACACGTATGTAAGACGCGGGCAGGCGTTGGACGTTTCCATTTCTCAGGTCGCCTTCGATTTCGGAGGTAGTCTCACTGTGGTCCCCCAGAACTGGTAGCAGGTCTTGATGACACTTAGAAATTCGTCAAGATCGTTAGGTTTTCGGATGTAGCAGTTCGCGTGGAGCTCGTAGGCTCGCTGAAGATCTGTTGGGTCCGCGGAGCCGGTCATGATGATAACGGGAATACACTTGAGGGTATCGGTAGCCCGGATTTCCTCGAGAAGATCGAAGCCGGATTTTCTGGGCAGGCTTAAATCAAGAATGATCAGGTCGGGAACCGCGGCATCTTGATGGGGAGGTTCGCACCGCAGGAAGGACATGGCATCCTCGGCTGAGTGCAGCTGATCGATTTTGCGAGTGTGGCCTGCATCACGGAAGCCTTCAGCGATTAATCGCGCCTCCGCCGGATTGCTTTCTACGATGAGAATGTCCATCAGCGACGATTTTAAGGCCAGAGCTTCCATGAACGCACGGTGCGGCAAGTTCCGGATTGGTGGGAACGGGCAGATTCGAACTGCCGACCTGTCGCTTAGGAGGCGACCGCTCTATCCAACTGAGCTACGTCCCCACACCGTCTATATTGTAACGTGGAAGCAATTCCTGTCCAGAGGCCTTTTCCGCGCCCGGACGGCCGGTCTAGCGGCGTCGAAGCCCCTTGTGTCCGATATCGGTTCTGTAGTGCATTCCGTCGAAGTGAATCTGGTGCACGCCATGGTAGGCACTCTCAATCGCTTCCGCTAGCGCCGGTCCGGAGGCGGTAATGCCAAGCACGCGCCCACCAGCGGTTTCAAGCCCTTTAGGTCCGATCCGTGTTCCGGCGTGAAACACGACCGCGCCGGTTTGATCCACGCCGTGAATCGGGTCGCCAGTGCGAACAACCCCCGGATAGCCGTGCGCGGCCAAGACAACGCAGACACTGGGTTCGTTCTTCCATTTCAGGGCGGAGCCCTTCAACTCGCCGCGTGCTCCGGCGTGCAGGGCTTCGGCGAAATCGCTGTCCATGCGGTGCATCAATGCCTGTGTTTCCGGGTCTCCCAGCCGCGCATTGAACTCCAGCACGCGCGGCCCTTCTGCCGTCATCATCATGCCGGCGTACAGAAAGCCGGTGAAGGGTGTCCCTTCCGATCGCATGGTAGCGAGGGTAGGTTCGATCACCGTATCCATAATGGTTTCCGACTGAACGGATGTGAGAATCCGCGAATCGCAGTACGCGCCCATGCCACCGGTGTTCGGTCCGGTGTCCCCATCGTAGGCGGCCTTGTGATCTTGCGACGGCTGCAGAGGAAGGGCCGTCCTTCCGTCGCTTAATACGATGAAACTGACTTCCTGGCCAATGAGGAATTCTTCAATCACCAATCTGCCGCCGGCCAGCAGGGAGGGCAGTGCGGCTTCGGCTTCCTGCCCGTTTTGTGCAATGACGACACCTTTCCCGGCGGCGAGTCCGTCCGCCTTCAGGACGATGGGGTAACTGAAGCGGCGAAGGGCGGTTCGGGCGTCGTCCAGATTGGTGACCGTCAGGAAGCGGGCCGTGGGAATCCCTGCCCGCGTCATGAATTGTTTGCTGAAGGTCTTGCTTCCTTCCAGCTGCGCGGCAGCGGCGGTGGGTCCAAAGATCAGGCGGCCGTTCGCGCGGTAGAGATCCACTATTCCCGCGACCAGAGGCACTTCCGGTCCTACGACCGTGAGGTCGATTCCGCCTTGTTCCGCGGCGTGGAGACAAGCCTGGATATCCGTCGCGGAACTGCAATCGGCTACCGCGGCGATGCCCGGATTTCCTGGATTCGCGATGATCTTCGTAACCTGCGGGCTTTGTGCCAGACGCCATGCCAAAGCATGTTCCCTGCCGCCGCCACCGATAATCTGAATTTTCAATTTGTGCTCCGATCCCAATTGATAGAATAGGATGAAGTTCCCCCCGAGATGCAAATTCATTACGACATTGTTGTGATAGGTGCAGGCCATGCCGGCTGTGAGGCTGCCCGGGCCGGCGCGCGTATGGGTCTACGGACGGCCATGATCACCATGAACATTGACTTGATTGCGCAGATGTCATGCAATCCGGCGATCGGTGGCATTGCCAAGGGGCACCTGGTGCGCGAAGTGGATGCGCTGGGCGGGTTGATGGGCGAGGCGGCGGACGCGGTGGGAATTCAATTTCGACTGCTGAATACCAGCCGCGGACCGGCGGTGTGGTCTCCCAGGGCGCAATGCGATAAGAAGCAATATCGAACGCACGTGAAAGAGGTTCTGGAAAGAGAACCGAACTTACGGATCCTGCAGGCGGAAGTGGCTTCGCTTATTTTGGACGGTGATCCGGTGCGAGCGCGAGGTGTATTGCTCCGCGACGGGCGAACGGTGCTGAGCGAGGCGGTTGTGGTGACTACTGGGACGTTTCTAAACGGTCTGGCACATGTTGGTGAAATGCAATACAGTTGCGGCCGGAATGGCGAGGCCCCGTCCCAACTGCTTGGAGATCAGCTGCGGACGTTGGGCTTACAGTGGACACGCCTGAAGACCGGGACTCCGCCACGCCTGGACGCGCGGAGTATCGATTGGAGCCAGTTTGAGCCCCAGGAAGGCGATGCGGAACCGACACCGTTTTCGTTTTTAACGGAGAAGATCGACCGTCCTCAGATAAAGTGTTATATATCTTACACTAATGAGAGGACAAAACGTGTTCTCCAGGAGAGCATTGCGCGTTCTCCCTTATACAGTGGACAGATTGAGGGCGTTGGTCCCCGGTACTGTCCATCGATTGAAGACAAGATCGTGAAGTTTCCCGATCGGGCTCGTCATCAGATCTTTCTGGAACCCGAAGGTTTGGACACGAATGAAGTTTATTTGAACGGTATGTCTACCAGTATGCCGATTGACGTCCAGTCGGCAATGATCGCTTCGATCCCCGGACTGGAAAACGCGGAGATGATTCGCCCGGGATACGCGATTGAATATGACGCGATCGATCCCCGGGAATTGAATCATAGCCTGGAGGTGAAGTCGATTGCGGGTCTGTTCCTGGCTGGTCAAATCAATGGCACTTCCGGGTATGAGGAAGCGGCGTGCCAGGGCCTCATCGCGGGGATGAACGCGGCTTGCCGGGTTGGGGCGAAGGATCCGGTAGTGATTGGCCGCACGGAGGGCTACACCGGAATACTGATTGACGATCTGATCAGCAAGGGAGCCGATGAGCCTTACCGAATGTTCACTTCCAGGGCCGAATTCCGGCTTCACTTGCGGATCGACAATGCGGACGAGCGGCTTACTCCAATTGGAAGGGCAGCCGGGTTGGTAACCGACCATCGTTGGGGCTTATACCTGAAGAAGCAAGCGCAGAAGGAAAAGCTGCGCCGCCTGTTTTTGGAGACCAGGGTAGTCCCGGGGCGTTTCGCGGATGTGAACTTACAGGCGGATGATCGCCCGACGGTTTCTCAATGGTTGAAGCGTCCGGAGAGCCAGGCTAGCCAGATTCGTCCTTGGGTGATGGAGCAATTGGGAGAGGCGCCGGTGGGCGGGGTTTTGACCACCGTCGAAACGGAGACGAAGTACGAAGGGTACATTCAACAGCAAGGCAGGCAGATTGTTCGGTTGAAGGACTCGGAACGGCGCCGGATTCCAGCGAAATTCCGTTTCAGTGGAATTCCTGGCTTATCCCGTGAGATTCAGGAGAAGTTGGAGCGCGTCAGGCCGGAGACGTTAGGGCAAGCGGGTCGAATTCCGGGTGTTACCCCAGCGGCGATTGCAGTGTTGGACGTCTATCTGGGCGTCGTGCTTCCTTAAATGTGGCATCGGTGATAGCGAGAGTTGCTTGAGTGCAATCGAGGGCAGGATCGAAGGGTCCAACCGTGGCTTCCTCGGTACTCTTACTTTCGGATGATTTTCGGGCAATAACCCGGCGAAAACGGTTCATACTCGGAGGCACTCAATATCAGGCCGGCGCCAGACCCACTGGTAAATGGTTTCGATTCCGAGGAAACGTTGATTGGCCGTCCTCCGCATTGTGTTTGATTTGGGTCGGCTGTCCGTTCAGCCTGCACAATTTGCGCGTGGCCCGCGATGCCGCATAATCGCAATCTGTTTCAGGCGGTGCCCTACGTAGAGTCTTGTTCCACGTGGAACCTTCCTTGGCCGATTGAAATGTGAAGCGCTAGGCCTCTGAAGCTACCGTCGGCAGAAGTACTCTGAAGCTAGGCTGTAGTTTGCGAAGGGAAGAAGGCATCAAACCGGACAATGTTCCACGTGGAACATCGTAGACGCGCAAAGATTATGCCGCCAAGCCCGAACGCGCCCAATCGGACCGTCCGTGGTCATGATACCGCGCGAAGTCATATTCATATCGTCATCTGACCCCCTAGCATCGATTGAAAACCCGAGGCATCCAGGCTCCGGCTCGAGCTTCCTCCACTAAGTCCCTCAACCTGGAACGCGGAATCAAATCCCCCTGCCAAACCATCACCATTGAATTCTCTCCTTCCCGCGGAGCAGAAATAAACTTTTGAACTTCTCCATTTGCCATGTGCCCTTTGGTGGATGGAATACTTGCGGGTGAGCCTATACCCATCCACTGATCTTTCACACTTCAGCGTTCAGTAGACAAAGCCGAACAAACCACAACCCTGCCGACTAACAAAAGCACGCCCAGACAGATTGACGTGACCGACGCCGAGGTGACGCTTCAGTGGTTTGAACGAAGAACTGGGAACTGGAGAACTAGCGAGCCTGGACACATGGGCCTTCTGCTCTCCGCTCCGAAGTCTCGCCTTTTGGGTGCCGTCAAAACAAAAGCGTCCCCAAAACCCGATGTCGATCCCTAAGCAAGACAATGTTCCACGTGGAACACGAAAAACGTCCCGCAATACGCTACAATCCCAACAATGGGTATCGAGAATGGGTAAGATAATCGCTATAGCCAACCAAAAAGGTGGCGTTGGAAAGACAACCACAGCAATCAACTTGAGTGCCTCTTTGGCGTCAAACGATCTCAGGATCCTCCTCATCGACTCCGATCCGCAAGGAAACGCAACAACCGGCCTCGGAGTAGACAAATCAATAGAACGGCCCACAATATACGACCTACTCTTCAGCGATGTACCCGCCTCCGCCGCCATCGTCAAAACAGATTTTGAAGGCCTTGATATGATCCCGGCAAACCGCAATCTCGTGGCGGCTAACCTGGAATTGGTAGATCTTCCGAATCGCGAATCCCGGCTCAGATCGAAACTCGACGAGATTCGTGCTGACTACCACTACATCCTTATTGACTGTCCTCCAGCCTTGGACCTACTCACCCTGAACGGCCTCGTTGCGGCAGATTCCGTCCTGGTACCCATCCAGTGTGAATTCTTTGCGCTCGAAGGCATTTCCCAGCTGATAGATACGGTGGAGAGGATCAAAGAGTCGTTCTCGCACAACCTTCAAATCGAAGGGATCCTCCTCACGATGTATGACGATAGAACGAATCTCACAAAACAGGTGGCGGACGATCTGAAGGAGTTCTTTCAAGAAAAGGTGTTCAAGACTGTGATCCCTCGAAGCATACGGCTCGCCGAAGCACCCAGCTACGGCCAACCCATACTTCAGTACGACGTCCGTTCCAAAGGTTCAGAAAGCTACGTAAAATTGGCAAAGGAGTTGTTGGAAAATGAGCAAAGGTCCCGAACTTCCGCGCAAAGCCTTGGGTAAAGGGCTCGCTGCCCTGCTCCCCGCCCGGCAGGCTCCCAAGAACGAGGCTCCGCCGCCTGTCGCTGCAACACTCCCGCCCGAACCAAACACCACAGGAATGCTGAAAATCAGCATCGATCTTATCGACCCGAATCCTCTACAGCCCCGATCCGTCTTTCAACCGGAGCGCCTGGCAGAATTGGCGCAATCCATACGTGTCAATGGCATTATCCAACCACTTGTGGTGCAAAGAAATGGAACCCGCTATATCTTGGTGGCCGGTGAACGCCGTTGGCGCGCATCCCGAATGGCCGAACTGGACGAAGTGCCCGTCGTCATCCAGGAATACGCCACAGATCGCATCCTGGAAATTGCCCTCATCGAGAACATCCAGAGAGAAGATCTCAATCCGATCGAAGTGGCGCAAGCATTGGATCGGCTAGGCCAGTCCCTGAAGCTTAGCCACGAACAGATCGGGCAGCGAACCGGCAAGGACCGGACCACCGTTACCAACCTTCTGCGCCTGCTCCGGCTTCCGCAGCCAGTCCAATTGCTAGTCGCGGAACAGCGTCTTACCATGGGCCATGCCCGGGCGATTGTCGGCCTGCCCAGCGAAGAAATGCAAACCCAACTCGCTGAGAAAGCGGCAGCTCAGGGAATGTCAGTCCGGCAAGTGGAGCGCCACGTTCAGCAGATGTTGACCAAGCGCGAGACACCGGAACCGGTTGCAATCCCAAACGACCCGAACGTCAAGGCCGCCAACCGCGAACTGGAAAGCGCATTAGGCACCAGGGTACGAATTGTGGCCAAATCTCCAGACCGCGGTCAAATCGAGATCGAATACTACTCGTCTGACGACCTCGACCGCATTTATAGTATTATCATCGGGGAAAAACGCTGAGTGGTGCCGGCGGGAGGAATCGAACCTCCGACCTACGGATTATGAGACCGTCGCTCTAACCCCTGAGCTACGCCGGCGCATCTACCAGCGTAGTAATAGCGACGCTTTTTGTCAATTTACCCATTGACACCAGATTAAGATCGGTTCATACTTCCAGTAGGAAGTGGACACAATAAGTACTACTTCTGGCCTCAAAAAAGCGTTCGGAGGTGTTAGATAACCAACAATCATCGACAGGGTAGCTACCAACTCTCTTGAAGGCGATTCACTGGGCCCACTGCCAAGGAATTGCCTCTGATCAGGCACCAGGCTGGCGAGATGAACCTCGCGGCTTACGGGGGATCGAATCCTTCTTGGCCCTGGCGGTTACCCTTTTCCTTCCCGCAAACGCATTGACATATACAACACCCTTTCTTTACAGTTCCTATTAGTGCTTCACTCTTTTAGCTTAGGTCGTATTCCGTGAGTGTAATTGACTTTCGGGCTGTGTCCAAATGCTACCCCGTCTACGCAAATCCGACCGACCGCCTGAAGGAACTTGCTACCTTCAACCGAGTCACCTATCACAAAGAATTCTGGGCACTGAAGGATATCTCGTTCTCCGTGCAAGCTGGGGAAACGTTTTGTGTCATTGGAGAAAACGGGTCAGGAAAGAGCACGCTGCTGCAATTGATCGCTGGAATCCTGCATCCCACCAGTGGAGAAGTGTCTGTTCGTGGCCGCGTGGCAGCCCTGTTGGAATTGGGTTCCGGCTTCAATCCTGAATTCAGTGGACGCGATAACGTTTATCTCAACGCCTCCATTCTAGGTCTCTCGACCAAAGAAATCGACGCACGATATCAGGATATTGCCGCGTTTGCAGAGATAGGTTCCTTCATCGACCAACCCGTCAAAACCTACTCCAGCGGCATGTCCGTGCGCTTGGCATTCGCCGTCGCCATTCACGTGGATCCGGAAATTCTGCTGGTTGACGAAGCCTTGGCGGTGGGCGACATTTACTTTCGCCAGCGGTGCATGCGGAAAGTCCACGAACTGCGGTCGCGCGGCGTCACCATTCTGTTTGTCTCCCATGCAATCGGAGACGTCAAAGCGATTGGCGACAGATGCCTTTGGCTTGACAAGGGCCGCGTGCGCGAGATGGGCGACACCGAATCCGTAGTCGTGAAATATCTGGCCGCCATGACGGTCAAGGATTCCGCCTACTTGGAACAGACCCACGCGCCCGCTCCGAGAACCATCACGAACGCCGCTGAAGCACCGCCGGAAATCCTCACACGGATTCCCAACGTCGATCACCGGCATGGCGACGGCAAGGCCGAAGTAATCGGCATTGGAATCTATGACCCCTATGGTCGTGAGTTAAGACTCCTCGAACCCGCCACCCGGATCGTCATTCGCATCTCTGTCCGGGCGAATCAACATATAGAGCTACCCAACGTGGGTTTCATGCTACGCAATCACCTTGGAATAGACTTTGCGGGCACCAATACCACCAGGGAGGGTTACAATATGGAACCCATGAATGCCGGAGACACGCGAACCGTAGACTTTCATCTCGACCTACCCGAACTTTATCCGGCGGCATTCTCATTCTCGCCGGCTATCGCGAATGGAACGCTTCATTCCTATACCATGTGCGACTGGATCGACAACGCCATCACTTTGCAAATGGGGCACGGAGATGCTCAGGTCTACGGCTACCTTCATTTTCCCTGCCGTATTGAGGTAAATGCGCGGCTCGTTGCAAGCAGCGCCGCGCCGGAAGCCGGGGCTGCCTAGCCGCATGGCCACGGAATTCACCGGAGAGCGCGTCATTCCAAATCTCGTCGATGCGAATCTTTGGAATGAACACCTCGCGCGGTATGCTTTTGCTTCCCGCCTTTCACGCAACCGCCGGGTGCTGGATGCCGGGTGCGGCACGGGCTACGGAGCGGCCGAACTCAGCTACGCGGCCAACAGCGTCACCGGCATCGATCTATCAGAGGATGCGGTCGGCGATGCGCGCGATAAGTATCAGCGCCGAAACTTGAACTGGCTGGTGGCATCGTGCACCGCACTGCCCATCGCGGACGAATCATTCGACCTCGTGGTCGCCTTTGAAGTGATCGAACATCTCACAGACTGGCAACTCTTGCTAACCGAGGCGAAGCGAGTGCTCCGCCCCGGCGGACAGTTGATCGTCTCCACTCCCAATCGATCCTATTACGCAGAGAGCCGTAAGCTATCCGGACCCAATCCGTTTCACCAGCACGAGTTTGAATACGAAGAATTCCGGGATGCCCTGACCGCGGTCTTTCCGCACGTGTCGCTCTTCTTGCAAGACCACACCGAGGGGTTGCTGTTTCAGGCAGTGGGTTCCCGTGGATCCGCCGAAGTCCGAATGGAAGGAAAGGAATGCGCCGCGGAAGATTCGAACTTCTTCATAGCCGTCTGCGCGATGACGCCGCAGACGGGGTCGCCCACTTTTGTTTATCTGCCCAGCACCGGAAATCTGCTGAAAGAGCGGGGCATCCATATCAGCCGGCTCGAAACCGAGCTAAGGACCAAAGATACTTGGCTGGGCGAGTCCCAAGCGGAACATCAACAAATGGTGGCCATGTTCCGTGAGCAAACTGTGGAATTGGAGCAACGAAATGCCTGGGCGCAAGAACTAGACGCCAAGCTGCGCGCTACCGGAGAACGCATACTGCAACTGCAGGAAGAGTTCGCGGCACACCAGATGGCGTCGGCGGAAGTGGCGGCGGCATACGCCGCAAAGGTAGCTCAGCTTGAGAAAGATGTCCAGGACCGCACAAGCTGGGCGATCGAAACCGAGCAGCGTCTTTCGGCGGAGTTGGAAAGCAAATGCACCGAACTGGCACATTGTGTAGACGTTCTACACGAAACGGAAGCCACGCTGGAAGCTCGCACGGCGTGGGCGCTGCAACTGGACAAAGAACACGACGCACTGGCATCTAAACTCAGCGCGGTGCAAGCATCGCGTTGGGTCCGCCTGGGCCGCACACTCGGCGTCGGGCCGGAACTTCGGAATCCATAGATGGCCCTGCTTGGCCGCTTCCTGGCCGCCCTTCCACTGCTGATTCTTTCGCCGCTGACCATGTTCCTGAGTGTGAGCGCACTCGCACTGACCGACTGCTTCTGGGCATTCTTCGGCAAACGGCTGTCGGCCGGATCCGCGGCGCCTCCTCCAGTTAAATCAGCCAGCGTTGTTATCCCCAACTGGAATGGGCGAGATCTTCTTGAAAAGTATCTACCCTCGGTTGTGACAGCACTTGCCTCGAATCCGCAAAATGAGATCGTAGTGGTGGACAACGGCTCCACCGATGGCAGCGCCGCATTCCTGCGCGAGCACTTCCCGCAAGTAACGCTGGTGGCACTGCCGGAAAACCTGGGCTTCGGCGGTGGCTCAAATGCCGGATTCCGAGCCGCTCGGAATCGCATTGTCGTCCTGCTCAATAGCGACATGCGAGTCGCACCCGGATTTCTGCAGCCACTGCTTGATGGTTTTACCGACGCCGCCGTATTCGCCGTCTCGTGCCAAATCTTCTTCAGCGATCCAACAAAGGTCCGGGAAGAAACGGGCCTCACGCAAGGTTGGTGGGAAAACGGACGGCTGCGCGTGCGCCACCGCATTGATGAAAAGATAATCAGTGCATATCCGTGCTTCTACGGCGGTGGCGGGTCCTGCGCGTTCGATCGCGACAAATTTCTCGAACTGGGAGGGTTTGATTCTCTTCTTGCTCCTTTCTACCTGGAAGACACCGACCTCGGGTATATGGCATGGAAGCGTGGGTGGAAGGTTCTGTTTGAGTCTCGCAGTGAGGTCTATCACGAACACCGGGGCACCATCGGAAAGAAGTTCACGCCGGAATTCATCCAATCCGTTCTCAAGAAGAATTTCGTTCTGTTCTGTTGGAAGAACATTCATGAATGGCGCCGCTTGGTCTCACACTTCTTCTTCGCCTACAGCGAAGCGTTGGTGAGTGTGGTGTTTGGCAGTTCACGCGAAAGAACAGACCTGCATGCGCTCTGGCGGGCTTTTCTCCAATTGCCGCAAGCGTGTAAGTCACGTTGGCACGCCCGATCGCTCGCCGCCGTTACCGATACCGAAGCCTTCCGGCGGCCGCTTGGTGGCTACTTCCGCGACCGCTTTCAACAGCTCCCCGTCAACCCGGAAAGATTGAGTGTGCTTTTTGTCTCGCCGTACCCCATCTGTCCGCCAACTCACGGGGGCGGAGTTTTCATGTTCCAGACGTCCATGGAATTGGCGGATCTTTGCGATCTACATCTGATTGCGCTGCTCGATTATCCACAAGAGCGGAAGGCACATGCCGATTTAGCGGCGCGTTGTGCCTCAGCGGAATTCCTGTTGCGCATGAAAGGCACGCAAAACACGTTCACCTCCGTCTCGCCCCATGCCATCTCGGAATTTAACAACCAGGACCTCGCGTGGCTGATCCACCGCCAGATATACATCAAACGCGTTGATGTGCTGCAACTCGAATACCTCACCATGGGCCAATATGCAGGGGCTTACCGGCAAATCCCCTCCATCCTCTTTGAACACGACATCTACTTTCAATCGATAGCGAGACAGCTGCCCAACATGAAGGGGCTGCTGAAAAAAACGAAGGCCCGGCTGGAGTATCTGAAGGCCCTGCGCTACGAACTCGGTCTGCTGCCGAACGTAGATAGAGTGCAAGTTTGCAGCCGGGACAATCGCCAGCATCTACTGTCGTATCTTCCGCAACTCGAAGGCCGCGTGGACGACGGACTACGGGCGGGCATAGACACAGCGCGATACGATTTCCGGGCCACCGGCCGTGAACCCGAAACCATGTTGTTTCTTGGCAGCTTCCGCCATCTTCCCAACAAGGAAGCCCTCGAATGGTTCACTCGAAACGTCCTACCCGGTGTGATGAAAGCACGGCCGCGGGCTCGGTTGATCGTCATCGGGTCGGATCCGCCTCCAAAACACTCACTGCGGGAACTATCTGACGCTATCGAGTTGCACGGCTTTGTAGAGGACGTACGGACGCCTCTGGCACAGTATGCAGTGTTCATTTGTCCTATACTCAGCGGTTCTGGCGTGCGCGTTAAACTGCTGGAGGCATTCGCGGCAGGAATTCCCGTGGTGTCAACCACCATCGGCGCGGAGGGACTCGCCGGCACCGATGGCGAAATCTGTGGACTCGCCGACGATCCCGAACTATTCGCGGCCAAAATCATTGAGCTGTTTGATCGTCCGGAGATGGCGGAAGCAATGGCCCTCCGGGCACGTCAGCACGTGCTGGAAAACCGCGACATGCGAACCATCACCGCGCGCCTGGAGCAAAGCTACCGCATGGCCGTCAGGCACAAGCGGCAGAATCCGGACGTGGCGACCAGTCCGCACATTGCCGGAACTGGAATGGAACCCGGCGAACCTTCCGCCTCCCGATGAATTGGCATCAATCCAGCCGTTCCTGTGGCGAACGTAAGATCGATCAGTTCATTCCTTTCCCCCAACACATTCCGCGCCGATCCAATTGCTGAAAGGGCGAGGTAGCGCGCTTTTAAGCCGGCGGGACCCGGACAAGACCCATCGGCTTAGGCAAATCCCTGCGGGTACCGGGACTTCAATACCTGTTCAATAACTTGTTTGCGACGTAAGCTTCAACTATGAAATCGTTGCGTGTTCGATCAGTATCTTTTTTATTTGCGTTTTTTAGTTTCTTATCGCTAGCGCCAAGGTTGAGCGCCGGCTCCTATCTTTACGGCATCTCGGACGACAACAAGATCCACCAAGTGGACTTAAACTCATACATCGACACGGTAGTCTTCGATACCGGGCTCGCCGGTCTCACCAACGGCGTCGGCTGGGATAGCAGCGCAGGTAAGCTGTACTATCGCAATCCCGAAAACGGCAGCCTCTACTTCTGGACGAAAGCCACTAACTCTCAGGGAGTTATGGGAGGCGAGAAACTACCGGGATTCAACGCCAATGCGTCGTTCTATAACGGCGACTATTGGTATGTACAGGACGGCACCGACACCCTGGTACGAGCGTCATTCTATATCGCTCCACCCAACTACACCCTGGTCGCTAACACGTATATATTCCCCAACTTCGATGGCACACCACTAAACTCCTTTTTATTCGGAGATATCACCATCGACAAGAACGGGGTACTCTACGGCTCTTCCAACCATGGTCTATTTTCCGTGAATATTTCCGGCGCAATTCCCACACAATTCCAGCTGCTATCCAGCACCTTTGGGGTGCGCCAACTGGCATTGGACCCGACCGGAACGTTTCTGTATGGCCAAGATCATGCGACGGGAAATTGGTATCAGGCGTCGCTGAATGGAATTGAAACTCCAATTTACAGCTCCGCCAACGTACAGTTCTCTTCCACACCCCTGCGTGATGTGGGATCCGTAATTTCCTCACCAACCATCACGCCACCCAGCGAAACGGCCCTACCGGAACCGGCGGCCTGGCAACTGTCCCTCGCAGGGGCGGTCTGTCTCGCATTTGCTCGATTCCGCCGCAAGCAAGCGTAAGCTTCCGTGGAAGAAGACCGCCACACCCCGGCGGGCTGCACGCTTCGAGCCAATCTTGCTTTCCTCCCGGGTGGCAATTCGGAGGACGGTGCGACCCTCGCCGCAAGCACCGAATGGCGAAAGATTGCCGTTAAATAAGAGCAAGCGCTGGCTGAATAGCAGATCCGCTTCAACTCCCGGGAATGCCAGGACATGGTACACATCCGGCGCGCAACCGTCCTAATCTATACCGAGGTGATCGTATGAATCTCAGTAAGTTCATAGCCGCCACCTTGGTTGCGGCCAACTGTAGCTTTTTGTTCGCGCAAACCATACCCGCTCCAGCAGCAACAGACGCAGCTTCGGTATCGAAACCGGACGAAGATCACGGATGTTTAAGGTTCTACCGAACTATAGGACGGTCAACGACCCAAGCATACGTATCAGCGCGATCACAACGAAGGACAAATTCAAACGGGTTGGGCATTATTTTGATCCGTTTACGTTCGGATACCTGACAGTGATCGCCGGTATTGAACAGGCAACTGACGTCAAACCCGGCTATGGCCAAGGATTGAACGGGTACGCAAAAAGGTACTGAGCCGACTTCACCGACGGGTTTACCAACGAACTCTTTGTGACCGGTGTGTTTCCTACATTGCTGCACCACGATCCGCGGTACATCCGAAAGGGTGAGGGTAACGCTCCGGCGCGGACTGGTTACGCTCTTAGCCGCATTCGGGTGGACGCGCCGTTAATCTTTCGGAATTTGCCGGAAATATCGCATCGGGCGCTATCTCCACTGCTTACTATCCTAGTGACGAGCGGAATGTCGGCGGTATCTTCAGCCGGATGTCGACGCAGATCGCCTACGATTCTCTCTTCAACGTGCTGAAAGAGTTCTATCCCGAAATCGGCAAGAAGCTGTCCAGGAAACACTCCACCAATTAGACGCTAGTTCTTCTTACCAGTGATGTCGCGCTGGAGATCGGCCACAATCGAATCCGCAATCCGGTTCAGGTCGTCCGGGTTAGTGCTCTTCGGGCGCTTATACAGCGACCAGATCACTTTCTTCGACGCGCGTTCCACCAGGAAGATGTTACCCCGATTGCGGCTGAATCCGCCCAATCGCACCATCGGCTCTTCCTTCACAGACTGACTGTCCTTGTCTTTGTCCTTACCCGTCTTCTTGTCGTCCTTCGCGTTCTTATCAACAGGCTTTTCCGGTGGAGGCGGCGGCGGGTAGAGTTCTAATATCTTCTTCTCGAACGTATCTCCCAGCCGGTCGGTAAAAATCGCATCAGCCAGTTTCGGATCGGTCACCACTTGATATTGGTGATGCTGCGTCAGACTCTTCGCCAGGTATTGATCGAGCCCACCGCTCATTGGCAGGATGTAGACGTTCTGCACTTGTGACAATTCGGGGAAAGCGGCGCACCAGGCGCTCCCCACCATCAGCGACAGCAACAACAAACGGCTATTCATGACAACCTCATCATAACGTGGATCACCTGCGCTACAGTTGAGCTTTGTGTATAAGGAACACTCCATCACGGTCATCATTCCGTGCCTCAATGAAGAACAGGGCATCGAAAAGGTGCTTCGCCGGATGCCGCCATTTGTTGACCAGGTAATCGTGGTCGACAATGGTTCCACCGACCGAACCTCAGACGTGGCGAAAAGCCTTGGCGCGGAGGTCATTCGCGAGGAAGTCCGTGGTTATGGACGCGCCTACAAGAAAGGTTTCTCGGGCGCCACCGGCGATATCATTGTCACTCTGGACGGCGACCACAGCTATCCGCCCGATGCCATCTCCTACTTAATAGAAGCGTTCCTCCACCTGGAAGTGGATTTTCTGAATGCCTCCCGGTTCCCGGTACGAGACCGGCGCGCCATGAGTTTCAAGCATAAGTTCGGGAACTTCGTCCTGTCGATTGCCATGTCCGTCCTCTATTTTCGTTGGGTGCGCGATTCGCAATCGGGAATGTGGGTCTTCCGCCGCTCGATCCTGGAATCCATGACCTTGGAATCCGACGGCATGGCGTTCTCGGAGGAAATCAAGATTGAAGCGTTGAAATCCCGCGACGTTCGCTTTGCGGAGATTTCCATCCAGTACTCATCGCGACTGGGCGAAATCAAGCTGAACCCATGGCGCGATGGCTTCAACAACCTGTACTTCCTCCTGAAGAAGAGATTCTCCAAACGCAAATGAGCGTATCGGTGGTCATCCCGAACTGGAACGGAAGTCAGCGTCTCGAAACTCTTTTGAAACAACTTCCGGCCCAGACAAGTCCAATTGCGGAGGTTATCGTCGTCGACAACGGCTCTCAAGACAACTCGGTTGACATCGCCGCATCTCTGGGCGCCCGGGTGATTCGTTTCGAGCGAAATGCCGGATTCAGCGCGGCGGTGAATCGTGGCGTGGCGGAGTGCAATTCGACCTGTGTAGCGATTTTAAACAATGATGTTAGACTTCAACCCGATTGGCTGGCGCGATTGGTGGCTCAATTGGAGGTCCCCGGAGTGTGGTTCGCCACCGGAAAGCTCCTCAACACCAAGCGCCCGGACACACTGGACGGCTCATTCGACGCGATCAGCCGTGGGGGATGCTCATGGCGGTGCGGTCACGGCAGGGCGGACGGGCCGGTCTGGAACAAGGGTGGTGAAGTCTTTTTCCCGCCGTTCACAGCATTAGTGATGAAAACAGACCTCTTCCGGCGCGTCGGCGGGCTGGACGAACGCCTGGAGTCGTACTTGGAAGATGTGGATTTTGGGTTACGCAGTGGGTCGAAGGGATACACCGGCAGTTACGTCCCTGGCGCCGTCGCATTTCACGAGGGCAGCGCCACTTTAGGAGAATGGAATCCTCGAACTGTACGCCAGATTGCAAGGAACCAAGTCTTGCTGGTAGCTAAGCACTACCCAATTGGCTTCGTTTGGAAGTTTGGTTGGCCCATTGCTGTCGGTCAGTTGTTGTGGGGATTAGTGGCACTGCGCCACGGGACCGGAGTTGCTTATCTTCGTGGCAAGATAGAAGGGTTGCGAATGTTTCGCCAGATGCGCGGGGCGGGGGATGCTGCAATTCCTGCGATTCTGCTGGAAAGCGAGCGACAGATTCTCGAGCTGCAGCGGCAGACCGGTTTTGATTGGTACTGGCGGATCTATTTTGCGTTAGTCTGACACGGACTTGATATGGTCGGGATTGTCATAGTCACCTACAATTCGCAGGAAGTCATTGGGGATTGTCTCGATGCGTGCCTACGTTGTGGCGGTGTCCGTGTCGTGGTGGTGGACAACAACTCCAAGGACGATACGCTCGACCAAATCCGCCGCCGTCCGGGCGTCCGGTTGGTTGCGAATCGCAACAATCGGGGATTTGCCGGCGCATGTAACCAAGGTATCGCGCTACTGGATACACGTTTAGTTCTGCTGCTGAATCCGGACGCCGTACTGGTGTCGGGCTTCAAATCTCTGGCCGAAGCAGTAGGCCAGGCGGGATTCGCCGCGGCTGGAGGCAGACTAACCAATGCGGATGGGACAACGCAGGCGGGGTTCAATGTCCGCGGGTTCCCAACGGCTTGGACGCTGAGCTTTGAAGCGCTGGGCCTGAACTCGTTGTGGCCGGGAAATCCGGTGAACCGGCGCTATCGGCCGGGCGTGTCCGATTTGGAGCAGACCGATTTGGATCATACTGACGTCGATCAACCGGCAGGCGCCTTTTTGATGATCAGAAAGGCAGCGTGGGAAGCAATTGGCGGATTCGATGAGGGATTCTATCCGGTGTGGTTCGAAGACGTAGATTTTTGCCTGCGATTACGCCGGCAAGGCTTTCGAATCGCATACGTTCCTTCGGCTGTCGCCCGCCACCGGGGTGGGCATTCAGCGGATAAATTAACTTTTGCGGCACGCCAGCTATATTGGTATGGTAGCCTTCTTAGATACGCGGCGAAGCACTTTTCGGCGTCATCCAGCCGCGTGGTGAGTCTGTCTGTAGCTGTA
>JBBRNO010000135.1:0-18160 GCA_038230275.1 Bryobacterales bacterium
AAACGCCAAATTGGGGAAGGCCTTGCGCCGAAAAATTCCATCGCGCGTCCGACACGGAGCGCAGGCCGTGGCGCGCAATAACGTTACTGTCCTGCCCGTCATGCGCGTAGCGGACGCGGAGGGCGTGGAACCCCACGCCGGCAAGGCCGTTCAGAGCGGCGCCGGTAGTCACTTTTCCGTTAATGTAATCGTAGACGTAGCCCATGCGGAATTCGGAGAAGCGTCCGGCCGCATAGCCGACGTCCCCGCCAAATCCGGTGTCTCGCACCTTGATTTCATTGACCCGTTGGCGCTGTTTATAGAGGTCTTCGCGGCGCTGCGAATAGAATGCGCGCGGGGCCAGAAACCAGTTGCCCCCATTCAAGCGCCAGTAGTATTCGCTTCCGATTGAGTTGTTCAGCCCGACTGTGAAATCGGTTCGCCATTCCGAGTTCTCCAGTCCCGTATTCATGAAAGTCAATCTGCCCCCGAAGCCGAACCGGATATTGTTGGTGTCTGTTCCTTCGATGTTGATGCCGGTGTTGATAAACGGCGGCCCGTAAGACTTTTCCTGCACGCTCACCGCGAGTCCGTCTTCTCCGCCGCGGCGCGCAAATGTATAGTTAGCGCTCTGATAAGGGCCATAACCGGTAATCGTAGTTAACGCCGCATCCACCTCCGCCGGACGCACCGCGTGGCCGGCCAGCGCAACTGTCAGTTGAGTTTGTATCCGCTGCTTAGCTGGTCCGGCGACACCCGTTACCTCAACAAACTCCGGCGTGCGTTGCGGCGAACGCCTCTTCCTCTGCCGCTCAGCCAGGTACTGCCCGTATTCTTCTTCACTCACTGAGAGCGTCATCAGGAACTGCTTCTTTTTTTCCGCTGCCGCATACCCTCGCTGCTCGAACTCCTCAAACTTCGCGAAGTCCGTTCCGTCCAGATCCGTTAGATCCGGCGCGATCAGCAGATCGGCAAGCGCCATATTGCGCCGGGCGTTGGTGTCGATCATGATCGCGAGCGTTCGTGCCGCCACACTCAACAGGGATCGGATCTTCGCCCTCTCCACAGGCTTATCGATCAACGGCACTGCAATCACGACATCCGGACTCATCGTCTTCAGCACGTCCACCGGCAAGTTGTTCAGCGTGGCGCCATCCACCATCAACTTCCCGTCTGTTTCATAAGGCGCAAACAACGCCGGCAGTGACATGGTAGACCGCAGCGCTGTTACCAGCGACCCTTTGCTGAATACGATCTGCTCGCCCTGCAGCAAATCGACGCCGATACAGCGAAAGGGCGTGGGCAGATCGTCAAAGCTTTTCATATCCGCGTAAGGCGCGGCGAAATGGCTCAGAATCAACCCGACTTCGTGCCCGGGTGACAGCCCCGAAGGCAGGCTGAACCCGTTCTTCAGGCCGAATTCCAGCGAATTTGGAAAGCTGCGGCGGTCTTCTTTGCGGCTAAATGAAAGTTCGTGAAACGGCGCGCCCGGCCGAAACGCGTGACTCCAATCGATCTGCCTTACCAATTCCCGCAACTCAGCCGAACTCATCCCGCTGGCGTAGATCCCACCCACCAGGCCGCCCATGCTGGTGCCGCTAATGGAGGCGATCGGGATACGGTGCTCTTCCAGCCATTGAATCACACCGACGTGCGCCAACCCCAGGGCGCTGCCTCCTGAGAGCGTAAGGCCGATCCGCTGCTTCGATTCGGCGCCCGCAAGCGGAAGCGATAGGGCGGCCAGCAATGTAAGCAAAGATCGGATGGACATTCAGGCCGCAAACTACACGATCAAACGTTCTCTTCAGTATACTGACAGGATCAAGGAGTCGTGCTTGAGCCTCTTTCGCATCGCATTGGTGTTCCCTGTGGCAGCAGCCTGTTTGTGCGGCCAGATCCGGCCGCTGACGCCGCCGCCATCCGAAGTCCGCATCGGGCAGTTTGCCGGAAGATCCGTGACCTATCATGTGTCGGACGGACTCGCCATCACCGATGGTGACATGCTCATTGGCCGCTCCGCCACGCATTCCAAGGATAAGACCGCCGGCTTCACTACGGACCCTGGCCGGCTTTGGCCGGGCGGTGTGGTTCCCTACACCATTGATCCCGCAATCCCCCAGCCGGAGCGGATCACCGCTGCGATGGCGGAGTGGTCCGCTAAGACTCCGCTCCGGTTTGTACCGCGCACCAACCAGGCAAACTGGCTCAAGTTCCTCCGGCCGGCCCAATTCTACGTATGCAATTCGTGGGTGGGGATGATCGGCGGCGGGCAGGAGGTGAACCTGGGCGACGGCTGCGTTGGCGTAGCGGCCATTCACGAAATCGGGCACGCCATCGGCCTGTGGCACGAACAAACCCGCAACGACCGCGACCAGTTTATTCAAATGCGCTTCGACAACGTGAACCTGGCCTGCATCCATAACTTCGACAAGTATCAGCAGACCGGCAGAGAATCGAGCCCTTACGACTATGCAAGTGTGATGCAATATTCTCCATACGCCTTCAGCCGCAACGGACTCCCCTCAATCGAAACCATTCCGCGTGGCATTCCCATCGGGACGGGTGTGAAGCTCTCCGCCATAGATGCCGACGCAGCCTCACGCATATATGGCCGGCCAGCCACCTCCACTACTGTCTCCACATTTCCAGAGGGACTGCAGGTGATTGTGGATGGCGTGACTCTCACCGGAGGCTCCGCCTTCAATTGGGCTGACGGCTCCACTCACACACTGACGGTCCCTGATACGCAGGGCGACAGCCAGCAGCGATACAAGTTCGGACGTTGGAGCGACGGGGCCGCGCAGAGCCACACCATCGCAGCGTCCGCCGCCAATCGCGCCTTTACGGTGAACTTCGTGCGCCAGTATCATTCCAACACCACTGCCCTCGCCGGCGGTAAAGTCTTGCTTTCCCCTCAGGCGGACGACGGTTTCTTCACCGAGGGATCGTTTGTCACCATGACCGCGGTGCCCAACCCAGGCTTCAATTTCTTCACTTGGAACAACCTCGATGTCAATGATGCCGGAATTCAGAGCTTCATCTACGCCAACAGCTACTACGGGTATGGCCCCCAGAACCCGCGAACCTATGAGGTGAACCGTCCCCGCGACATCACCGCCACTTTTACCGACCAGCCACTTCTCACCATTCAAACCGATCCGCCCAACTTCCGGTTCAAGCTCGATGGAAATGAGCTGCTGGCTCCATTGGTCGCCTACTCGTCATTCTTCCAGGAAACTCGATTCCAGCCGCTGGGGGCTACGCACACGCTCAGCGCGAGTCCGCAACTCGATTGCCGCACCCTTTGCGTTGAAGGCACGCGATACATATTTCAGGAGTGGGCGGATTCTCCGGCGCTGACGCGCCCGCTCAATTGGGACGGCAGAAGCAACCAGACTTATACCCTGCGCTATCGCACGCAGTTCCAGCACAATTTTCAATCGCAGAATTCCACGCGTGGCTCGGTGAAGGTGGAACCCGCCCCCGCCGACGGCTTCTATGATGAAGGCTCGGTGGTGAAGCTGACCGCATCGCCCGCCGCCAATAACCGGTTTCTCGAATGGCAAAACGCGCTCACCAGCCTAGACCTGGCGGCTTCCGCATCGGCGTCCGCAATTTCCAGTTGCGGAAACCCATGGCTGTTCCGCGTGTCGCAACCACTCGCGATGTTTGGCTACTTCGGCGCACCGGCTACGCCATTTCCCAAGCCCGCCTTGAGCGCAAACGGAGTGACGAACGCAGCCACCAATCAATCCGGAGCGGTGGCGCCAGGGGCGATTGTGGTGATATTTGGCAGCGATCTTGGGCCCGCAACGCTGAAGGCGCTTTCCGCCGGTGATAACGGCTTCTTCGATAACTGCGCCGCCGGCACCAGTGTTCTCTTCGATGGTCTTCCGGCGCCTGTTATTTATTCCTCGCAGGGTCAGGTGAGTGCAATCGTGCCCTACAGCGTAGCTTCCAAGTCGGCCGTGGATGTACAAGTCGTGAATCAGGCCGTCTTGAGCAATGTGGTCCGAGTCGCTGTGCAAGCCGCCACTCCGGCGCTCTTTACCACCAACTCATCGGGCACCGGCCCGGGCGCCATCCTCAACCAGGACGGTACACTAAACGGCGCTTCGAACCCCGCTGCCCGCGGCTCTATCGTCGTTCTCTACGCTACCGGGGAAGGGCAGACAGCTCCCGCGGGCGTCGACGGCAAGCTGGCTCTGAACGTTTATCCCAAGCCCGTGTTGCCGGCCAAAGTGCGCATCGGCGGAATCGACTGCGAAATTCTGTATGCGGGTGCGGCGCCGTCTTTGGTGGCGGGCGTGATGCAGGTAAACGCGCGCGTGCCCAACGAGGTCGCCACCGGCCCAGCCGTGCCGGTGGTTCTGAGCGTGGGTTCGTTCGACAGCCGCAGCGGCGTTACACTGGCCGTCCAGTAGTCAACTTAGAATCGGCCGGATCACCTGGCCGTGCACATCGGTGAGCCGGAAATCGCGCCCGCTATAGCGAAAGGTCAGCCGCTCGTGATCCAGGCCCAGCAGGTGCAGAACGGTGGCGTGCAGGTCGTGAATCATCAGCGGATTCTCCGTCACCCGATAGCCATACTCATCGGTTGCACCGAAGATGGTCCCGCCCCGCAGCCCGCCGCCGGCAACCCAGAGCGAGAAGCCCGACGGGTTGTGATCGCGCCCGTCCTTGCCTTGCACGAAGGGTGTGCGCCCGAACTCGCCGGACCAGATTACCAGCGTTTCATTGAAAAGCCCGCGCGCCTTCAGGTCACGAATCAACCCCGCAATCGGCTGGTCCACCGTGAACGCGTTGGCCGAATGGCCTTCCCGTAGCTTGCTGTGCTGATCCCAGCAATTTCCGCCACCCAGATCCTTTGGCGGCACCATGGTCAATTCCACGAAGCGCACCCCACGTTCAATCAGGCGTCTGGCCAACAGGCACTGCCGGGCGTAGGCGCGCGTGTTGGCGTTGGTTGAGTCAAGGCCATAAAGCTTCTTCGTCGCCTCCGATTCGCCGGCAAAGTCCACCAGTTCCGGCACCGCGGTCTGCATGCGGTAAGCCGTCTCATAGTTGTGAATGGCCGCCTCCACTTCGGGGTGATGATGCGTACGCTCAAGGAAGGCGAGATCGGCGGCCGCCGCGAACGCCAACTGGCGCCGCTGCAGCGCATCGGATTGCTTCGGTGCAATGTCCTGAAGCGGTTCGGACCTTTCCGGATAGAGGAACGATCCCTGATGCACCGCCGGCAGAAATCCATTGCCATAGACGTTGATGCCACCCAGCGGAATCTCGCCGCTGCCTAACACCACGAATCCCGGCAGGTTCTGATTTTCGCTGCCCAGCCCATACGTGGTCCAAGCGCCCAGGCTAGGGTATCCAGTGAGCGGATTTCCCGTGTGGAAATAATTGTTGGCTTGCGCATGCTCCATGAACTTTACAGTCATGGAGCGGATCAGGCACAGATCGTCGGCAACCGCGCCCATGTGGGGAAACAGCTCACTGACGGGCATGCCGCATTGTCCGTAATTCTTGAATGTCCACGGGCTCGGCATGATGTTCCCATTGTTGTTAAACATGGTTCGATCCACCGGGACCGGCATCGGCTGCCCGGCCTCTTTCTGCAAGCGGGGCTTGGGATCGAACGAGTCCAGGTGCGAAACGCCGCCGGACATGTAGCAGAAAATGACGTTCTTCACCTTCGGCCGAAAATGCGGCTTCGCGTTGGCCAGCGCAGCGAATGCCAGCAGGCCGAAGCCAGTGGACGCCTTCGCCAGAACATCGCGCCGCGTGTACCGCCGGCTATCACCGAACATAGAGAAACTCCTTCATGTTGTAAAGCGCCTGCACCAGACTGGCCACCGCTTTGCGTTCGTCCATCTGCTTAGCCTGTTCCGCCACGTAGCCCTGCCCCTTGTCACGCTCAGCGGCCGTAGCGTGCCGTCCGAAGATGCGCAGGTAGAGCGTATCCACCGATGGCAGAGTTTCCGCCCATTTGACCGACTCCTCTACCACGAACGGACTGTTCATCAACGTGAGAGATTGCCCAGGCACGTTCGTCACATCCCGCTTGCCACGCGTACTGGCGGGCTTATAGACATCGAAGGCATCCAGGAATGGATTCGTCGCGTTTCGCCGGATCTCCAGATAGACACTGCGCCGGCCCCGTCCATCTAGTGGGCCTTTCGGACGATCCCCCTTCGTGGCGCCCGTATCATGTGCGTAGTTCACAGGAACGGAAGGGCCGTACATCGCCAGATCGATTTGTCCCGAGGACGTGAGAATCGCATCACGAATCTCTTCCGCTTCCAGCCGCCGCAGGGGAAGCTCGCTCGATTGATAGGCTTCGGAAGTCACCAGCAGACGAATCATTTTTTTGATGGACCATCCATCCGCCACAAACCGGCCCGCCAGCCAATCCAGCAATTCCGGATTCGATGGTTTGTCGCCGAGCTTGCCGAAATTGTCAGGCGTGGCGACAATGCCGGTCCGGAACGCGATCTGCCATAGCCGGTTCACCATCACCCGCGCCGTAAATGGATTGCCGGCACTGGCCACCTCCGCCGCTAGTTGCAGCCGCATCGTCGGCGGATCGGAATAGCGCGGGCCGCCGAGTGCACTCAGGTATCCTCGCGGCACCGGGGCGCCCAGACGCTTGTAATCCCCGCGCACCAGCAGCGGATGGTCTGGCCCGCCTTCTTCAATTACCCCCGGCGCGCGCCGCGGAACGGCGATTTCCTCTTCCAGCCTCCGGTATTCCGCTATCAACGGGATTGTGGCGGCAACGTTGGGCAGCAGCCCCTGGCGCACGAAATAATCCAGGAAGATCGCCTGGTTGTCATTGAGGCGTCCCGCTTCCCAATCGTTGATCGCGCCGGTCAGCAACTCGCGCAGCCGCTTCTTGACAGCATCGTGCGAGTACTTGTCGGGCCAGGCCTCGACTAACAATCGCGCCGGTGCCAGTTCGTCTTCCGGGGCCTGTTTCCCATCATGGAAGACCACGCCGCGCGCACCGAACCACGACCGGCCGTCTTCATTCGGAACAGGCTTCGGTTTGCGCTTACTGTCCTCTTCGTCCAGTTGGAAAAGCGTTACTTCATTCTGCGTGGCGAACTCTACATAAGCCGTGAAGCCCTTCCAAAACGTAGTGTCCCATCGTACCCAGCCCATCCAGTCGGCCTTGGCGCTATACCGCTGGTTATAAATCCCGCCGCGCGGTACCGCGTAATTTTCAATGATTAACTGCGCGAAGCTGAAATTCCCGCCCAGAATCTGGAAGCTGATGGAGTCCGTTCCAATCTTGAATCGGGGTGAGGTGACAACCGCGCCGTGCTTGTGCGACAAGAGTCCTGAATAGACCCCGGCCGGATAGATGCCATTGATCGCACGGCCGCCCGAGACCTCCACCGCAAACTCACCGGCAGGCGACGGCGACGCCGGCACCCCTGTCCCCTTGCGGGGCCACTGCTCGAAGGAAGCCACCGCATCCCAGCGCACCGGGAAGTTCTTTGCGTTCGACTCCGCGCGGACCGCCAGTGTTTTCTTCCACTCCTCGAACCAGGCACGGGCCTCTTCCTCGCTCGCGGTGAGCGGGAACACGGGGCTTTCACGGCTGGAGACTTGTGTCGTCAGCGCCCGTTCGATGCCCCCTCGCCATTGTTCCGCCAGAGCCGACTTGATCCGCACTTTTAGCCCTGCCAGTTCCGCCATGTTGCGCGTTAGCTGGCCTGGCGAATCGATAGCCACCTGCGTCGGCCGCAATCCCGCGAACAACCCGAACATCGCGTAGAAATCCTTCTGGGAAATCGCGTCGAACTTATGGTCGTGGCATCGCGCGCAGGATATGGTCAGGCCCTGGAAGGCCTTCGAAAACACATCGATCTGATTGTCGGTCCACTTGACGCGGTCTTCCCAGGGTTCCACCGGTTGGAAGCCATGCTCCACCATCCGGAAATGAGCAATTCCCAGCAGCGACTCATTGATGTTGTCATCGCGATTGATCCGTGGATTCGGCAGCAGATCTCCCGCCAGGTGCTCGCGAACCAGTTGATCGTAGGGAACGCCGGCATTGAACGCCCGGATCAGATAATCGCGGAAGCGCCACGCCAGCGGCACATCGGGGTCACCCTCTGAACCATGGGATTCGCTGTAACGGATCACGTCCATCCAGCGCCGGGCCATCCGCTCGCCGAAACGTGGCGACGCCAGCAGCCGGTCCACGGTTTTCTCGTAATTTCCGTTCCGCGTAAAGGCTTCGATGTCTTCGGGCAGAGGCGGTAAGCCGGTCAAATCGAAAGTGACCCGCCGCAGTAGCGTGGCCCTGTCAGCCGCCGGGGCAGCGGTGGGCAGGAAGCGGTCAATTGGATTCGCTGCCGCGCCCGCGGGCAAGGAAACCGGGCGAACCGGTTGCCAACTCCAGTGCTTCCGGCGGCGCTGTTCCAGATCGAATCCGGCAGCCGGCGCGACGCTCCGATTCTCCGGCCACGGCGCGCCCATCTCAATCCATCGCACCAGCTTCGCGATCTCTCCCGCGGGCAACGGACCGGATGGCGGCATCCGCTGGCTTAACTCTCCGCGTACGGCGCGGATCAGCTTGCTCTCGTCGGGCTTGCCGGCAACAATGACGGGACCGGCATCGCTGCCCTTCATTGCGGAGGCCCGCTCGTGCAGCCGCAGGCCTGCGAAACCACTCTTGGCTCCATGGCAGGCGTAGCAATTTTTCGCCAGCAGCGGGCGAATCTCTCGCTCGAAATACTCGGTATCCGGTTGCGCCCAGGCACCGCTCATCGCCAGGCAGAGTAGCAGGAACGCGCGGGCACACGGCTGGGTCCACATTACGTGGCCATCATACTGCAAAAAAAGAGCGGCCCCTTGCGAGGCCGCTCCGTCGTACGTGGTTTGAAAATCCAGCCGGACTAGAAGATGTACTTCAAGGCCAGCTGAATGTTGCGGGGGTTGTTCGCCTGTCCGGAGATGAGGCCGAACGTGCTGGGCGACGATACGTCACGAGAAGGAGGATTGAACATCGTCATGTTCGCCAAATTGTACGCTTCCGCTCGGAACTGCAGATTGTGACCTTCCTTGATGTTGAAGCTCTTGCTGACCGAAACGTCCGCGTTAAAGAAAGCGGGGGCGCGTTCGGTTCCGATGGAAGCGCTTCCAAACGTTCCCAGCGCCGGGCGCTGGTAGGCGCACGAACCGTTGTCCGTTCCCTGG
The DNA here is from genome assembly GCA_038230275.1 of Bryobacterales bacterium. Classification (GTDB taxonomy): domain Bacteria; phylum Acidobacteriota; class Terriglobia; order Bryobacterales; family Bryobacteraceae; genus JANXXV01. The sequence continues at coordinate 9,187 of JBBRNO010000135.1, forward strand.
GCACATTCGATTGCGGAGGTGCCGGTGCCGAACCATTTCTGAATGGAACGGTTGTCAACCACCAGAGTCCGCAGATAATTCGGGCGCTGTGTGCCACGCGGGGACTGTTGGCTCTGGCCCGTGGTGGAGATGGTGATGGGGAACCCGGTGCGGCCCTGCATCACGTATCCCACTGACCAGCCGCCCAGAACGGTCTCGACGGCGCGATTCATGTTGGAGCCATACTTTCTGCCCTTGCCGAAAGGAAGTTCCATGTTAGAGCTGAACGTCAGGTTGTGGCGCGCGTCCCACGCGGCTTGGCCATAGTTGGCGTGGCGGTTGTTCGCGTTCTGCCAATAGGCGCCTTCCGAATTCACTCCACCTGCGCCGAAGAATCCCAGCGCATCTTCCAGCGATTTGGAGAACGTGTAGGCCAGGTTGAAATCGATGCCGGCGCTGTAACGCTTGCGCGCGGACACCTGCAAGGAATCATAGTTCATGGTTCCCGACGATTCAGTGGTCGCGGTGGTGGTAACCAGCGGATCAATGGCGTAAAGCGGGCGGCGCGTTTGCGCGTTGGCCCACAGTGCGGGGTTCACATTGGCCGGACCAGGCAGCGGTTGGTTGCTGTCCCGCGCGACGATGGTGTGCGTGGCGCGTTGGCTCACATAGCCGGCGCTGGCAACCAGGTTGCTGGCGAACTGGTATTCCATACTGACGTTGCGCTGCTGAGTGAATTGCGGCCGCAGATTTGGATCCCAAACGCGGATGTTGCCGGCCAGTGTTCCACTGAAGCCCGGCAGATCGTTGAAGCCGACACGGGCCGAGGCGGCGCCGGTTGTCAGATCGTAGTTCTGATTCGATTCAAAGAAGTTCGGAGGATTCAGCGGCAGGCGCAGGTTCACGCCCGTGCCTTCCAGGAAGCTGGTGATGCCGTACGCGGCGCGAACCACCATCTTCTTCTGGAACATTTCCGGTGTCCACGCAACGCCAAGGCGCGGCATGAACTGCTTGTAGTATGAGTTGTAGAGTGCGTGGCTGTTGCCGTCTTTCCCGGCCAGCTGCAGCTTTCCGCTGACTACGTTGATGTTCGCCTGAAGGTCGTTAACTTCCGATAGCGGCTGGGTATACTCCCAGCGCAGGCCCAGGTTAAAGGTCAAGTTGTTGGTGGCCTTGAAATCGTCCTGGAAGAAGGTTCCGAAGCGCCAGTGGCGTTGGCCCCAACGGCGTCCGTCGCCCTGGCCCTTGCCTTTGCTGGATACCTGATCCAACAGGAAGTCGGACAATTGTGAATTGGTGAAGAGTGAACTGTAACCAAAGCTGCCCAAAGCCCCGTTGTTACCCGAGTAAAAGCGGTTTTGCTGATAACGGACGCCATTGGCTCCCATCTTCAGGAAGTGGCGGCCCTTGGACCAGGTGAGTGTTTCCGAGAGGTGGTACTTGTTATCATTGCCGTCAGACAGGACACCGGCCGTTCCCAGACCGGACAGTCCTTCACCCGGCGCCAAGGAACTGAAACCCGGGGCAAGCTGTCCGCCGGGGATTCCGAGTTTGGCGTTTCCGCCAGTCTGCGTTCCGAACGGATCGGCGAAAGTATCCTTGATAACCGTGCGCGTGAATCCATAACGGAAATCATTCACAATGAACGAACTGATCGTGCGCGTCCAGGCAGCTACCGCACCGATGGAAGGAGATTCGGTAACCCCGGCGGCCGAAGTCGGCAGCACCGGGCGCAACGAGCCGGCCGTGTAATAGCTCTGTGTATAGCGGAACATGAAGTTATCGTTGGTAGAGGCGCGCCAGTCTACCTTCGCATCGCCCTGATTGTTCTTCATGAAATTGGCGGCCGAGCCCGAGTAGTTGTTCGTCACACCCAGCGTGCCGGTTCCATTCGAATTCGGCAGCGGATACAGATTCGGATCCTTGAAAAGAATCGCAGCCGGACCAACAATGCGCGCCAGCGGGATCTGTTTATTCGGGAATGGCTGGCAGACTCGCGCGCCGGTTGCGTTGCTGCAAGTGGCCGGATCGTTGATTACCTGCGGCAGGCGGCTTAGGTCGCCGTTGCGCCAGTCTGCCGGGGCCACACTGGCAAGCGAGGGACCGCTATCACGCCGCTGCGTCCCTTCCCAATTGGCGAAGAAGAACAGCTTGTCCTTGCCGTTAAGCAGTTTGGGAATCAGCACCGGTCCTCCGATGGTGAAGCCGTACTGATTCTGTTGGAACGTGCGGCGTTGCTTGTCTTTCGCCAAAGCTGTGTTCTGGTTGGCGAAAAACGTATTAGCATCCAAATGATTGTTGCGGAAGAATTCGAACAACGTGCCGTGGTACTGATTGGTTCCGCTCTTGATCGTCATGTTGACCACCGCACCGGCGGAATTGCCGAACTCGGAGGAACCGTTGCCCGTCAACACCTGCACTTCCTGCAGCGCATCGACTGACGGTGTGTAGCCCAACCGGTTGTCCATGGAATCGTTGATATCCACACCATCCAGCAGGAAATTGTTCGTCTGCTCACGATTACCATTGACGAAGGCGCGGCCGGAGAGACGTGAGGCGGTGTTCGTCGAACTCGGGTTGGTTTGAATTGCGCCAGGCACCAGCAGCATCGCCGCAACAACGTTGCGGCCATTCAGCGGCAGATCCGTAAGGCGCTTGTTATCCAACGTGCCGCCAGTCTGCGCGTTTTCCGTCTGCAGCGCCGGGGCGAAATCCTTCACATCAATCGATTCTGTAACCTGGCCAATTTCCAGTTGCATATCGACACGGGCCGTCTGGTTTGTTTCCAGCTTGAACGGACCTACAGCGGAGCGGCGAAATCCCGGCGCTTCCACTTCGATCGTGTAATTGCTGGCCGGAAGAAACGGAAAGGTGTACAGTCCTGCCGAATTACTCGTCGTGTCGTACTTCTGATTCTTGCTTACGTCGGTTGCAGTGACTTTCACATCCGCCGCGGCTGCGCCGCTCGAATCCTTAATTGCCCCTGTTATGGAACCGGTGATCGTTTGCGCGCTGGCGGACATAGCCAACAAGGCGCATAAAGTTGTTACGAAGATTAGCTTTCTCATAGTCGAAAGGTACCTGAGGACCTATCTGTATTGTATCGCCTCAAGTTTACTCAGTCAAGGCGTAACTTATTGATTTTAAGGGATTTAACTTATGGGATTTGGAATGATAAGGTTATGGAAATATGGATCTGCAACAAAAGAATAGAGATGTGACGAACTGGTGGCAACGCCCGTGTTTATTCCCCTCAATCCCCCCGGGGGCTTGAGGTATTTCCATAGTTCTGGATGGAATTATCCCAAACTGCACTATTGGACAATTTTCAGAGCCCATGCCGGTTGCCCCATCAGTTCCGCGGATAATTCGGGTAAATCCACCACAACCGAACCTTTTCCCGCCGTAAAGCGCAACGGTGCCGCGGAGCCCAGCAACGTAATCGTCTTCACGCGCAGCCCGCCCGTGTCCTTGAGCGTAAATCGCCGCCCGGGCCAACTGGGCAGAATCGCATAGAGGTTGTTGCCTTTCGCCGTAAAATACGCCTCCACCTCGGCCGGCTTGGCGGCGGATTTCGCAGGGCCGGCAGAATTGTCGAACTCCTTGTTGTATTCCACTTTCGGAATTTCACCTGGACCCCATTGGCGCGTGCTCTTCCACGGCTTAGTCCCATAGATGGCGTCGCCGTTGATTTTGAGCCAAGATCCAATCTGCAGCAGCCGTTCTTCCATGACTACCGGAATAGTCCCGTCGGCAGCCGGGCCGATGTCAAGCAGCAGGTTTCCGCCCCGGCTAACCATGTCCACTAGCGTGATAACCAGTTCACGGCCGGAATGATAGTGCTCCAGCCGCTCGGCACGGTTATAGCCGTACGAAAAGCCCATCCCCCGGCTCTCTTCCCAGGCGTGGTCCATGCTGCTCATGCCCGGCGTATATTCCGTTGTCCAGTACCCGCCGTGTTTGTGGCGCGTCTCCTTTCCCCAGCGGTCGTTGATCACTACGTCGTCTTTCACCGCGGATTCGTTAAACAGCCAGGCAAGCAGTTCCGGGCTGCGCCACTCGGCCGAAGGCAGATCCCACTCTCCATCGCTAAAAATCAGGGAAGGCTTATAGCGGGTAACCAGGTCCTTGAACTGCGGGAACATATGGGTCTGGATATAGCGTGGCTTGTCGGTCAACCAGAGCGGGTTGTACCACTCATAGAGCGAATAGTAGAAACCCATCTTCAGGCCTTTGCGGCGCACCGCGCCGGTAAGATCGCCCAGTACATCGCGCTTCGGACCGGTTTCCACAGCGTTCCAAGGCCGTCCCCACGTAGCCGAAGCCTCTCGGCTGGGCCACAAAGCGAAGCCCTCATGGTGCTTCGAAGTCAGCGCTACATACTTGGCGCCTGAGCGCTCAAACACATCGGCCCAGTGATCGGGATCGAAGAGTTCGGCGCGGAATTGCGGCGCGAAGTTTTGATAAGGATAGTCCGTGCCGTACTGCCGCTGATGATAAGCCAGCGTGCCCGTTTGAATGGCCGAGGCGTTCGCATTTGGACCATTAGTCAACGCGTTCCAATACCATTCGGCGTAAGCCAGCTTGCCCGGAATCACCGGAGCGTAGGCTGGCACCGAGTAAACGCCCCAGTGAATGAAGATGCCAAACTTGGCGTCGGTAAACCAGGACGGAGTCGCGCGGCGGTCAATCGATTCCCAGGTGGGCGAATAGCTCTGGGCGAACGCGGAAGCGGCCAGCAGGAGCAGCGAAAGCTTTTTCATGATGATGCATAACCTCGTCGTGGAAGTAGCTACTAACTTACCGCCAATCGAGTGGCAATGGGGCACAGCCACCCTGTGGGATGCGCTAAACGGCGCAGCGGCATTCCGAAACGGCGCCGTGAACCAGCCAACCCTATGAGAATAAATGCCGGCCCGTCTGGAACTCGCCGTGCACAGCTTTGTTGCTTGGGAGGGTCTTTCATGAAACGAAGTCTCTTGTGCGTGTTGCTTCTGGGCGCCTCGACAGCGCTGGCCGGGGAAGCTCCGGAAGCCCAGATTGAGCGCGGACGTCAATGGTTCCTTCATTCGTCAAAGGGAACGGCGTGCGCAACATGCCACTCGCTTGAAGGCAAGGGCGAAGCCGTCGGCCCGGATCTCACTCGCTTGGGTAAGATCGTCGGCCCGCGCGGACTCGTCATGACCATTCAGATGACGGTGACCGCCTACGTTCAGCAAATCAGCCTGCAGAATGGACGCAAATTCCCTGGGATTCAGAAGGAGAAAGTCGGAGACCTGCTGACCATCTACGACCTGAGTACGACGCCAGCGGTTGGGCTAAAACTAAAATCCGCCGAAGTGACGTCCATGAATTCAAATTCGAAGTGGTCCCATCCGCCGACCTCGGCCGGTTACACCCAGGCGGAACTCGCGGACATCATTTCCTATCTGAAATTCGTCTCCACCGGTGTCGCCCAGGCGGTAACCGTGGGCGAACTTCACTGAACCACAAGGCCAGGCGGGCGAGCGTGGCGCTCACAAAGCAAGTCATCCAGTTCCTTACCGGTGCTTGATTTCTTCTGTACTCATCGCTCGCTTTTAGCGTCCAATGGCCGTGCGAACTTGCTCGCTTGTCCTTTTTCTACTTTTCTCTACCCGGTTAGTGCCCGCGCAAGCGCAGCCCGAGGCTAGCGAATGCGGCGGTGCACAGCCAAACCCGGTCAAGCCTAACCTCCTTAAGACGTTTCTGAAAGACGAAGGGCAGATTTGGACCAGCCCGTTCCGGCGAAGCAGCTATACGAGCCACGCGTTCCCAAAGTACGTGCTGCCGTTCACGCTGATTTCGGGCGCACTCATCGCCACCGACCATCGTACGGCAAACTTGTTACCCAATTCCACGGACCAGGCAGCGTGGAGCCGGCGCGTGTCGCAGGTGGGTGCTCCGTATACGCTCGGCGCAATGGCCGCCACCATGTACCTGGTCGGCAAAGCAACTGGAAACGAGAAAGCGCGCGAGGCGGGTCTTCTGGGAGCGGAAGCCATTGCTCATAGCCAGATTGTGACCGTCGTGCTGAAGTCGGTGACCCAACGCGAGCGCCCTCTCGATTTCGATGCGAATCGCAGCGGCGGCCTTGCCTTCGGGAAGGGCGGCGACTCATTCCCTTCCGGCCATGCGTCCGGCTCCTTTGCCCTCGCCACCGTTTTTGCTTACGAATACGGCCATGAACATCGCTGGGTACCGTATGCCTCCTTCGGGCTTGCGACCGTGGTGGCCGCATCGCGACTCAGCGCTCAAAAGCATTGGGCCTCAGACGTCTTCGTCGGCGGCACGGTGGGGTTTCTGATTGGCCGGTTTGTGTACAAGGCCCATCACGATCCACGCCTTGATGGTGACGCCGCACCCCATGCGGACCGGTTGATCCCGCAGTTTGGGATGACCGCTCATCAAGCCCAAGCCGCTTGGAACTGGTGAGCCGGCAGGGCCCATACGAAGAGGAAAGGATTGTTCGGGGCGAGAGGATTCTACCCTCCAGCGGAACCAGGATCCGGGGCCTCATTCAGATGACGAGTGACTGCGCTCGGTTTTTACTCGGTGCGATCAAGTTCCGCTTTCTAGCGGTTGTGACCTGAGGGTTTTGCGCCAACTGGCTCAGAACCCCTAGGCCACCCGCCGCGACGACGACTTGATCCGGAACTCATCTTCCAGGCCGGCGTCGCTGAGCAGGTCGACCAACGCGTCCAGTGAGAACCGGCTGATCTTGCCCCGCGTCAGGTCCGAGATTCGCGGCTGACTGACCTTGGGGCGTTTGGCGGCGTCGGCTTGGGTCAGACCTTCCTTCTCGATGAACTTCCTCAGGGCCGTCATCATCTGCGACCGTAGGCGCAGGTTGCGGGACTCCGAGGGGGAGAAACCGAGGTCGGAAAAGACATCCCCGCTGCCTTTGGTGATTGTTGCGTCAATGGTGGTTTTCATTCCCGGCTCCCTCATTCGATGTCAGCCTTCCGGTTCGCCTTCGCTTCACAAAGCAATGAGGACGTAAATGGCTTCGTGAAAACGGGCTGTCGCCGTGGAGCCAGATCGCCATTACACCTCAACCAACCTCTGCCTGGACTCTCACCGCGTCGAATCAAGTGGCTACAGGCTCGACATTCTTCGATTATACAAAATTGGATATATTTGCCAAACCGCTAACCTGTGCATCACAGAACCTGCAGGAGTTCGATCTGCTCGCCCGATCGCCGCGGAATTCTACCAATGCGACAAGATCGACGTGTTCATTGGCCTGAGGCGCCAGGCCGCCTTCATGGACCCGATCACCCCCGCCTCTCTTGATGGCCACAGCGACTTCTCAACGACGCGTCGCCACCTTCATCCGCAGGCCGAAACGATCCTCGCCGCCATCAAAAAGGCGTGGAGTGCGCATAGTATGGGGCACAATAAAAGCGAAACGGCCGGGAGCACGAAGCCCTCGGCCGTCAAAAAAACAATGATTTCAGTGGGTTAAATGGTCGGGGCGAGAGGATTCGAACCTCCGGCCTCCTGGACCCGAACCAGGCGCTCTACCAGGCTGAGCCACGCCCCGAACAAATACTAGTCTAGTGCTTCAGCGCCGTCACCGCAACTATTTCAGAACTTTCGCAGCTCTTCCATCACCGCGCTCAGTCCCTTGCTGCGGTACATTTCCGACAAACGCTGCTCTTCCGGCGATGCCGTCATCGTCTTGCCTGACCGCTCCGGAATCCACAGCCGCCCATCCGAAAATTCCACGCTATTCACAAACCCCGTCATCGAACCAATCGAAATCGGCTGACCGTTCGGCTGCGAAAACTTAAACGCCGTATCCTGCACGATGGTGGTGCTTTGCCGTGGCGCCAGCGCCACCTCCAGCGGCATCGATCCAGCCACAAACTGCTTCCCGTTCATGTCCTTCACCATCCACCCGACTTCAATGCCCCGAATCGGCCGGTCGGAAAGATTCTGCATCACCATCCGCGGGCCGCGCACTTCATCGCCGCTCACCGCCGCCTTGCCGCCGGCAATCTCCACCGGCGCGTTGGGCATCTCAAGAAACGCGAATTGCACCGCTCGCTCTCCACCTGCATTCGTAGACCGCCCGGCATGCGCCACCCGCGCATCCATGCCGCCCCGGTCCGCTTGATGGCTCAAACTCTCCAACATCGCCTTCCGTAATGGCTCGGCGCCTGCTCGCTCCAGCACCTGCCGGAAATACTGCCGGTCCCGCCGCGCCTCCAGCTCCCAAACAATCATCGATCGCCGCGAGTTCAAAGTGTTCGGTCCGAAGAACGTCAGGTCTTCAAACAGCACTCCGTCCAGTTCCACCTTCACCATCGCGCCGCTACCGCCTTGCAATGGCCGCAGCAGCCGCAAGTCGATCCGGATGGGAAAGCTTTCGCCGGGCGCCACGTTCAAACTTGGAACAGACACCGACGCTTTGCCCCCGGGCGTCACATCCTGCGCTTTGACTAATAGTGTGATTCCACGAATCCGCCGCTGGCTGGAATTGCGCAGCGATAGCGACGTATGCAGATCCAGCAGCATCGCGCCACCCCGCGCCGACGCGTTCGAATCGCCCCAATGTGCCGAAACCACCGACACCGGCGAATCCTCGGGAAACGTAATATCCATCGTGCTCTGCGGATCGATCCGGCCCGATTGCGCCCACACCGCTGAAGCAAGAAGCGACAAAACTGCGAATTTACTGCGCATACACATTGTTGATGGTCACTTGACCGGTTTCCGCGTTCACATAGCGCGCCCGCAACGATCCGGGCGTGCTCACAAAAACTGTCGATCCCGAACCCGAGTTCTGGTTCAACAGCTCCAAAGTTCCGCCATTTTGCTTCATCTCAATGCCGGACGACGTCGTTGCCAGCCGTACGCCATTCCCGTTCACAGCCAGGTGCTTCGACGGAGGCACATTCAACCACCAGGCCGCCATAATCAGTACCGTCCCGGATGCCAGCACCGCCGCGGCGCGCCACCCAAGCCGTTC
>JBBRNO010000136.1:0-18079 GCA_038230275.1 Bryobacterales bacterium
AGGGTTAGGCTGTTCGCCTATTAAAGCGGTACGTGAGCTGGGTTCAGAACGTCGCGAGACAGTTCGGTCCCTATCTGTGGTGGGCGCAGGAAATTTGAGAGGGCTTGTCCTTAGTACGAGAGGACCGGGATGAACGAACCTCTTGTGATCCAATTGTCACACCAGTGGCACAGTTGGGTAGCGAAGTTCGGTTAGGATAAGCGCTGAATGCATATAAGCGCGAAACCTTCCTCAAGATGAGATTTCCCAAGCGAAAGCTATGTAGGGCCGTCGTAGACTACGACGTTGATAGGACGGATGTGTAAGCGTAGCAATACGTTGAGCTGACCGTTACTAATAGCCCGTTCGGCTTAACCATAAAATTTACTGTAGTACACAGAGTAAATTTCTTAAGTTAGCGCGCAGCAGTAAAAAGTGGGCATTAACTAGTGGGCACTGTAAAGTGGAAACTTTTAAGTGCGACAAGCCCGTCAGAATATTCAATGGATCCAATTTCTGGACTTGCTCCTCAAGTCTAAACGATTTTGGGTGACCCTAGCGAGGGGGTCCCACCCGTTCCCATCCCGAACACGGTAGTTAAGCCCCTCAGCCCCGATGGTACTGCACGCGCGAGTGTGTGGGAGAGTAGGAAGTCGCCCGATTAAATTCAAAAGCCCCGGCCCCTAACAAGGTTTCCGGGGCTTTTCGCTTTGCGTTACTCTGGAAGTAGCTATTGTGTCTCATCATCATCACCATAATCACGGCACCGGCAAGGTCCTCGTCTACTCGACCGTCGCCACAATCCTGTTCGTCCTCATCGAATTTGGCGCCGGCATTCAGGCACACAGCCTGGCACTGCTTTCCGATGCAGGTCATAACGTAACCGATGCCCTCGCCCTGCTGCTGGCTCTTTTCGGCGTTTACCTGCAATCCAAGCCCGCCGACGATATTAAGACATACGGCTATCATCGGGGCGGAGTTCTGGCGGCCTTCCTCAACGCACTGACGCTGATCGTGTTTTCGTTCTATCTGTTATACGAAAGTTACCAGCGCATTTTGAAGCCGGAAATCGTTCACGAGTCGACGATGATCATCGTCGCGGGACTCGGCATCCTGGTGAACCTTGGAATCTTGATCGCCTTGAAGCGCAGCGGCGACAGTCACGACCTGAATATCCGTGCAGCCGCGGTCCATATGTTGGGGGATGCACTCAGCTCGGTGGCGATCGTCATCGGGGCCGTGGCGATTCATTACACGGGATGGCTTTTGATTGACCCGATCCTCTCGATCCTCATTGGCGTGATGATCATCTGGAGCGCCATCGACGTGACGCGGGAATCGCTGAATATCCTACTGGAAGGCCTACCACGCGGTTTGGAATTGAAGTCCGTCACGGGCGCCATGCGAAGCGTGGATGGCGTGGTTGATGTTCATGACCTTCATATTTGGAGTCTCGGCTCCAGTGCCCACGCCCTAAGCTGTCACGTCCTGATCGAAGACGTGCCGCCGTCGGAGAGCGACTGCATTCTAAAGAGCATCAATTGCCTCCTCTCAGACAAGTTTCACATCCACCACAGCACCATCCAGTTCGAACATGCGCGTTGTGCGTTGTCTGAGAATCCGTGCTCCATCCTGGCGGCGTCTCAGCCGCATGTCCACTAGATCTCAAGATAAGTAAGCAGCCGCTTTCGCAGCGCGGTTGCCGTATTGGCGTCCGGAGCAATCACCAGCACGGTATCGTCGCCGGCGATGGTCCCCACCACCTCCGGCCAGTCTTCCTGATCCAGCGCGATGGCGATGGAATTGGCGTGGCCAGGCGATGTTTTCAACACCAGCAGATTCTGCGCCGCCCTGGCTTCCAGTAGAAACTCGGCCATGATGGTTTCGATACTCGGCCCCACACTGGCGCCTTCCACTTGCCGGTAACCGTCGGCTGTCTTCACCAGTCCCAATTCCCGCATATCCCGGGAAAGCGTCACCTGCTTAGCCGCCACGCCCACCACCGCCAGTTCCTGCGCCAATTTCTCCTGCGTGTAGATCTTGTGTGCTTTGATCAGCCGGAGAATTTGACCCTGACGGTATGTCTTGTTCATCGCAATTGTTTGAGCCGCTCGCCTGCGGCCGCAAGAGCAGCTGAAACAGAAGCCGGTCCGGTGCCCCCAATCACTTCGCGCGTCTTCATTCCTTCCGATGGGTTCATCAGCCGGACCATATCCGATGTGAACTCTGGAGCGAAGGCGCACAACTCGGCCGCGGTCCAATCCGAAGGCAGCTTGCCGGCGCGGATGCTTTCCAGCACCAATCGCCCTGCAATCTGATGCGCCTGATGGAACGCCGTCCCGTTCTTTGCCAGCGCCTCGGCCAGGTCGGTCGCCACCACCCAGCTTTCCTGTGCCGCCGCAGCCGGGCGGGCTGCATTCAACCGAGTCGAATCGGCCACGGCCTTCGCCATCACTAGGCATCCCCGCAACTGATCGGCAGCGTCGAAAATGGGTTCCTTGTCTTCCTGCATGTCGCGATTGTAGGTAAGCGGCAGGCCCTTCATCGTGACGTAGAGCGAGCTGAAACTGCCGAATACGCGGCCGCTCTTGCCGCGAATCAACTCCAGCGAATCGGGATTTTTCTTTTGCGGCATCAGGCTCGACCCACTGGTGACGCCGTCGCCAAGTTCCAGCCATCCGAACTCTTCACTCGAATAGAGAATCCAGTCTTCGGCCAGGCGGCTCAGGTGCAGCATTATGGTAGAGGCGGCGTACAGAAAGTCCAGAGCGAAGTCGCGGTCGGCCGAGACGTCCATGCTGTTCCGCGTCACCGACGCGAACCCAAGGTCTATCGCAATCGCCTCGCGGTCGAATGGAAAGCCGCTGCCCGCCAGCGCGCCCGATCCCAGTGGCAGTACGTTCACTCGGGCTCGTGCCTGATCCAGGCGTTCCCAATCGCGAGCGAACATTTCGAAGTAGGCCAGCAGGTAGTGCGGCCACAACACTGCCTGGGCCCGGCGCATGTGCGTGTAGCCCGGAATCACCGCATCGGGATAGCGCAGCCCAAGACTTACCAGCGATTCCATCAGGCCCGCCAGCTCAGCCTTCGCCGCGTCGATTTCATCCCGCAGCCAAAGCCGAATATCTAGTGACACCTGTTCATTCCGGCTGCGGCCGGTGTGGATCTTGTCCGCCAGGTGCCCGGCCGTCTCCTTCAACTTGCGAATCACCAGCGTGTGGACATCTTCGTCCGTAGCTCCGTCAAAGAACGCCGCGCTCTTGGCGTCTTCGCCGATGGCCGCGAATGCTTCACAGAGTTGGTCCACCTCCACGGCCTGCAGAATCCCGACCCGTCCCAACGCTCTCGCGAACGCCTGCGAACCCCTGATATCGGCTCCGATCAACCGCTTGTCAAAGTGCAACGAGCCGGAGAACTGCTCGAATATTTCTGAAGGGCCCTCTTCGAACCGTCCACCCCAAAGCTTCATTTTTGTCATGTCCGGAACTAACTCAACATCATCAGCAACAGAGCCTTCTGCACGTGCAGCCGGTTCTCTGCCTGATCGAATACCACCGACTGTGACGATTCCATCACTGCGTCGGTAGTCTCTTCCCCGCGCTTTGCCGGAAGGCAGTGCATAAATACCGCTTCTGGCAGCGCTTTTGCCATCAAGGCCTCATTCACCTGATAGGGCTGGAAATCCAAGCGGCGTTGGCCGGCTTCACTCTCCTGGCCCATGCTGGCCCAGACGTCCGTATAAACTCCATGCGCGCCCGCCACGGCCTCAGCCGGATCTCCCGTGATCAATACGCTGCATTGATTGGCTGTCGCAAAGAGTTCGGCCTGCTGAATGATTTTAGGATTCGCGGGGTATCCGCCGGGATGCGCGAGCGCAAAATCCATTCCCAAACGGCTGGCGCAGAGCATCAGCGAATGCGCCACGTTGTTCCCATCGCCGATGAATGCCAATTTCCGGCCTTTCAGGCTGCCGAACTTCTCCTCCATCGTGAAAACGTCTGCCAGCGCCTGGCACGGATGGTACAGATCCGTCAGTGCATTGATCACCGGAACCTTTGACCAGTGCGCAAGGTCGTCAATGGTCTTCTGGCTAAAGGTGCGGGCCACGATGCCGTTGGTCCAACGGTCCAGATTCCGCGCGATGTCTTTCAACGGCTCACGGTCGCCAATGGGTCCGATGCTTACAACCGAATCGCCGCCAAGCTGTTTGATCGCCAGTTCGAAGGTTAACCGTGTGCGCAGTGATGGCTTCTCGAACAACAAACTCAGGTACCGGCCGCTCAACGCCTTCGCGTAGCGCATCGGCGAGGCCTTCACTTTGTGCGTAAGGTCAAGCAGACCGAGCAGTTCGCCGGCCGAAAGGTCAAGATCGCAGGTAAGATCCTGGGCTTTCGCCTTGGCGACCGGGCTGGCGGAAAAAGTAGCGGGCATCACGGCTTGCCTCCTCAACGGCGAACTCTGAATGTTTATTCAGCTAAATGAATAATTACACATTTTGGAGCGCGATACAATAAGTCGCTATGAGAGTCATCACGTTACTCCCATCGATTCTGATGGGCGCTGCTTGTTTGCTGGCCCAGCCAAAGCGGCCGGTGGAAGAGTTCAGGACGAAAGCCGGCATAGTCAAGATCACTCCGATCCGGCACGCCAGCCTGCTGATTGAAGCGGAGGGGCAGGCGATTCAAGTGGATCCGTATAGCCAAGGCAACTACGACGGGTTGCCGCCGGCGGACTTGATTCTGATCACCGACATCCACGGCGACCACATGGATCCCAAGGCCATTGAAAAGGTCCGCAAAGCCGGCACCACGATCATTGCACCGAAGGCGGTTGTCGAGAAGGGCGTCGACGCCACCGTGCTGAACAATGGCGAGACCAAAAAGTGGGGGAAATGGACCATCGAAGCCATCCCTATGTACAACCTGACGCGTGGGCCCGCTGCCGGCAAGTTATTTCACGACAAAGGCCGCGGGAACGGTTACATCTTGACGTTCGGCGGCAAGCGCTTCTACATTGCCGGTGACACCGAAGGCATTCCGGAAATGCGTGCGCTGAGAAATATCGACGTGGCTTTCATTCCCATGAATCTGCCCTACACCATGACGCCCGAAGAAGCGGCCGAGGCCGTACGCGCGTTTTCGCCGAAAGTAGTCTATCCCTATCACTACCAAAAAAGTGACGTCAACGCCTTCCAATCAGCGCTGGCGAATACCAAGATTGAAGTGAGGTTGGTCGATTGGTACTACTAATTCTATTGGTGCTTGCCAGCGCAACCTACGCCCAGGAACGGCCAGTCGGACCGGTGCCGCGCTATGAAGTCAAGCGGACTTTCGGCCGCATGATTATCGACGGCAAGCTGGATGACCGGTCCTGGCAAACCGCCAATACCCTGGAATTTCAATTCCCGTGGGAGCAACAGACGGGAGCCAAGCAGAAGACCACGGTTCGTCTTTTATGGGATGACGACAATCTCTACCTGGGCTACGATTGCGAAGACACCGACATTACTGCGGTCTTTGAAAAGCGGGACGATCCCACGTATCGCGACGATGCGGTGGAACTCTTCATCAATCCAAAGCCATCCCAAAACGGACTTTATTACGGTATGGAGATGAACGCGCGCGCCGTGCTTTATGACTACCTCTATATTTTCCCGACGCTGCTGTTAAAGCGCATGGATTTCACTGGCGTGCAACTTTCCACGCATCTCCGCGGAACGCTAAACGTGCGAGGTGATAAAGATGAGGGGTGGACGCTGGAGGTTGCCATTCCATGGAAGAATTTCGAGGAGCTTGCTCCAAAACTTCCTCCGGAGCCCGGCAGTATGTGGACGGCCAATCTGAATCGCTGGGACGGCGTGGAACCCGCGCGTCGCCTGAGCCAGTGGTCCGATTCCGGAATGTCTGCGCCCAACCCGCATCAGCCTTCCCGTTTCGGCCAGCTCATATTCGTCAAGTAGTAGAATTTGAGTATGACCAGTAGAATTTTGCTGTCCGGCGTCTTGCTGGTGAGCTTCGCATTCGCTGACACTCTCACGCTGCGCGACGGACGTACGATTCAAGGCACCTTCCTTGATGGGACTTCACGTCAGGTTCGAATGGCCGTGGAAGATCGGGTGGAAACTTTCAACATCAATGAAGTAGCCGACCTCAAGTTCGGTGCTTCCCGATCCAACCCGCTGGCTACCGCACCGGAAGAAAGGCCCAGGGCTGCGGAAGCTCCTCCGCCTCCACCGCAATCTCCTACGCCGCAGCCTGCGGCACAATCTAGTGCACAACGAGCGGACCCGCCACCCTCGCCCGGCATACAGCGCGCTACTGTGGAAATTCCCTCTGGCACGTCGATCGTCGTCCGCATGATCGATGACGTCGATTCCCAACGTGACCGCGTCGGCCAGACCTTCAAGGCAAGCATCGATGAGCCGGTGATGGTGGGAGCGGAAACATTGATTCCGCGCGGGGCCGATGTGCAGTTGAAGCTGACGGACGACAAAGAATCAGGCAAGTTGACGGGCAAGACCGAACTGACGTTGGACATACTCACGGTCCGCGTGAACGGCAGGATGATCGACATCGATACGGCCGAAGTCACTACTTCCAGCGGGTCCAGAACTGGCAAAACGGCGAAAGTGGTAGGCGGCACCAGTGCGCTGGGCGCAATCATCGGGGCGATCGCCGGTGGCGGTAAGGGCGCGGCTGTCGGTGCGGCTTCCGGCGCTGCTGTTGGCGGGGGCGTGCAGGTGATGACCAAGGGCCAACGTGTGCGGATTCCATCCGAGACGCGCCTGACGTTCACGCTGCAGCAACCCGTCCGGATATGAAATTCGCGGCCGCCGTCGCTTCCATGATGCCTCTACTTTTTGCTGATGAGCCGCTGGTGGAAGGAAATGCGAAGAGCCTTGTACGAGTTGTCGTCTACGAAGATTTGCAGTGCTCCGACTGTACCGTTTACCGCACAATGATGGATATGCAGTTATTGCCGAAGTTTGGCGCGCTGGCTGCTTTTGAACATCGGGATTTTCCCCTGCCCAAGCATGAATGGGCACGAAAAGCGGCGATCGCAGCTCGCTTCTTTGGGACCAAAAATCCAGAGACTGTCATTGCGTTCCGCCGCAAGACCCTCGCAAGCCAAGCCACGATTAATCCAGCGAACTTCAATGCCTATTTGAGCGAATTTGCCGCGGCTCACGGCGTAACGCCAGATCTCGCGATTGCGGCGTTGGACGATCCCAGGTACGCCGCGCCCGTGGAAGCAGACTACCAGGAAGGCATTGCCCGCGGCATCACGAAGACTCCAACAGTCTTCGTGAATGCCGAACCGTTCATAGAAAAATTCCAGTTTGAGGCCGTCGCCAAAGCCATCCGCACGGCTCTGGACGCGTCTACGCGCCAGTGAGCAATCCGGTTGCGGTTGTCACCGGCGCCAGCCGGGGAATCGGGCGCGGTATCGCCGAGGAACTTTCCCGAACCCACACTGTCGTCGCCACCTACCGGGGGCGGCGCGACGCCGCGGAGTCCTTGCAGGCGGCCACCGGAGCAATCCCGTTTCAATGCGACATTTCCGCCGGGGCGGATCGCGAAGCCCTGATTGCCTTTGTTCGCGAAAAGTTCGGGCGCTTGGATTTGCTGGTAAATAATGCGGGCATGGCGCCGCGGGAGCGCCGTGACATTCTGCAGGCGACCGAGGAAAGCTTTGACGAACTGATCGCCACCAACTTGAAGGGGCCCCACTTTCTGACCCAGCTTGCCGCGCGCTGGATGGAAGGGCAGGGCAGCGGGCGCATTGTTTTTGTCACTTCGATTTCGTCCTATACCGCGTCCGTGAATCGCGCCGAATATTGCATCTCAAAGGCCGGGCTCAGCATGACGGTAGCGCTATATGCGCAACGGCTGGCGGACAAAGGCGTCACCGTGTTTGAAATCCGCCCAGGGGTGATTCGTACGGATATGATTGCGGCGGTGGAAAGCGCCTACGAGGAAAAGATCGCCAACGGTTTGATGCCGCAGCGGCGCATGGGGGAAGCCTCCGACGTGGCCCGGGCGGTGCGTGCAATCGCCGATGGATTGTTGGACTATTCCACCGGCCAAGTGATCAATGTGGACGGCGGGTTTCATCTCCGCAGCTTGTGATGATATAAGTAGAGATCGTCTTGCGGATCTCCAATGAATAAAAAGTTCTACGGATGGTGGGTAGCAGTCGCCAGTTTCATCACCTTCGGTCTGGCCGTCGGATTGCCGTACTACAACCTCGGCTTCTTTTATAACTATTACACCAAGCCGATTGCACAGGGCGGCTTCGGATGGTCGCGCTCCGACGCGGTGCTGGGTTTCCCCTTGGCGGCGCTGTTCACGCTGTGGGTGGGGCCCATGCTCATCCACCGCTTCAGCCCCAAAATACTGATCCTCATTGGCACCGCGCTCACCTTCCTGGCCTTCACAGGTTTTGCCTATATGCCCGGCAGCCTGATGTTTTACTATTCGCTGTTTTTCATCTACACCGTTGGCTACATTTTCTCCGGGCCCATCCCACATCAGGTAATCGTTTCGCAGTGGTTCCGCAGGAAGCGCGGCGCGGCCATGGGCATGGTGTACGTGGGAGTTGGGCTATTTGGCTCGGCCGGATCGCTGCTGGTGAACTACGTCGCCAACCACTATGGCTTTCACGTGGCGCTTCAGGTTTTGGGAGCGTGCGTGCTGCTGGCCTGGCCCATCGCCATCTGGGTTCTGAAGAACAAGCCGGCCGATGTGGGCCAGTTTCCCGACGGCGACAGCGCACCTACCGCCGATCAGAAGATTGAGCAGAAATCGTTCGGATTCCTTTTGCGGCAACCTTCCTTCTGGCTGCTCACCGTGGGCAGCTTTTGCTCCATCGGCGCCATTGGAGCGGTGAATTTTCACATGAAGTTTGTATTTGAAGACCAGGGCTTCACCAACACAAAACAGCTAAACGATATCTGGACGACGGCGAACGTGTTGATTCTCTGGTCCAGCATTATCGGCCGCGTGTTTGTCGGCTGGATCGCCGACCGCGCGCCCAAGAAGATCGTAATGGTCTTCACCTATTTTCTGGTTTCCATCACCATCCCAATCCTGCTGCTAGTCACTCCCATGAAGCAGGAATTTGTCTACGTATTCGCCGTATTGTTCGGCTTCGGCATGGGCGCTGACTACATGCTGATTCCACTGATGGCGGCTGAGCAGTTCGGCGTAAATTCTCTGGCGCGTGCGATGGCCATCATCCTGCCCACCGATACTATCGGGCAAACGTGGTTCCCCTACGGCATTGCCCGGCTGCGTGAGGCAGTTGGAAGTTACTCTACGGCACTGACAGTGGTGTTCGTTGTGGCGTTGATTGGCGCCATCGCGGTAGCATTGTTGCCGCCGCACAAGAAGGAAGATGAAACACTTTACATACAAGACGCTGAGCGAACTGCAGCAGGGCGCTGAGTCCGCAGGCGCCGGTCACGTACGATTCGAAGAAAATCCCGAGAACATCAAATCCATCCTGGCCCGAAAAGTTCGGGTTGGAAACTTCATCGTGGGCAATTCCATCGCGGTTCACCCAATGGAAGGTTGCGACGCCACCCTTGACGGACATCCGGATGAGTTGACGTACCGCCGTTATGAACGGTTCGGACGCGGCGGCGCCAAGTTGATCTGGTTTGAAGCGACGGCGGTGTGTCCAGAGGGTCGCGCTAATACACGTCAGCTGCTGATCAATCGCGACACGTTAAAGGATCTGGCGTCTATGTTGGAACTGACGCGACGCGCCCACCTGGAAGAGTTTGGAACCACCGATGACCTTCTGGAGCCGTTGCAGCTGACGCATTCCGGCCGCTACAGCGTTCCGAAACGCATCATTGCCTATCACAATCCACTGATCGATCAAAAGACCCACACTCCCGCGGACTACCCGGTTATCTCCGACCAGCGATTGGAACAACTGGAAGACGAGTATGTAGAAGCGGCGAAGCTGGCCGTGGAAGCTGGTTTCCGCGCGGTGGATCTGAAGGCGACGCACGGATATCTACTGAGCGAATTGTTGGGCGCGCGTATCCGGCCCGGAAGCTATGGCGGGTCTCTTGAGAACCGCACGCGATTCCTCAAGAATGTTCTGGGCAAGATTCGCGCCGCGTTAGGCGACCAGCTGATTCTGTGTGTTCGCCTGGGCTGCTTCGATAGCGTTCCCTACCAACGCGACGAATCAACCGGTAATGGCGTGCCGCTCGACTACACAACGCCGTATCCGCACGGTTTCGGTGTGGATCCGAACGATCCACTAAAGGAAGACACCGCTGAATTGAAGACAGTGGTCGGTTGGTTGAAAGACTGGGGCGTGAAGCTACTGAATGTCTCGCTCGGCTGTCCCTATTACAATCCGCATGTGACCCGGCCGTATGAAAGGCCTGACGATGGGAACTACGAAGAGCCCGAACATCCGCTGGCCGGCGTGGACCGGCACTTCCGTATCGCTGGCGAATTGCAGCGAACGTTTCCGGACCTGCCGATTGTGGGCTCTGGTTACAGCTGGCTACAAATCTACGCCCCGCATGCCGCGGCCAGAAACATCGCGGAAGGAAACGTTAGCTTCTTCGGCATTGGGCGGAACTCCCTCGCCTATCCCGATTTTGCCCGTGACGCCTTGCAGCGTGGCGGACTGGATGAGCGGCGCGTTTGCAAGACGCTCACTTACTGCACGTTCCTGATGCGCCAGAAAGATCATCCGCTGGGGCAGTTTGCCACGGGGTGCCCGCCGTTCGATAAGAGCGTTTACGGCCCCATCATGAAGGAAGCGCGCGACGTACAGCGCCAGGCCCAAGCTGCCTTGACGAAGATATCTTGAGATACAAGATAGAATAGAGTTTTGGTCAACAAATTAGTAGTTGAGAACCTGAAGCACCGGCCGATCCGTACGTTTCTCACCGTGGCTGCCATCGGGCTTCAGGTGACGATGATCCTCACTCTGGTTGGTCTGAGCGATGGCACCATTGAGGACAGCGCGCGGCGCACCCGCGGTGTCGGTGCCGACATTCTGGTACGCCCTCCCGCCTCTTCCGCTATCGGATTGAGCACTGCGCCCATCCCGCAAAAAATGCTGGAAGTGTTGCAGCGGCAGCCGCACGTGGGTTTGGTAACAGGTACGGTGGAGCACGCAACCGGCGGCTTGTTTGAACGCGTGACCGGCGTGGATTTCGATGCCTTCAATCGAATGTCCGGCGGTCTCAAGTTTCTGGATGGCGGGCTGCCCCAAGCGGACAACGAAATTGTGGTGGACGACTACTACGCTCGCCAGCACAAGCTTCACGTTGGCGATACCTACAGCCTCATCAATACGAGCTGGAAAGTTTCCGGCGTCTTCGAGGCAGGTAAAGGTTCTCGCGTCTTCATGCGTTTGAATGTATTGCAGGACAAGATCGCAAATCCCGGAAGGCTCAGCGTTATCTATGTCAAAGCCGACGACGCGAAAAACATTCCCGCGGTACTGGCTGAGTTGAAGGCGCTGCTGCCGGACAACCCGATCTTCACGCTGGAAGAGTTTTTGTCGCAGATCTCAGCCAGTAGCATCGGCCTGTTGAAATCATTCACCAATGTGGTGATCGGCCTCTCCATTGTGTTTGGATTCCTGGTGGTGTTCCTTTCCATGTACACTGCGGTGCTGGAACGGACGCGCGAAATCGGAATTCTGAAAGCGCTTGGCGCCTCGCCCGCGTACATCGTTGGCATACTGATGCGGGAAACGATATTTCTGGGCCTCATCGGATCGCTCTTTGGAATTCTGCTCACCTATGGAACACGATTTGTGATCATGAGTTTTCCGGCATCACTGACACAGAAAATCGTTCCCGACTGGTGGCCCATTTCCACCGGTATCGCCCTGGTGGGTGCCATGCTCGGGGCACTTTACCCTGGATTGAAGGCCGCCCGGCAGGATGCGATTGAGGCCCTCACCTATGAGTGAGCCAATCATTTCCATCCGCAACTTGAAAAAGATTTATCACGTGGGCGACGTGGATGTGAACGCACTCCGCGGCGTGGATCTCGATATCGAGCGCGGCGAATTCATGTGCATCGTGGGCCATTCGGGATCTGGTAAGTCGACGCTGTTTAATATCCTGGGAGGTCTGACGCCGCCGACTTCGGGCACCGTCACCATCAACGGGAAAGACCTGCGCGGCATGACCGAAGCGGAAAGAACGAATCTGCGAAAGACTGAGATTGGATTTATCTTTCAGAAGTACAATCTGCTGCCCACGTTAACAGCCAGCGATAACATTTCCATTGCACGTAGTATTGCAGGCAGGGGCGAAAACGCCGATCCACAGTTTGCCGAGATTCTGAAACTTTTGGGGATCTCTCACCGGTTGAATCATAAGCCGCGCGCTCTTTCCGGAGGCGAACAGCAGCGCGTCGCCATTGCGCGGGCACTGGTGAATCACCCGTCTATTCTGCTTGCCGATGAGCCCACTGGAAATCTGGACACTGAGAACTCCAACATTGTGCTCGGGCTGATGCGTGATCTGAATGAGCGGCTGGGGCAAACCATCGTGATGATCACTCACAATCCGGAAGCCGCGGCGTATGGGCACAGCATCACGCACATGCGCGATGGCAGTATCGTCGGTTAGCTAGACCGCACTCAGTCCCAACCGGTTCAGCACACCCGTTTTCATCTGGCCGTCTTTGATCACAAAGATGCCGGGAAACTTCGCCTCCCACGCCTTGTTGGCGCGCGGCACGTATTGCCGTGCATTCGCTTCAATCGCCGCCACGCCCGGAATATGCGCCGCCAGTCCGGCCGAATGAATCAGGGAAGCACCAGGGCAAGTCAGATCCTGCACACACAGAAACATCTTGTACTTCTGTGCCACCGCGGCCATCAGCAGCGCCTGGCTTTGACCCTTGCACGCCTTCAAAGCCGCGCCGGTGTAGCCCATTTCGCGGGACAGCATCAGCGCATCCTGTCCGGTCAATGATTCATCAATCACAATGGGCCGTAGCTTGGCAGCTTCCTGCATGACGTTGCCCCGATCCAGATTCAAGTCTCGCTTCGTCGGCTGCTCAATGTATTGAATCCGAGCGAACCCAGCCGGCGACTTTTCCTTGATCTGCCGGATGAACGCCAACAGATAGGCTACGTTCGGGCACTTTTCGTTGAAGTCCAGTGAGTAAACCCACTTGCTCACTCCGCGCTTGGCCTGCGTCTCGGCCGCCACGCGATCCACCGTGATCACGCGTTCCACATCCCACTTCACATCGTCGCCATTCAGCTTGATTTTGATGTTCGTCAGTCCGTTGTATTCAATCCACTCAGGCAGCGTCTCCGGCAGGCCATCGTTGATGCGCGTCTTGATATCGGCCTCTGTAACAGGGTCTACCGCGCCCACCAGGTGATAGAGGGGCATGGTCGCTTTCGGTTGTTTGAGAATATACCTGTCCAGCGACTCACCCTTAAACGCATCGCCCAGATAGTGGCTCAAGTCGTGGCTCATCAAATCGCTGCCGCATGCTTGAAAACTATTCCGGTTGTGCAGCTTGCCGTATGCGTCGTGAATCGCGGCATCGAAGGCACTCATCGTCACCAGCGTGCAGAGCTTTGGAATTGGCGCGTCCAGCTTCAAAGACTTTGAAACCGCATCGGCGGCCTTCAAATACTCCGGTTCCAACGCCCAATTGATATCGATGGGATGGCCGAATTCTTTGTACGAATTTGTAATGCTCGACATCTGTTCGGCCAACGCCTTCATCGCGCCCAGCGTTCGATCATACGGCATCGTCTTCGATGGGAACGACCAGACATTGCCCAGCGGCATGGACCCAAAGCCTTTCACCATCTTTCCCGCCGAATTCCGCACCGTGCAATTGACGTTTAGCAACGTCACCCGGTCCACCACCGAACCGCCGAATTTCAGCGGCGTGCGGTACATGAAATCTTCGAAGCTGTAACCTATGGCGTCCACCCGGATATCGGTGGCGCGCGGTGCGGCCAGGCACAGCATAGGCGCACCCAGTGCGGCGCTGAGGAACGAACGGCGTGAAAGGGAATTGGTGAGCACGTAGATATTGTATGTGGAACAAGCGTGAATCACGCGGTGTCTAACCCAGCATGTTTGAACAAGCCTTGATGCCAACCACCCGCAACAAGCCCTGGACGCTGGGGGCTTCCGTCGCCTTGCAGTCTGCCATTGCCGGGACCATGGTGTTGTATTCGGCCCTGCATGTGGACATGTTTCCATTGAATACAACGCGGCATCTGGAATTGCCCGCGCCGAAAGTGCCCAAGCTTGAAGCCATTGAGATCATCGGCTCATTCCTGGAACGGCGTGCCAGTTCCTTGACCATGAATCCGCGGCCTTTTGTTAGCCCGGTGAAGATTCCGGCGGGGATTCCCGTCGTTGATGATGCCGGTTCCGATGCTCCCATCTACAATCCGGGCCCTGCAACAACCGGAACCGGAACAGTCCTCGATGGAGTGATCGGCGGCCTTGGCCCGGTCATCGCCGCGCCTCCCAAGCCACCGGTGGCACATGCACAAACGGCCAAGCCGGCCGCGCCCATCCCCATCGGCGGAAAGGTAATGGAGGCGAAGATTTTGAAACGAGTGATGCCGCTCTATCCGCCACTCGCCAAAAGCGCACGTATCTCCGGCAAGGTCCACTTGATGAGTATCATCGCCAAGGACGGCACCATCCAGAAGCTGGAAGTGATTGACGGGCATCCGCTGCTGATTGGCGCCGCGCTGGAGGCGGTGAAGCAGTGGATCTACCGGCCGACCATGCTCAATGGCGAACCCGTGGACGTAATCGCGCCCATCGAAGTGAACTTCACGCTGACGCAATAGCGGGCTTTCGAACGCGGTCGGCCACTCTGACAATTAGGTACAGCACAATGAAGAGCCCGGCCGCGAAGGCAACCAGGTTCCAGACATGGTGCTTCAAGTACAGCATCGCCTGGTCTCCCATTTGCGCTCCAAGATAGGCCAGTGCGCTATACCGCAGCACGCGCGCCAGAAGAAATACCGCAACGAAGGCGATCACGCCGCCCCCCAGCGCTCCGGCGCACAGTACGAAAACCTTCATCGGCATCACCGGCAGTGGCACCAGTGCGGAGATAAAGACAGTGAGCAGCCCGTAGCGGTGAAACCATTTCCGGAAGCGGGCGCCGCCGCCGGATGCCGTGCGTTTATCCAGATAGAGTTGGCCGCCCTTGCGCGCGATCGAGAACAGGATCAGGTTCCCGATCACCGAACCTGCCACGGCGAACGCCGCCAGCTGGTACACAGAACCCGGGTTCTTGCTGGCCAAAAACACCACCAGCACATCCACGCCGCCGGGCACCGGCAATCCCGCGCCATCCAGTATCGCCAATAGAAACAGGCCGGCCGGCCCCATTGCCACCAGCGAGGCTAGTATAGCCTTCATTCGCCCAGCATCTCTTTCAAACGCGCCTCGTCGATCACCGGAACTTCCAACGCCACCGCCTTATCTAACTTGGACCCGGCGTCTGCCCCAGCCACAACATAGCTGGTCTTCTTGCTCACCGACCCTGTCACCTTGCCGCCCGCGGCCTCAATCTTTTCCTTCGCCTCTTCGCGGCTCCACGCCGGCATGGTCCCAGTCAGCACAAACACCAGCCCTTCCAGCGGCCCAACGTGCTGCTCTTTCTTCTGGTGGGTGAACGTTAAGCCCGCCTCGCGCATACGCTCTACCAACTCTCGATTACGCGGCTCGTCGAAAAATCTCCGGATGCTGTGCGCCACCTTCGGACCCACCTCTTCGGCTTCCTGCAGCTGCTCCATGCTGGCGGCCGCGATCTCATCCAGACTGCCAAATGTTTCCGCAAGGATGACAGCCGTCCGCTCGCCCACGAATGGAATCCCCAGCCCGTTCAGCACGCGGGGTAGCGGCTGACTCTTCGATGCGCCAATGTTCTTCGTGATCCGTTCAGCCGATTTCTTACCCATCCGGTCCAGCGCGATCAGGGTTTCATCGGTCAGCCCATAAATGTCGGCGACGCTGTTCACCAAGCCGCGATCCACCAATTGATCGACCAGCGATTCGCCCATGCCGTCGATGTTCATCACCGGTCTGGCGGCAAAATGCAGCACCGATTCCTTCAATCGCGCCGGGCAATTTGTATTGATGCAGCGGCTGGCCGCTTCGCCAGGCTCGCGAACAATGTCGCCCTGGCATACCGGGCAGTGCTTCGGCATTGCGAAGGGGCGCCGATCCGTGCCTTGCTTCAGAACCCGCACCACTTTCGGAATCACATCGCCGCTGCGCTCAATCAGAATCGTATCGCCGATTTGTACGCCCAGCCGTTCAATTTCGTCTTCGTTGTGTAGAGTCGCCCGCGACACCGTCACGCCGCTTACCGTCACCGGCTTCAGATGCGCTACGGGCGTCAAGGCCCCGGTCCGGCCCACTTGCACGCCAATCGCTTCCACTACTGTTTCGGCCTGCCTCGCCGGGTACTTGAATGCGATGGCCCAGCGCGGAGCCTTCGCTGTCCAGCCAAGCGACTGCTGTTGCGCCAGCGAATCCACTTTTGCCACCACGCCATCAATCTCATACGGCAAAGTATCGCGCGCGGACTCCCATGTCCGGCAAAATTCCAGCAGCGCGTCTACGCTGGGACAGATAGCGCGGTTTGGATTCACCTTGAAGCCCATCGCACTCAGCGCCTCCAGCGATTCCCAATGGGACTCAAACGCCGCGGCGCCATTCACCAGGAACAGATACGTGTAATATTCCAAAGGCCGTGTGGCGGTGACCGCAGTCTCCAGCATGCGCAGTGATCCGGCGGCGGCGTTGCGTGGATTGGCGAATCGCGGCAGTCCCTGTTCCTCGCGATCGGCGTTGAGTTTCTCGAAGCCCTTCGAGTTCATCACCACTTCGCCGCGCACTTCCCAGTTGGACGGCTTCGCCTTTACGCGCAACGGAATAGAGCGGATGGTGCGCGCATTTTCCGTCACGTCCTCTCCCACCATGCCATCGCCCCGGGTGATGGCCTTGGCGAACACGCCGCCATGGTACTGCACCGCCAGCGACAAGCCGTCTAGTTTCAATTCGGCCACGTATTGATAGGGCGCGGCGCCCAGCAGTTCCTGCACGCGGCGGTCGAAGGCACGCAGTTCCTCCTCGTTCAAGGCGTTGTCCAGACTCAACATGGGCGCGCTGTGGGCAACTTTGACGAATCCTTCGCGCGGTTTGCCGCCTACGCGCTGCGTCGGTGAATCGGCTGAGGCAAACTCGGGATGCGCTTCTTCCAGCGCGCGCAGATCGCGCATCATTGCGTCGTATTCTGCGTCAGCTATCTCCGGCTGGTCTAGAACGTAGTACAAATGCTCATGCCGGCGAAGGTTTTCTCGCAGTTCTTCGATTTTTGTTCGGAGGGTCACGTTCAATTTTCTATAATAGGGAAGCCTAGGGGACTGACAACTTATCGCAATCTATCAAAACGCTTCCCTGATCTACAATCCTTTCGCCGGAAAATTGAATCGGAAGAATGATCATCTACTCCAACGTACCATTGATGTTTTAACCAGGTGCGGGCATCGTGTCACGCCCGTCGCCACCACCGGCCCGCGGACTGCGGCTGCCATCGCCAGCGAGTGTATACGGGCGGGCGCGGACCTGATTTTGGCGGCCGGCGGCGACGGAACCATCAATGAGGTTCTGAACGGGATGATCTATTCCGGCGTACCGTTGGGCATTCTTCCGGCGGGAACAGCGAACGTATTAGCATGCGAGCTGAAGATCGGCACGCGTATGACTTCGGTGGCGGAAAAGTTGGGGTCGTTTGAACCGCGCAAAATTGCCGTGGGCCTGCTGACGCAACCTGGCCAAGCCGATGGGCGCCATTTTATCCTGATGGCAGGGGCCGGACTTGACGCGATGATTGTGTACCAGATTGACGCGGGACTAAAGGCGGCGCTGGGAAAGGTGGCGTATTGGGCGGCCGGTTTGCGCCAGGTGGGCCGGCGGTTGAAGGAGTTGGACGTCCGCGTGGACGGCCGCACCATCCGTTGCAGTTTCGCCCTGGCCAGCCGCGTGCGCAACTATGGCGGCGACTTGAATATCGCCCGCAACGCGTCTCTGCTG
>JBBRNO010000137.1:0-18038 GCA_038230275.1 Bryobacterales bacterium
CGATCATTTGGGCATCGGGGCATCAATGTCGCTAACGGATTCTGATGCAGAGTCCAGCGGGCTCACAGTCCAGACAAACGAAAGGTGTGGCTTGACACCGATGTGAACTGTAATTGTACGGGCAGGGACAACACTGGGGTCAGGCCTGGGGATTGACCAGCATGTCCCCACATGATAGTCTGCCTTTCAGCATCCATTCCAGTTCTACGCGGAGCCCGCAATGCGCGCAACTCTTCTCCTCCTTACTGTGTCCGTGGCGTTCGCCGATACCAAACTTCCCGCACCTGCCAATCGGAAGGTGGATTTCGAGAAAGACGTTCAGCCGATTCTGGCCCAGAAATGTCACTCGTGCCACGGGGAAGAAGCCCAACAATCGGGTCTTCGCCTGGACAAACGCCAGAACGCGCTCCGCGGCGGCGATTACGGTCCGGTCATCCTGCCGGGCGATAGCGCAGGAAGCAAACTCATCCGCCGCCTGGTGAACGGCGACGGTGGCTTGCAAATGCCTCCTACCGGTCCGCTCTCCGACGAAGAGATTGGAGTCCTCCGGGCTTGGATCGACCAGGGCGTCGACTTCCGCATACAGGTGGAGCCAGACCGCCCAGCCAAGAAGGTTGATCCGAAGCTCGCCGCACTCATTCGGGCCGTCCGCTCCACCGATACCAAAGCCGTCGCCAAGCTAATCGCCGCGAACCCCGATCTTGCGAATGCGCAAGACGGCGCCGGAGCCACGCCGCTGCACCACGCCGCCGGCTTCGGCAATCTCGCCACCATGAAGCTTCTGCTGGACCACCGCGCCGACGCGAACGCCGGCAACAAACGACAATCCACTCCGCTCTTCTGGGCCCTGCACGATGAGGCCAAGGTCCGGCTGCTGCTCGATCGCGGCGCAAACGTCAACGCCAAAAGTAATGATGGCCGCACTCCGCTCTACCAGGCCGCCTCCATGGGCAATGCCGTTCCGGTGCTTCGCCTTTTGCTGGAGAAGGGTGCGAATCCGGAAGCAAAAACATTGACGGGAATGACTCCTCTCATCGCCGCCGCGCGGTCCAACTTCGAAGCCATGCGCCTTCTTCTTGAGAAGAACGCCGGTGTCGACGTAAGAAACGCAGCGGGTGGAACCGCCTTAATGGCCGCCGCTCAGACCGGCAGGCCCGAAAGCGTTCGCATGCTTCTTGAGAAAGGCGCCGACCCGAACGCCAGAACCAAGCGCAACGAAACCGCGCTAGCCGACGCAGCCACGGCCGGAAACGAGGAGACTGTGAAGCTTCTGCTGGACCACGGCGCCGTCGTGAATGTTCAGGATATCCGGGGCTACTCGCCGTTGCTCTATGCCGCCGGAGCGGACGCCATGTCCCCCGGCATCGTTAAAATGCTGCTTGCGAAAGGTGCCGATCAGACCGTGAAAGGGGACGACGAAACCGCCGCCATGTTGGCAGCCAAGCGCGGAGACAGTGAAGTCGCCCGCGTGTTAGGCGTTTCAGCCGAGGAACGAAAACTGCTCGGCGTGGCGCCCGCTCCCGAAGGCAGTGGACGGGAACGGAGCATTGCCGAAGCAGTGAAGCCCGCCCTGGCGCTCCTTGAAAAACAGAGCCACAACTTCATCCGCATCGGTGGCTGCAACTCCTGCCACGCGCAGGATCTGCCATCGGCCGCGGCGGGTATTGCCCGCGACCATGGGCTCTCCGCTCCCAAGCTGATCCCGCAGCTACCGCAAAGCATGCACACGCTCAATCCGGAGCGCATCATGGATCTTGTGGTCGTCGGTGTAACCGGCATGGGCTGGGAAATGTTCGATTTCGCAAACAACGCCCTGCCCAGGGATGAATATACCGATGCAACTATTCGCTTTATCAAATCAATGCAAACGCCCGAAGGTAACTGGCAGGCACTCGAAAGCCGCCGGCCCCCGATGAATACTGGCCCCTATCAAACCGCCGCGCTGGCAATCTATGCACTGAAGAGTTATGGGCCTCCCGCCGAGAAGGCCGATACCGCCAAAGTGATCGCCCGCGCCGCCGAATGGCTGGAAGCCGCCAAGCCAACCAACACTCAGGATCAGGCATTCCGCCTGATGGGTTTGGCATGGTCGAATGCAAAGCCCGCCGCGTTGGCGGCTGCCGTCAAAGTGCTTTCCGCAACCCAGCGTGCCGATGGCGGTTGGAGCCAGCTGCCCACCATGGGCTCGGATGCCTATGCCACCGGTCAGGCGCTCTACGCGCTAAGCGCCGCCGGTAAAATGCAGGCCACCGATCCGGTCTACGCCAGCGGAGTGAAGTATCTGCTTCGCACGCAGGCCGCCGACGGCTCCTGGCATGTTAAAACACGCTCCATCTGGATACAGCCCTACTTCGAAAGTGGATTTCCTTATAGCCACGATCAGTGGATTTCCGCCGCCGGAACAAGCTGGGCCACCATGGCACTTTCGCTGACGCTAGAACCCCAGCGCATCAGCAGCAATATAGCTTCTCACTAGATTCAATCGCCATGATGTGCAGCGTCGGGCCGATCGCTGTGGCGCGGGCGCCCAAGTTCTCCACCTTGACTTGAAATTGCAGCGAGTACGTTTCCGCTTCGCCCTTGGTGGAGAAAAAGCGGCGAAACCGCTTGCCGTTAACGTAGCAGCGTCCTATCGTCCATCGGAGTTGAGGATGATGACGATAAGGGACAATGCGCGGACGATGACGACTAGCCGAGAACACCGGTTCAAGCTGTCAATAGCAGCTGGGTCAAAATGACTCATTCTTTGCAACTTGCTAGTGTTCAGTAGTTTGCCGGTTTAGCTCAGTGGTAGAGCAGCGGTTTTGTAAAGCGCGTAAGCACCTGTGCCTCAGTTGTTTATGAACGACTTAAGACCACTAGAAACACACATAAACGCACCGAAAGGACTGTTTTCTGTCATCGTCCTGTCAACCGTATCCAGAAACCGCTGCGCTGAAGTTTGATGTTTTCTTCCCTTTGCATTGAGCCCCTTTCCCTCGTATCAGGGAAAGTTTTTCGCGGTCGCCCGGAACGGTCAAGGGTCCGGCAGTTGCGGGATTCATCGCAGTCCCGCGCCAGCGGGACGAAGACCCTTGACGGCGAGGACGACGGCACAAGCTTGTCAGCGAGGGAAAGGGGCGACTTGAGGTAATCTCAACGCGAAGAATCGTAAACGGCTGTGAGAAACAGGCCGAAAACGGAGGCTTGCGACAGCTGCCCAGCATCGCTAGCTTCGCCTCTGTACTCACATATCCCGATCAATTCGGTCACCTTGTACGATGGAGATTGGCGACACGCGGGAGAGAGTGTCTCAATGGTAAACGTTGACCTAAACTTCTACCCTGATCGAATTGACGAACTGGATCTAGAGCCAGATGCAAGAGCACGACTCACGTCGCTCCAAGAACAGATAGAAGCTTTTCGGGGATCTGGCCCACTCGATGAGGCCGCGGTCAAGAAGCTATCCGAGTATTTTCGCATCCAGCATGTTTTTCACAGTACAGGAATCGAAGGGAATCGGCTGACGCTACAGGAGACACAAGTCGTCGTACGTGAAGGGCTTGAATTAAACGATAAACCCCTTGCGGATCAGATGGAAGTCAAAGACCTCGATTCGGCGTTCAGCTTCTTTGAGGAATGTACTCACAAGAATTCGGCGTTCCGTGAAATTGACTTGCGAGAGATGCACCGTCTTGTTGTTGGTCATAGCCCGGAAGCTCACCCGGGCGAGTATAGAAACATTGGGGTCCTGATCACAGGCAGTGAGATGCGACCACCTGAGCCATTAGCTGTTCCTGGACTGATGGATGTGCTCGTGCGGTGGATGACACAATCCGATGAGTTGGATGTCCTAGTAAGAGCTGCGGTTGTCCATCATAAATTCGCAGCCAGCCATCCATTTGCAGATGGCAACGGACGGGTTGCGCGGCTTCTGATGAATCTAGTATTGCTTCGCAACGGATATCCTATCGTCAACATACGCCGAGAAGAGCGGCCACGCTACTATGAGGCGCTGAGTTATGCCGACGTCGGCCTCCTTTCGCCTCTCATTACGCTAATGCTTGATCGTGGGCTAGAGGTCTTTGCGGAGATGAAGCGGATTCAAGACGAGACCGTTCGTGCTAAGCAATGGGCCGCGAAGTGGGGCCAGAAAGAGACCGAGGTCTTGCGACGTAGGCAAGAGCGAGAGTACAAACTGTGGCTTGGCCAGATGGAGAATATTCGCCTTGAGTTTGAAAACAGGGCAGACCTCATTGGCGAATCCCTAAAGACGGTCACGGTAGGCTTCAAAGGTTACCCAAATCCCGATTTGTCCAAGTTCCTCCTTTTGGAGGAGAAAGGCAAAGCTCAGGCAACATGGTTTTTCTCCCTGACCTTCAGGACGTCTGGCTCAGGGGAAACGCAAACGTTCTTCTTTAGATTTTTTAGGGACTATAAGAACCATCCGGCAAGGGCGATCCCTCTGCAATTGAACTGGTTCGTCAATCAAGAGCCCGAGCCTGTGGAAGAGCCAAAGATTCGACTGAGAGAGTTTGTGGTAGATCCCAAGACACGCAACCTAAAAGTTACGGTTTTTGAAAACAGCAAAAAGGTCACAACAGCAGATCTAAACGTGCATCAAGCAGTTGAGCAGTTTTTTGATGACGTTCTCAAGAATTGCTTTGGCATAGCCGTATAGTCTCGTCACGATGTGGAATACGCGTTGGTAACGGTTTTGCCACGGTGCTTGGGATGGATGGGGAGACGCCGGGATACGACTACGCGCGTAAGTGACGGACTAGGCGGAATCGGGATGTCACAGGGAACCTTGTCAAGCGGTTTCAGGTTTTAGTTCTCGCAAGGGAGTGGAGGTTCAAGCCCTCTCATCCGCGCTACCAAAATCGAGAATTTACCCAAATTTCGCCACCCGAGCGTGGGTGCTTTGCGTGTTTGTGCGGAGTGTGTGTGAGTTTGTTCGCAATGAGCGTCCCTCCGGCACGCCATGAAGGCTGCGTTTCACGGGATGCTCCGACCCATCCAAGAGGAAGCCGTAATTACGGTCCTCAAATAAGATGACGGACTGTAGCTGGTTTGGCCGGCGGGATTTTCCCAGCGCCGCGCATACACGTCCCAAAGAAGGCGATCTTCTGCGTTGTCTTCAGGACCAACGGCGAGGGCGAAGATTGCCTTGGTGAGTCGGGAAAGGTGTTTGGAGGTGCGATGCCGTGCTCGATCAGGAGAGATCGTAGCAGCTGATTCTCACGTTCGAGTTGATCATATCTGGCGGCCAAGTCGTTAGGGTCGTCGGACCGCCTTGAATCACTCATTTCAATTTGCCCGAATTCTTAGGCTGGCTTGTTGGCTCGGGCCTCCAGGGCTCGGCATTGGTTCATCAACATCTCAAACGGCTCTACATCTTCGAATAGCAAGCCGTCTTCGATCATTCTCTGGTAGTCGAGCGAGAAGTTGCTAAGAGCTTTGTCTCTCGGAACCAACCGCAACCCGCCGGATACGGCAGCGACGTAGTCAATCAACTCACCCACGGCGTTCTTCTCCGAAAAGAATATCGACTTATGCTTCGCGACAGCAGCCGCGAGGGAGCGATCGCGGATTGCAGCATCTGCCACGCCGGCCAGGTCCAGCCGGGTCAAATCGTGCCAGTGCCGTGCGAAGCGCTCGCCTCCTCGAAACTCACCTTGCTCGCAGAAGACGTGAATGGCGGTCGCCTTTTCCCAAAAGGTTCGCTCTGGCCGCATCACTCGGACATTGGCTGCTGGAAAGACTACTCCAGCAACGCTGGGAGCCGCGTCGCAAGTTATCAATCGGCACTCCCACGGTTCGCCAGTCGATCGAGCCCCGAACTCGAGCATCACGACAGGACGCACGTAGCCGGAACCTGCCGCCAACGGAGCGTATTCAAGAAACACTTTCTCACCTTCCATCGACAGCGTCGCTACCAATCCTTGATTGGAGAGCGCCGCTGAGATTGGCGGCAGCACCTGTTCGCGAATCCAGACTGGCAGTCGGGTGCGGATCTCCTTGGTCCAACGCTTCTCCTGGCTGCGAGTCGCCGGCAAAGGATCGAGCCCTGAGCCCGCCAGTTCCGGCGCCAGCACGCGGATGTCGTAGGTGAGGTCCACGTCCTCCGAGAATCTATTGATGATCTGATACCCCTTGGACAGCGAAGATGCGCCCTTGAAGACGAGATGTTCGCCGAACGATGCCCGGAAAAGCACATCCAGAAGCCAAACCAGCCATACATCTTTGTCCAGCAGGTGGAGCGGCCGGCCTGAAGCGGCAGCAGCCACCGCCAGCGCTTCGCGGCGGTCGCTCGCTGATAGTTGGAGGAACGTCTCAGGCATTGGATGCGAGCTTGCTCACTTGTTGCGCCATCCAGGTCGGCAACAATCTGCGCAACTCAACAATAGCGTTTCGCTCCGATTCGGTGGTTTGGCTCCGAATTGCTTCGATAATAGTACCCGCGTTCTCTGGCCCCATCCACGCCAGGGCACGAATCACTCCGCCCGCCGGACGGCCGGGAAGTGCAAGTTGCCATGCAGGAGCGTGGCGAAGTTCGACGACCTGCTTGCCCAACCGCAGTTTCCGCGAAGGGCCAGATGTCAAGTAGACTTCCCGCACCGGTACCTGAGTTGTGAGACCCAGTTTGTTTGCGGCTGCCGCGCCATGCGGGACAATGCATTCTCCGCGCTGTTCGACCAGAGCTTGTATGACTTTCGCGGTCTCGGGTGGCCGAATGCCAAAGCGGCCCTCAATTGGCCGGACATAGAGACCACGCCCGATACGCATTAGGCTACCTCGCCTAACCAAGCGTGACAGAGTCTGATCCACGGTGACGCGGCTCCCGAGGTGGAGCAGTTCTTTTGCCGCTATGGGAACGCCTTCCGGCGCCTTGTCAACTTGATTCAAGATGGCGCCAGCTAGAGTCTCCATGTCAGAAGTATATCATTACTTCTGACACAATACCGTTCTCCTCATAGGAAGCAGCGGCGGAACCGCGCTAGGCTGCCTTCGTGCTGCTTCAATCACAAACATTGGTTCCGCTATTGACTGTGTGTCGCGGCGGGCGTTCCTACCAGTATCGCGCCGCTTCCTCGATTCGGACAAGCGCTCGGTAGTGGATGCCTGCGCTTTAAAGATCCGCGAAATCAACGGCCAATCACCTGCCGCTCCGCGACCCTCTGCTTCCGCGCAGCCGCAAGCTGCTTCCCGAACACACTTCGCAGCGACAAAGGAGACACATCCGCATTAGCCAGCGTGGAATTCGACGGCCTTTCCGATTCCGAAAGAATAAACGCAGCGAACGCTTCCCCAATCAGCGGTTGCAACTTGAGAGCTGCGGAAAACTGCGCCGTCAACGTTACTTGTGCCGGGTTCAACGTCGCCTGCACCGCCTTTTCGGTAGTGGTCAGCAGTGCAGCCAATTTACGCTCGATCGTAATTTCCGCCGCCGTAGGATCCACTAACGCCAGCCCGATCGCCTGCGGATCCATTTTGCCGTCGTGCCGCAGGCTATCGATCTGGTCTTGCAGATCCATATAGTCAGAGAGCATCGTGTTGACAGCGGCGTAATAGTCCCCGATCAACCCATTGATTGTCTTTACCTGCGTCGCGTCCAACTTTAGGTACGCCTTGAGCTCCGGCGCAATAAAGTTGACCGCCGGCGGAGTAGGGCCCTGAGCCGTCGCCACCGCCATCGCTGTCATGAGTAGAACAATCAGTTTATTGGACATAACCGAGAGATTTCAGACGCTGAACCGCGTCTCCATCGAGTTTCAATTGTTGCTTGGGGCGTGCCGGCATGGTCTTCACCCAGGCCTTAAGCTCTGTTCCAAGGCCGCTTGCCCGCGTCTCATTCGCCGCCGATATATCATGCAGCTCATTCGGATCGGCCGAAAGATCGTAGACCTCATACTTGCCGGAGCTGGCGGTAACCAGCTTATAAGGCCATGCCAAGAGAGCTCGCGAGGTGCATCCGCTTCCCGGGCATTCCGGCGGATGTGGCACCGGGCAAGGAAACGATTCGCTAAACAGATCCCGCTTCGGCAGTGTGGCATTCACCAGCAAATTACGGCCCTGCATCTTCGCATCCACCGGAATGCCAAGCGAAGCCAGAATCGTGGGCGCGACGTCAATCAGGCTGACAACGTCGTTTACCACCCCTACCTCGGCTTTTTTCGGATACTTGATCATCAGCGCGACGTGCAACAGGTTTTGGTAGACCGAGTTGCCGTGAAGCACCAGGTTCTTTTCGCCAAAGGCTTCACCATGGTCCGACGTGATCACGATAAGAGTATTGTCGTACAGATTACGTTGCCTTAGCCAGTCAATCAGCTTACCGATTTGCGCGTCTGTATAGGCGATGCCGCCATCGTACTGCGACAGCAAATGGGTGTACTCTCCGGGCTTCAGAGGTTGGCCTCGAATTGCTCTTTCCTCGGCCTCCTCCAGGTCGCCCTGAAAGAGTTTATCGTTCTTCCCCGGAAACAAACGGTCGAAGGGCGCCGGCGGGATGTATGGGAAGTGCGCGTCCATATAGTTTGCGAATGCGAAGAACGGCACGTGGCCCGCCGTTTCAATTGCCTTGTACAGCTCCTGGTTAACGTCGTCACCGCGCGTAAACAGCCGGTCGAACTGCGCCGTATCCACCACCGTGCTCATCAAACGTCTCATGCTGATGCGCAGCAGGTACCAACTTTCATCGGCGCCCAGCACCGGTACCGGCCGGGGAATCTGAAACGTCTGGAACCCCCGTTGCAAGCCAAAGTCCGCTCGCAAATAGAGATTCGCAGCCACTCCCACTGTAGAGTACCGATTCGCCAAAAGTGTTTCGGCTAATGTTGTCGCACCTTGGTTCAGCATCCGTCCGTGTGTCGCCTCCGGCGGCTGGCAATACGCTCCATGCCAGGTGGGATATAGACCGGTGAACAACGAGGCATGGCTGGTCAACGTCATATCCGACGGGGCCATCGCTTGCGTGTACACCACCGAGTCCGCCGCCAGCTTCTTGAGGTTTGGCGAAGTGTCGCGCCCATAACCATAAAGCGACAAATGGTCCGCCCGCACCGTATCCATCACTACCACCAACACATTCGGCCTCGCGGGATCGCCAGCGGCGGGTGCCGCATTCCGTGCCTGCGCACTCGTTCGGCCGGCCAACACAAAACCGGTCCCAGCCAACACCACCGCCATCACCAACGCAGCCCAGCCAGCCGAGTCCAAGTAGAACCGGTCTCGCGTAAGCTTCGGGCGCAACCAGCGGCCAATGAAAATTGAGCCGGCGATCACCACCAACACCACCAACGCCAGCAATCCCAACCACAGGCCGTTCCGCGCGCCCAGCTGCCGGCCCAGATCCTCCAATTGCAGAAATCCCACTCCCTGGCCAACTCCCAAAAGCACGCCCGCAACCACCCACGGATGGGTCAGCAGGCCCAACCGTTCAGACAGCCGCCGGGACCGCATCGCCGCCAGCACCACCAAAGCCAGGCAAGCACAGAACACCAGAAATGCCGTTTTGCCCGACGGCCACCGTGCCAGCGCCAGCAGGTTCAGCGCGAACGCTACAATCAACGTCAACACCGCCGCCCCTTCCAGCGCAATTGCCGTGCCGCCATCCCGCAGCCAGCCGGTCTTTTGGTCTAAAAAGCTCACCAGCAACCCCGCCAGACCGCCCAGCAAGATGCCCGCTGCCAGGTAGGCGCACAGCAAGAGCGCCGTCAATTCCCAATGCCAGGCCGTGAACATCGCATAAGGCCGCACCAGCCGAAACAAAACGGATGACGATGCGAACTCCGTCAAAGCGTAGGCGGACCACGCCGCCGCTCCTTGAATGGCTCCTGAACATACGTAGGAAAGACTACTCTTGGGTTTCACTTCTGAACTGGGCACTTACTGTGAGGATAACGCAAAAAGACTGGCCGGGCGGCGATTGTAGCGTAGTATCATATGAGCGTATCACCACAATCAGCCGCCGATGAGGTTATAAATGAGCATCCTACAGAAGCCTGGGCAGAAGATCGTGCGCCCGGGCAAGAA
This sequence comes from Bryobacterales bacterium, assembly GCA_038230275.1. Classification (GTDB taxonomy): domain Bacteria; phylum Acidobacteriota; class Terriglobia; order Bryobacterales; family Bryobacteraceae; genus JANXXV01. The sequence continues at coordinate 10,018 of JBBRNO010000137.1, forward strand.
CAACTACATCCTCATCATTTTCGATAGCTGCCGCTACGATTCCTTTATGGCCGCCAAGCCAAAAACGATCAAAAAACTGGGCAAAGTGGAGAAGCGCTGGTCCTACGCCTCCTGGACGGCCCCGTCCCACTACAACCTGCTCACCGGCCTGCTGCCCCACACCAGTCCCGCCAATGTATTCGCCTCCGATTACTACAAACGCGACTTTTTGAAGTATTCCGAGCGTCTGGGTGCCGAAGGTATCGAATTCAAATCGCTGATTCCGAAGCTCTACTTCCCCTCGTTTCTGAAAGAAAGTCTGGGCTACAAGACCCACGCTAAGGTTTCGCTGCCTGTCTTGAATCCCAAGACCATCCTGAATAATGGCTTCGACACGTACAAGCTGATGGAGCATCACAACGACATGCGCGCCATGGTGCGCGAGATGAAGTTCTCGGACGACCAGCCCTCGTTCTATCTCTTTAACGTCGGTGAGACTCATTACCCGTACGCGCTGATCGATGAACCTCCCGAGGAGTGGCCGCGGATCAGCGGCGTCCACGGCGTCTTCAAGCATCTGGACGATCACGTAGTCGGCGGAAAGCTCAAAGGCAAGGTGGAAAAGTTCTTCGACGAAACCAAGATGGAGATGCTGCGGCAGCGCCAGATCCGCGCCGTCAAGTACCTGGATAAAGTAGTGGAGGAGATGTTCGACATCGTCCCCGAAAATACCTGGATCACCATCACCGCGGACCACGGCGAACTGTTCGGCGAAGGTGGTTACTTCGGGCACGGCCCCATCAATCACGACAAAGTATTCGAGGTTCCGTTCGTCGAAGGAAAACTCAGGTGAGATTGAACTTCCGGAAGGCAGTCGGCGCCGGTTTGCTGCTCGCGGTTTTCCTTTCGCTTCCACATTCCCAATCGCACGCGGTAGACCTGGCTTACATTGGCCCCGGAGCCGGCTTCGCGTTCCTCGGGTCGTTTCTTACCCTGCTCGGGGGCTTTTTCCTCAGCATGGTGTCACTGCTCACCTGGCCGTTTCGCATGCTCTGGCGCATGATTGCCATGCGCAAGTACTTCAAACTCGCCAAAATCAAAAAGCTGATCTTCCTCGGCCTGGACGGGCTGGACCCCACACTCACTGAGAAGTTTATGGCCGAAGGCAAGCTGCCGAATTTCACCAGGATCGCCGCCATGGGCGGATTCAAACGGCTGCGGACCACCTTCCCGCCGCTTTCGCCCGTGGCCTGGTCCACCTTCGCCACTGGCGTCAACCCGGCCCGGCACAATATGTTCGACTTCCTGAACCGCAACTTGAATTCCTACACCCCCGAACTCTCTTCTACGCGAGTGCGCAATCCCAAGCGCATGTTGAACATCGGAAAATATCACATACCGCTTTCCAAGCCCTTCGTGGAGATGCGCCGCAAGAGCCGCACTTTCTGGCATATTCTGGGACAGCATCACATTGGATCCACCATCCTGCGAGTCCCCATCACCTTTCCGCCTGAGAAATTCAATGGCCGCCTTCTTTCCGCCATGTGTACGCCAGATCTGCTGGGTACCCAAGGCACCTTCGCGCTATTTACCACCAAGCAGATCGGCATCGACATGGAGGGCGGCAATCAATTCCCGCTGACCGCAGCAGGTGGTGGCTATACCGGAGAGATCAACGGCCCGCAGAACTACATGGTGGAAGGCGAAGGCGCGCTGAAGATTCCGTTCATACTCACGCCCGCCGGAAAGAAGAAATCCGCACTGGAGATTGCCGGCGAAAAGCATATCCTCACGGAAGGCGAATATACTCCCTGGATCACCCTCACCTTCCACGCTCCGTTCAAAATCAAGGTTCGCGGCATCGTACGATTCCTGGTCACGGAATCCGAGCCGGCTTATTCGCTCTACATGACTCCGATCAACATCGATCCGGAGAATCCAGCGCTTCCGATTTCACACCCGTCCTACTACGCCGCCTATCTGGCGAAGCTGTTGGGCGCGTACGCGACGCTCGGCATGGCCGAAGACACCTGGGCAATGAATGAGCACGCCATCGCCGAAGACGCATTCTTGCAGCAGGCGTACCTCACCTACGACGAACGCGAAGCCATGTTCTTAAGCGCGTTGGACCGCACGCGGCGCGGCGTGGTAGCGTGCGTCTTTGACACCACGGACCGCGTGCAGCACATGTTCTTCCGCCATATGAAAAACGGCGGTACCTACGGCCGCATTATCGAAGAGCTCTACATCAAGGCTGACCAGTTGGTGGGTAAAGCCCTGCAATACGTCGATAAAGATACCGTATTGTTCGTGCTCTCCGACCACGGCTTTACGTCGTTCGAGCGTGGCGTGAACATGAACACCTGGCTGTTGGAGAACGGCTATCTGGCCTTGAAGCCCGACGCCTCCGGCCGCGACTATCTGAAGGATATCGATTGGAGCAAAACCAAAGCCTACACCTTCGGCCTGGCTGGCATTTACCTCAATATCAAAGGCCGTGAAGCGCTGGGCATCGTGGACAAAGGCGCGGAAGCAACCGCGTTGAAACGTGAGATTGCCGCAAAGCTTTCCGGACTCACCGATTCCGGCCGCTTGGCCATTCGCAAAGCCTGGCCCAGTGACTCGCTTTATAAAGGACCCTACCTGAACGCGGCTCCCGACCTGATAGTCGGCTACGCCGAAGGGTACCGCGCATCCTGGGACGCCGCCGTGGGAAAGATCACCCCCCACGTTTTTGAAGATAACGAGAAGGCTTGGAGCGGTGACCATTGTGTGGACCCGCATCTGGTTCCGGGTGTCCTGTTCTGTAATCGCCAAATCGCCGCCACTGACCCAGGCATTGAAGACATGGCCCCAACCGCCCTGGATCTATTCGGCATCCCGGCGCCAGCCTACATGGAAGGCAAATCAGTCCTGGTTACAGCCCCGGCGCCGATAGATAAAGGGGTAGCTGCCTGATGCGCGTGTTCCTGGTCTGTTCCCTGGCCGCCACCCTGGCAGCTTGCTCACACGAACCCAAGCGCATCGCCAACGGCCCAAAAATGATCGTGCTGGGCGTGGACGGAATGGACCCTCAATTCCTCGAAGCTCACTGGGATTCTCTACCCAATCTGAAACGCCTCAGCCAGTCCGGAGACTTCCGCCGCCTGGCAACCTCCATTCCGCCGCAAAGCCCGGTCGCCTGGTCCAGCGTGATTACTGGAATGGATCCCGGCGGACACGGGATCTACGATTTCATCCACCGCAACCCGTCCACCAGAATGCCGGTCTCCTCCATGGCCGAATCCAGCGGCTCCGGCCGGACCTTGAGCATCGGGCCATACGTCCTCCCGCTCTCCGGAGGCACCATCAAAACCGTTCGTGCCGGCCGCGCTTTCTGGCAGACATTAGGCGATAACGGCATCGCCGCCACCGTAATCCGCATGCCGGCGAACTTCCCTCCCGTCGAATGCGAACAGCAATCGCTATCCGGCATGGGGACGCCGGACATGAAGGGCAGCTTCGGTACCTTCACATTCTTCACTCAGGACACTTCTGAGAAATCCGGCCAAGTTCCAGGCGGCCTGGTAGTGCATACCCCCTTAACCGCGGGCCGCGCGGTGCTTCCGGTGCAGGGACCGGAGAATAGCCTGCGCAAGGACCACGCCATCACATCGGTAGACCTGATAGCCCACGTCGACCCCACGGCCGACGTCGTCCGTTTCGACATCGGCGATGAACAAGTAGTTCTGCGCCAGGGTGAGTGGTCTGAATGGCTGCGCACGCAATTCCAGCTGATCCCGGCGGTGAAAAGCGCGGCTGGCATGTTCCGCATCTACCTCAAGCAGGTACATCCGCAGCTTCGCGTTTACGTTAGCCCGGTAAACATCGATCCGGAGAGCCCGGAACTGCCCTTGACCACACCAGCCTCCTACAGCAAGAAGCTGAACGATACACTGGGCCCCTTCTACACCCAAGGCATCCCGGAAGAATCTTCCGCCTTTCGTGCCGGTGTTCTGGATCGCGCGGAATTCCTGATGCAAAGCCACAGGGTGCTGGACGACAGTATGCGCATGTTCCGCTATGAGCTGGCCAGGTTTAACGGCGGGTTGCTGTTCTATTACTTCTCCAGCGTGGATCAAAATTCGCACATGCTCTGGGGCAAGTTCGACGAGGATCTGCTGGAAATCTATAAAGGCGTCGATGTGGCCATAGGCGAGGCCATGGCGAAGGCCGGGGCGGACACCACGCTGATGGTGATCTCCGACCACGGCTTTGCGAAATTCGACCGTGCCGCCCACCTCAACACCTGGTTGATGCGCGAAGGCTTCCTAAATCTGGACGATCCCACCAAGGTGGGGGATGAGGAACTGTTCGCTCACGTAGACTGGTCCAGAACCCAAGCCTACGCGCTAGGGCTGAACGGAATCTATCTGAACATGGAAGGCCGCGAATCGGGCGGAATCGTTTCCGGATTTGAAAGGCAGAAAGTGCGCAACGAAATCTCAAAGCGCCTATTGGAATTTAAAGATGCCAAGACCGGCGAATTGGTAGTATCGAAAGTCTACTTTCCGGAGACGGCCTTCCAGGGCAAGAACCTGCGAAATTCGCCAGACATCTTCGTTGGGTTCCGCCGCGGCTATCGCGCCTCCTGGCAAACCGCCCTCGGCGCGGTGCCGGAAAACCTGATTGACGACAATACACAGGCATGGGTCGGCGACCATTGCATGGCATCGGACCAGGTGCCGGGTGTGCTACTCAGCAATCGTAAGATCCGTGCAACCGAGCCCCAACTCTATGACATCACCTCCACCATACTCAAAGAGTTCGGCTTGGCGAACACGGAAGGCATGATCGGCAAGCCGGTCTTTTGAGGCATCAGCGATGGACATATTCAATGCAGTCATCGGTTCGCTGTTGGGGTGGTTCTACGCGGGCCTCGCATTTCTGCCGCCTAGTGCGCCGTTGGTAATACTCTCGGTCCTGGGCGGAGCCGGAATGCTATGGGTGTTTAAGCGCACCTCCAACCCAGCCAGAATCCGCACCGTGAAGCGGCTGGTGCAAGCGCATCTTTTGGAAATGCGGCTGTTTCGCGATGAACCGGGCGTGGTGTGGCAAGCACAAAAATCGCTGCTGACTTCCAACGCCCGCTATATGGGGCTGATGCTGCAACCGGCAATTTGGGTAGCTGTCCCGCTTACCTTGTTGTTTTTCCACCTGGAAGGGTTTGAAGGCCGAGCGCCGTTGCCGTTGGATCGCGATGCGATTGTCACCATGGGCATGAAGGCGCCGGTCGATACCAGCGCGGCGGCGCCAGTAATGACAGCCCCAGCAGGAATCGTTGCCTCTACGCCGCCGGTGCGCGTACTCGGCGAAAAGCAGATCAGTTGGCGCATTCGCCCCACAGCCGCGGTCTCCGGAAGCCTGCGGTTCGCCATTGGTGGCGAGACGCTAGAGAAAAGAATCGAGACCGGACCAAGCGCGCGGTTCGTTCCGGGTCTGCGGACCAGTTCGATCCTGCAATCGATCTGGCATCCCGACGAGCAGCGCATCCAGTCCTCCGCCGTCGATTGGATTGATGTACGCTACCCCGACACCAACGTCGCCATCTTTGGAATCCAGCTACATTGGATCCTCTGGTTCACCATCATCTCCATGGTATTCGCGCTCGTGTTCAGGAAGCGCTTCGGGGTGGTACTCTGAGGATCGTAAGCCATGTTGAAACCAACCATTAAACTAAACAAAGAGCTGTGGGCGAAAGTAAAGAAGTGCTCGGAGGCCGGCGGCTATAGCTCGCCCGAAGAATTTGTAGAACACGTGCTGGAAAAGGAACTAGCCGTATTCGAAGAGAGCGAGTCGGACGAGGAAATCGCCCGCAAGCTGAAAGGCCTGGGCTACCTCGAATAGGCTGGTTCCCCACAATTCTCAGATTACCGATTATCGTGGTAATGCACGCCCTTCCTGTTTCGACCGCGGTCCGCATCACCCACACGCAACGTGCGATCCAGCCGGAACGTCAGCAGCGATTCGGCTGGCACGCTCACCCGGCGGCCTCGCGTTGCCGTTTGCCCAATGGCGCCTGCTCCGCCGCCCGCGAGGGCGCCAATAGCGGCACCTTTTCCGCCCCCGGCAATAGCCCCAATAATGCTACCGATGACGGCCCCGCCGCCGGCATATTTTGCCGTGCGTTGATTCGCCCCAACGCCGTCTTTATCGGTACCTTGAGACGAAATGACCTCATCGGTCGTGCTCACTACGTAACGCCGCCCGTCCACGTTAACTGATTCCAGATCAAGCTGCAGTTCCCGATTGGAAGTGCCGCGAATGATCAACTCGGCGTCGGCGCCACGCCGGATCACCACATTCCCGGATCCATCCCGAACGTCCCGATCCACTACCGCGCTGTAGATTCTTCCTTGATTGGTGTTCTTAGCTTCAATCCTGCCGTTGGTGCGAACTGTGATCTCCGTGCCGGATGGCACTCTATCTTGCTGACCCCACGCGCTCACCCCCACTGCTACCGTTAGCGCCGCTACATATCGTAAGTTCTTCATAGTGATTCTCCAGAAGTGTATAAGCACGTAGGAGGCCACTAGTCGGGTTTGGAGGTGACGTTCGTTCTTGAACTGTTGGCAAAATCCACTAGGTAAATGCATCCGATGCCCACTGCGTACGCCAGCAGATCCAGGAAGCTAAATTCCGTCCCCAGCAGCCGCGCACAGATTCGAACAAGGAGTCGCCCACTCGTAAGCATTCGGGCCGGAATCATCGTCAGTTGGAAGACTTCCAGGATGGTCATTACGGCCATTGCCGGCAGGGCCACCGCGGCAGTTCTCCAAATCAGCCGCAAGACGACGTAGACCATCGCCGCATATAACGCGTCGCCCAGGTACTTGTCAAAAACCACCAACCCCGTATGCACGACTCGCGAAAGGATTCCTGCCGCTACGATGCCAACGAAGCACAAGATCCAAGACGCGCGCGGCATCGCTCTATCCTACCAGCGGCCGATCTCGGCGAAGGTTTACGCTAAACCTATGAACACGATTCGGTGTAAGTGGGCGGCGAACGATCTTTCCATCCCCTACCACGACCAGGAGTGGGGTGTTCCTCAGCACGACGACGCCAAGCTGTTCGAGTTTCTGATCCTCGAAGCCGCGCAAGCCGGACTCAGTTGGGACACGATTCTGAAGAAGCGGGAAAGCTATCGCGCGGCCTTTCACGGTTTCGACGTGGAAAGGGTGGCCCGCTATTCGGATTCCGATATCACACGATTGATGAACGACGCTGGTATTGTGCGCAACCGGCTGAAGGTTGGGTCTGCGATCGGCAACGCGAAGCTGTTTCTCGGCGTGCAGAAGGAGTTCGGCAGCTTCGACCGCTATATCTGGGGATTCGTGGGCGGCAAGCCGCGGATCAATGGCTGGCAAAGTCACGAACACGTGCCCGCTTCCACAGCCGAATCGGACGCCATGAGCCGCGCTCTGAAGAAACGAGGGTTTCGCTTCGTGGGAACCACCATTTGTTATGCGTTCATGCAGGCCACTGGCATGGTGAACGACCACACGGTGAACTGCTTCCGTTTCAACGTCAGCGTGTAATGGAGCGCAACGTCGAATAGAACTCGGGGTAAGATACGGACGCGGCATCGGCATTATCGATGCTGCAATCGCCGTCCGCCGCAAGCGCAGCCACCGCGCACGCCATCGCAATGCGGTGGTCGCCGAAGGAATCCAACTCCGCGCCGTGGAATTTCTGCCCGCCGGGAACGTGGAATCCATCCTCCAGGACTTCCATGGTCACACCCATGCGCGAGAAGTTCTCAGCCATGGTGGCAATGCGATCGGTCTCTTTGATGCGCAGCTCGGAAGCATCGCGCACGGTAAGCCCCGTTTCGCTAAGGGCTCCCAGGACGGCGAGCACCGGGATTTCGTCAATCACCGCTGCCGTGAGAGCCTTTTCGAGTAGTCCGCCGGTGATCCTGCCGCCACGAACTTTCAGGTTGCCGATCAGTTCGCCGCCCATCTCCTGAATCATGGGGACCTTAATGTCGGCACCCATCG
>JBBRNO010000138.1:0-17492 GCA_038230275.1 Bryobacterales bacterium
CACGAGCCGACGATGAATCAGCCGAATGACATCGCAATTTCCCGCGATGGGACGTTGTGGGCTTCCGATCCTAATTGGGCAAACTCCACCGGACAGGTTTGGCGCGTGGACCGCAAGGGGAAAATCACGCTTGCCGCCGGAGGGATGGGGACCGCCAACGGGATTGACGTTAGCCCGGATGGGAAGACGCTGTACGTGAATGAAACAGTGCAGCGGAACGTTTGGGCTTTTCATATTGAGCGCGATGGATCGCTTACGGGCAAGCGGCTGCTTATTCAGTTTCCCGACTTCGGCATGGACGGGATGCGAAGCGACGTGGATGGCAATCTCTACATCACGCGGCACGGGAAGGGGACCGTCGCCGTGGTTTCTCCGCAAGGCGTGCTGCTGAAGGAGATTGGCGTGTTGGGAGCTTTGCCGACTAACATCTGCTTCGGTGGTGCTGACGGGAGAACTGCGTACGTCACCGAGATGGAACATGGACGTCTGGTTCAGTTTCGTGCGGATCGCCCTGGGTTGGAGTGGCATCGCTGGAAGCGTTAATGGGCGGGGAAAGTGTTTTGCGAAACGCAGCCAATCCCGATTGGGGAAAAACATAGGGCTGGGATAAATGGGATGAATGGGATAAGCAATGCGGGGGATTTGCTTCGTTTGCCATTGGGGATGACGCGGTGCGCTTGGCTAACGTGTCTTCTAGCGGCGGGTTGTAGGCTTCGTCTTCCGCTTGGATCGCTTCGTTTTCCCGGCGTTCTTTTTGGGCGGCTTTGAGTTCGCGGATGGCGCGGTACCAAGCTCTCTCAATGGTGGTTTCGTAGCGCCGGTTTGTGTCGAAGTCGCGAGGTGCGTTCGACATGCAGATGGAGATGCCTTCGTCGTTGTCGATTGGTTGGTTGGGGTCTAGGTGTAGACGGTTCTTGAGGGTGGCCAGACGGTTTTCGAACATGGCGGTTTCTACTCTGCGGCAGCGGAGGAGACGCCAGTAGTTTTGCGCTATCTGGTCCGCGAAGCGGTGCTCTTGCGGAGTGTGCGGGCGGTACTCCATCACGATGCTGGCTCGGAGTTCCTGGTAGTCCGCTTGTTCTTCGTGGTCCATTACGACGTGCTTGGCCGTCAGCCCGTGCTTGGTCGCGTTCTGACTGATGGCGGCGCTTGCTTCCGGGCTTAACGGCCCCCTGGGAAGCCTGGCGTTGCGGCGATTGGCCGCTACTTGTCTGGCACTTGCCATTTGATTCGTCTCCTTCGGCTAAGGGCGGGTGTGGAACGCCCTTGCGATTTTGAGTTTTCCATAGAGGATGGGCAGGTGTTGCCGGGGAGGGGCTGTATCGTGTTGATTTGGTTCAGAAGAAAGTTGAAGAATTCTGTGACGCGGAATGTTGACACGGGTACCAATTAACAGTTGTACTGGAAATTGAACTTACTTCCTGTTGAACGCCGGACTGGCTTGCTGCGGTTTGTTTGGGCTGCGGCTGTGATTGCGGTGGTGGTGGGCAGTCTGCTTCCCGCCGATTCCAGCACCATACAAACGATTGGCAAACTGCACGTAAACGACAAGGTGGAGCACGGGCTTGCTTACGCCGTGCTTGCGCTGTTTCCCATGCTGCATGAACGCGCGCGCAGGGCCGCTGTGATTCTGGTGTTGATGGCGGCGATGGGCGTGTTGCTGGAGTTCGGGCAACTGTATTCGCCGGGAAGAAGTTACGACACACACGACATGATGGCTGACTTCGCGGGCGTGGCGGTTGGCGCGGTCATTGGCCGGTGCCTTCGGCCGCTGGTGCTGCGGCAGGTGAACTGAGGCGGCTTATGTCAGGGGCTGCGGCCTTTCCCCGGTGGTGAACAGGCTGGTGAAGGGGAGGGTGGTTGCGCCGATTAAAGCTGCATCACCAGCCAGTGCCGATTTGCGAATCACCAGGTGACGGAAATTGGGCAGGTCGCGATTATCCGGAAATTGTTCGCGCAGGATGGGTTCCACCAATTGCCAGGCGTCGCAGATCACGCCATCTATGATGACCACGTCCGCATCGAGGCCCCAAATCATATTGGAGATGCCGACGCCGAGGTATCTGCTGGTTTCCTCCACTGTTTTGCGGGCCTCGGGGTCACCGGCCAGCGCTAACTGGGCGATTTTACGAATGCGCGCGCTGGCATCGCCCAAAGGAGACTGCCGCTTGGTTCCGGACAGTGCGATGTAGAGATCGCAGATGGCGGCGTTGCATACCAGGCGTTCCAGGCAACCCGGGCGATCGTGACGCTCAGGGCCGGGTGCGGTGGCGATCACCATCTGGCCGAATTCGCCGGCGGCCATGTGGGTGCCGAGGTATGGTTTTCCGTCAAGCAGGATGCCTGTTCCGACACCTTCATCTATTTTGATGAACAGAAAGCAACGGCTGTTATGCACTTCCGCTACGCCGTAGTTGTACTCAGCGAGCGCGGCAGCGCGAACGTTGTTTTGAACGAACACGGGCAGTTTGAGCCGTTGTTCCAGAATTTGTTTTACGGGCACTTTCACCCAATCCGGGCGGCTGCCTAATTGCAAGATTCCGGATTCGCTGTCGACGATGCCGCGAACGCTGATGCCGAGGCCTTCGACGTGATCCGTGCCGAAGCGCTTGCGGAAAGACAGAAATTCTTCCTCAATCTGGCGGAGTGCTTCGGGCAGATGCGCGGGCGTGGGAAAGCGGCGAGTTTCGACCAGACGGCCTCGCATGGTGGCCACGGAGCAGCGAATTTCGCGATTCTGGATGTCGGCGCCGAAAGCTACGCGCTTGGGTTCCAATTGCAGTCGCGTGCCGGGACGGCCTCCGGTAGAATTTTCGGCGCCGTCTTCAGAGACAAGCCGTTCGTCGACCAACTCGGCGACGATTCGGGAGACGGTGCCTTCCGAGAGGCCGCTTTGGCGTGCGATCTCAGCGCGGGACAAACGTTCCTGTTGGCGGAGCAGTTGAAGAACGACGGCTCTGTTCGCCCCCCGCACTTGTGGAGGGCGAAGGATTCGCCGCTTGGCCGTGCCTGCGTGATGCATCATTTACTCGTTTTCAATCTCTGGTATAGTATCATGCAATCTGCAAGATAGGTGCCGAATGAAACGAATTATTAGTGGTTTTCTCTTCGTGCTGATTTCCTCGGCTGCGATTCCAGCGGCCACGATATCCCCATTGCAAGCGCGTGGATATACGGTGATGCCGGCTCCGCAAACAGTTGAGTTGGGCGCTGGAACCTTTGTGTTCCGGCCTGGTTGGGCACTGGATCTGCAAGGTGTGGCTGCATCCGACATTGCGGTTACGGCGTTTCAAGACGAGTTGGCGCGGCGGGCCCACTTTCGGATGGCGGGGAGCGGCGGCGGGACGCTTCGGCTTCGCGTTGCGCCTGGTTCCGTTAAGGCGGCGCAAGCGACGGCTGAACAAGCTTACCGGATTGAGCTGACGAAAGAGCTGGTGACCGTTACGGCGAATTCGGCTGTGGGATTGTTTTACGGGACTACTACCTTGGTGCAGCTGCTGAAGCGGCGGGACGGAGAGCTGGTGTTTCCCGAGGGGCGGATTGAGGATTGGCCTGATTTGCCGCTGCGGTTTATCTACTGGGACGATGCGCATCATCTGGACCGCATGGAAACGTTGCGGGAGGCGATTCGGCGGGCGGCGTTTTTCAAGATCAACGGGATCACCTTGAAGCTGGAAGGCCATTTCCAATTCAAGAGCGCGCCGGCGGTGGTGGAGCCGCAAGCGATGTCCGCGGCGGAATATCAGGAACTGACCAACTATGGATTGCGGTATCACGTGCAGCTGATTCCGTTTCTGGACGGGCCTGCGCACATCGCGTTCATCCTGAAGCATCCCGAGTATGCCAAGCTACGTTCGTTTCCAAATAGTAACTATGAACTGTGTGCGACGAATCCGGATTCGTACAAGCTTCTGGAGGGAATGTTCCAGGATCTTCTGGACGCAAACAAGGGCGGGAAGTATGTGTATTTGTCGACGGACGAGGCTTACTACATCGGCTTGGCGGACAATGCGCAATGCCATGAAGCGCCGCGGGCAAAGGAGTTGGGCAGCGTAGGCAAACTGCTGGCGGAGTTTGTGACCAAGACTGCGAATTATCTGCACGGCCAAGGCCGCACGGTAATTTTCTGGGGCGAGTACCCATTGAAGGCGGACGATATCCCGGCGCTGCCCGCGCACATTGTGAACGGAGAGGTTTATTCCCCGGCGTTTGACAAAGCATTCCGGAAGCATGGGATTCGAGAAATGATTTATTCGTCTTCGCAGGGGGAAGAGAAGTTTTTCCCTACTTATTATCCGGTTTTGGCTGGGAAGCAATTGCATGCGGGCCGGGGTGGGGAAAGGCGGGTGGAAGATACGTTCCGAAAAACTTCCTTCGACACGGCGAGGCGGGACGCCGACCTGTTGGGCACGATCAATGCGGCCTGGGGCGATATGGGTTTGCATCCTGAAACATTTTGGCTGGGTTATGCAACGGCGGCGGCGGTGGCGTGGCACCCCGCGGCACCCAGCCCGGCTGAGAGTACGGCTGCGTTCTTTCCACTCTTTTATGGCGGGGATCAGACGGAGATGGACAGTTTGTACCGGCTGATGAGTACGCAGGCGCAGTTTTGGTCGGATAGCTGGGAGACCGGCGATTCCACGGCGCGGACGGCGATTTGGGGACGGTCGGATCAGGTTTATGAAAAGCCAAGGCCGGCTCACGATCAGTTTTTGCCGCTGCCGCCGGTGCCCGGACCGCAGTTGGGATATTCGCCGGAGTGGGGGCAGCAAAACGGGAAGCGGCTAGGGTTGGCGGCGGAGTTTCTGGTGGAAAACGATCAGTTGTTGGGATTGCTGTACCGGAATCTGCAAACGGTTGCGCTAAATCATTACAACCTGGAAGTGTTTCTATCGATCGCTCATCTTTACCGGCACAACCTTGGCATGCTGCGGGGCTTGGGGCAAATTGATGAGGCGTTTCGTAGCGCTTCCGGCGCCGCGCAGAAGAACCAGGCTGAGCAAGCGGTGCGGGAACTGGACCGGGCGCTGGATATTGCCGGACTGATCCGTGCGTCGCGCAATCGCGCGCTGGCCGATGCGACGGAGACCTGGTACAAGGCGTGGATGCCGAGATTGACGGAAGGAAACGGACGGCGCTATTTGCATCAGGTAGATGATGTCAAAGATCATCTGCCGGACCGCACTACGGATATGAGTTACCTGGTGTATCGCGAGTTGCTGCTGCCCGTCGGCGATTGGGCGGAGCAGGTTCGCGTGGTGCGCAATGGCTACGCACAGGCGCATGGGCTAGCGACGCGGGTTGAGCGATTCGATTGGAAAGATTTGAAGTCGGTGGCTGGAGCTGAGCTGGCTGAGATCTCGTTGGAGTAGAGGAGCGAAGTATGGACCGCCGAACATTTCTGATGGCTACGCCATTGTTGACTGGAGCTGTGCGAGGGGCGAACGATCGAATTGCCGCTGCGTTTATTGGCACGGGCACGATGGGCAGCGACAATCTACGCGCCGCCATGGCCCAGCCGGGAGTGCAGGCGGTAGCGGTGTGCGACGTGTATCAGCCGAACTTGGAGCGGGCGTCGGCGATCGCGCGGCAACAGGGGCATCAGGCGAGGGAGGTGAAAGATTTTCGGGAGATTCTTGCGGATAAGTCCATTGATGTTGTCTGCATTTCGACGCCGGATCACTGGCACCCCTACATGACGGTGGAGGCGTGTAAGGCGGGTAAGGACGTGTATGTGGAGAAGCCGGTTTGTCTTTCATTGAATGAAGGGCAGGCGATGATTCAGGCGGTTCGGAAATATAAGCGCGTGGTGCAGGCGGGCACCTGGCAGCGGTCTGGCGCGCATTTTCAGAAGGCTTGTGAGATTGTGCGGAGCGGGATGTTAGGGAAGGTGGCGTTCGCGCGGACTTGGATCTACAACAATATGCCGGCGGAAGGAATTGGGAATCCGGGGGATGCGGTGGTGCCGGCTGGTTTGGATTGGGACCTTTGGCTGGGGCCTTCGCCGCAACGGACTTTCAACCCGAATCGATTTGGCGTGTATCCGAAGGCTTATTCGTACTTCCGCTATTTTTGGGATTACGCGGGCGGGCAGGTGACGGATTCCGGGGTGCACATGATTGACATTGTGCAGATGGCGTTTGGCGAGGCCATGCCGAAATCGGTGACAGCGCTGGGCGGGAAGTATTGGCTGAGGGATAACAGCGAGACTCCGGATACGCTACAAATTGCTTTCGACTATACGGGCTTTCTTGGGTCTTGGGAGCACCGCTGCAACAATACGGACGGCAATCAGGCGCGGCTGATGGGGATTACGTTTCATGGGACGAATGGAACTTTGTATGTAGACCGGACGCGGTATCATTTCACGCCGGAGAAGGGCGCGGATGTGCCGGCGTCTGAAATGAAGCGGGTGGCTGATCCGCATCCGCTGCACTGGGCGAATTTTATTGAGTGTGTGCGGACGAGGCAGAAGCCTAATAGCGATATTGAATCGTGCGTAAGGTCGTCGCAGACTTGTTTGCTGGGGAATGTTTCGTATCGGGCTAAGACGCGGGTGGATTGGAACGATGCGAATCAGACTGTGGCGCAGGCCGAGGCGCAGAAGTATCTTTATCGCGAATATCGGAAGCCTTGGAAGCTGGTGGTTTGAGTTGATTTTCGTGGCGGAGTAGTGCTGTGTACCGCTTCCTTACGGTCGCGGCTCGGAAGGTCTATCCAGGTTACTACCTTTCGAGCGGAGTCGTGACGAATTCTTAGTTTTTACGCGGGCACTCCAGGATTAGCGCTTCATTTACGATAGCGGCTGTGGGTGACGTCTGTACAGCGTAAATCTGTGGCGCGGTGAAGGCTTGCGTTTGCTTTTTGGGTTGACCGTTTTCACGCCAGAGGTGAGTGATCTGGAGCGTGGATTGCGAAGGGACGGTGGGACTGATTGCGGCTAGACGGACGTCGTCGATAGCCATGCCGCGAATCTGGTAGCGGACGTAGATGCGGCGGGTTCCGGCGGGAAGATGGCGCACACCGCGGTCCACTTCAGGCCAGCGTAGAGTTCGGTTGGTGGGTTGGCCGTCCTTCCAGGTTAGTTTGGGATCGTGGGTCCAGAGTATTTTGTACGGGCCTTGCGGATTGAGTGCCCAGGAGATGGATGCTTCCGGGTCTGGTGCGTTCTTTGCGGGCCACGGTGCGACTTTGCGGACTTCAGCGGTGAGTTTATCCGGGGCGAGGCCGTCGCGCAGATCCAGGAATCGTGCGCCTGCGTCGAAGCCTGAGAGTGGGAGTCCGTCTGGGGCGGCCACTTCAAAGGTCAGCTGTGCCGGCTGTGGTGATTTGTTGATCCTGTAGCCTTGCGCGCGGTCGCCGGCGTAGGTGGCGTTGACGGTCTTTATGGCGACGGCGGGGAGTGTGGTTCTGCGTTCGGTGCCAGCGCGGTATTGAATTTCATTGCGGCCTGGCGTTAGTTCCGGTAGCGTCCTGGGGTTCAATTGGAAGCTGGTGGTTAAGACAAGCGCGGACAGGCTGGAACTGTTGGGTTGGAAGCGGATGAGGTAGCCGTAGGAACCAGCTACTGTATTGCTTTTGGCTTGACCTTTCCACTGTCCGTTGAATGGCCCGGTCAATTGAGGCCCTTGGATCCAGGTGTTGCCGCCATCGGTTGAGGTCTGCGCGGTGACTGTGTCGTGGCTGGTTGCGAGATGTATATCGGCCTGGAAGCGCGCGTCAATAATTACGTACGGCGATGGCATATCGTAAACAAGCTGCGAAACAGGGGTCTTGTATTCGATGATTCCGGTGGCCCAGAGCCGATTATCTTTCTGACTCTTTGGACCGTCCTTGGTGCGGATGTTGTATTGGGCAATTTCCTGCGGGAACTCATGCCACGCAGCGCCATCGAACTTATGAGGAAGGTAGTACGTTGCCATGGTTTCCGGTTGAAAATAGCGAATCATACGTTCACCGGGGCGGAGAACGAAATCCATGGTGTGTCCGTGCGGGGAGCGCTCAAATGGAAAGAGCCAGTTGTCTTCCGTGGTTGTGAAGAGCTGGGCGAGATCGCCCATGGCGTGGGCACGGACATCGGCGGGATACCAAGGGTCCGAGTGTTGTTGACCTTCGCCGAGGATGATGCTTGGGTTCTGCTCCAGTTGATGAACAGAGGCTACGGGACGTCTGTTCAGCGGTCCGGTGTCCGTGGTGTTGTAGCCCATCATGTCGGAATCGAAATAGTGATAGGCGCCATCGTAGAAGACTTCGGCTACGGTGTGGCCGGTAAGAAACCAGACGCGGGCGGGTCCAACTTCACCGGCCTCCCAGAGATCGGCCAATAGCGGCGCGATTTGGTAGCAGAGGCCGAAGCCGTAGCTGTTCATCAGCTTGATGGGATCCAGCACTTCTCCTTTCGGCTCTTCATAGGCCCAGCCGGCGATGTGATACCAGAAGCCTGGCTTGACGAAGCGGCCGTCGGTTAAGAAGAAGCGCCAGATGGCTTCGGCTTTCTGGCGAGGGGTGACGGCGGCCGATTGCGCGAAGATATCGCGGGCCATGGCTTTCAAGTTTGTGGGGTCGGGCTGGCCCTTCTTCAACACTAGCGGCGAATAAATCTGTGCTGGGGCGTGCAAGGCGCAGAGCAGCAATGCGGCGGCTAGTTTGGCGTTTCCCATTTTCAATTCACGGTAAGGGCGATGCTTTGGGATTGCCCGGTTAGCGTGTCGGTGATTCGGAGTTTCCACTGTCCAGCGGGATCGTTATACGCCAACGGCAGTAGCTTCATGGCGTGCCCGTCCTTTGCGACGATGTTTCCAGAGTAATGGGAGGCCGGCTTGCCTTGCGGTTCCACTACGTCCACGTGAAAAACGTGGAAGGCGGCTGGCGTCCGGTCGCATCCGATGGAGATGCTGACGGTGGAACCGCGTAGGGCGCTGGCGGGAGCTTGCGTGCGCAGATCCGGCATTGTGTCTGGGGCCAGCGCGACGATGGTTGGTTCATAGGGATCGACGGTGACCGCGATTGTCTTCTGCTTGCCGAGTGATTTACCCAGGCGCACATCGTAGACGTGTTGCGGCGATGGCAGTGTTAGCGTGACGTTTACCGGAGCTTCGAAACGTTCGTTCGAGCGGAAGTCCGCCGGGCCTAGTTCGTCTACGCGGAGTTGCGGATTCGACTGTAGCGCAATTAGGCGAGTGCCGCCATTTCGAAATACGTGCACCTCGACGCCGACTACGGGACGGCCGGCGGAATCAGTGACGGCGTATTCCGGCCGTACGCCATTAGAGCGCAGCAGGTCGCCCAAGGATTTGTGGGCCGGGCTTTCCTTTTTCGTCAGACGGTCTTGTTGGTATTCGAGCGCGTGGGCATTGGTGACGATGCCGGCGATGGGAGATTTCTGCAAGCGGCGGCTGTGTTCGTTGAACGTGCCGGGTTCCCCGTCGGCAATTACCAAACCACCCTGTGCGGCGAATTCGCGAATGGCATCGGCTTCGCCTTTTGAAAGTGAACTGGAAGCGGGCAAGACCAACACGCGGTAGCCGCGGTTTAGCAGTTCCCCATTTTCAAGTTGGACATTAGAGACGAAGTTGTATTGCAGACCTTGATCTTCAATCAGGCGGCACCAGGATTCGCGGAGACGCATGAAGTTGTTGTCTGTCCGTTCGATTTTCGCCAGACGTTTCGTCCAGGCATCGCCTTCGGGGCGGCGGGAGAGCATCCATTCGGTGCGCATGCTGGCTTGCGAATAGTGAATGGCGATGGGATCGGTGACGCGAGTGCTGTTGATGATGAGGGCTCCGATGCCATTGCGAATTTCTTCGTAGTATTTAGCGGCGGCACCGGGACTGGTTGCGTAGGCCAGCTTTTCGTCCCAAAGAATGAGACCGCGATTGCCGTGGAGGAGTTCGCGCCACACGCGGTGCTTTTCCCAATCGCCATTGGCGAAGCCGGTGGTTAGCATGGGCATCTCCGGATTCAAGGAACGAATGATCTCCACGTTGTTGCCGATATCGTATGGCTCGATGGCGGTTAAAGACTGGGTCAGCCGCGAGTAGTCGTACCCGCCCCAGCCTGGCATTTGGCCGCCGCCGATGGAGACATAGGCATCCTTATCCACTTCGTGAATTGCATCGGTACCCATCTTCAAGGCGGCGGCGAAGGAGATGTCCATCCATTCCTTGAAATCTGCCCAGGCGGAGAAGTTGTCGTCTTTGCGCTGCATTGCTTGCTGCGTTGTTGGGGGGGTGACCAGGTCCCAGGTGAGGAAGTTGCTGTTCCATTCCTGATTCAATGCCGCGAGGGATGGATATTGTGTGGCTAACCAGCGGCGCATGGGCACTAGCGATTCGTCCGAGAAATCGAAGTCCCAGAATGCAGCTAGATCAGCGATGCCTGATTCATCGGCGAGGCTGTAGAACCACGGGCGGTACGGCGCATTGCGCTTAGCCACTGCCACTAGACGATCGTGGATTTTGGCGCGCCAGACTGGGTCCCAAAGGCTGGGATGGCGTTTGAAGGCATCCTTGCCGGATGGATCTTTGGCATAGAGTTCCTTGGCTTGCAGGAACGACCAGTTCTGGGTGCGGTCTGGGCGGTAGCGGTGATATTCCGAGTAGAAATCGGTGCCGATGTTTTCTGAGTACCAACGGACGTTATTTTCTATCAGCGCTTCTGGGAGAGATCCGTTCCGGCCATTGTGCTGGCCGCCATTGATACTGAGCGCCTTCAGTTTCGGGAGTGCTTCGGTTGGGTAGGGCTGCCACATGATGATGGCGTAGTCCTGCCAGCCGCGATCTGGCGGGGTTGCTATGAAAGTCGTCTGCGCTTCGTCGTCTTTGTGTCCGGCTAGGGTTAGATGGACGTTGAGGTTGTTCTTCATGGCCACGGCGCGACGGATATCTAAGGAGAACTTTGCTTCGGATTCGTCTTGCAGTTTTATAGGTTCGGTGCGTTGTTCTATCAGGCGACCCAGACTATCCGTCCAGCGGATTGCCAGCGTTCCGTTGGCTGTGACTGGTGTGGGCAGGCGGTAGGTTATGGTTGCCTGGGAGTTGCGGGGCAGGGCAGGCGACTGGAGGATTAATTCGGCTGCGTTGGCTTGGGATAGTGGGATTAGAACAAGAAGCAGGTGAATTGGTTTGAGGATCATTTGGGGATTTCTTCTACCGCTCGCTTACGGTCACGGCTCGGAATACCACATTCCGAGCCGGGGCGGTGTTCGAGTAACTTCTGGTTAGAACTCCAGCTTGCCTTGGAACTGTACTACCCTCGGCGTGCCGATTCCGCCGTTGATGATGCCGGCGTTGTTGGGCAGCCCGAAATTCTTGTGGTTGAGCAGATTGAAGATTTGCGCTTCAATGCGGAGTTTGAATCGCTCGGTGATGGGCGTGATCTTATAGAATGACGCATCAATGTTGTAGAAGCGGGGACCCGTCATGTAGTTCCTGGGAATGTAGTTGAGGAAATCGTTGTCCAGGGTGTTGGCACGGCGGATGAACGTCTGGCCCGAGTAGGCCTGGCCCTGATCCGCCCGATTGACGCTGGCATCGAACCATCCGGCTGCCTGGCGCCTGTCTGACGGAAGAATGCCGGTCTTGCCGGGCGCGAGAACAGTGCTGGAGCCGCGTGTCGAATAGTAGGGCGAGAATGGAAGGCCGCCGCGGAAATAGTAGAAGCCCGCCGTGTTCCACCCGGAGACGAGGCGGTTGGTGAGGCCGCCGGAGCTTGCGAGGAACTTCTTGCCTTTACCGAAGGGCAGTTCGTAGTTCCCGTTGACACTAAAGGTGTGCTTGGGAAGTCCGCTGTCTGGCGCATAAATACCGCGCAGGCGAACGTCGGTTGAAGCGTTCCTCGTTAGTCCACCGGGCTGCATTTCCAGTCCACCAAAGGAATTGTTAGAGCCTTCCGAAGTGGTCAGTGTCTTCTGGAACGTGTAGAAGGCCTGAATTACCATTCCATTGGTCATGCTCTTCTTGATTTCGGTCTGGAGTTGATTGGAGTTGGAGTAACCGATGAAGCGTATGAGATCCATTGCGCCGGTGCTGGAACTGGCGAAGTGCGCGTAGGCGCGGCGCTGTTGGGCGGTTGCTCCGGCGGGCGCCTGGGAACGGGGAACTGGAACGTTAATGGGGTCGTAATTCACGAGGTTGCTGCCGTGATTTCCGACGTAGGAAACGCGTGCACCGAGCCTGCCCGGAAGAGCGCGCTCGATGGTGAAGTTCCACTCCTGCGCGGTTTGGGTTTTGTAATCGGTCTCCCAAGGCAGGCTGCCGAAGCCGCTGCCTTCGGTGATGGAAAGCGCGCTGGGGACGATGAAGTTGTTCCCGAACGTGCGCGCGTTCGGCGACTGATTGGCGTACGCAGCACCGCCAACCGGGAAGACCAGTTCCGCTGCATTGTTGTCGTTGTCGTCCACATTGCTTTGGAAGCCATAGCTGAACGGCGGATTGCGGCGCGTGTTCTGGTGGTATTGCACCAGCGGCATCACCCAATAGTAAAGTCCATACCCGCCGCGGACGACGGTTTTATCGTCCAAGCGATAGGCTGCGCCGATGCGGGGGGCAAGATTGTTCTTCGGCATGTTCCAGAGCGACGACGGACGTCCGGCTTCCGACGCCGATTGGAACTTCAGTCCGGCCTTGGTGTACGCATCCACGACTGCTTGCGGGAAGCCGTGGCTGGCTAGCGATCCTTCGCCGGCATAGACGACCACCGGTCCACCGGCGGCAGTCAGGTTGAGATTGGAAGACTGGTTGCGCTTGTCTGAGAACGGAGTCCAGAACTCATAGCGCAGGCCGATGTTCAGCGTCAGCTTGCGGGTTAGCTTCCAGTTGTCCTGCACGTAGGCGGAATAATCGGTCTGGCGCGTGTAGAAGCGCGGGTATTGGTTCAGGCCGGAGAAATCAACGTAGCCGAGAAGCATATCGGCTAGCGCGGCGCCGGTATTGGTGACGGGTTCATTCAGTGTTCCCCCGGCGGCGGCTTTGGGGTCCATCAATGCAGTGAAGGTGCCGGAGAAGTTGTAATCGCCGCCGGGCTGTCCTGTTTCAAACGTATTTACCGCACTGCGTTGCACGGCGACACCGAACTTGAATTCGTGTTTGCCGCGCGTCCAGGAGAGGTTGTCGGCAAAGTTCAGGGTGAGACTTGGGGCGTCCTGCGGATTGTCGCGGTCGATTCCATCGAAGTAACCGTTCGGGGTCCAACTGTCGCCGAAGTAAATTCCAGGCCAGGCAACCGTGCCGGGATAGGTGGGCAGGCCGAGAGTTTGCGTGATGGGCGGATCGATGATCTTAGGGCCGCGATAGGCATGGAAGCGTTGCACGCCGGCGCGGACTTCATTCACGATGGATGGCCTGAGCAGTTGCGTGAACGATAGGGCTGCGTTGTGACCACCAATGAGGCGATCATTGGGATTGAGGAAGTATTTCGGGCCGTTATTGATTTCGTCCGTGTACGTATATCGGCCAGAGAGGCGATTGGCGCCGAGGATCTGATCGATCTTTGCGGTAATCAAGGTACGCGAGTCTTTAGCGCCCGCATTCGGATTCTGATAGTTCTGCCCGTCGTAGTAAGGAATATTGACGTTGGGATCGGGGACGTAGCTGGCCACTTTTTTTCCCGGACCATTCAAACGATCCGCCGGTAGTTTGTTTCCCGGAAATTGCGTACGAACGTATGATTTCGTCGCTGCATCGTAGCGGGTGGAGAGAGGATCGTAGATCTTGATGAGGTTGCCAGCGTCGTCCTTATAGTTGGAGAAGTCGCCGGCCTTCCACGCGGGGAGTGGAACGACGTAGCGCTCCTGAGCGGCCGAGCTTTGGCGAATGCCTTCGGCGTCGAAGAAGAAGAATGTCTTGTTCTTGCCGTTGTAGAGCTTGGGGAACCAGACTGGGCCGGCGAAGTTGCCGCCGAATTCGTTGCGAACCAGGAAGTTCACAGACTGCTGATGAAACGTCTTCGCTATAACAGCGCTGTTCTGATTCAACTCAAACAACTGGCCGTGAAACTCATTGGTACCGCTTTTGGTTACAACCTCAATGATTCCGGGCCGGCTGTATTCGGCGGTGGAGTTGGCGGTGCTTACCTTGAACTCCTGGATGGTGGGGATGGGCTGAGGAAGGCGCTGGAGTTCGTTTGTATAACGCTCAGAAGCTGTCATGCCGTCGACCAGATAATCCACCGATCCGCCGGGCAAGCCGTTGACGCGCGTGTATCCCTGGCCCTGACCGGCAAAGCTGTTGGAGACTACGCCTGGTGTGAAATTCAAGATGTTGAGGAAGCTCCTGTTCTGCATAGGTAGCGCCTCGATGCGCGAGGCCTCCTTTACGTCGTTCAGGGAAGAATCTTCCGTGCTGATGACTGGCGTGACGTCCGCCACGGTGACGCTGGTGCTTACACTACCTGGCTGCAACGACGGATTGACAACGGCTTCCTGCGCCACACGAAGTGTTAGCTGGCCGGTCCAGTCGGCAAATCCGGAAGCGGTTAGCTTGATGCTGAAATTGCTTGGCGGAAGTCCGTTGAAGGTGTAAATGCCTTCGCCGCTGGTTCGCTGCTCGCGTTTTTCGCCGGTGCCGGTGTTGGTCAACTCCACAAGGGCCTGGGGCAAGACGGCGCCGCTGGCGTCGGTGACGGTTCCTTTGATGGTGGCGTTCGATAGCTGCGCGGGGAGCGGAGCTACTAAAGCCAGCAATAACAAAACTCCTGATAGACGTACGCAATTCGAGAACACGATGGTTCCTCCTTAATCAACATTCGGCTTCCATGTCCACGCGAAAAGATGGTGCTTGTGGAGTTGGAAGGCTTGGTAGAGTAGCTCTTTGCCATAACGTTCGTCTGGCGTGAAATGGAAACTCCAGGACTCACAATCGAGAACAACCGGGATCTCGGAGCCTGAAGGTAAGTTTGCAGAGAGTTCAATTGCGCTGGTGCGGCTTTGGGCGCTGGTCCACTCGAGTTGTTTATCTTCTTGGATGTCGGCAACTTCCGTGAGCCACTGCGAATCGGTATAGACTTTCGCACGGCACCAGTTATTTTTGTCGAAAGGATCGAGGCCTTGATTCAGCTTTACCCAAATGGTGGCTTGTTCCCCTTTCTCCAGTTTTCCGTTTCCGTTTCCGCGGCCTTCGCTTACGGTGCGCTGAATGGTGGCTCCGCCGCCTTGATTTCCTTTCTGGCGGAATACGGGGAATGTGCGGGTGCTGCCATCGAGCACGGCCACTTCAGCGGGGGCGTGCATATGATCCGGCGCGACGAGGACATCGATATTTTGGGTGGAATCCTTCATGCCGGCGGCTGAGAGCTTCAATGCCAGACGGGCCCTGGCAAAGCCGCCTTCGCCGGCAGTGAATTGGGCCGAGAGATCAACGCTGGAAGCCTCCCCGGGTGCGATGCGGACGGGCTTGGTTATCCCTTTCGCGATGGTGACCGTTGGGTAATCCGAGGTCAGTTCCACGCGAACATCTTCAACCAGACTAATGCGTGGATTGAATATTCGAACTGGTAGAGACACCGCCGGGCCTGGGGTGACGCGGAGAACATCTTTTGCTGTTAAGGGCAGAAGCACTAACGATTGCGCGCCGGTGCCCGGACCGGCGAAGCCAAGTTCATGTCCGCTGCAATCGACCTGGAAGTGCAGGCGGCCTTCGCGGTCGGCTACGGATTCGCGGCGGCTGGTTTTCGCTGTGCCCACGTTGTAGTCCGTGATCTGGTAATTTGAGCCAGCGTGATAAAGGGGGGCGGTGGTGATGCCGATTGCCGAGCATGTGGCGGCTGGACCATCGGGAGCCCAGAGGCGCGTATAGACGCCTAAGCCTCCCTGGCTGACATGGCGCAACGAAAGCAACGAAGCTCCAGCGTAGTTCGCATTCACTTTGTAGTCCCATACTTCGGAATCGCGATTGGCCGATGTGTAATTCCATTCGAGGGGCGCTGTATCGAGCGAAGGATTCGCGAAAGCGCGCATGTGAAACTCGAATGTTTCCGCGATGGAGGTTGCCCAGTGACGGTGATATTCGTCCTGACGATATTCAAAATCCACGGCTGGCGCAATAGCGTAGGCGACGCGCGTTTCTTCGTGATACTGGCTGATGTAGTCGCCGGAAGCGCGGATTAGGCGGATCATGGAGTGTTCGTGATTCAGCACATGATCTTTTGGACGCCACAGCGAGCGTGCGTCTTTTTCACCAGCGTAGAATTCCGGTCCCGGATTGAAGGCGGAAGCGCTGCCGATGCGGTCCGGGTAGCGGGCGCTCAAGTAAAGGCTCATGAAGCCGCCCATGCTTAGTCCGGAGGTGGCGCGGTAGCGGCGGGTGCTGAGTGTCCGGTAGCTGGCGTCAATGTGATGGCTTAATTCCAGGAAGTATTTCGCGTAGTCGAATTCGCCGCCTTCCCGGCGGACATCGTAGGGCGTGCCTCCGTAGAAGCCAGTGTAGTCGCGCGCTACATAGCCGTCGGCGGCCACTACGATCACTTCGTGGTTTGCAACGAAGGCGGCTATCTTGGGAACGGTGTCGAGGCCGTTGTCGTACTTTTCCAGTGTGTAGCGGTCGCTGTGTCCGTGGAAGTAGTAGATCACCGGGTAGTGCCTGGTCTGCGATTCGTAGCCGGCTGGAAGGAAGATTCGATACTTGCGCTGTTCGCCGAAAACTTTGGAATCATGGACGCGGTCGTAGTATGGCTGGGATGCATTGGCCGGTACCGAGAGCGCGAGCATGAAGAAGAATTGGCGCATGTACTCTACTTGACGTTCTCCCTGGAATCCGGTTCGGTGCGGCTGACGACTTCCACCAGCGCTACGATTTCGTTCAAGCTGTTTCGCACTGGTGAGAGTACGGAGATGAATCCCGGTTTCTGCTTTACGGTGATGCGCTTTCCGCTGCCGAGAACGGACTGCATTTCGGGAATCATTTCCTGGTGCAGTTTGCCCCAGGGCCAGAACTGGCTCATCTCATTCCGGTTTCGAATTACGATATGGATGCGCGGCGGCTTGGCTTCGAGCGGCATCCACAGGTTTACGTCGACTGGATAATCGACGATCCGGCTGAGCCGCATCAAGGTCTTCTTTGTCCGGATGAACGCTTCGTCGTTCACGTCGTAATTGTCGCTATCGGCGTACTGATCGCGAGGGTCTACGCGGAATATGGATTCGAGCGCACGAGTAGTCACGATCCGTTGACAGACGTCGCCATCGACCATGATGGTGGCTATGCGGGCGATCTCATCCAGGTCGCGCTCCATGCGTGGTGCATCCACGGCGAGAAGAGGGAGAGCTGCGAAGAGCAGCAGGATGAAGCGCCTCATCTTGCCTCCAGCGAGAGCGCGTAATCCCGTACACGCTGCCATGCGCCTGCGTCCAGATTTGCGAAGCGTGCTTCAAAGGGCTTCAGGGCGTCGTCGAAATCGGAGTTGTTCCATTCGAGAACCGGTTTGTTCAAGAGGGCAGGGCGGATGTTCTGCCAAGCGGCGAGGTTGGTTCCGTTGTAGCGCTTGACTACTTCTTCCTG
>JBBRNO010000139.1:0-17461 GCA_038230275.1 Bryobacterales bacterium
CGAGGCGTCGACAGTCTTAGTCGGTGCGTCGAGTTCCTTACCGAGCTCCTCCAATTTATCCGCCGTGCGGCCCATTAAGATAGGTTCTGCACCGAGCCGCTTTAGCCTCCGTGATAGGGCCGAGCCGATACCGCCAGCCGCGCCGACAATAATGAAACGCGTGTTCTCAAAACTCATATCATTTGCCCACGTGTGTTTTGATCTCAGCTTCGCTCGCAGCGATCTGCAACGCTTCACGTTGGATTCCCAGAATCATGCCGCTAAACACAATATGATGCAGCGGGACGACTGCGTACCAGTAAAGCAATCCGAACAACCCAAGCGGCTTGAAAAGCGCAGTTTGGCGCAATACGCACTTACCCTCACTACTCGGTTCGACTCGAAATTCAAGCAGTGCCTCGCCGGGTAATCGCATTTCGGCACGCAAAGCCAACCGGAGGTCTTGTTCGAGTCCGGCAACTCTCCAGAAGTCGAGTGCCTCTCCATACCCCACTGCTTCGGGATCGCGGCGTCCCCGGCGCAGCCCTGGCCCGCCAGCTAACACATCCATCCATCCGCGAATTCTCCATAGCCAGTCGGCAACGTACCAACCGTGGCCGCCTCCGACGCGACATACCGCACGAAAAACTGCCCGCGCAGGAGCACCAATGGTTATGCTGCGCTCAGCCCGAAAAACCTTCCCGCCCGCCCAATCCGGATCACCGGGAATACGGCCCGCCATCGACCAGTTCGTCTCAACGTGATGTTCAGCAATCTTGCACAGCGCGGCCTGGATCGCTTCACGGACGCTCAGCAGATGTTGAGGCACTAGTTTCGTAATGCGGTCTTCCCGGCAAACAACCGGATTCTTCAGCCCCTCTGCCAAAGGTTTGGCGATGTAGTGGCTCAGAGGCGTTATTAGATGAATCCAATAAGAACTGAGCCGCGGAGTCAGGATCGGAATCACCAAGCGCCGTTTTAGTTTCAACTCCTCTTGCATGATCCGCATGATGTCGAGGTAACACAGGATTTCCGGCCCGCCAATGTCGAACACTCCCCCGGTTGTCTCCGGTTTGGCCAAAACGCCAACCAGATATCCGATGACGTTTCGTACCGCTATCGGCTGACAAGGCGTGCTCACCCACTTCGGAGTGATCATCATGGGTAGACGCTCCACCAGATAGCGCAAAATCTCGAACGAGGCCGAGCCCGATCCGATGATCATCGCTGCGCGCAGAACCGTGACCGGCACACCAGTTGACGCCAGCGCTTGTTCGACTTCGCGCCGCGAGGAAAGGTGCTCGCTGAGGTCAGCACCAGTTTCGCCTAGACCACCCAGATAGATGATTCTTCGCACACCCGCTCTTCGTGCCCCCTCAGCAAAGTACAAGGCCAGCTTCCGGTCTTGATTCGCATACTGTGGACCCGCCGAGGTCATCGAGTGCACCAAGTAGAATGCCGCATCGCAGTGTTCCAGGTTGCGCGCCAATTCGCCGGCGCTCTCAAGGTCCGTTTGCATTACTTCAACGCCGGGTTGGCCGGCCCAGTCGCGGCCCGCAATTTTTCGTGGGTTTCGGACAAGGCATCGAACTTGATAGCCCTCTTCAATGAGGCGCGGAGCCAAACGGCCACCGATGTAACCGCTCGCCCCGGCAATGGCTACACGCTGAATTGGGTCATTCATGTGCTGGCCTTGACAGGGGAAAAAGCACCGCCGGTCTATTCGAAGGTGAAGCCCCCTTGGAGGCTCGAACAACTTCCCGCATTCCCGAACCAAACGGTTTCAGTTGATGTCGAATGTTTTCGATGAGCAGGGCGAGATCAGAGCCCGGTGGCGGTGCTTTCGTCGTTGGCATGCATTTTCACTGTACCGTTCAATCTCGGTTTGGCAGGCTATTAACAATCCCATCCGGCGTAGCCGATAAACTGAAAGTGTGCCCGTTTTCGTAAAAAGTGTTCTCATCCACGCTCCCGTCGTCGACGTGTTTCTGTTCCATGAGCGGTCGGAGACCCTTGCTCTATTGTCGCCACCTTTTCCACCGGTTCGCATGATCGCCCGCACCGGCGAAGGGATCGAGGCTGGTTCCCGGGTGGAGCTTCGCGTCGGCTTGTTCCGGTGGATTGCCCAGCATATGAAATACCAGAAAAACCGCCTCTTCGTAGACGAACAAATCCAGGGACCCTTCGCGAAGCGGATTCACCGTCATGAGTTTGAAGCGGCGGGAAGCAAGACGCCTCTGACGGACCGCATCGATTATGAGCTTCCTGGTGGCTCGCTGGTGAACCTGCTGTTCGGCTGGACGGTGAATTTGGAGCTGCGTAACATGTTTGCCCATCGCCATCGCGTCACACGGGAGCTTGCGCACGAATGACCCCGTCCTGTCTGATCGTTGGCGCGGGCATGGCCGGTCTGACGGCAGCCGCCGCACTGCAAGAAAGGGGGTGGGACGTTGTGTTGCTCGACAAGGGCCGTGGAGTGGGCGGGCGGATGGCAACGCGAAGAATTGGCGGGAGCTATTTCGATCATGGAGCCCAGTTCTTTACCGTGCGTGACAGCCGCTTTCGTGAAGCGGTCGCACGATGGGAGTCTGATCACGTCGTGCTGCCTTGGTTCAGCGAAGGCGGGCACGTGCGCTACCGCGCCATCACTGGTATGGCCAGCCTCACCAAACACCTGGCGAAATCACTTGACGTGCGATGTGAGACTAAAGTCCAGCGTGTGGAACCGGGACGTGAGGGCTGGTGTGTATTCACAGAGGCCGGCGAACGGTTCTCTGCAAGCGCACTTTTGCTGACGGCGCCAGCACCGCAATCGGCCGCCCTCCTCGCGGCGTGTGCCGAACAGTTGCCACCCGAAATACTCCCAACACTACTGAGTATTGATTTCGATCCCTGTTTTGCTCTGCTTGTCACCCTGCAAGGTGCGAGTTGTATCCCTGCGCCTGGCTATTTGCGAATCGATAAGGGATCCATCGAATGGATAGCGGACAACACCCGGAAGGGGATCTCAACGGGAACGGCAGCCCTAACAATCCATGCAAGTGCGGACTTCTCACGCCGGTACCTGGAATCGCCGCATGACGAGGTGGCAACGCTTATGCTGGAGGCAGCCCGAATATGGCTGGGCGTTAATGTAGCTGGCTGGCAGTTACACCTTTGGCGTTATAGCAAACCGCTATCCGAACCGCGGCCGCCGTTTTTGTTCACGAGCAAACCCGCACCTCTTGCGATTGCCGGCGACGCATTCGCTGGATCGCGTATCGAAAGCGCATTCTTGTCTGGCTTGTCCGCGGCGGAGGAGATCTCAGGCCGTGCCCTCTAAGCTCTTTCGGAATTCATCCGCCTGGATCTGAATCGCAGTTCTCTTTTGAGAACTGAGCCGATCCACGTTGCGCATTTGCATTGTCATGCGCTGATTTGCCCGCAGGCGCTCGTCGTGCCGAAGAAGGAAGTCCCAATAGAGCGTCGTGAAAGGGCAGGCGTTTTCACCCGTGGATTCGGCTGGATCGTACCGGCACCCAGCACAATAGTTGCTCATTCGCTGAATATACTTGCCGGTTGCCACATAGGGTTTCGATGCCATGATGCCGCCATCCGCAAATTGCGACATGCCGAGAGTGTTCGGCAACTCCACCCATTCCACCGCATCGACGTACACCGCCAGGTACCACTCGTGAATCTGTCGGGGCTCGACACCCAACATCAACGCAAACAGACCAGTCACCATCAGCCTTTGGATGTGGTGCGCGTAGCCGTAATCGAGGGTCTGTTCGATGGCGGATCGGAGGCACTGCATGTCTGTCTGCCCCGTCCAGTAGAATCGCGGTAACGGATGATGCGCATTGAGCTCATTCTTCTCCGCATAACCTGGCATGTAGAGCCAATAGATCCCACGTACGTATTCCCGCCAGCCGAGAATCTGACGGATGAATCCCTCGGTTGACGCAAGCGGTGCCTTGCCGCTACGATAACGCTCCTCGGCCGCCGCGATGACGCGCCGCGGATTGATCAACTTCAGATTCAAGGCAACCGACAGACGCGAATGATAAAGGAACGGCTGTCCGGTCCACATAGCATCCTGATACTCCCCAAAACCCGGTAGCCGATTGTCGAGGAAATCTTGCAATGCCTCTTCGGCCTGGACCGGCGTGAGCGGCCAATCGAAATGGTTCAGCTTTCCCGGATGCGAGGCGAACAGCTCCTTCACCTGTGTCAGGACCTGGCGGGTCAACCTGTCCGGCGCGAAGGACGCTGGTGTAGGAACCAGACCTGGTCCCCGCTTGCCAAAGGCTCCCCGATTCTCTGAATCGTAGTTCCACTCGCCTCCCACGGGTGTGTCATCATCCATCAAAACTCGATAGCGGCGCCGCATTTCCCGATAGAAGAACTCCATACGGAGTTGCTTCCGGCCTTTGGCATGATGCCGAAAACCCTCAATCGTGCAGAGAAAGTGGGTATCTGTAACAACGTCGATGTCTGGACACACCTCGCGTAACGCCTGTGCCACTCGATAATCACCCGGCTCGACAATTCGCACTCGTTGGGGCCGCAATTGGTTCATTATCCGATTTAGTTCCCTGGCAAGCGTCGTGAGCTGAGAATCGATCTCGCGATACTCCACGGTCCAGCCTCGTGAGCGAAGTTCGTCGCGAAAATGACGCATGGCGCCTAAAAAGACGGCGATGCGCGCCTTGTGGCTCCAGACATGCTTTGACTCTTCAAGCACTTCTGCCATCCAGACACGGTCGAGCCGGGCGTCAAAGCTCTCGAATAGCGGGGACTCGCGGTCGAGTTGGTCGCCGAGAATAACGATAAGGTCGCGAACAGGCATAGACGTTAGGAAAAGCGCTGCTAGCCGCAGAGGCGCATCAACAGCGGAAACGGATTGCCAATCGATCCGCAACTACTGCCGATCCTCTGAAGATCTTCAATCCCTCATTATCAGGCATCGCAGGCTCAGGGAACTGCGGATTGTAGCGCAGTCGCTGGGAACTGAATCGCTCTGAACGGTCTGCAAGGGCACACGGCTTGGCCTAAGAAGGGTTGTCGACTGGAGAGTAGCGTCCATGTGGCGTATGATTATCAATGTTGCTAGACGATAGGTTCTAGCACCGAAACGTAAACGCGCAAAAATCTCGGCTGAGGAACCAATTAGGAGTGTCTAGATGGAATGGCTAGTAATCGCATTTCAGCTTGTGATCGCGCTCGGCTTGTTGAACGTGTGGTTGCTTCGGACGGGAAAGCAGACACCGTGGCGCGGTGGTGATGCGAAGAACATGAGCGAGGAGTTTGCGGTCTATGGTCTCTCCCCTGGCTTCATGAAAGTGATCGGATTTCTCAAGGTCGCGCTGGCACTCTGCTTGATCATTGGGCTCTGGGTGCACGTCGTCACACGACCGGCCGCCATCGGAGTTGCCGCTTTAATGTTGGGCGCCGTGGCGATGCATGTGAAAGTGAAAGACCCCTTGCAAAGGTCTTTGCCCGCGTTCACCCTCCTCGTTCTGTCGATACTAGTCGCGATTCGATAAGCGATCGCTGCTAAGCGTCTTCACGATCGCTTCCGCAACACGCCGGCCGGAGGATAGTGCGCCATTGATCGACGCAGTATCGCGATGATCTCCACACACATAGAGTCCTGGTTGTACCAGAGTTTCTTTGGCGCCGGCACCTCCGGAAGAGGGAGTTTGCTCTGGAAGAGCGTTGGGAATCCAATCGGTCCGCAGGTGCCGCCAACCCAGGACGTCGCGGCCAAACCATTCGCCAAGCTGTTTCCGGACTGCGGCCAGCAAGTCGTCTGCGGCAAGCAGTGAGTTGCCTACAACTGTTGCCGATACCAGATGCGAACCGCTTGGAGCATACGATGGAGCCACAACGCTTGGCACGCAAAGGTTATTGACTGGTCCCTGGCCCTCCCCGTTCAGAACTAACATCGGTTCTGAAATGGGAGGTTTTTCCGCCGCGAAGTAAAAGCAGGTCGTGCCGCGGAATCCTAAACGCGGCATCTCCGGCAGCAGTTGTTTCGCAGCCGCTGGATCCGTGGCCACCACAACAATTCGCGCCTTAAGCTCTTCTCCGGAGGCGAGCGTCACCGCGTCCGGCCGAACGTTTATGACTTTCTGCCGGAAGCGAACACAATCAGCGGGCAAATGCCTCAAAAGCTGCTCAGCCATAGCACCCATTCCGGTGGCGGGAAGCGCCGCATCCCCTAAAGAGAACATGCGGAAGACAAACTCGAACATGTGGCTGGACGTATGCAGCTCCCGTTCGAGGAAGATGCCACCTAAAAACGGGCGGAAGAAGCGCTCCACCATCTTCGCTGAGAACCCGTAGTCCCGCAGGAAATCAATGGTTGAGGTCTCCGGCGAGTGGAACAGTTTTTCGAGCGGCCGCCGAGTCAATTGTAGGCGTAGGCGCGCGATCCTCATTTTGTCGCTTAAGCTTCCAACCGGAGACACAAGGGAACTTAGAGTTGTAGACGGACGCCGCCAGGGGTCCACCACGCGATGGAAACGACCCTCGAATCGAACCAAAGCTCCGGGTGCAAAGGAGCGCAACTGTAAAGCAGGATAGTTCAACAGCCGCTGGGCCTCGGGATATGCCGTCAGCAGAACCTGAAAACCACGATCCAGCAAAAAACCCTCGACCACGTCGGTGCGAGCCCGGCCCCCGACGGAATCGGATGCCTCAAGCACTCGACAAGAGACACCCAGCCTGGTCGCTTCGCGGGCGCAAGCAAGGCCCGCTAGGCCTGCTCCTATGATTAAGACTTCAGACATGTGGGACGAATACCCGCAAAAACACCAATTGCAGCTATGACTCAACTATAGGTCAAGGTCCGTTGAGCGTTGAGTTCAACCCATCGGCCCTCAGGCTATTGCAAAACGGCGATATCCGGAAAAATGGAGCGGGAGACCGGGTTCGAACCGGCGACGTTCAGCTTGGAAAAGTACCCGTCGATTGTAAATCAGTAGTTGATGCCGCCGCCGTGTTCGGCTACCGGATGAGCGCCTGCCTTCCGCAAAGCCCAACCATCTCCATAGCCTTCCAGACCGGGCGTCAATATCTTCTCCCGCGAGGTGGCGGTGATCAATCTTTCGGTATACAACGCCTGGTCCCCCTTCAATAAATCGTCAACAGTGGAATAGAGAGCGCCTGCCGCCTGCGGCAGCGTCATATCCAGATAGTGGGCGTTCTCAAGCCCGTTCTTCCCGCGCTGATATCCCGCCGCTCGATTTTTCAAGTTGTCGGCCGACACGTCATATCCCGTGTCCTTCATTCCCAGCGGGCCGAAAATCACCTCGCTCATATAATCGGCTAACGGCTTGCCCGTCACCGCTTCCAGAATTGCTCCCAACAGCGCGTAGCCTGCGTTGGCGTAGTGAAACTTGCTGCCAGCAGGAAATTCCAGCGCCATGTCCTGAGTCAGCTTTACAATCTCGCTAGCTATCATCGGAAGCACGGAGCGCTTCTCGAAAAAGCCGGGTTGTCCGGTACAGCTGGGAATCCCCGACGTGTGATTCAACAGGTGATGAGTGGTAACCGCAACCCAGCCAGCGGGCGCACCGGCGGCGCTAATTGCCCCGCCGCACCTCCCCTTCCACCGTATCCAAAACGTTCTTCTGCGATGCCACGCCGACAATCATGAATTCCAGATCAGCTGTCCCGTTGTTCTTGAACGAATGGACGTCGTTCAAAAGCACCGGCACCGCATCTCCCTTGTGGATCGCGGAAGTTTCCCCGTTCACCTGCACCTCGCCATCCCCGTTCAGCACATAGTAAATCTCTTCCACTCCGGCATGACGATGCTTTCCGTCGGAGGCCCCGGCCGGCAGCGAAAGATGATCCATATAGGACCAATTCGACAGGAACACCGTCGGATCCAGAGCCCTGCGGTACATCGCCGTTCCCTCGCCGCCGTGATACGCCTTCATTGGCTTCAATAGCGCCTTATCCAGCCGCATCGTCATGAATGCGGGAATCGGCTCTTTCGGCACACCAATCCGCGCATCGTCCAGATTGAAGGCGTCATACCGGCCCTTCACCGCGGAGATATTGATGTTCATGAACTCCACCGGCTTATCGCCAGGATTGTAAATCGCATGGGAATGCCCCATGCGATTTGGCGCTCCCACTGTTCCCTTCAACAGCGACGTGTGCCCATCAATCGTGAACTCCGCTTCGCCGTCGAAGATCACAAACATCTCCTCGTCGGTATTGTGAAAATGATGCCCCACACCGCCGCCCGGCATAATCTGGCAGCGATGCATGAAGAAGAAATTTGTAGCCAGCGCGCTTCCGGGCAATAGCGTCTCGCAAGCCATATCGCCCGCGCTGCCATGGGAACGGCTGCGGCGATACTTGCTGGGATCGGTATGCCCGATCCGCGACGCCAAAGGCTCCGCGGCCAGTACCGGCAGGCCAAAAATCATCGCCAGCAGAACTGCCTTCCTCATCACTTCACCTCCGTCGTATCCAGCGCCCACTTGGTCCGCGCGATGCCGACGATCATGAACTCCAGATCCCCGTTGCCGCTGTTCTCAAACGAATGCACGTCGTTCAGCAGTACCGGAACCGCGTCGCCCTTGTGAATTGCCGCCGACTCGGCATTGATCTTCGCCGTTCCGTCGCCATTCATCACGTAGTAAAACTCTTCCACGCCTTCGTGCTTCTTCCGGCCCACCGAACTGCCCGCTGGAATTACCAGGTGGTCCACGTAAGACCACATCGCAAAAAACACTTCAGGCGGCAGGGCCCGCCGGTATCGGACGGTCCCCTTGCCTCCGTACATCGCCGGCGCCGGTTTCAACAAAGCCTTGTCCAGGTGCATATTCACGAACACCGGCTTCGCATCAATCGCCGCGCCCACCCGGTCGTCGCCCAG
This sequence comes from Bryobacterales bacterium, assembly GCA_038230275.1. Taxonomy (GTDB): domain Bacteria; phylum Acidobacteriota; class Terriglobia; order Bryobacterales; family Bryobacteraceae; genus JANXXV01. Next base: position 8,861 of record JBBRNO010000139.1, read on the forward strand.
ATCGAATGCGTCATACTTGCCCTTCGTGCTGCCGATGGCGATATTCATCCATTCCACCGGCGTATTGCCGGGATTGTAAATCGCATGAGACCGCCCCATCCGGCACGGTGCGCCCGCGGGAGCCTGCAAAACCGAAGTCCGGCCGTCGATGGTAAACTGCGCCTCGCCGGAAAAGATCACAAACATCTCTTCCATTTGATTGTGGAAATGGTGCCCGATTCCTCCTTTCGGCGGAATAATCCCGCGATGCAGAAAAATCAGGTTCGTGCTGAAATCTTCCGACCCGAAAAGAGGCTCATAATCCAACTCCCCGGCACCTTTGTGCACGGCTGGAATCGCCTTATACTTCGAAGGGTCGGTGTGCGCAATCCGCTTTTCCAGCGGATCGCGCGCTGCCAGCGGCAAGGCCAGCAGCGCAATGGCAAATAGTGCTCGTTTCATCGTGGAAATCTCCTACGGCCGAATTCCGGCAACGCTCAATTGAATCCGGTAAACCCCGGTGCGCGCGGTCATGTATAGCGTCTTCGCTTCTTCATCCGCGGTCATCTTGCCCGTATCCGCGCCCAGGCTGTATTTGCCCCACGCGCAATTGGCGGGCGTCTCTGGCGGATTGATGTTCCCCAGCAACTTGCCCTCCGGCGATAGCACCCAAATGCCACCCGGTCCGCTGCCGTATAGGTTGCCCAACTTGTCCAGTTTCAACCCGTCCGGCAGTCCGTCGGCAGTCTGCTTGGTCACGTCGTAGAACACTTTTCCCGCGCCCAGAGTGCCGTCGGCTTTCACGTCATACCGCATCCAGATCTTCTTCAAAGGATCGGAATTGCTGATATAGAGATATTTCTCATCCGGCGAGAATCCAATTCCGTTCGGCCGCTTCAATTCCTTGGCCAGCAGATCCAGCTTCCCGTCTTTCAACCGGTAAATTCCGTTAAAGGCCAGTTCCTTTCTGGGATCTTTATCCTCTGTGGGAAATCCATAAGGAGGATCGGTGAAGTACAGCGCCCCGTCGGACTTATAAACCACATCGTTCGGGCTGTTCAATTTCTTGCCCTTATACTCGGATGCCAACACCGTGACGGTGCCGTCTTTCTCCAGCCGCGTCACCCTCCGGTTTCCGTGCTCGGCAATCACCAGCCGGCCTTCTTTATCCATGGTGATCCCGTTAGAGCCGATAAATGACCCAGCCGGTGCGCCCGTCCCATCGAAACCGCTGGGCTTGCGAAATACAGACGCGGTTCCATCCGGCGTCCATTTGAAAATCGTATTTTCCGGTACATCGCTGTGCAGCAGATACCCGTCACGCACGTAGATCGGACCTTCGGTGAACGTCCGTCCGCCTTCAATTTTCTCGATTTTGGCCCCAACCGGCACCAGCGCATCCAACCCCGGATCGGCGCGCACCACGCTGCCAACTACCGGGAAGGTGACCTCAACTTTCGTATCTTCTTTCTTTTCCTCTGGCTTCGGCTGGCTGCAGGCAAAGCTGAACAGCAATCCAAAAATACAAGCGGGATACAGTACGCTACGTGGAGTTTTCATTGTCTGAGATTGTATAACTAACCGTCCCGCTTTGCAGCAAGTCCTAATTGAACGACCGTAAAACGTGGCCAGCCATGCCCCCAGTCCCGCGCAGATCCGCAAGCAACTCGAGAAGATTCTCTCCAGCCGGATATTCAATGCTGCCGGCCGCGCGCATCGGTTTCTGGAAGTCGTAGTCAATCAAACCCTGGAAGGGAAGCACGACCAGATCAAGGAGTATCTACTGGGCGTAGAAGTCTTTGACCGCGCCGAATCGTTCGACCCCAAACTCGACACCATCGTCCGCGTGGAAGCGGGAAAATTGCGCAAGCGCCTGCACGAATATTACGAAACGAAATTCCCCACGGTAGCTACGTTCCCTCGTTCACGCCACGGGACGCCCAGCCGCCTCCCGCCGCCGCCCTGCGCCCGCGTTGGCAATTTGCCGCCCTCGCCGTCGTGCTGTTGGCCGCGGGCTTCGCCTTCTGCGCGATAAAGTGCAAACCGGCAATTCCCGCCTGAATCTAAGCCCAGATCCCGACAACGCCTATTTCGCCGACGGACTCTCGGAGGAGCTGACCGATGCCCTTACGCGCATCCGCGAACTTAATGTCGCCTCCCACACCTCAGCCTTCTTCTTTAAGGAAAAACAGCAGGACGTACGGGAAATCGCCGCCAAACTCGGTGTAAATACCCTCATCGAAGGCAGCGTTCGCAAAACCGCCGGACGACTGATTATCACCACCGTGCAACTGGTTCGCGCCGACAATGGGTATCCCATCTGGTCGCAAAAATTCGAACGCGAATCCACCGATGTCTTCGCCGTTCAACAGCAGATTGCCGAATCCATCGTGACCTCACTCCGCCTGACGCTCTCCCCTGAGCAGGGAAGCAGGCTCAAGCGGCAACCCAGGCAGAACCTGGAAGCCGTCGATCGTTACCCGAAGGGACGCCACCTGGCTTCCGGTTCGTTCTCCCTCGATACGTTGCAGCGCGCCACCGGCCTGTTCAATCAGTCGATAGCCCTTGATCCAAACTACGCACTAGAGGTAAGGAGACCTCAAACACGGACCAGACTCCCGAAACCCGGCAGTCTGGCAGTGCACTTTATGGGTGTATCCAGCCTTAGCCTAATACGCTTAAAGTCGACTGCAACAAATCGTCCACGCTCTGGGCGAGCTTCACTCCCACCGCAGTGGCGTTCTTAGCTTGCAACAGCGCAACCATCTCCGCGCTAAGATCCACAATGTCGACGTTTCCGCTGAGGTCTATGGGCCGTGCCAAGCGCGCCGCGGTCTGATCTACCGATGCCGAGGCGTGCTGAATAATTCCAAGTGCAGATCCAAGTGCAGACATATCTTACTCATCGACGAATCCCCAGCGTTCTTGAGGGAATTTGCTATGACTTCCCGATGCATCGGATCTTGCTCGGATTCCTGCTCGGAATCGCCGCCGGAATCGCCTGCATCCTGCTCATGCTACCCATGAAGTTCCCCGACAAAACCACATCTTCAACCGGCGCATTCTTCAGCCGGTTCATCGGACTGCTCGCGGCCAGCATAACCCTGCCAACGTATCCGGTCGTTTCCGGTTCGCTGGCCGGCCTATCACTTCCCCGCCTCTTCCTCTCTCATCTGCGAGAATTCCTGCCGCAAACTGTCAATCACTTCGTCCGACGATTCTTCCAGCGCCACCAACCCTGTCCGCGCCTCGCTTACTGCCCGCAGCAGTTCATCCAGCTTCAAGTGCATTGCCCGCGCATCCCGGTTCTGCGTCGCCTGAATCAGGAACACCATCAGAAACGTGATGATCGTGGTTCCGGTATTGATTACCAGTTGCCACGTATCTGAGAAGTGAAACAGGGGTCCGCTCACTCCCCAAGCCAAAATGATTACCACTCCCAGCAGAAAAGCCCCGGGACTTCCCATCTTCTCGGCGGTGGCATTCGAGAACTTCCGAAAGACATCTTTCATCGCATCAACCCTCCAAAGCTAGACGCAAACGAAGCCTAAAAATGGTCGCGAAGATCGGAAAACTGTTCCACAATCAGCAATCTGCCCACGCCTGTACCCAACTCGGTTTTTTCCAGGTGCCAGGTGCGTTCATGTGGTACGTAAACCGCGTTCAATCCCGCCGCCAAAGCGGGATTCACGTCCGATTTCGGCGAATTCCCAATCATCCACGTCAACTGCGGGTCCATCTCCCGCTCGCGCACCAGCGCCGCGTACGAATCCAGGTCTTTTTCTTTCACAATGGCGGTGTGTCCGAAATAAATACCCAGTTCGGACCGGTCGATCTTCAGCTTCTGTTCTTCCGGATGTCCCTTGGTGAATAGCGTTAGATCATGCCGCGAAGCCAGATACTCCAGCGTCTCCGCCACCCCGTCAATCAGTTCCAGCGGATGCTGAATAATCCGTTCGGCGAACGCCATGATCGTGGGCAGATCGTCCGCTCCCACCTCTCGCTCCACCAACCGTTCATAACACTGACCCAGGTTCCGGGCGAAATTCTTAGATCCATACCCGTGCGTCTTGTTGTTCACTAGCTCAATCTCGTCCAGCACCGCCCGTACTTCTTCGGGCCGTAGGGTGGAATGGTCCAGGTAGTTTATGAAATCGTCGAACGCCCGTTCGAAGTAGATATTGTTTTCCCAAAGGGTATCGTCGGCATCCACAATCAAGTGCTGCCTCACAGGTTCCCCGGCGTCACTTTGCTATGTCCATTCCGCGGCCCCACTTCCCGCATTCGCGAGACGTGCTTTTGGCGAATGGCATACTCCGGCAAAAATCCGGCAAGCTGGCGGATCCTTTCCGCCTCGGAACGCGTGCTCAGCAACAGCTGTTTGAAATTCAAATCCTCCACCAACTGCGCCAATTGAAAACTCAATTGCGGATCGCCCAGCTTTGGCTCGCCAAAGACATGCCGTTCGCCCAGCGCCTTTAACTCTGTGAACCCTTCCAGGGCCCGGATCTGCATCTCCCGCTCGGCGGGGTCCGCATCGTCGTCGTCGAAAAATTGCACCGCCCCGCGCAGGAATGTCCGTTCCTCATTCAACCGCATGATCTCGAATCGCCGCCGTCCCAATGCCAGCACGTCCATTCCACCGTCCGGGTATTCCGTCAGAACTTTCTCGACAGTAGCGGAGCATCCTGTATTCACAATGCCCTTTTCACCCGCCTGCACCACGCCGAACTCGGACTTCGTCCGGATCACCTCGGCAAACATCTCCTTATAGCGATCCTCGAAAATGTGCAATGGCAGGGGCGTCTTCGGCAAGAGCACCATTTGCAACGGGAATAACGGCAGCAGCGCGTCTTGCATGCTACCATTATCTCGTTTCACTAGAGATCCGGCAATTTTCTTAGATGAAAATCGACAACAAAGTGGTGGTCATCACAGGTGCGTCCGAAGGCATCGGAGCTGCTTGCGCCTCCGCGTTCGCCGCCCGCGGCGCTCTTCTATCGCTAAACGCGCGATCCGAACAACGCCTGCAGGAAGCCGGCGGCAAAGACGCCTTGATCACCGCCGGAGACATTCGCGACGAACGCACCCGTGCCGCCCTGGTGGATCGAACTTTAGCCCACTTCGGCCGCATTGATATCCTGATTAACAACGCGGGCGTGGGACTCTATCAGCCAGCCCATAGCGCAGATCTTGCTTCGGTCCGAGCCATGTTTGAACTCAACATCTTCGCGCCGCTCGACCTCATCCAGAAGGTGGTCCCGCATATGAAAAAAACCGGCTCCGGCGCCATTGTCAATGTGGGTTCCATAGGCGGAAAAATCACCCTTCCCTGGTTCACCCTCTATTCCGCAACCAAATACGCTCTCGGTTCCATCACCGATGGTCTGCGCATGGAACTGCGCCGCGAAGGCATCCACGCCATGACCGTTTGCCCGGGCTATGTGAAGACCGGTTTTCAGCGGCACGTACTCGCCGGACGCCCGCCCGATCTTACAGGCATGGGCCGCAAATGGGCCATCACTCCACGGCAGTGTGCCGAAGATATAGCTCGCGGCCTGGAACAGGGCGCGCGTACCGTGGTGTCCCCCAAATCCGGCTGGCTCTTAATCGCACTGGCGCGATTGTTCCCGGCAACCCTCGACAGCCGCCTCGAAAAAATTTACTGGGAGCAGCAAGTGAACCGATGATCCTCAAGCTTAAACGAACGCCTGGCATCTATCTGATCGGCTTTATGGGCTCCGGCAAATCCACCGTCGGCCGCATGTTGGCGGACCAGATCGGCTGGCGCTTCGCCGATATCGACGACGATGTAGAAGCCGCCGCCAAAACTTCGATCACCGAGCTTTTCACCCAACAAGGCGAAGAAGAGTTTCGCCGCTTTGAAAGCGAAGCCATCCGCCAGCGCGTCCGCCGGATTCAGTCCGGACATCCCATGGTTCTCGCCCTGGGCGGCGGCGCATTCACACAGCAGCCAACCATCGAACTGCTCGAAAACAACGGCGTAACCATCTGGCTTGACGCCGATTTTCCAGTCGTGAAAAAGCGTGTCGGCATGGCCAGTCACCGCCCCCTCGCCCGCAACGCCGAACGGTTCGCCGAACTGTTCCAGGAACGGCGTGAAAACTACGCCAAAGCGGAATACCGTATCCTCATTCCTGAAGATGATTCCCGCGCCGCCCTTCAGGAGATTCTCCGATTACCCATCTTCGAGTAACGCAATAGCCATAAATGAAATCCCCGCCAAGCAAACCGGCCCTGGCCATCTTAAAGGCGGCGTTAAAAGCCGCTGACCCAGTGGAGGCCGTGCTGCGCCATGTCTCCTTGCGCAACGGAATTCTGCTTGTAGGCAACCAGCGGTACAAGCTGTCAGCTTTCCGGAACATCTACGTAGTGGGTGCCGGAAAGGCCAGCGCTTCCATGGCTGTGGCAGTCGAGCGCTTGCTTGGCAAACAGATCACCGAAGGATTCATCAACGTTAAGTACGGACATCTCGCCAAGCTCCGCCGCATCCGTCTCAACGAGTGCGGCCATCCGGTGCCAGACGAAAACGGCGTCTTCGGCGCGCAGGAGATCGGCCGCATCGCCGCCCAAGCCAGCAAGGACGATCTGGTGCTCTTCCTGGTGTCCGGCGGTGCATCGGCACTGCTCCCCTTCCCGGCACAACCCATCACGCTTGCCGAAAAGCAGGCGGTGACGGGTCTGCTGCTGCGTTCCGGCGCGAACATCAATGAGATAAATGCCGTCCGCAAGCACATCTCCAGCTTGAAAGGCGGACAACTGGCCGCGCTCGCACACCCGGCCACAGTGGTGTCGCTGATCCTCTCGGATGTAATCGGCGACCGGTTGGACGTAATCGGCTCCGGCCCCACTGCGCCCGATTCCTCCACGTTTCTGGACGCCCACAATATCTTCGAAAAATACGGACTCGGCGAGAAGATCCCAGCCTCCGTCCGCCAACGGATTGACGACGGGATCCGCGGCATTGTCCCGGAAACTCCCAAGCAGGTAACTCGAACCCAGAACATCGTCGTAGGCAGCAATCAACTGGCTCTGAATGCCGCTGCGGCTGAAGCGAAACGGCTTGGCTACCGGCCCATGATTCTCTCCAGCTCCATCGAAGGCGAAACCCGGGAAATCGCCCGCATGCACGCCGCCATTGCCCGCGAGATTGTCACTTTCGGACGTCCGTTGAAGGCCCCCGCCTGCATTATCTCCGGAGGCGAAACCACAGTCGCCATCAAGGGCGAAGGCAAAGGCGGCCGCAATCAGGAATTCGCCTTGGCCGCCGCCATCGACATTGAGGATCTCCCCGGCGTCTGTATCCTAAGCGCCGGTACCGACGGCACAGATGGCCCAACCGACGCCGCCGGAGCGCTCTGCGATACCACCACCATCGCCCGCGCAAGCCGCGAGGGGCTCAGCGCCAACGACTTCCTCAACCGTAACGACTCCTACCACTTCTTCGACCGGCTGGGTGATCTCATCAAGACCGGCCCTACCGGAACCAATGTCATGGATGTACGGCTGATGGTGATCGCCCGCTAAGCGATCGCGCGATGGCGCAACCGCACTACTTGTACAACCAGTTCCCCCAATAGAGAGATGGAAGCCTGCGCGTTCTCCTCCGTAAGATAGTCCCAGCCGGAGGCCGCGCCCCACACAAGTTCCATACCGTCGCCGGCGTACTTTCCACTACGCCGGAATAACCGGTTTCGCCGCCGGGAAGTCTTTTCACGCCGCCGGTCAGCATTTCCTTGCAGACTTTATCCACCAGCTTTCTTAGCAGCGGCGCCTATGCCGGCTTCACATGCGTTGGGTCGGAATCCGGTACTAACACTGACGGCGGTTCGTCGCGGGGCGTAAAATCCAACGTCGACCGGGTTTACGCCATCATCTCCATACTCGTTCTGTCCGACAACATCGACTTCGCCATTCGCAGTCCCTGGTATCGCAACCCCATCGTGAAAGGTGCTGGCAGCATAGCCGCACGGTATTGCAGAAAGGTCGAGTCGCTATCGATCAGCGCTAACATGGCACTGCGCACGGCTGGCTGCGGAAAAAATCGCATCGCCCCAAGTTGCGCAAGCGTGCTTAGTAGCGAATCCCGGCCAGCCGGCGCGAGTGCCGCGAAATAGTCCAGAAAGCCAATGACGCCGGTGCTGGGAATTCGGCTCAATCTGGGAAACCCGGCTTGGACTTCTTCGGCGAGGACCCCCCGGATCCACTGTCTGAGGTCGTCAATCTTCTGGGCAGACACAGCAATCGCTCCTCGCCGGGGCATCATTTCTATCCAAGGCGCTATTTTAGATTAAATGATTGTGCCAGGTCAGTTACAATCAAATCCATGCTGGCCCTCGCACTCCTCGCCGCGATCCCCCTATCTTTCCACTACGATGCCTCCGAATTCACCAACACCGTCTACCACGTAACCTGCCTCACCAACCGCGTCCCATGCACCAATTCCGTCTTCACCCGGTTCTGGAACAGCGAACTGCACCTCACCCCCGCCGACACCAGCCAACTGGACGCCTGGCTCGAAATCTTCCGCAAGATCGAAAACGCCGCTCCTGCCTCGCCTTCCGCCCCACTGCTTCCCAACTACCTCAGCTTCTATCCCAG
>JBBRNO010000140.1:0-17398 GCA_038230275.1 Bryobacterales bacterium
CCGGCTCTTCCCGTTTCGCGCGTTCCCGCTTCCGTAGCCGGCTGGATCGTGCTTTTCATAACCCAGGTGGTGCGTCAGCTCCCCAGCCAGCATCCGCTCCACCAATGCCTTGGTGATCTGCTTCAGTAGCCCGTTCGGCCCAGCCAAATCTTCCTGCGTCTTGATCCCTTTTAAAAGATCGTCTAATACCTCTGCCTTCAGTTCCATCCTCGTTCTCCTTGTTTAGTATCGGAGAACTCGTTTACACAATCTGTTTTACACCCTCCGGCCTGCATCACCCGCTCCAGTAGCGCCTTGGCGCCTCCTCTGTCCATGCTTGGCCAGCAACTTGTCGATCAGTTTCGGATCGATTGTCATGATACTCTCCATTTTCCTACCCGAGAATATCGTTTACACACTCCTTTTAGCACCCTCGATTCTCAAGTTAGGCGGGACCGGACAGCAGGAGTCCGCAACAGCTCTACGGAGACTTGCCGATCATTACGACTACGACACGACTACGACACGCTGATGCAGTTGCTGGAAGGACTGTAGGAAATGCGCCAGGCGTCTCTTGCTACTTCAAGCGCCTGAGCGCATCGATCGCCAGCGGATCCTCATTGGTCACTTTGTGCGTCGCAAGGAACACTTTGTATGCATCCGAGGCGCCTGGACTCTTCAATCCTTCCAAGGCCCGGGCCATGTAGTACTGCAAGATGCCAACTTCGCGGTAGGTTGGCACTTCGTCCAGATAGAGGGCGGCTGCTTCGCCGCGCCGCGCCATGCAGGTGCTGAATTCCGAGTGCGCTTCGGTGAAAGCATTGAAGCCCAGATAGGCGCGGCCTAATCCGAAGTGTCCTACCCACGTATCCGCAATTTTAATCGAGTCCTTGAACAGATCAATCGCGCCGCGAGCATTTCCGCGCTGCAACTCAATCTGTCCATCTATCAATTTTGCGTACGCCTGGAAATCCTGCCCTAGCCGGGAACGCAACTCGGCGGAGAGCGCATGTGCCTTGGCTTCCTGCCCAGCCGCCAGATAAACGGCGGCGGCGGCAACCAGATTCTCCTCCTGCTTGCTGGAGGCGACGGCCTTCTCCACCATCGCGAGCGCCGCCTGCTTCTGTCCGCGCAGCAACAGTGTTTGCGCCAGCGTGGTCATCTTCACGGCGGCGAACGTGGTCAGCTTGTTGGTTTCGTCCGTCTCAATGGCCTGCTGCAGAATCGTCGAGGCGTCGGCCAGCCTCCCCTGATAAAGCGCCAGATCCGACAGGCCACTGGCGGAATAGGAGGCACCGCGCGCGCTAAGGCCTTGCGCCTTTCGATAGGACTCTTCCGCTTCCGCCGCCTTCCCTTGCGCCAGTAAAGTGATGCCGAGAACGATGTACGCTTTTGCGTATTCCGGATTGATCGCCAGCACTGCGCGTGCTTCTTTCACCGCGCCGGCCCAATCGCCGGCGTACAACGAAAAGGCGGCGACATTCATCAGCGGCAAGGCATTCTTGGGATAGATTGCCGCGGCACGGCGGGCTACTTCCACGGCCTTCGTCATATCGCGGCGGTACGAATAGGCAACCGACAGATTGTTAAGCGCCGCCGAATCCGACGGATACTGCTGCACCAGCTTTGACAACTCATCAATGGCGCTTTGCGTGTTTCGCACAGCAAGGTAGTAGCTGGCCCGGGTGCGGAATTTCTCGCGATCCGTCATGCGGTCGATATGCGCCATTGCCTTCTGGAAATACTGCGCCGCTGCGTCGCGCTGACCCAGATTCGCATTCACCACGGCCAGTCCGGCATAGGCTCGGCCCAGTGTTGGATCCAGCTCAATCGCTTTGTTATAAGCCTGAATTGCATCGTCCCACTTCGCCGCAAACTGGAAATCCTGCGCCATCGCGTATTGATGGGCTGCGTCGACCGACGAGGCCGAGAAGGTCTCCGCCGCCGCGAGTTTAGCCGATTCGGGAGACGCGTCTCCCAGGGCTTGCCGAATGGGCGCCGCCAGCTTACCCACCGCGCCAAGTACATCTTCCTTCTTGGAAGTGCTCGCCTCACGAGTGACGATCTCTTTCCCGGAAAGGCCATCGATGGCCCGGATGCGAACCACGTATTCATTATCTTTACGATCGATGGAACCGCCCAGCACCACATTGATCCCCTGCCGTGACGCCACCAATTGGGCTCTAGGCGCATCCATTTTCGTATCGCCATTGTTCAACTGCGCCGAAATCCGGTGCGCCTCGCCGCGGTTGTACGACGTGATAAACGACGCGCCTTCCATGGCGATGCTCAACATGGGTTCGATGGTGCCGTCAAACACGGGATCTCCGGTGCCATTGGCAAAGTCCGCAATCAGCATGGTCACCGGTTTCAGGTTCGGCGGAGGACCCATGAACTTTGCCCGATACACGAACGCGCCGGCAACCAGCGCTACAACAGTTGCCGCGGCCGCTAGCCATTTCCCGGGGAACGCACCCTTCGGCGACGCCTTGATCGCCGCTGACGGTTTGACCACGGGCAATGTGATTCGGACCGTCGACTGGGTGGCCGGATCGAGCCACGCATCCAGATCGCGGACAATCTCGTCAGCACTCTGATAGCGCGCGGAAAGTCCGGGCTGCAGGCACTTCACCACGATGTCGCTCAAGACCGGCGGAATGTCCGGATTCACATCAATCGGCGGCTGCGCACGTTCCTGCACGCGCTGCAGCAACTGTCCCATCATGGTCTCGGACTTGAAAGGGACATCTCCGGTCAACAGTTCGTAAAAAATCACTCCAAACGTAAACAGGTCCGAACGCGCGTCCGCCTTCAGCCCCTGAGCCTGCTCGGGAGACATATAGGTGGGCGTACCCATTACCACTCCGGTGCGGGTGAGCGAATGGTCTTCCAGTGAACTGGCGATACCGAAATCCATTACGACCGGATGGCCGCGCGGATCCATCATGATGTTCTGCGGTTTCAGATCGCGGTGCACTACTCCCTCTGCATGCGCGGCGGCCAGCCCGCGGCAGACGTCCACCATAATCCGAGCCGCCTCCTGCGGTGCAATCCTCTTGCTGGCGCGCAACTTGCTCATCAGGTCTTTACCGTCGATGAAGTCCATGCTGATGAACTTCGTACCGCCGGCTAAGCCAAGGTCGAAAATGCGGATGACGTTCTTGTGGGAAATCTTGCGGGAGAGAATGAGTTCTTTCTTGAAGCGATCGAGAATTTCCGGGTTCCGCGCCAGCTCCGGCCGGATCACCTTCAAGGCCACCATCCGGTCCAGTTCGCGGTCCAGCGCCTTATAGACCGTACCCATTCCGCCTTCCCCCAGCATTTGCACAATCTCATAACGATCGGCGAGAATACTGCCCTCGGCAAAGGCGTTGGAAGACAAGGAATCGCCGAACGGCGCCATGCGGACCGTTCCGCCATGTGTCACCTCAGCGATTACGGTGGGAACATCGAAGGGCGTACGGCATTTTGAGCATGAGAGTGTACCATCCGGATAGCGAGATCCGCATTGTGGGCACTCGATCACTTTCGCCGGTCCCATGTTCGAAAATTGCCCTTTATCCACGGCCCAGGAGGATCATACAATCGATGGAATTTTGCCGTCTGGGCTTCGCAGCCGCAGAAGGTATGGCCGGGGCGCACACGGCCCAGCCAGATTTTAGGATACACCTGTTAGCGCGGCCGATTCGAAGTGAGGGGAGTATTCACGCGCGGATCAACTTGCGCCCGCTTTGAGAATACACAGCCTCTCCCGATCACCCCCGGTCACGATGGCAGCGGGCGCTTCCGTCTATCTGGCGTGGGATGGCGGCCCCGAACACCCTAACGCGGAGGTATGGGTCTCGATAAACAACTCAACCGAAATTCCTGCATCTACGATGAGCGCTGTGTTTAAACAACCGAAAATTGCTGGCCATCTACCACCGCCACGGGGCAGGGCCTACAAATATTTCTTAAAAGACTCCGGAACTACTTTGGCCACGGTAGCCGTCGTCGTTCCATAGTGAAGTAACAACCTGCGAGGTGCGAGCGCAATAACGCCGATTGCGCTCGCACTCCTTCTGTTTCCTTACCTGTTTGCCAAGCTTTCCTCCCAAAGCTGTCGTTTCGATCGGGCCAGACAGCGAAGCAAATCACAAAGGGAATCAATGCGAGCCGCCTACTGATCAAGAAGTGGTGCCGATTTCCGGAATTTGGCTCCCCGTCGTGGACGCGTTAAGAACGATCCCAGTATAAAAACCGGTCCGCTTGAACCGAGGGAAAGCTTCTGTTTGTAATAGCATCTAAGCGGAATCGGCCACCTCGTCCAGTCTGGGTTTCTGGGCTGGATCAATCTCGAACTGCGGCGACGAGTTCTTTCTTTAACTCCCGGTTGAGCCGACCTGGGCGGGTGTGCCGGGTAGTTGACACCATTTGGAGGGAGCCGTACCATCCATGTATGGGCTCGACTTCAGAGACGTATCGCTACCTCGTCCGATCGACGGGCGTACGGAGCGGGAACTTCATTGTGGAAGGCACCCGGATTGCGGTCCACGACGTTATCGGCCTGCTTCAGAATGGTGAAACAGTTGATACGTTACCAGCGAACTGCTTTCCAAATCTCACCAAGTCTCAGGTTTACGAGTGCCTTGCCTACTATGAGGACCACCGCGGAGCGATTGACTTGCTGGTTGCCAGGCAGATGTCATCGTCTACGGCGTGAAGTTCCTGCTCGACCACGATGTGCCAGATGACTTGAGCTATTTGCTCGAACAACCTGGTCACAATGTCACGCTTTTGCGCAAAGCTCTTCCCGGTGATTCCACAGATGAGGCCGTGCTCCAGTTTGCCAAGAGGGTGGTTGTGTGCTGTTGACTTGCAACCGGGACGACTTCTTCCACCTCGCAAGGACGAAACCACATCACGGAATCGTCATCGTGATCCGCCGTCGAACGCGGATGGACGAACGTGCTAACAACATCAATTTCGCCTGATCGGCGCACCACGGTGTTTGACCGATTGCCTCCCCACCTGGACGCAATTAGAACTTTTGCGGCATAAAGTGCAATCCGCTCGAACCAAGTGAAACGCTTTCATTCCTGTACCAGCTGAGCTGAAACGGTAGGACCTTCCCTGGGTGGGCACCCAGACTGGATTCAAACTCGCAGAAATTAGTTGCTATGCAATGTGCCTGCGGAACGCGGAATTCCTCGCTGCGTGAAGTAATCACGCAGCGAGGATTCGCTCGTGGGAGGAGCGCCACACTTCATACAAGACGGAGATGGTACGGTGGCTCGAGCGCGCTAAAGGCCGGAAGTTAGTTCAAGGCTCCCTGCGCCCTATCGACGGGCGCGGATTCCGATGAGCCCGGCAAGTGCCAGGCCGACGAGCGCGAACGTCGCGGGCTCGGGAACTCCTCCCGGGGCAGACACCAAGTCGACGGCTACGTTATCGAGTCCAATGTACGCTCCGCCCAAGCTCGCAGCTGTCCCCAAAAGAGTGATCGGGGTGTTCGCCCCGGCAGCGACGAACTGGAAGTTTCCTTGTGACCACAGTGGACTGGTGGTCGACGCGCTAGTGCTGCTCTTGGTTGTGTCCAGATTTCCAGCCGTTACGCGGACCGTCGAAGTGCCGTTGGACGCGCCAACATAGAATGAAATCGAATAGGTAGCACCGGAGATCGTTGCGATCGTCTGCTGGACTGAACCATAATTTCCGTTATCTTGGGTACCGGTCAAATCGAGCGAATACGTGCCGTCTTGGGCGGGGAGGGACGGAAAGTCGACGGTCCGGATCTGCGCGATACTCGGTCCAGCGGGGATCGTCCAACCTGTCAGGGCGAGGCTGCCCGCTGAAAGCGACAGAACACCAGGACTGGCCGGACTTTCGAAGCTGAAGTTGGTGATCGGAATTGCGTGTGCCTAAACCGACAGCAGCATGACAGGGACACAGATCGATAGAAGTCTTCTCATAATTGATCCTCTTGTCCCGGAATCGCATCACCGTTGAGTAGCTCATGTCAACGGAAGAGAGTAAATTCGCCGCCGACTCCAGAGGTGGGGTTTAAGGTTGCGTTACCTGAGCGGAGGTAAACAGGAGCAGCCAGAGAGCCTGTCGGAGATAGAATCCAAACAAGTACTTGACCATTGTTGCTGAATTCGCGATCGGGGAAAGTGAACAAGCGATTCCGGGTTTGCGACCTCGATCAGCCCTACCTGCTGCCACGCTCTTTGCAGGATTTGGCTCCCCGTCGTGGACGCGTTTCGAACTTTGGCGGTCTGCCCGCCTCTGGCCATCAGAGCGGTTTTCCGGCAGATTCAAGCGCTTGCGGGTGCATGAGTTACTCTGGTGGCTTCCTGGGCGGCGCCGACTGCTGTGTTGCGGCCTCCATTCCGGACCACCTTCAACTCTTGCCGGCGAATGCCGGCTCAATCTGTGCAGAACTCCGCGCGGAGTTCGGACTCCTGGACAAATCGTCCGGCCTGACGATAGATGGCTTGCAGCGTCCCACGGTCGATCTCATCATGGTTGGGAACGGTGAGAGTCTGGGTCTGGCCGGCAGTGACACGACGTAACTTGATGTGACTGCCCCGCTGTGAGAATTCTTGAAATCCGAATCCGCGGCGGATCTTCAGAACCTCACGACCCGCTAGGACTCGGAGTTTGGGCATCAGGCAACAGCTTCAAGTTCCATGGTCGCCAGGATCGTCGGGTTACTGGAAAAACCGAGGGCGGCCAAGTCTTCACCATCGAGGTGCAGCCCGATTGCTTCACGGATATTGTATGTCAGCTCATCCAGCGTGGCAGCCTGTGTGACCACCGGCAGATCCAGACATTCGGCCACAAACTGACGATCTCCTCTGCTGATGCGTACCTGAATTGTTCGTCTCACGACTCCGCTCGCCTCAGATTCCAGTATGCACCAGCATCGCCGTACAGCGAAGGGGCTGTTTTTGGGAATGCAATCTCGTTGCGCGCCGCGACTGGTGCCGAGAGGCCCGGCGAAGTCTCGAACCTGAAAACACAGCACTTCACGCTTTGGGGCTCGACTAAGCCCCCTAGTTGTCAGCGAACAATTGTCTGCCTCCCCAGGTAGGATTTGACCCAGTGGAGCGCCCACTGCGAACCCCTTCGATGGTCGAAAGCGACTCGGCGCCTCGCCGGCTGGGCGCAGGGGATAAGGAAAACACAAGATGATCACCAAGTGATGGTTTCCGCGCTATTGGCTTTTGTACTCACAAAGTCTTGGGCGGTCAGTGAGGACGCTCCAAGCGGTCCTGCTATTGGCCGGGCAAGATGGACGCCGCCGTGTATGTGGCAAGCCTGATCAATTGGCTATGGCTTCGCTTTTTCCAACGTCTCGTCCTGCTAACAAAAGCAGAAGCGGACGTAGCTTGCGCCGCCGGCGGGCTTGGCGAAGAAGCTGGAGCCGGGCACCGCGGCCACCCCAGCCGTGTGAATCATGTGCCGCACGCATGCCGCATCGTCAGGGAAGCCGAAGGCCGAGACGCCGGTCATCACATAGTAGGCACCGTAGGGCGTGCAGCAGCGGAAACCCGAGGCGATCAGCAGGTCGGGCATCTTGTTGCGCCTTGCCGTGTACTCCTCTGCCGGCTTGTCGTAGTAGCTGCCAGGCGCGCTGCCTCTTTCAGGACCTCGGCGGCCGCGAAATCGGGGCAACACTGCGCCGGATTGACGGCCTTGTGCTCGAAGGGAAGGCGGGTCATCTCGCGGATAACCGGCTCAGTGAAGTGGGCGGTGTGATCGCTGCGGAATCGCAGCCTGGAATCAATGACCATTTGACGAGAGTACAGCAGTCTGCTTGGCTCCGTAGAGTCTACGGTAGACGTCCGCGTTGCGCATCACGATCTGGACGTAATCGCAGGTCTCGGTGAACGGGATGGACTCGATGAATTCGGCCGGCTCTTCGAAGGCGGCGTAGGTGAGCCAGTTGTCCACGCGGAACTTTCCGGCGTTGTAGGCGGCCGGTACATCTTGTTTGAAGGCGCATCCAGCGAGAACGACACCGGGTCGCATGACTGGTGGGTTGCTCCAGTTGAGGGCGGGCCTTCGGTTAAAACCCGCGCCGTTGCGATTCTCGCGAAACATGTGCCGCCGCTGCCGCACTCCGGCGGGACCCAAAGCCTTCCTTCATCTTCCGCCGATGGCCGCCTGCTGGCCTGTACGCAAGCGGGAACCTGCCGGAGAATCCGTCGTCTCCGCGACTTGCGATCCTCGAAGAAGTCTACTCTGGTTAATCGGTGGGGACGGCTCGAAATTTGCCTACAACGTGCAGGTGGGGAAGCCACCCACGCTCCGGATAAGCCACTTCACCGTTGGATACATCCCCGGCGAGCGTAAGCCGCCGTCGTTTCTCACGTCGAGTTCGACGGCCATGGTGCGCGATTTCGGATCAAGCGTGTTGGAACTGCGGGCAACAGTACCCGAGAAGGCTTGCTCTGGAAAGGCAGGCACTCGAAAGACGAGCTTTGCGGCTTCCTAACCGCTCCCGATCATCCCCGGTCACGATGGCAGCGGGCGCTCACCGGACTAGAAGTCCACCCGCATACCGAATTGAACCGTCCGCGCTCCGGCCGAGGTGCCGGTGATCCGGCCCACAGTAGCCGGCACGCTGAGGTTAGTCGCGGGCAGACCAAGGCTCGTATGATTGGTGGCGTTGAATAACTCCGCCCGGAATGTGGTGCGGATTCTTTCCGTAGTTGGAATCGCCTTGACGATGCCCGCATCCCAACTGAACAACCCCGGCCCGAACAGTGCATTGCGGGCCGAAGTCCCAGAGGTGAAAGGTTGCGGGATGGAGAATGCCGCCGTACTGAACCACTGGTCGATCGACCGGTTTGCGGGAGTTGCGTTCGGCATAGCTTGACACGTTCGCGCGATTGCCGATCCATCCGATTCGATTCGGTGAAATATTCACGGAATACAGTGCCCCGCTGCCCACTGTGAGAATCCCATTCAAGTTGCGCCAAAGTACTTGCCGCGCCCGGATGGCGTCTAAGTTGCCGCGATTCTACCTGAAGTTCTGCGGGTTTAAAGGCACTGGCTCCGGCACTACCGACCACTCGCAACTCATCACGAAACACGTTGGCGCTGCGCTTCCTGACGCTCGAGGGTCTGGCCGCCTAAATCACGCGGCGCCATGCTGCAGCCATGGCGCGGCCACCTATCAAGCTGGGCCGGGGTCGAGGCCGCGTCTGGCCAGTCCGACGGAGCCTAAAACAGGACCTTCAACCCGAACTGAATAATCCGTGGATCGCGCGCGCCACTCACTTGTCCGAAGGAAGCCTGGTCCACGAACCGATTGGGCGGATTCCACTGCGGGTGATTTGGGAAGTTGAAGAACTCGGCACGGAACTGGGTAGTCACCCGATCGGTGAAGGCGGTGTTTTTCAGGATCCCGATGTCTACGTTTTGGATCACCGGCCCGGTGACCGTGGAGCGCCCCGCCGTACCGTAGCGTATCGGGTTCTGGATCTTGAAGCAACTGGTATCGAAGTAGCGGTCGACGGTGCGCCCGCCGCCATCCAGGTTTGGATTGCAGACCAGATCGGGACGGGCGTTATCGGTACCGGAACCAAACACATCGCCATTGAACTTCACCGTCATCGGCAAGCCGGTCTGGTAAGTGTAGATTCCGTTCAAAGACCAGCCGCCTACCAGCTTATTAACGACAGGCGAAGCGCCGGCCAGGAACATTTTGCCGCGTCCGAACGGCAAATCATAGATGGTCGAAAGGCTCAACCTTTGCCGATGGTCAATGCTCGCGAGGCCTTTATCGGCCTTCTTGTCAAAGATGTTCTGGATGCGGTTGCCGGTGTCGTAGGGGCCGCCGCCGTTAAAGCCCGTCGCGTCCGAGAGAGCCTTCGAGAAGGTGTACGAAAGCAGCCAAGTCAGGCCTTTGGAGTGTCGCTTCTCCACGCGAAGCTGGGCGGAATTGTAATTGGAGAAAGCGCTGGAGGTGGTCTGGAATACGTTATCCAGCAGATATAGGGCGTTGTTCTCCCAAACATTGATGGCGTAGGGCACCAGACGGCGGAACCGGGGCCGGAGACCGGCATTCGCCACCGGATCGGGGTCGAAGGGCTTAGCGGTGACGGGATTGAGGGGCTGCGCGGGAACTGCGCTCAATGGCACGGTCGCAAACGGACCGTTGGGCTCCGCGGAGTTAGTATTCTCGCGGCGATTCAAGCGGGTACCCTTGCTACCCACGTACGACATTTCGAACAGAATCGCGCCGGGAAGTTCGCGCTGAATACCGAAGTTCCAGTGCTGGACGTAGGCGTTCTTGAAATTCGGCGAGACGTCGTTCGGCCCGGGCGTGAATTGCCCCGGACCCGGGTTGGCGATCCGGAACCCGATGAACGTCTCCGGCGTCGGCAAGCCGTCCTGGAACAGGCTGAGGCTTTGCTGATCTTCCTTCATGTTGGGCAGATTCTCCAGCGTGTCCTGCGTGATGTATAGCGGTACTGTATCGAAGAAAATCCCGTATCCGGCGCGCACCACCGTATTCGTCAGTGGCCGGTAAGCAAAGCCGAATCGCGGGCCGAAGTTTTTCTTGTCGGGCGGGAACAACGACCGCGGAAGCTCGATTCCGGCGCGTCCCCAATTGGGGGCCTGCTTTTCGCTGCCAGGGACCAGGAAGGCGATGGCCCCTTCGCTGAAGTTTTCGGGCCGTTTGCCGGGGTAAGTCAGGGTTGAAACCCGGTCGCTGAGCTCATACGGCGGAAGGTAGAGCATGTAGCGCACGCCCATGTTGACGGTGAGCCGCGAGTTCACTTTCCAATCATCCTGGACGAAGGCCGCGTACTCCGTGGAGCGCATATCCTGAAAGAAGCCGCTGACCCGGCGTCCCTTCTGCCGGGGCAAGCCAAGCAAGAAGCTGGCGAAAGTATTACCGCTATTGGCGAATCCCTGTTCACCGGTCCAGTTGGGGTTGGCGAAGTCAAAGGTTCCGCGCAGCGTATTGGCGCGGGTAATCGCGTTGCGCACCCGCCGCGCCTCACCACCGACCTTGATGAAATGCCGGCCCTTATTAAATGAGAACGAATCCACATACTGGAATGTATTGTTCCGCGGCCGGTAAGGACCGTCGCCATCGCCGATGGTGGCAAAGCCGCCGATGCTGATATTCGGCGCGCCCTCCAGGCCAGGGGTGCTGGCGAAAGCCAGGCCGCTGATGCCCAGCTCCTTTACCAGGTCTCTGCCCGCGATCGTGTTTTCCGCCGCCTGGAACTGCGCCCAGCGAAGATAGCCGAACTTGAATTCGTTCACCATGGATGGCCCGATCACGCGCGTATAGGCGATGGTTCCGGCCATCTGGCGCTGATTGTCGAATGACCCGTAGCCGGCGAATGTATTGGGCGTGAAGGCGTTCGAATCCGTGATGCTGTACCGGGCCATCAAGGTGTCCTTGGCGGAGAACTGGTGATCGGCCCGCACGCTGAACAGATCATAGTTCGAGGTGCGCGTGCGGCCATCGAAAAAGTTCTGCGTCGGATTCCCGTTGGCTGCGCGGCTGCCGGTAATATTCGGATCGGGAACCATACCGGGGAACGCGAGCACCCGCCGCGACACCGGATCGAAGCGGCTGACCGGGACGATGTTTCCCGGGAAAACGTCCCGCACGTATACATTTCCGGCGGTTCGCGAAGTCAAGGCATCGTACACCGCGTTGCGCAACACGGTGCGGCCCAGCGCGTCAGTTCCCTGGCCCGCCCCCAAAAGCGACGAAAAGTCCCCGCTCTTCATCGTGGGCGTGGGCACGCTGGTGAGAGTCGTATTGCCTCGCCGAAGCCGGAGGCCCTCGTAGTTTACAAAGAAGAAAGTACGATCCTTACCGCGGTAGCCGGGCACTGTTACCGGACCGCCCAGGGTGAAACCAAACTGATTCTGGTTGAACGGCGGCGCCTTAAAGCGGCCGTCGCCGGTGCGGAAGGCCGGATTGCGGTCGAACATATTGCGCGCCTGGAACGCGTTGTTGCGATTGAACTCGAAGAGCGCGCCATGATACTGGTTCGAGCCGCTGCGCGTCACCACGTTAATCTGCCCGCCGGCGCCTTTGCCAAACTCCGCGCTATAACTCGAAGTCTGGATCTTGAACTCTTCAATGGCGTCCACCGAGGGACGTATCACCAGGGCGTTCTGATACTGATCGGAATTCACGGTGCCATCCAAAAGGAAGCTGTTTTGCTCCGGCCGCATGCCGCTGATGGAAATGCCGCCACCCGAGCTGCCGCCGTCGTCGCCCGTGTTGACTCCCGGCAGCAGCAGGCCCAGTTGAACGAAGTTCCGCCCATTCAAGGGAAAGTCGATGATCTTTTGCCGGTCCACCACGGATCCGGTGGAAGACTGCTCGGTGCTCAGCAGTGCCGCCTGGCCGGTGACTTCCACCACCTCTGACACATTGCCCACTTCGAGTTTCACTTCCAGCCGGATGTTTTGGTCCACCTCAAGCTTCAGATCCTTTGTGGAGAAACGCTTGAAGCCTTGCATCTCGACCGTAACGGTGTATTCGCCAGGCTGCAATCCTACCAGCGAAAACTCGCCGGTACTGCCCACGGCGGACTGGCGTTTGAAGCCCGTGGCCTCGTTCGAGGCGATCACCGAGGCTCCCGGCACCAGCGCGCCGGAAGTGTCGGCCACCGATCCAGAGATGGTGCCGCTGCCAGCTTGGGCGAATAAATGAAAGGGCATGAAAACCGTGGCGAGAATTCCCAGATAGCGCATATCTGGGGAGACTATCATCGTCCGTTGCTGGTAGCAAGCCCTCAAAGCGACATATGTTGTTAGGTTTCTTGAGCTTGAAAAGTCTGCGTGGTTGAGTCAAGTTCTTGGGCGACAAGTTGGCTCCAGACTGGAGCTGCAACCTTGACCTCGACGTAGCACAAACATCTCTTCACTGAGCGGCTTCAAACGCAACACCAGTGAGTTCCTGGAGCAGATGCGCGGGAGTGGACATCCGATTGTTCTCACCATCAACGGCAAGGCTGGGTTGCTGGTTGAGGCCGCCTCCTACCAGAAGCTGCTAAATCGCCCCCGTCGCCTCCGGTACGCGTCACGTCGTGGAAAGTCAGAATGCGTTCTCTGGCCAGATTAGCTCCGCCGCCGATCGTCGCGACAAGGTGGCGATGCTGTACTCGAATCCCGTCACCGGTCCCATCTAAGCCGAAGGCGCCGAGCGCGGCGACACGCTCGCCTTGACGATTCGCGATATCCGCCCAACCATGGGCCAGTGCTTCACCCGCGCACCGGATCCCTGGCAGCTTCCCGAGTGGCTCGGCACTGATTTTCCGCACGGCACCCACATCTGCCCCATCAACGACGGCGTCGTCCACTGGAGCGACACCGTCAAGATCCCCTTTCAGCCTGCGCCCAAAGCTTCGGTCCTTCTTCTAAACAACGATTCCGGGTTGGAGCGTCATTTGTTTTCGAAGGAATAGGTTTCCGTCTTGCGGAGCAGGAGCAACCGTCACGACCCCGGCCTTTATGGGCGGCCCACCGCAGGAGTCATGCGAATGAGCTTGTAGTTCGCTTTCGGCTGCGCTTCGGTGATGATGATCCACTTGAGCGCCGCCACCGCCGCCGCCGCTTCTGTATCCCGGCCGAGCCGCCGAAGCACGATGGCCAACTGGCTGAAGGCCATTCGATCCGAGGGGTCGTGCTTGGCGCCGAGTTGCAACTCGTCCACCGCCCGCGGGTAGTCGCCGGACTCTGCAAGCAGTTTTCCCAGAAGGCTGTGGGCTTTTGCCAGATCGGGCTTCGCCGCGACAGCGAGTCTGAGGGAACGGACGGCTTCCAGGAACCCTGGGGATCCCGGCTTCACACCTTCCTGCGTCAACGCTTGGGCAAGCAAGAAGTTCAAAGTCCCGTCGCCTGGTGACTTTCGAAGGCGTTCACGCAGCACCGCACTCGCCAGATGCGCCTGGTGCATTTCGGTGTAGAGAACACCAAGGCCGGAGGCGCCGTATTGACCGCTCGGATCCAGTCGATTTGCCAGTTCGAATTCCGCCGCCGCCTCGTCATACTTGCCAAGTTGCGCCAGCAGAATTCCACGGATGGTGCGGAGCCGGGCGGATTTCGGCACATTCTTGAGACCCGCTTCCACGATCGCCGCCGCCGTGTCAGCGGACTCATTTTGCATGCAAAGAGCCGCCAGATCGAAGTAATTTCGCTCGTCTTTCGGAGCGGCCTGGATAGCCTGTTGCAGATGCGCCACGGCGGACTCAAGCCGGCCCTCGGCCGCTTCCGCCACAGCCAGTAAGTTCAGGGCGTCCGCCTTCGGTTCCGCCACTGAAGCCAGAGGTTCCAGAGTCTTTACCGCATCCGCGTGCCTATGAGCAAGCACTTGTGCGTAGCCCAGGTTGAAACGAGCCACGGCATTCTCAGGGTGCGAGGCAAGCGACCACTGGAACACTTCGACCGCTTGGGCCACATGGCCTACCGCGACCAGGCAAGCGCCGTACAACGGCCAAGCCTGCTCGTTCGAAGCGGTTTCCGCGCTGGCTGTTTCGAAATGCGGGACGGCCCGCGCGCAGTCACCGGCCTCGAACGCCAGCACGCCCGCAATCGCGTGTGCAACCCCATTGCCGGGTTCGAGGCGGATCAGACGGTCCAGAAATCCGGCCGTGCGCCCATCGCGCGAACGGTAGCCCGCCTCCACCGCACCCTTGATGGCGGGCAGAAAGCCGGGGGCGAATTGGAGCGCCTTCTCAAAGCTGGAAATACTGGCTTGATCGCGATTGAGCCCCGCTAACGCTATTCCGCGGCCTGTCCACAGCGCGGGGTCGCTCGGCTTCGTCTGCAGCAGTGCATCGGCCAAGGCCAAGGCATCCTGAAAGCGCCTGGAACGGAGTGCGTCCGGCAGGGAATCGGCAAAGCAAAACCCGGCGGCGATCGAGGCCAACAACGCGATCCTGCCGGGGAACATTGCCAAATTATACCAATCGCCTTTCCATGGTCACTCCGCGTCGACGGCGCACCGGAATCCCACCCCGCCGGATCGATCCTTGGCGGGAGCCATCAGCAGGTACTTTCCGTGCTCGTTGAGTTTGTAGGCCTGCGGAAAGTACCAGTGTGAACCCGGCGGCTGGAAGTGGCTGCCTCCACGAAGGATTCCCGCACGCGTGTGGTCATCGAGATATTCGTCAGTCCACTGCCAAACGTTGCCCACCAGGTCTTCCACGCCGAATGGGCTGGCGCCTTTGGGATGCGACGCTACATCGGCGGGAGGAGCCATAGTGCGGTCTGCGTCCGGCGTCGGGACTGCCGTCGCGTCCCAGTGATTGCCCCAGGGATACAGCCGGCCGTCGGAGCCCTGCGCCGCGTATTGCCACTCCCACTCATGCGGCAGTCGCTTGCCCGCCCACTTGGCGTATGCGCGGGCGTCCTCGATGGCCACCCACGTAACGGGCTTGTTGTCCCAGCCCGACGGGTAGTTCCCATTCTTCCAGTCCTTCAGAAAGTTGTGATCGTCCGGCGGGCGATAGCTGGTCGCATCCAGGAACTTCTTGAAGGCGGCATTCGTCACCGGATAGCGGTCCATGTAAAAGCCGGCGACCGGCAGAGTGCGAGCGTGCTGCCGGCGCGGCGAATTTTCCCATGGGTACTGCAAGTCGACGCCGACTTCGTTGCTGCCTTCCACCATGATGCCGGCGACCTGAAAATCGAAAGTCGCTCCGGGAATACGGACCATGCCCGCCGGCGCGGCCGCCGCCGGCGCGGTGGCGGCGATAAGCACCACCTGCTGGGGCATGGTTCGCCTTTCCGCAGAAAAGCTGTGAAGCGGAGTCTTCGCCAACGCGGCCATCTCGGAGAGGAAGCCTTCAAAGCCTGTCCCGGGGGCCGGCGAAGCCAACACGGCGCCGTAGCCGTGGGCTTCCATTGGGAAGCGCAGAATCGCATCGCCGCCCTGAAATTCGGGCTTGGACTCAACACCGTTCCACAGATCGTAGTAACGGACGCCCGGCTTGTGGGGAATTCGGATTTGGCGGCCGGAGACGTCGTACTCGTTACGATTGACGAACGTCCAGACTGTTGTCGCGCCGGACGGGAACTTACTGGCGTAGACGAACGGTTGCAAAACGGGGGTGTGTGGCTCCCACTCGCGGCTAATCATGTTGTCGGCGTACCTGCGTTCGATCTTCGAGATCCGGCGCAACGCCTCGGCGTGGCGGTCTGGAATCTGGTTCCAAATCCCCCAGATATTCTCCCAGCTTTCGTATCCGATGCCATTGAAGAAGGCGTGCTGCAAATCGTCTGTCTTGTCGCGCGCCCATCGGCGGCAAATGTTTACCATGTGCCGCGTTTCAAGCCACTTGAACCGGCTTACCGTAGGCACGGGGGGAAAAGCGGAGGCCCCGACAGCATTGGCCGTCTGCGGAGCGGAAGAATACCGCCAGTAGCCCCACGTCATGTTGTTCCACATCAGCATCTCATCGGAGTCAAGGCCGGTTTCAGGCTCTAGCACCAGCGGATAGCCCAGCCGGTCGGCCGCCTCCCGATAGGCGCGTGGAATGCCGCGCAGAGTGTCGCCATTGATCCCGTCTGCGCCGGTTTCGGCGAACTGTTTGACGGATGCCTCCCAGTCCGGCATTCCCTTCTCGCGAGTCCCCTGGTCCCAAGGCATGATGGGAAACAGGACCCGCACTCCTCTGCGGTGGAAATCAGCTACCATCTGGCGGATACCGGGTAGGCCGCCCGGCAGGTCGCGCAACAAGTCGTTCTGGTTCCGGCCGTCTATCCCGATGTTCGGATAGATGTGCCAGATCAGCACGCTGTCGATACCGCCGTAGCGCTTCTCCAGATCGTCCAGATAGCGGTCCACCGTGTACTTGCCCGTCACCGGATCGTAGAAGTAGCGGTCTTCCACCATCATTTGGGGTTGAATGAAACTGCTCTGCGCCCATTTGAATTCCGGGCGCGCGTACTGTGAGCCGTCATAGCCGATTCGAATCAGACGTTCCTTGCGCCAGTGCTGGATATCAGCAAGCCAAGAGGCGAAGGATGCTGGATCGGGCGGCCCCGGAATCTCTTGGTTCTGAGGGGAATATCGGGTGTCCTGAGCGGCAAGGGTAAGGCTCAGCAGGAAGAGGGCGATACCAGAGCGGATCATGAATTGTCCTTTCAAAGCGCGAGCGCCGGAGAAGCATTTCCTCCGGCGCTCGCGCTTCTCAAAACTGAATACGGACGCCAAGCGTCACCGAACGGGGGAGGCTCTGCGCAGTGGATTTTCCGAACAGCGAGTTCGACAGATCGTTGACCACGTTTGTCAGGTTCACCCGGTTGAGGAGGTTGAAGACTTCGCAGCGCAACTGCACCGTGGCCCCTTCCCGGACGAACCACGGAATGTGCGCGCTCTTGACCACGTTCAGGTTCACGTTGGCCAAGCCGGGTCCGTCGAAGGTGTTGCGGCCGAGATTGC
>JBBRNO010000141.1:0-17347 GCA_038230275.1 Bryobacterales bacterium
GGCTACCAAACCCTCGGTTAGTGCATCCCTACCCCAACGTACGCTTCGACGCCAAACATCCGAGGTAGGAGCCGTATGCGTTAGCAGCGCTCGTACGGATCTGTGCGGGGGGTGCGGGGCGACCCACATCCCTACCGCGACCCTCGCTGGCAAAGTAGAAATGTCGCCTTTTGCCTGAGCCATTCTGGGATGCATGTTAATCTGCGCATGTCGGTGAAGCGGAGACGGGCTCTCTAGGCGTATAACCCGATCGAGGAATAGCCGGCCGGAACTCATCGCGGACGATGGGCAGTCAGGCGTGCTCCTTCCGTCGCGCCGGTGAATAGCTTGGCCCTTTGGCCCCTTCTTCAAATCGAAGCTCTGGCTCCAATTACTGCCTCCGCTGACCAGTCGGTTGTCGTCGTTGTTTGGCCGGTTCACCGCTTCGGGCTTCTTCTTTTTGGCCATCACACAGTTCGACCGCCAGGTATCGTTCGCCGAATCTCACCGCCACGGAACCGTCGAGCCGCTTCTCCACTCGGACCGCGGCCTTGCGGCAACCCGCTGACGATGGATTGGCGCTGGATCTGATATAGGTCCGAATCGAAACGAAAGGTGTAATCGTTCCGCACTTGCCGCGTTTCCACATGGCTCAAGGACGCTGCCAGGTTGTGGCTCTTATCAGTCGATGCGCATCGTCGGAGTTGGCCGGCTCCACGGTCGGTTTCTGCTCCCACCACGTCAGATACTGGTTAGCGCCGACTTAAGACGCCCGCAGATTTGTCGGTTTTGTCGTCAAGCGGAGCGCCGATTTCGACGTCGGCAGACACGACGACGGCGACGCGCGGTTTTGGAACCGCGCCTCCAGGGCCGGATTCGGGGGACGGGTGGAATTAACGCATAGCCAACCCTCCCGCGCCGTCAGCAGGAGCAGGAGCATTGGAATTTCCCGAGTGCTTGGCGTCGAGCCGGACCGATTCGATGACGAGGTAAAGTTTGTCGGCGCTATTGACCTTGCCCGCCACACATACGCCACATTAGGGCGGATGAGCAGGGCTTTGGAGAAGTTATGGAGCCGGTAAACGCGCTGCGTATCGCGATCCTGAAGCAGAAACACCGCACAGCGAGGGTATTCCGTCCGCGAGATCAGAAAGAGATGATTGGCGCTGAAGTTGAACATTAGGTATTAGGGCGGTTCGGAAGAGAAAGAGTGAGGAGATGACAGAGAGCGGGAGTGGGAGACTCCCGCTGCATTGTCAGCGCCGTTGAGGGGTTACCCGACGGACTCCTCCGGCTCGGGATATCACCACAGCGCGGCGCATGCTCGGAACCGGCGTGGGTCATTCCGCCGGGGGATTTAGGTTCTTGCCGGGCTTTCGGAGACTTTCGCCACTGAGCAAGAAGATTTCGGAGTTTTCGACCAAGCGATCGGCAATGGTGGTGTTGAAGAGAATATTGCCCCAGTCGGAGAACGGTGTGTTGGTGGTTATGACAGTGGAGCGTTTCTGGCCGTAGCGGGTGGAAACAACCTGATAGAAGAGATTCGAGGATGACTGATCCAGCGCCAGGTATCCTAACTCGTCAATCACGAGCAGTGAACTCCCCTGCGGTCCCAAAACCATGAACAACTACTTTGCCTTGACAAATGCTCAATGACTGGGGCTTCCGAGATGTGTCGTGTTCCACGAACAGCAGTCTATTCGATGCTTGCTAGGCTTATTGAACGGCGAGTTGGTTGTCCGAAATTGCCCGCGGCAGCTTCGGTACCTACAACGCACACTGTGGTTAACGGGCGTGAGCATTAAGCCATGAGAGCGCCGTGTCGAGCGGGGCTTGCAAGTCACCCGCTTTCCCTGCGTATCTATGGGTCCCAAAATAGACATACACTTCTTTCGATATCGGGTGCCATGTGGCCGCGTATTCTCTTGGGTTCCACCGCACTTACTCTCGTCTATACTCGGGCATCCAAGACAGTATACGCTTCGAGGAAGTTCGCGGAAACCTGGTTCTCGAAACCCGACGTGCTCCGGGTTGTCCGTCGTAAGTGTTCGGGGATTGCGCGCTAAAGCGAATCGCCCTTGTTCCCGTGTACGAAATCGGCGAACATCGGAGCCGCGAAACCGTTGTCGAGCTGAGCGCATGCGAAACGCTTATAAGCTCTTACTATCCGACGCATTTCCGGTGCGGGTGTTGCGTGCTCCTCGATGTTCGATATGAGGGCGCGCTCCGGAGGTGTCATCAGAACAGAGTGCTGAAAGCCACCATCCAACAGATGATCGATCAACAGCCTCAAGCGGCTGGCATCTGCAGCCAACGAAGTTCCGGACTCGTTTCGTAGCTGCTCGTCCACTGTGGTACACCTCTTGTTCTTTTATCTCGGCACAACGCTCGAATGCCTTTAGGCAAAGTGATGCCGCCGAGTACCCAGCGGCGCTTCCCCGTAAAGGCCCTTCGCCCCCGCGGCGGCACCAACCGCACTATTCACGCGACGTTGTCCACCAGGAGTTGAGTGAGGCCGCCCCCCGGCGTGTGTGGGCGTTGTGAGTCCGTTCTAAACGAGGGCTATCGCGGGATGCCACGAGTGTGAGAGGGCCCGCTTTGAGAGGCTTTGAGAGGCAGTTGCCTGAAAACGCTCGGAGTAATACAATGTCAACGGCTTCAACCCGAGTTGAAAGGAAGATGGGGCCAGCCCGGCTTTTCGAACCCGGGACAGCGGCTCGTAACAAGCAGAATGCCGGCTGGCATCCATCCCGATGACTTCGATCGGCCTGGTAAACAGGCACACGGTTCTGGGCAAGCACCAGCTAGACCGCCGAGCGCGCCTGTAGTCTCGACGCCGCCCCCTATGACGGCGCCGCCTAGGCCCCCATCGACACCACACATCCCAAGCCCCCCTCCTCAAAGCGCGATCGGTCCGCGAACTCCAGGACCGAGCCGGACGAAGCCAGTCCACCCGGGTGCAGTCGCGGCAGCCGTGGTAATGTTATTCGTCCTCATATGTCTGGTCGTCTGGCAATTCGTCGTCAACGCGAAAAAGCCCTCAACCGTGGTGTCGCAACCCCCGTCGGGGCCGCAGGCCCTGACTGTCGAGGCGAAACTCACTGGCAAGGTCAGCATGGAGACGACGGTGCCGCCTTGGTTACGGCAGTTGATTGGGGACCGCAGTATCGCGGCCGACAACCTTCCACCCGCCGGGAACGTGGTCATCGAGAACGGCTGTCCGGGCGAAGGCTGCGGGTATCAAATGTGGCTGTCTACCAAGGATCTGCCCCTATTCGATGCCTGGAATAGCCAGACTCCAGCCCAGGTGCATACCGTATCAGCACGAGAGACTGTGACCGCGTTGCGCGGCGTATTCGTCACATTGTCACCCGGCGTAGAGGAAGCTTTGCTCCCTCTTAACCTCGCGGGCACGGTGGTCCAGCCTGGAGAGCTTTTGTATTCTTTGCTATATCTCGGAGAGGGCTGGGAGCGGGTATTCGTTCGGGGGCGAGTGATTGATTGTAACCTGAATGGGCAAACCCGCCTTACGAAGAAGCTGCGCGATTCAGAGTGGCGTTGGTGGGCAGAGATTCGCACGAACGACGGCGTAGTGGGATGGACAAATGAGACGCCGTCGTTCTTGGGCGTGAGCAAATCGGCGGGCCCATTCCCGTACGTCAAGCCAACGGCCGGGCAGCAGCACGACGGCTCACGGCAGTTCGATTTCGAGGTGTACATTCCGGCGGATGCCGGTCAAGTGTGGATACGCGTGGGCGACAGCACGTTGCCTTGCGAGCCCAAAGAAGGAACACAGCATGTTCAATCTGGCCCATTACTGCAGGACCCCGGGCGGTATATGGTCGAACTTGTATCGGCACAGAACGGGACTTTGGCGAAGACATTTATCCGCGTAGAGTCGGAGCCGAAGGAGCAAAATGCGCAAACAGTCGGTTCAGAGCCACCGCCAATAGAAACGATTACGCCAACATTCGACTGCGCAAAAGCGGCAACCGCGGCCGAGAGGTTAATTTGCCAAGACCGCGATCTAGCCGGCGCGGAACGAGCCATGGTCACGGCACATGATGCGCTGGTTGCGAGACTCTCCACGGATCAGTTGCAGGCGTTTCGACGGGAGCACCTTGAGTGGTTCAAGACGTTTTCACGCACGTGTAACGCAATGGCGAGATCAGGCGCATCGACCAGCGAACTGAAGGAGTGTATAAAGCGGTTTCTGTCAGAACACACCGCGGAACTTCGGAGCCGGTAAAGAAAGAGAAGCGAAGCCATGCGAACAGACGAGCAGTTCACGCTAGACGAATTCGGTAACCCTACAGGCACGGCCTATGATCTGGGTGGGGCAGACGATGATCGTTTGAAAGGAGAGAAGATCCTGTTTTGCGTCGCGTACGGAAATGAAGACGTTTTGCAGTGCGCACAGCGACTTGTGGTTCCTGCCGTCGCGACTCGAAATCTGGCTATGGACGTGGTGACGCCCGACATATTCAAGCGGAAGTGCAAAAAACCGCTGTTCGGGAATGGGGATCTGGGCCGATACACCCAAATCTGGTATCTGAGCGATCAGCAGGCATATCTCTCCGCCGAAGAGATTACGCGCATCGACGAGTTCAATGGGTCCGGGGGCGGCGTGTTTATCTGGGCGGATAACGAGCCGTATTACGCAGATGCTAATGCTCTGGCCATGAAGTTGGCGCGGACACAGTTTTCCGGGAATCAGACCGCCGATGGAATCCTCCATCCCGGTGAGAAGCTGCAACGCGGCGTGTTCATTCGTCACGCGCTCACGAGCGGTCTGAATACACTATATGAAGGCATCACCATCTGCACGATTACGCCCGCGCCGCATCTCACGATCCTCGCTCAGAGCCACGATGGACAGAACTGCATGGCCTGCTTCTCCCACGAGAACCGGCGTGTAGTTCTGGATACTGGATTCACCAAAATCGCCGGTGCCGAGCGCTTTCACCGGACGCCCGGTACAGCTCGGTACGTGAGGAATATCGCGTTCTGGCTGGCCGCCCGCACTCGCGATTCGCAATATTCTCTCTTGACCGGCCCCGAAAAGATCGCCACACTCTCGCAGGGTCAGGTATCTGAGCAGTTCGCCTACAACGTCAAAGAACAGGGCAACACAATCACCTTGATTGTCGTGTGGCAGGATCAGAGTGAACTCGCGATCGAAATCCTCGCCCCGTCCGGGCAAGGGAGACGGGCAAGTGGGTCGCAGTCACCGCTGAAACTCGAGGTCCCCGGCGCGGAAGCAGGTCTGTGGCGATGCAGAATCGTTGCTCAACACATCCGAACCGCGGCGTGCAAGTATGTACTAACGGTCGTCGAGCGGAGCTCCGGCAAGACCCGCCCGCCGGCCCCCACCGTCGAGATCGGCAATCCGTATGTGCAATCGCATCCGGTTGATAAACCGGAATACAGGCTCAGACTCGCCGCCGCGCCTTGCGAGTTGGACATGTCGAAGACACCTTATCGCATCCGCGCAACGCTGGTATTGGCCGTTGATGGCGCATTGTCCTTACGGGTTCAACACGGTGGGGAAATACGTTGCCAAAGTCCTTCTGTGAAGGGATGGAAGGTGTTGTCGAGTGGTGGATACAGCCATTCTGGACGAGGGCGTCGTGTTCTTCGACCCAATGGGTAAATCATCGGCCCGCATCCAACGGACCTGACAGTGTGCCCGACACGGAAGCGACCACTTCCCACACAGTTGTGTACACCGACGGGAGCAACTCGCTAGTTATTGCCATGTCGGGACGCGACGCGAGAGCGCCGAGGGACCGCTCGCCGATGGGCCGCAGAGCAATAGCCATCACAAGAGCCGCGCCGTTGTCGAAGGGGATATTCTTAAGGGCCCGCGCGGCCTCAGTGATGTCAGGGCCTGTATTGTGGCCAGCGACAAACAGGAAAACAACCGGAACTGGTGCCCTTTGATCGTAGGAAAGCAGACCGCGACGGCACGCGTCAAGACTCTTGTTCACGGCGCGAACGGCCCATTCGAGGGCGAGACATTGGTTCCGCGTGCCACGCGCGGCTTCGAAGGACAGAGACGAGAGCGCGATATCAGAAAGGCTAGCAAGCTCGGCAATGACTTGCACATCGTCGGAATACGCGGCGATGTTCAGCAAATAACGCGACGTGGCGGCACCTTGATTACCGGCCTGCAGGCAGATGATGACGTCCTGCATTCCGCGCGCGAGAGTGCATCCTAAATCGCCCGCCATGGCCGAGCTAGCGTCGAATACAAATGTAAGGATCTGTGGCGACTGTGAAGTCGCGAAGCGAGATGTGTTCCCGGTGGGTTCAGGCGGCATATGTCAGTTACCGAGCAATCAGCCGCTTGGCCATAGCTCTACAAAACGGCATCACCGTTTAAGACGTCACTGTCTGATCCAAATCCTGAAACCAGGAGCGCCAGTGTTTCTCGATCAGTTCGTCTGGGCGGATAACGCACATAGATTGCGTCGCGCACCGCGCGGCCACCCTCGTATCGAAGTCGCCCTCTCCGAAAAGAACAAAGACGGCTCGCGGCATCAGACCGTATACCCGGCAAGTTTCCAGGGCCGCCAGTTCAAGTTCTGACACTGCGATCGAGTGGTCCGCGAAAATGAAACGCAGCGGCGCGAGAGAGGCGGGGGATAGCGTCGTTCGGACACGCGCGTGTTCCCAGCTGTGAGGACGATTGAAGAAGACCGGATTATTCTGAACCCAGACGTCACATTGGCGGAACGCTTCACCTGCCCATCGCAACGCGGGAGTGGTGTCATTCGCGCACGGAGTACCCAAAGTAAAGGATAGCCTTACTGCCTCTGTTCGAATAGTGGAGGCCCAAGCGTTGAAATAGAACGGTGTCACCGTCTCGTCAAAGGTTGCGATGCTGACCATGCGGTCGTTTCTCGGGCCTCCGAAAGCCTGTAAACCGACGATTACGTTGGTGACGATCGACTGCATCGAGGAACCAGCGGAGGGCGTCGCGGCGGCTTGGCTGTTGTGGATGAGGATCACCACAGGCTGTGGGCGTCGTCTGTCGTTTGGAGCGATGCCGATCTTTATCTCATCGAACTGCTCTGGGGTCAGCATATGATCTTCCTCATCGCCCCGCCGAGCAAAAGCCCTTCAGCAGTTCAGCGGATATCGGTTGGCATTATCGCATGTGCCACTACCAGCGGCTACCCTGACTCTTGTCTCATACAAGATGAGCCTGAAAGTGGCATTGGATTCTCACACAAGATGAGCCTGAAGGGGAAAATCGGGATGCTGAAGATTGATCATCAGCATGGACGATTCAGAAGCGGGGAGCGTGGAGCAGATCCGTGCATTTCTGGCCGGCACGGGCGAGGTGCGATTTGCCGGGCAGCGGCGCGAGGAAGTTTACGGTTGGGTGGAGCAGACGTTAGTCCGACACCAGTACGCGAGTCTGGACCGACCGGGGAAAGGTTTAGTGCGTCACTACATTGCCCGGATGACAGGTCTGAGCCGGGCGCAGGTGACACGTCTGATTACGGCATCTCGCAACAGCGGACGCGTGAAAGCAACGGCCTATCAACGGACCAAATTCGCCACCCGTTACACCGCAGCCGATGTGAATCTGTTGGCCTACGTGGATAAGGCTCATGGGAACTTGAGCGGACCGGCGACCCGACGGATCCTGGAGCGCGATTCAAAGAATACGGCCAAGCTGCCTACCAACGGTTAGCGACGATTTCGGTGGCGCACCTATACCGGTTGCGCAACTCCGAAAGCTATCGCAAACGCAACACCAGTTATCAGCCAACTCAGCCCACGCCAATTCCCATCGGGGAACGGCGTAAGCCACAGCCGCACGGCTTGCCCGGATATCTGCGTATCGACACAGTGCATCAAGGCGACCAGGACGGATGCAAAGGGCTGTATCACATTAACGCCGTCGAGCAGGTGACTCAGTGGGAAGTTGTGGCCGCTACCCCGCACATTTCCGAACTCTGGTAATGCCAGTGCTGGAAGCCATGCTGGGACAATTTCCTTTCGTGATTCGCGGTTTTCATTCCGACAACGGGAGCGAGTTCATCAACTACAACGTCGCGCGGCTGCTGGGCAAACTGCTCATCGAACAAACCAAGTCCCGGGCGAACCATACCGGCGACAACGGCTTGGTGGAGTCCAAGAATGGAGCCATCATCCGCAAGCACATTGGCTACGGCTACATCGACGCTCACCACGCCGAGGCCATGGATCGATTTCACCGCGAATACCTGAATCCCTACGTTAACTTCCATCGCCCTTGCGCCGTGCCCAAGCTTCTGGTCGAAGCCAACGGCAAACGCCGCCGCGTTTACTTGCGGTGGGCTACTCCATTCGAGTTATTTCGGGAGTTACCTGGCTGCGAGAGTGACTTGCGGCCAAACACCACACTGGAGCAAGTGGATCGTTTCGTCCAGACTCAATCGGATACGGAGGCGGCGCTGTCCCATGCAGGCCGCTAAGCGCAAGCTCTTCCAGAGCTTCCACCTGAGGCGAAACGCTTGATCCTTAGACCGCGCCTCCCGTTTGATCGGCGATCGGGCCCTGCGCCGGTCAGGGGCGCAAACCTAAAAACCAAAACCTTCCTAAGAGAGAAAACCGACGGAAGTTTGTCGACTTCGCGTCCCTCCCTTTGGTCGGCCTCTGGGCTAGCGAAATACCACCGAAAAGGAGACTCAGCACCCGATCACCTTCCGCCTTGCTTCAGGCTCATCCTTCAATGAGAATATGCTCCCTGGCAGCTACGGGCTAGCCGCTGTCCTTCAAGCGGGGCAGAACGCCGTCATCGTCCCAAAAAATCCACCAGCCAGATAGTGCTGACCGATTCATCGCCGGACGCGAACGCGAGGCGAGTTCCATCCGGTGACCACGGTGGATCCCGGCTTCTCTCGTTGCCAGTCTCAATCTGCCGCGAACTGGTTCCGTCTGCCTTGACTACCCAGATACGTTCAAGGTTCGAGCGTTTCGACGTGTAGGCAATCCACGATCCGTCAGGGCTCCACACGGGCGAAAGGTTACGAGCGCCGTGTTCGCCAGTCATGGTCAGGCGCCTGACGATCCGCGACTGCACGTTTAGGATGTATAAATCCGGTCCCGTTGAACAGGGCGTCCAGCAAATACTCGCTACAAGTTCAGATGCCCGGTTTGGCGAGAAACTCATGCCGTGTACCTCGGCCGGCGCGGCTAACTCGAGAAGTCGCTCGCCGTGCGTCAGGGTCGATTGTCCATTCAAAGACTCCAGAGAAGCGGCTCGGATCTGAACAGATCTACCCGGTACTGTTGCCGTCCAGGCGACTCGGTTTGTCGAACGAGAAACGAACACGCCACTCGCGCCTTGTCCACCCGGCACGCTCAGAAGGACGGTAAAGGCGTTGTCGTTGCCATCGACGGCTTGCCTGAAAACAGTGGATCCCGGCGACATCGAAACGGCAACTCGCATCACCTCGTGAAAGCGCTGTGCCTCAAGGACGAATATTTCGCCAGGCCGACCCACTTCCAGATGGTCCGCCAAACCTGGATCTCCCCATTCGGTGGGCGTAGAGACCCGGACGTGCACGATCTCAGCTAGATGCTCCCCATCCGAAGATACTTCCCAGACGTTGTTCTGGTTTCCTCGCGCGGCACCGCGGTTCGACAAGAAGTAGATTGTCCCATTCGTGCCCCACGCTGGGTGGCTGTCTCGATAAGAACCAGACGTGACGCGGCGCGCGCTGATGCGGCTGAGACTCGGCACGGGAGCCGGTTGCCGTCGCTCGTCGATCCGTGTCAGCACGAGCGCCGTACCAGAGGGCGACGACAAAATCATCATGTCGCGCCCACCGTCGAACTGGAACTTAACTCCGCATGGGCAAGAAAGGCCATCGATGTAGAGTGTATTCTGATCCACGAAGCGGTACTTCCCGACGAAGCGGCCGCTTTCATTAAGTTGCCGCATCGTTCCATCCGCCAAGAACTCGGGTTCGAACACATCTTCGGTGGCGTTGACCTGCTTCCATTTTCCGATGATCCGGGAATCTGTATGGTTGATTGCGGGTATGACACGACTTGTCGTATCCGGGCGTGGGGTCGTCGGTGCGGGCGGTTGCACCGCGACCGAAGCATTACTGGCTGGGCCTGTGGGTCGTGAGAACCTGAACCAGCTAAAAACGCTTAGGAGTAGCAGGCAGAACGCAGCAATGAGTAACGCCGCCGTCGAGGTGTGGCGGAACGCAGGGGAGGTGCGCGGCGATTGTTGTCGCCCGCCGCCATGACTTCCTGTAGATGCTTGTCGCGACGGCCCGGATGATCCCTGCTGGGGTATGCCCGTCCCAGGTCGATCAAAATCGTCAGGATGGATTCCTGATCCCATAACTATCGCTCCGCCGGAGCCCTAGTGTATCACCAACTGTGCCGCGACCGAAACCTACCAGATCGGGACCGTGCGCGGGACAACGATCAACCGCCGCGATTCATTAAGGAATCCTAAACCCCCGAGTAAGTAATCCCGGAAAGTGATCGTACTCTTGACGGCGCGACGCGTCGTACACCAACCTGAAGCCCCAAAAGACATCCCTCCGCAGAGTCACACGCTCGTAAAGAATCTTGTCCGCGTGGAGGAACCCGGATACAGCGTAGAAATCCTTGCCGAAATGCTTATAGGTCACGGTCAAAGTTTGCATCGACAACGTATATTGAAGCATGTCGGCGAGGCTTTGCGCCTGCGTATTGTCGCTGCCCCACACCGAGAGACGCAAAGACCCGTCCGGGGCTGAGAACTGTTCGCCGTCACCGTTTGCACTCTCGCCTTCTGCCCTCAACGTCGACGGATATAAAAGCGCGAAGCCAAATCTGTGGTTTCTATATTCGGTCACGCTCGACTGGGGGACGGCGGGAGTAGTAGGAAGTGGTTGTGGTAGTAAGGGAGAGGGCGATGAGATGGCCGCGCCGCTGGTACTCTGCGCGGCGCCCGGCGCGCTGGGCAGTGGAGTCAGTTTCATCACTGAAGGTGATTCGACCGATGCGGCGTGTTTGCGATAGCCCGTCAAGTAACCTGCCAGCCATACGAGCGCCACGATCACCAACACTGCCGCAGCAAGCTGCAGTCGCCGAGCGTGATTTACCGCCGGGGCCATCGTGGACTGCTTGCGATTCGCGGTTGTTGAACGGCTGCGCGACTGATGTGTCCGCGCGGCATTCGGCGCAAGCGAAGTGTCTGGGGCACCGCGAAGCGGCACCGCTACTCTGGGCGTACCGGGTCGATCAAAGTCATCCGGGTGGATGTTCGAATCCATCAAGGCTTCTCAAGCTGACGGCATCAATGATCAGCGCGTCGCGAGCGCCGGGCCAGTTAACCGACTTCCAATTCACGCACTGTACCACCAAATGGGTTTCCACGCGGCGACCGCGTGCGGCCGAAGGATAGCCACGCGTTCGAATAGGTGCCTGCCGTGAGCGATCAGCGTCTAAAGGAGAGACGTGTCTTCGAGCACACCGCGTTCAGGCGTCAGAGAGTCGACGTGTGAATATACAGTGTGTGGAGGTTAGGTGCTTAACGTGCCTGTATTCCGAGATTGGAAACCGCGGCTGTATGCTTGGCCGGAAAGGCCGCAGCCGGTAGTCGTGGTCGTCGATTCAAGCAGCAGGACAACAGCCGCTGAACATAGCATGGAGTTGTTCCTCAAAGATATCGTGGTAACGCTGCAAGCGGAAAGCTCCGGCAGCAGCGTAAAACCGCCATACACGCTTAGTGTCGCGTTATGCGATGAGTCCGTCCACGTCGTCTGCCAAGATAAGGATCCCCGGCGCGTCGACTTGGGCATCTTTTCGCGAATGTCCTCCGCCTCGGGCTCAATTGATCTACTAGCGGCGGCGAAATGGGCCGCGGCGACTGTCGAAGACATCGTCAAGAGGCTGACGCCGAACATCTTGGCAAATCTACGTTTTCGGTATCCTATCGCACCACCAGCCGTGGTGTTCATAGTTGGTGGAACGCGAGAAAGCCAGTCTTGCCCCGCACTGGACCAACTGCGGACGATTCGCGTTTGCGGCGAGCGGCTTAATACCGCCGTGGTCATCGTAGCAGATGACGGCACAGCTTGTTTATGCCTGTCCGGTTCACTGGTCGCGAATCCTGCATCGTCCGACCAACTACTCAAGGCGGTAGTCGCTGAGCGTGGATGCGGGACCCTGGTAGAAGATACACTTCAGCAATACGTGACTACATACCGGCGCGCCTTGGCGGCCGTTAGGCTGAGTTCCCACCCCATCGGGGACGAGATCATCGCGACTTTTGGTGACGCGCAAACGGAGTTAAACCTTGCAGCGACGCCATTCGGCATCGACGCGACTCTTATACGGATTTGTGACGGGTCACTGGTCGCCGTGGTGCATCCGGCAGCAACCATATATGCCCGAACCCATGATCGCGGGTGGGAGAGGTATCGAGGCGTGGAATGCGATGAGAATGGCTTCGGCCCTTCGTTCGTTCCCGTATCGCCGGGCACCATTCTGTTTGATCCGACCGGACACAGGAGCATGCGCATTCAGGCAGCGGAACATGACGCTGCATGGAGGCGTGCTTTGGACCCACTGTGCAAAGAAGGAGTCGATCGATGAGCGTTTCAAACATCTGATGCCCCTTCATGCCGAACACGTTCTGCGTTCCGGCTGCGTCGGAAGCCCGGTTCCGTCCGGCGGCGGTCCACTGCCGCGCTCTGGCGCTGATTGAGGACAGCTCCGTTACATACCTACGTGTACGCTCTCAGCTTCGGGGATGATCGCGCGGGGCAACGGTGCGCGTCAGAGGTGCACCAAAACACGAGTGGCCGGTTCTTGAATGCTGGCATGCAACTTTCCTCCAGACCGGGGCGGCGCTCACGGCGGGGTTGCCGGCCACCAGCAGCAACCGAGCCTGATGCACCTGCAG
Source organism: Bryobacterales bacterium (assembly GCA_038230275.1). GTDB lineage: Bacteria > Acidobacteriota > Terriglobia > Bryobacterales > Bryobacteraceae > JANXXV01. The sequence goes on from JBBRNO010000141.1 coordinate 12,893, forward strand.
CGTGGCCGCCACCGTTCCTTCCGGCCACCACGGGAAGTGTGCTTTCGAGAGACGCTTCTTCGCAAGCCAGAATCCCTGGCCATCGTAAACCAGGATGTTGAGCGTTGTGGCGCTGCGGCTGGGAACAGGAACACGCAGCGGGAGAACGGATCCTCGGAAAGCTTCCCGGCATAGTTGGGCCAGCGAATCGATGCCCTTGCGTCCGTCCACCGCTTCGACGGCGGCCCAAAATCCGCATCTGTGGCGTGAGCTGAATCATTCCGCGTTTCGCCAAGGCGCGGAGCTGGCTGGCCCAGTCCAGTGGTGCACCTTTGGTGGCCACGCGCACGCGGCCCTCGGCCGATTCGAATTGCACGACGTATTCGGCGGCTGCAGCGGCCGATGATCCGGCAGGCGCGAGCAGTTCGACGAACGCGGGCACTGCGGACGTAATCTTCTGATGCGAAGCCATTAGACGTTTCTTTAGACCCACGTAATCCATTTGGAGCGTCTTCGAGGTCCGATGCAATCCGTGGCGGCTGGCCGCTTCCACGGCGGCTGTCCAAAACAACTCCGGCAGCCGTGATCGGGCCGGATGCGTGTTTCGCCACTCTTCCAGTTCGACCCTTCAGCTGGAACAGGTCCTCAGACAGGAGGGTTCGGTCACTCGACATGCCCGAGCGTACTGCGAAATACAGTGTCTGTCACGCAGGCTCGCCGAAAGCTCACGAATCTGTTCGAGCAGCCCGGTCTCAAGCTCCCGTTCCCGAAGATCCTTGGCAACGGTCAGGAAATCGAAAGTGTTTCACAGCGGGATATATAATCACATCAGTCGCGCCACACCAACAACGAAATGTAGATTGGCGTGTAGGATCGTCCCAAGGTTCAATCGTGAGCGGCGGAGTGTGCTGGCGGATGTGGGCGATGTATGCTGGCGAGTTGCCGGAAATGCGTCAGGGTATTACAATTCTCGACGGGTTCAACTGAACCGAGCGAAGCGCGCTGAGGGCACCGGTTTGGTTCTGACTAGAACTAATGCGAGGTTTGATAGGGCAGAATGCCACCTGGTATCCATCCCGATGATTTCGATTCGCCCGTGCTTGCACGGTCCAACCTCCGCGCCTAATTGGCGCTTTTGGCGCGGGCGAGTTACGAATCGGGTTGGGAGGCGGGCTCGTATAGCGTGGCGCAGATGGTGACCGGGATGGCCGCACAGTCACGGGCGGCCGTGGCGAAACCGGAGGCGTGCTCGGGGCCGTGGACGGCGCTTGCGTGGAGGCCTGTGCTGGGATGCCAGGTCGAATCGCTGTCGCGGCAGTGATCGTTCTCATTGTCGTTCTGGTGCTTCTGATAAAGAACAACAGTGCCCGGCAGGGTGCTAGGACGTTCGCACCGCCGCCCACCCCAATGTCGACGGCTCAGGAATGGCCGGCTGACCGGGTACATCTTCCGATTACCCCGTTCTTACCCGCTCTGAATATACAGGTGGAATCATTGTTGTTATTCAATAGCGCCGACAACAATCTACCGAAGGCGCAACGCAGCTACTCAACGGAATTCGTCGAGGGTACGATCGCATCGCTGAATTGGGAACTCACTCTTAGATCACCTCTCAAGAGTGCCCGACAGTATTTCAAGACCGTGGTTTACCTGTACGGTCCAGATGGTCAGCGAATATCGCAGACTAGGTCGTCCTCCTACATCGAACCGGCATGGACGCAGTCGTATCATGCCGATCGTTTGTCACAGACGATGTCTGCTACAGGGACATACCATGTCTCGTTGTTCATTGACGGGATCAAAGCTGCCGCTACGACATTCAACGTGGTCGCACCTCAAGTGACTCAGACGCAGCCGAACGAGGCACCGGCGAGCAATACTGATTCAACTGAGCCCAAACAGCAACCCCCGCCGATCTCGTCACCCGAGATTCAGGCGAGCTTCGATTGCAAGCGTGCGCAGACGCAAAGTGAAAGGATTATTTGCGCCCTCCCGGAGCTTGCATCGTTGGATTTGAGAATGGCGCGTCAGTATTATGAGATGTTGAACGGACTCGCAGGGGCCGATCGGCAAGACTTTGCCCGGGAGCACCTCGCTTGGTTTAAGAACTACAGCCGGACCTGCAATAGCCTGCCTACGTGGAATCAACAGGCAATTAGAGAGTGTGTCAGGAATAACTTAACAGCAAGACTGTCTAATCTGCAGTCTCGTCCGGCTCCAGCTTCGGCGATTAGTGCCTTGACCAATGAAGCGCAACAGCGCGCACCCCTCGAGCAGGACTGCGTGACGGAACGCCGGCTGAGTAACCAATCCCTCTTAGGACTCCTTGAACGTGACGAACTTGCGAGAGTCCGCGGTACCTGCGAAAAGCTATATGGCGTGCCTGCCGCACCAGAGGCGCCGAAGCCTAGTACCGGGGCCAGTGCCCAACCCGCGGAAGCGCCGGACAGGAACGGCAGCTGGAGGCGCTCCGGGGAAGCTCGTGTTGGTGGCGAAGTTGTTCAGCCGGAATTGATCAAGAAGGTATCGCCGACCTATCCGCCACTTGCCAAACAGGCTCGAGTTGAAGGGAAAGTTCGCCTTTCAGCAACCGTCGGGGTGAACGGTAAATTGCGTGATATACACATACTTTCGGGACATCCAGTGCTCGTATCCGCCGCGACCGATGCGGTTCGGCGTTGGGAGTATCGTCCCGGCACGCTGAACGGACGAACCATTGATACCAGTGTGCACATTGACGTGACTTTTACACTATCTCAATAACTTTAACTTAATCGAACGTGACCAACGGCGTTTCAAAACCGAATTCCCAGGAGGCAGCCTTTCTCGTCCACATCGGTATGCCGGAGTTTGACATGCATTCGAATCGAACTCAGGGGAAAATTTGTTCCACGGCACGGAGTCGTTGTTCAGCATGCAGATGTATTGGAATCCCCGCTTCTGCAGCCTTGCGTGCGGCCATCTCCAGCGCAAGCGCGATCTGCCGGCCAGCAGCGCGGCGCGTTCTCGCGTCTTCGCTTCGATTGCCGCATTGTGCTCACGGCGCGTTCCAGCCGGCCCATCTCGGCTTCAAGGGACTGGCGGCGGTTTCGAGCAGCCCGGCATGGAAAGTCTGGACGTTTTCGAGGCGTTGTAGAACCAGGTCGGGAAGCTGAAGGCCGGGCGCGTCGGTAGACGGTAGCGACGTGTTCGCTTGCGGGCGGCTGAGCGTCGGCGAGGGTCGAGCGGTATAGCTCGACGCTGGAGATTGGCCAATCCCAGCTGAGATGTATGGCTGGCCTATCGATTCAAGCCGCGAGTGTGCATAAAATTTCTGAGGCCAGGGGTGGTTTCTGCGACTTCGCGTTGGATGTGGACGAAGTCATCGAAACTGACAACGGTGGTTCCGGTTGCGGTGGCGAAGATCTGATCGCGTAATAGAGCCAGAAGATCCAGAAGCGAAGGACGGATGCCTTTGCTTCCCCACTCCGGCAGCGGCAAATATTCGGGGGTGCGCTGAAATCCGGAACTGAGGATGGAAGCCACCAGGAGGAGACTGTAACCGGCGACCTGCAGTTGGGCCAGGCGACGTACCGAATTCGCATTCCGGACCTGACCTTGATGGACACTCAGCAGCGATTTCTCGTCGCGGTGATTGCATTCGATCTCCCAGCGATTGATATATACGCCTGCACTCTTATCGTCTTTGAGAATCTGTTCCGGCGTGGGCGCGACGGGGGCCATAACGGCGCGCGCGGCCGGGTGCTTTGCCTTCGGAGGCGGGCAACGGGTAATGCAGTTTGGCATCTTGCGCACGCGCCCGATACACGTTAATCCCAGGAAACCCGTGAGCAAGGGCGGTTGGGTCTTCCGGTTCGGCACGGGACTATCTTATGACCGGTATCCCCTCGAGCAAACGGCGAACTCGCATTTTTTCTCAACATCTGACGAAGCAAAAGCAGATGGTTAGAGCTTTGAATCAGATCGAGCCACAATGGGCTCATGTTGAAAAGCGGGTATCAGGTCTGGCTATAGATGAAGACTGTTTAAAGGATCTTGTCTTTGGCTGAGCTACAACCTGCAGAGCAAGAGGCCCTTAGATTCGTGGCACGATTTGCGCCGGTGTCGGCGAGTGAGGTGATGGAGCGCGCTTCAGCGTCCGTTGTGCAATCCTTAATCGATCGCCGCCTTCTTATTCAGGTGGGTGAACGACTGGACACCTACTGGGATATCTTCCGCGACTTTCTTAACACTGGCCGGGTACCGAATCGAAGATAGCTACATTCTCAGGCAGACACCCCGCGCCGTTGCCCGTTTACTCGCGAAGGTGGCTGAAAGAGAGGGAGACGCAGGTGTGCCCGAGCTGGCGTCGGCTCTAAATACAAGCGAGAATGCCATTTTCAACCTCGCGCGCGACCTTCGTCTATTGGGTGTGACCGCCTACGAGCCGAACCGGTCCGACTTACGGAAGATCTTTGGAACTCAGAAGATCGCGAA
>JBBRNO010000142.1:0-17145 GCA_038230275.1 Bryobacterales bacterium
CACCGCGCCGCCAGCATCCCCCATCCTTCCCCTTGCTGCTGCATCAGCCGCCCGCGCCCGGCTATCAGCTTCAAGCCCTCTTCCAGTCCGTAGCATCCCGCCACGCAAGCCGCTACATACTCCCCTACGCTATGCCCCAGCACCCACGCCGGCTGTACTCCCCAGCTCTTCCACAACTCCGCTAACGCCCATTCCACTGCAAACAGCGCCGGTTGCGCGTAGGCCGTCTCTTCCAGCAGCAGGCTCTTCTCTCCGTACAGTACCGCCTCCAGCGGCTCGGCCAAGTGCCCCTGCAAATGCTTCCCACACTCCTCGATCGCTCGCCGGAATACCGCTTCTTTCTCGTACAGCTCTCGTCCCATCCCCGCATGCTGCGATCCTTGCCCGGTGAACAGATACCCTACCCGGGCTCGGTCCCTCTTCCGGCTGCCTCGCTTCCCTCTCCCCGCCGTCAGCTTTTCCAGGATCTCTTCCTTGGTCCGCCCCACCACCGCCATCCGTTCTTCCATATGGCTTCGCCCTACTCCAGCCGTATAGCAGATGTCTTCCAGTTCCAGCTCTCCTGACTTCAGACTGCCTTCGTACCGCTTAGCCAGTTCTTCCAGCGCTGCCTCTGTCTTGGCCGACAGCGCCAGCACTTCCCACTCCCTGGTCTTAACTGCACTTCCTTGCTCGGGCGCTTCTTCAACAACCAAGTGCGCATTGGTCCCGCTGAAGCCGAACGAACTCACCCCAGCCAGTCTGCGCTTCCCGCCTCGCTTCCACGCTTTCCCCTTCACCGGAATCTCTACTTCCACACCTCTCCAATCGATGTGTGGATTCATCTGCTCCCAGTGCAGGTGCGCGGGTATCCATTCCTTCTCCAGCGTCAGAATCACTTTGATTAGCCCCGCGATTCCCGCTGCTGCTTCCAGATGCCCGATGTTGGTCTTCACCGACCCCACTACCAGCGGCTCCGTCCGCCCCTTCCCCAAGGCCCCCGCCAGCGCATGCGCCTCGATTGGGTCCCCTAGCGCCGTTCCCGTCCCGTGCGCCTCCACATAGCCCACTTCGCTTCCTTCCACCCCTGCCGCTGCCAAGGCATCGCGTAACAGATTCTCTTGCGACGGCCCGTTAGGGATCGTGAGCCCACCACTCCTTCCATCCTGATTCACCGCCGATCCTCGGATCACAGCGTGTATCCGGTCCCCATCCGCTTCGGCGTCTTTCAGCCGCTTCAGCAACACTACGCCGCAGCCTTCGCCCCGGACGAATCCATCGGCCCGTGCGTCGAATGCTCTGCATTGCCCATCCGGAGAAAGCATCCCACCACGAGCCAAAGCCACACCGCCCGTCGGAGTCAGAATGAGGTTGATGCCACCGGTTACCGCCATGTCACATTCTCGATCCCGAAGGCTCCGGCACGCCAGATGAACCGCAACCAGCGACGAAGAGCAGGCGGTATCCACCACGACCGCCGGGCCCTCCCACCCGAACACATAGGCCAGCCGGCCGGCCGCCGCGCTCAGCGTCGCACCTGTTCCGGTGAACGCGTCGATCCTGGACAAATCCGCGAAAGTCATGCGCTGATAGTCACTATTGCCGAGCCCGAGAAACACGCCGCTACGCTGCGGCTGACCACCGGCCACGGCGGCATCCTCCAGGGCCTGCCAGCAAACTTCCAGCAGAATTCGCTGCTGCGGATCCATCATTTCGGCTTCGCGCGCCGAAATGCGGAAGAACGAAGCATCGAAACGATCTACGTTTTCAAGGCACCCGCCGTAACGCACGCTGGCAGCATCCAAGGGATCCAGGCTTTCCATGGACACTCCCGCGTCGCGCCAACGATCTTCGCCAATCTCACGGATCGCGTCACCACCACGTTCCAGAAAGTCCCAATAAGAATGCGCATCATTCGAACCTGGAAACCGCGCTCCCATCCCAATCACCGCAATCGCTTCGGTGCGTGCCGCCTCCAATTCCTTCACCTTGGCACGCAAGGTTCGGATTTCGAGAAGCGCCTGTTTGACGGGAGATAATTCGCTCATACCACGCTCCCGAGTTTGAGCTCCGCGGCGAGCAACTCCTCGGCCTCCGCCTCTGATAGCTCCTCCACTTCAGTTTGTAGCGAACTCACAACGTTCGGTTTGGGACTCTCAGGTTGCTTCGGTGCAAAAAAGGTGTGCAAGGCGTTGAGCGTCGGGTAGTCGAATAACAACGTGGAACTCAGCGTCCTCTGGAACTCCGCCGCGAGAATGTTGCGAAATTCAACCGCCGCCAGCGAATCGAGACCCGCGTCGAAGAGCGGTTGGTCCGGCTCAATGTGCTGCGTCTCGGGCAAACCGATGACGCGCCTTGCCTGTCCTTCCAGATAGCGGAGCAGATCGTCCGCGGACTGCAAGCCACTCTGCTGAGGAAACGCCGCCGGTTCCGGTAGGCCTCCCGTAAGTTCATCGAACAATCTTGTATTCCGTGCAAGCGCTCGCGCCGCCGGCCAATGACATCGAATGGCCGCAATCACACCCGACTCACCAGCCAAGTGGTCAAGCGACTGCATCCCCTGGACCGCGGAAAATCCTCGCACTCCCGGTAGACCCCGTTGCCAGTGTCCTTCGCTCAGTTGGGCAGCCATGCCCGCGCCTTCCCACGGACCCCATGCAATACTCAGTGCGGGAAGACCCTGAAGCACGCGCTGATGCGCCAGTGTGTTGAGGCATTCATTCGCGGCCGCATAATTGGCCTGCCCCGGAGCGCCCACCAGCGAAGCAACCGAAGAATACAGCAGGAAGAAATCCAGATTTCTGGCAACAGTGCACTCGTGAAGGTTTCTGGCGCCCATCACTTTCGGCCGGAACACCGTGTCGAAAAGCTCCGTAGTCAGATTGCTGATCACCCCGTCGGCCAAGACCCCCGCCGCATGTATGACGCCTCGCAGAACGTCCCCTTCGCGATCCAGGCGCTCCATCCAACCGGCCGCCACCGGCGCCTCCGCAACATCCCCCGTCCAAACATCCACCTGAACTCCGCGCTGGCGCAGACGCTCGATGTGCGCCTCCGCATCGTGATTGGGGAGAGTACGGCCCGTGAGGACAATCCGGCCCGCGCCCCGCCGCGCGAGCCATTCCGCCGACCGCAATCCCAGAGCACCCAACCCGCCGGTGATCAAATACGCGCCTCGCTTGTGGATCTCAAAAACCCGTCGAACGTTTAAGACAATCTTTCCCGTGTGGCGTCCGTTCGCCATGAACCGGAATGCGCGCGCCGCATCATCCACCGGGAATTCCTGCACCCGGAGTGGCGCTACCGTGCCGTCCGCCAGCCCTGCCATCAATTCATCCAGCACGGCGCGAATACGCAGGGGATCCGTCGCCAGCAAGCCGGCCCAGTCCACCACGTGATACGTTGCGCCGGGCCGGAGCCGCCGCACTTCGGCTTCGCTGAGAATTCCTGCCTTGCCGATCTCGATATATCGGCCATCCTCAGCAAGCGTCCGTAGGTTCTCTCCGTGAAACTCGCCGCTCAGAGAATTAAGTATGAGGTCAACTCCCCGTCCATTGGTTCGCTCCAAAATGGCTTGTGCGAAACCCAATTCACGGCTGCTGAAAGCTTCTTTTGCCCCGAGCGCCCGCACATAAGCACGCTTCTCTTCGGTGCCGGCGGTCGCAAAAACCTCTGCGCCGGCGCGAACAGCTTGCAGGATGGCGGCAGTCCCCACGCCTCCCGCGCCCGCATGAACCAGGACGCGTTCACCGGGTTTCAGCCCGCCCACCCAGTCCAGGGCGTACCGGGCGGTCACGTGAGCTACCGGCACGGAAACGGCATCCTGCACACGGACTGCGGCGGGACGGCGGCAAACCTGGCGGGCATCCAAGACGATGTGGCTGCCAAACAAGGCCGAACCGACAGCCACGACGTCGTCCCCTGGCTTCAGGCCTTCCACCGCTTCGCCCGTGCGGACTACGCGCCCCGCGACTTCGCAGCCGATCGCCGTGTCCTTTCCAGGGTAGAGTCCGAGCACCATCAACACGTCGCGGAAGTTTAAGCCAAACGCTTCCGTCTCGATTTCCACTTCACCCCGTGCCGGGGCGCGCCGCTCCACCGGCAGCTTCGCCAACGTTTCAAGCAAGCCAATTTGGCCGGCCCGCAATTGCCAGGGAGCAGCGGAAGCGGGCGGTTTGCGTGCCAGCCTGGGAACAAACCGCTCCCCGCCGCGATAAGCGAGCTGGTCTTCGCCCCCGCCGAAGGTCAACTCGTCCGCCAACTGCTCAAGGGACAGGGCGTCGACGTCGATGACAACGCTGCGCAATTCCGGTTTTTCACGGCGCGCCGTTCGAAGCAAGCCCCACAGGCCGGCTTGCATCACGTTCAACGAGGATTCCCCTCGAACTCTCTGCGCAAACTCCGTCACAACCCACAACCGTGTTTTCCCGCGCGTGGCCAGTGTTTGAATCGTGGCAAGGGCGGCTGGCAAGTCTGCCCCGAACAGAACTACTTCATCAAAAACCTCGGTGTCCTGTTCGGAAACACGTTCGCACACTTCCACGGAGGCCGCCCCGCGAAGCAATAACGCAGTGGATAGCGACGCGCCGTTGCCGCCGTTAGTAACGACAAGCCAACGCCGCGCAGTACTTTCGCCAGAGGGAAGAGACCGCAATCTCCAGCCCAGTTCGTAGAACCAATCTGCTGCGCCGCTATCCCGGGGACGAAGAATTACCGATTCCAGCAACGCAACCACAGTGCCCGAGCTGTCAAAGACGGTGACATCGAATTCAACCGAACCCCGCAGGCCGGAATCCCGCAATCGCAGGTGGGCCCACGCCCTTTTTACGCCGTCGAGGGAACCCGCCACCACTCGCTTCACACTGACCGGAACGTAGCGTCCGGCATCGGGAATGAGCCCACTTACTACTTGCAGACATCCGTCGAGCAAGAGCGGTGAAACTCCAGACTCTATGAGCCCGAGTGCTTCACCCTTCCCGCTCCAAAGACCGCGGACCGTTCGGAACGCCTCGCCAAATCGAATTCCCTGCTCGGCGACTTGCAGGTAGTGGTGATCAACATCCCGCGTCTGCACAATACGAGCTTGCAGGGAAGCGAGGGGTTCGGGAGACCTCAATTCAGCCGGGCTTGCCGTGGCGGTGCCCGCTTGGGCGTACCGCCTCCATGTGCCTTCCACGTAACCGTAGAGTTCGACGCCACCGGCGGCGCGGCGAATCACTTGCAACGTCAGTTCGCCGTGCTCTGGAAGAACGATGGGTTCCTCCACCTCAAAATCAGCGAGCGCGCATTCCGGAGCCGCCCGTAGCAGCAGGTCCGCCATCACGGTGAGCGGGACGATGACCCTGCCGTCAATCTCGTGACCGGCGAGCCAACCCGCGCTCGATAGCACAATCTCCCAGACCTGGTCCGCGCTACCCGCCACGCGAATCTGTTTCAGTTCCGGGGCGGCTTCGGCTCGCGTGGCTCTGGGAATGAACCAGAATCGCTCGCGCTTCCAGGTCCGCGGCTCGATCGAACGCCGGCGCGGCGTCACGCGCGGCGCCTCTTCCAGCACCAGGTGCGCGTTAGTTCCAGAAAATCCGAAGGCACTGAGCCCAGCCCACCGCGGTTGGTCTCCGCGTGGCCACGGCATCAGAGATTGCGGGAGAACAAATCGCGTACCATCCAGGGTGATGTGGGGATTCAGGCGCTCAAAGTGAAGATTGCCCGGAATTGCTTCGTTCTCCAGCGCGAGCACCACTTTGGCCAAGCTTGCAAACCCGGCGGCGGCTTCCAGGTGCCCGATGTTCGTCTTTACACTTCCCAGCATGCAAGGGAGGGCACCGGCTTCGTGAGGCCCCAACGCTTCCGTTAGCGCTTCGACTTCGATAGGATCGCCCAGCGCCGTGCCCGTTCCATGAGCTTCGACAAAACTGATGAGCCCGGGATCGACGCGCGCGTTTACCAGCGCTGCCCGGATCACCTCGCGCTGTGCCGTGCCGTTCGGCGCCGTCATCGTGCTGGTGCGGCCGTCCTGATTGATGGCGGTCCCGCGAATCACCGCACGGATACGGTCGCCATTCGCCAAGGCGTCCGACAGCCGCTTCAGAACCGTCACCACACATCCCTCGCCTGGCACGAACCCATTCGCCCGCCAGTCGAACGTCTTCGCGCGACCGTCCGGTGCCAGCAGACCCATCTGCGCTGACGAAACCATTTCGGTGGACGAGAGCTTCAAATTGACGCCGCCGGCCAGTACCATGTCGCTATCGCCGGTACGCAGACTCTGGCAAGCAAGGTGAACCGTCACCAGCGAAGACGAACATGCCGTATTGATTGAAACGGCCGGGCCGCGCAGGTCCAAAAGGAAAGCCACGCGTCCGGAGGCCGTGCTGGGGGTAGTCCCGCTGGCTGAGTATGCGTTCAATTCGCGCGGCTGATTCAGCAGCATCCGCTCGTAGTACCCGTTGTAGACGGCTGTGAACACCCCGGTGCGGGAGCCCGCAAGAGCTTCCGGTTCAATACCTGCGTCCCAGATGGATTCCCAAGTCACTTCAAGAAGCAACCGCTGTTGCGGATCCAGATGTTCGGCTTCCGGGGGCGGAATTCCGAAAAAGGATGCGTCGAACTCGTCAACAGGACCCAGATAGCCGGCGCGGCAGGGAACGCCGGCGGGAATCTCCGGCCAACGTCCGGCGGGAGGGTCGCTGACGGAATCGACACCATCGCACAGGTTCTTCCAAAAGCGCTCCGGCGTCGACGCATTCCCTGGCAGGCGGCACGCCAACCCGACAATCGCAATCGGCTCGGCGCCCAGCAACGATGCATCGCCGCTTTGACGCGCCTGGCGAACCGCCAGAGCCAGTTTCGCGGCGGAGAGAGACGACGGCTTCGAACTCATCAGGCCGCGCCTCCTCCGCCGACTAACAGCCGGATGGCTTCTTCTTCCGATAGATTGTGGATCTCCGCGGAAATCAACGATTCCTTCCGGCCCGGTTCGGCGCTCTCAAGCGTCGCCTCTAGCGAAAGCTGCAGCCGCTGCGCGATATGCACCGTCAGCCGGGCGATGGTCGGATGGTTAAAGACAGAGGTAGCGGGCAAAGCTATGGAGAGACTCGCACGCAAGCGGTTCACGTACTCGACCGACATCAGGGAATCAAGCCCCATCTGTCCAAACGGCCGGTTTCGATCAATACGTGCCGCCGAGAGCCGGAGCACTCGCGACGCCTGTTCCTTCAGGTGGTCTTCCAGCAGTTCTCGTCTTTCGGCGCCAATTGGCGCTGCCTGCAATGCTTCGAGAAAACTAGATCGGGGCGAGTCCGATGCGGAACTAATATTCGCTGTGATCGCCAACTTGCGGAACAGCGGCGGAAGACCTTCTTCGGCATAGGATCGAGCCATGCGGGCAGCGTCGAATCGAGTGACCACCAGGTTTGGCGCCTTGCCGCGAAGCGCCAGGTTGAGTGCTTCAAGCGCGGTCTCCACCGGCATGGCGGACATTCCCCGACGGGCATAGCCCCTGATGCTGCGCTGCGTACCTTCCTCATTCGCCAAGCCGAGTCCGCGCCAGCCACCCCAGTTGAGACTGGTGGCAGGCAGCCCCAACCGTGCTCGCTCGCGGGCAAGCGCATCTAGAAAAGAGTTGGCGGCAGCGTAGCTGCCATGGCCGGGTTGCGGCGATACCGCCGCGACGGAGGAGAACAGTACGAAATAGTCGAGCGGTAGACTGAGAGTCGCCTGGTGGAGATTCCAAGCTCCCTGCACCTTGGGAGCAAGCACGGCTTCTACACGAAGCGGATCAAGATTACGCAACAAATCGTCGTCAATAACAGCAGCAGCATGAAAGACGCCGCGCAAGTCCGGCAATTTTTCGATCAGCGCCTGGACTTCGCGGGCCCGGCTCACGTCGGCTGAGAACACCTCCACTCGAACACCTTTGGAGGAGACTAGCGCGGAGATCGCCCGTGACATCCCAGTCGATGGTGCACGCCGCCCGACCAAAGCCAGGTTGCGAGCGCCATGGTCCACTAACCAACGCGCGACCTGGAAGCCTACACCGCCCAGACCGCCCGTAATCAGATACGTTGCATCGGCACGAAAGAGAACGTCTTCAGAAGGCGCCAAGGCCGGTTTGCATTCATCGAAGCGCAGTGCGAGCTTGCCGGTATGCCTAGCATGCGCCATCTTTTGAAACGCCTCCGCTGCGTTTGAAGCAGCAAACGACTCCACCGTCAACGGTTGAAGTTCACCGGCTGCGAACAGCATCATCAGTTCGTCGAGCATGGACGATACATATTCCCGGCGGTTCTGGAGCATATCGGCCAAATCGACCACGGAAAAGGAGAGATTGCGTAGGAACGGACCAAGGGCCAGGGCGTTATTGTTCTGAATGTCCCGCTTGCCCAATTCGAAGAATCGCCCGTAGGGCGCCAGTACCTCAATGCTCTTGGCCAGAAATGGACCCGCCAGAGAATTGAGCACGATATCGACGCCTCGGCCGCCCGTCGCAGCGAGCACTTCGGCTGCGAAGTCCAAAGTCCGCGAATCGAAGACGTGGCTCGCTCCTAATCCGCGAACCAATTGACGTTTTACCTCCGAGCCTGCCGTCGCGAACACCTCAGCTCCGGCGCGCAGCGCGATCTGGATGGCCGCCATTCCAACTCCGCCTGCCGCCGAATGAATCAAAACGCGATCACCCCGCTTAATGCGCGCCAGATGCTCAAGCGCATACCAGGACGTTAGGAATGCGATCAGTTGTGCGGACGCTTGTTCAACACTCCATCCGAGGGGTATGCGGCGAACATAGCATTCCGGAACAGTGACATGTGAACGCAGCGTGCCGGTCTCAAATGGCGAAGCGATTGCCAGTACCGAATCCCCGGAGTCGACCACTCGGCCCGCGCATTCCATGCCGAGTGTCATCTCCGACGCCGCATGACTTCCCGAGACAAGCGCCATTGCCGTCAGCACATCCCGGAAGTTCAGACCTGCCGACTCTACCCGGATCCTCACCTCGCCGTTACGAGCAGGACATGGAGCGGAAGCTTGCAGCTCAAGTGTCTCCAGCAACCCAGGCTGCCGGATTCGTACCTGATAACTTTCTGACGAATCAGCGGGAACCGTCGCGGCCGGTACATCCCAACGGCCCAGCCGCGCCGCGTAGAGGTTCATCCCGCGAACTGCGAGTTGATCCTCCGGCGGCTCAGCATTCAGCACGCCGGCCAGAACTTCCAGTTCATCCGCCGTCGGCGCAGCGCTGAGATCAACAGACGTCGGCGAAAATTCCGGATGTTCCAGCGCCAGCACGCGGCCTAATCCCCAGGCGGGCGATTGTTCGAGAGAAATTTTCTGTTGCGGCCCGTTGCCGGTGGCTTGTACGCCAGCGGTCAAAAGCCAGATGCGCGGAGATTGCGGCAAACCTGCGCGGATGAGCGCCTGAAGCAGCAACGACGGCGCGGTCACAGTCCACAGCCGGGCCGCTCCCAACGACTTCGACGTGGTTGGTCCCGAAGCCGCATCCAGCGTCCAGGCATAGATCACACCACGCGAGCCGCGAATCCGGGGATCAAGGAACAATCGATCAAAGTCTTCCGGGTGATCCGGACGCACTTGCCAATGTTGTGCGTGCTGCTCGAATCGAAGTCCCGCGGTGACTTGGAGACACGATTGCTGCTTACCCGCAAGGACCCCAGCGAGGCGCGACGCGACGCCGCCTGCATCTGAAAAGAGCAACCAATCGCAAGGAGTGTCGGGCTTCGCCGGCAGTATCGGCTGCTCTTCCCATCGCACTGCGAACAGACAGTCCCGGCCCGGAGTAACGTTGCTGCCCAACCGCCGGAACGCTACGCCGTTCAGTTCCACGACCAATTCACCTTCCGGGGAAAAGAACCGCAGGTCGCCGCCGAATGTTCCGTCGTCGACCGCTTGAAGATGAGGTGTAAAGTGCGCAAATAGCTCTGATCCGGCCTTTGTCCTAAACAGTCGCAACTGTGGAATCGACACGGGGACCCAGACTTGCTCGTCGCCGGTCCAACCGATGGCAGCATGAACGATCGACGTCAGCCCGGCATCCAGGATCGAAGGGTGGAAGAAGTGGCCGCCCTCCGGTCCCGCCGCGCCACTCAAGCGGATGAGAGTGAAATACTCTGACGATCCTTCCCAGATCCCTTCCGCGCACCGAAAAGCCGGCCCGTAGGGTAGTCCCGCGCGCGAAAGCCCTTGATAGAGGGCATCCACGCCAATCTCGGTGGAACATCGAACCCGAATCTGTTCGAGCGAATCCAACGAAGCAGACGGTTCGATCTGCTTGCCGACAGACCCCGTGGCGCACAGCGCCCAGGTGCCGTCTTCTTCGATCGCCCTCACTTCAAATTGCGCTATTCCAGGGCCCTGACGGCGCGTGGTCACCTGTACCTTGCGCCCTCCGGTTGGGGGAAGAATGATGGCTTGATCGATGGAAACGTTCGTGAGGGTCACCGGACCTGCACCGAACAATTTCTGCGCAGCGGCAATCGCCATCTCGCAGTAGGCCGACGCTGGCAGCACAATCTGATCACGGACCAAATGATCGGCAAGATATGCCGGCGCCTCCCCGCTCAGCTCACTCTCGAAGATGCTGCTGTCCGGATCAGCGGAGGAATTGACCTCCCGGCCGAGCAACGACGTAACCAACTTCTGTGGTAACCGGCCTTCAGACAACTCCGGCCACAATCGCTCGCGTTCAAACGGATAGCCCGGCAGGGAAACACGCCGCCCCCCGTGAGGATACTGGCGGCTCCAATCGACTGGGTACCCCGCACAGTACAAAGAGCCCATCGATTCCAGCAGGCTGGCTTGCTCAGGCGCCTCTCGCTTGAGGGATCCCAGCGCGAAGCCTTTCCGTCCAGTCTGCGCCAGCATCGCCTGGATGGAGCCCGTCAACAGTGGATGCGGACTGACTTCAATGAATCCGTCAAACCCGTCGTCGAGCAGCTTGCGAACCCCGGCGGCGAACATCACCGGATACCGTAGATTGTTGGCCCAATAGTCGGCATCCAGCCCCGCGCCGGTTTGGATTCCGGATCGTACCGTGGAATAGAGCGGAATGGAGCCATCCCGTGGCTTCACGCTCTGCAGCGCGGAACGCAATTCGCCAAGCAGGGGATCCACCTGAGCGCTATGCGAAGCAACGTCAACCTTGATCCGCCGGGCAAAGATTTCCTCCGCCTCGAGCTTTGCAAGCAGCGTCTCCACGGCAGTCCGATCCCCGGACACCACCGTACTGCTATCTCCGTTTGACGCCGCGATAGCGATCTGGCCGCCCATGGATTCCAAACGCCGGGCCACTTCATCCATTCGCAGTTCCACCAGTGCCATCGCACCCATGCCATGAATGCGCTTCATTAACCGGCTGCGGCGGCAAATGATAGCCGCTGCGTCTTCCAGCGTTATAGCTCCGGCGACGCAGGCCGCCGCAACCTCTCCCATACTATGGCCAATGACGGCTTGCGGTTCGATGCCCCAGTTCCGCCATTGAGCGGCCAAAGCGACGGACATCGCGAACAAAACCGGCTGAATCACCTCGATCTGTTCAAAAGCCGCCTCGCTTGCGGAATCATCCAGGACGTCGGAAACACGCCATCCCGTCTCCCGCTCAATGGCTCGATCACAGCGTTCGATAGCCTCACGAAAAACGGGCGAACTCCGCAGCAGTTCCCGGCCCATCCCGATCCATTGCGAACCTTGACCGGGAAATACGAAAGCGATCTTGCGTGCGGCTAAGGAACTGTCTCCACCGGTGAATGCCTTGAGCTTCTCGATAAACTCAGGCTCCGACTCGGCAACCACCGCCAGCCGGCACTGGAGATGTGTTCTCCGCACGGCGGCGGTATAGCTCAAGTCCGCCAACGAAGGCAGTGTTCCTGCCCGATCAATATAGCGCTGGGCGAGAGATTGAAGCCCTTCGGGACTTTGCGCCGAAAGCAGCACCAGATGCGCACCCTGATTCACGATTGCTTGTGGCTCCGGCGCGGGCGCGGGCGCTTCTTCCAGGATCGCGTGGGCATTGGTTCCGGTAATGCCAAACGCGCTCACTCCGGCCAGTCGAGGCGTTTCGCCCCGTGGCCAAAGCGCGCTCGTTCCTGGAATGCGCAGTGGTAGACGATCCCACGGAACCGCCGGATTTCCTTGGCGGAAATGCAGACTAGCCGGCAGGATCTGGTGTTTTAGAGATAGCGCCACCTTCATTAGGCCAGCAAGCCCTGCCGCGCCCTCTGTATGCCCAATATTGGTTTTAACGCTCCCCACCGGGCAAGGTTCGTGCCTGCCGGCAGAGCGGAGCACGTTGCCGATTGCCTCCAATTCCACCGGATCGCCCGCCGGTGTCCCAGTGCCATGCGCTTCGATGTAGGACAATTGATCGGCTGACACTCGTGCGTCGGCAAGCGCCAAGTGGATCAATTTCTCCTGACCTTCGACGGAGGGCTTCATCAATAGACCACTGCCTTGTCCATCGTTATTTACGGCGCTGCCCCGGATCACCGCGTAAATCTCGTCGCGATCGCGTTGTGCATCGGACAGGCGCTTAAGAACCGTAACCACTGCCCCTTCGCTTCTGACAAATCCGTCAGCGGACGCATCCCCGAACTTACAGCGCCCTTCACTGGACAGCATTCCCGCCTTGGCAAAGCCGAGCGTAATCTCCGGACGCAGCAGTACGTTCACGCCACCCGCAAACGCCACGTCGCATTCTCCATTGAGCAACGCGCGCCGAGCCATGTGTACTGCTACTAGCGACGAGGAGCATGCTGTATCGACAGTGACGCTCGGGCCGGTTGCGTTCAGGAAATACGACAGGCGGCCGGAGCCGGGAAATCGCGCGGCACCCGTAATCTTATAGATATCGTATTCCGACGCACCGTCATAAAGCAGATGCTCGAAGTCGTTAGCCCAAATGCCGACAAAGACCCCGGTCGTTCGGTGCGAAAGCGTTTCCAATGGAATTCCCGCATCTTCCGTCGCCTCCCAGGCCACCTCTAACAACAGCCGCTGTTGTGGATCGAGGTAACTCGCCTCGCGCGGAGAAAGTCCAAAGAAAGCGGCATCGAACGTTTCAAGACCGGAAAGAAATCCCCCCCGCGAGGACGGAGCCTTTTCACCGCCATCGGCATCCTTCGAGTAAATTCGGTCCAGCGCTGGCGAGCGAGTCTGGGCATATTCGGAGGTACCCTCGCGGCCATCCACCAGAAGCCGCCAGAACGATTCTACGTCAGGTGCGCCCGGCAACCTGCATCCGAAACCAACAATGGCGATCGCCTCGTCCGCGGGCTCTTTCTTCTCTTGCGATTCCGCCGGATCATCCATGGGAATGGGGTCACTCGAAGACGCAGCGTCTGCGATAGCATCCAGCAGCACACCGGCGTGGGTCTGTTGAAACAAGTGCCCGCCGGGCAACATGGTCAAACGGAACCCGCGAGTGGTTTGCGCCTGCCAGGCCCGCAGCGCCGGTTCAGTAGTCATGGCGTCGTCAATTCCGCCAAAAACGAAAACTGGACGATCAAGCGGCGCCTCCGCCGGGCAGGCGTACGTTTCCACCACAGCCATGTCGGCCCGAAGCCCCGGTGTAAGTAATTCCCGCAGTTCTTCGTTCTCCATTACCAGAGCCGGAACGCCGCCATATCGCTTTTCTACTTCCTGTAGCAACGTCAAGTCGTCCAGTCCATGCACCCAAGAATGCGGCCACGGAAGTTGAGGCGCCCTGCTGGCCGCCACGCACAACGCCTTTGGCATGGGCGCTTCCATCCGGCGGAGCCACTTTGCCACTTCGAAGGCGGTTAGAGCGCCTAAGCTGTGGCCATAAAACAGAAATGGCCGATCAAGCCAGGGACGGATGCTCACCCCGAGATGATCGACCAAATCCTGCATTTTCATTAACGGCCGCTCCCCAATGCGATTCTCTCGCCCCGGGCTCTGTAGCAGAATGACTTCCAATGACGGATGGGCTCGATCTGCCCAGCCCCGAAAGGCGGCCGCCCCAGCCCCGGCATGAGGAAAGCAAAACAGGCGAAATGCGGCGTCGGGCCGCGGCTTTGGACGGAGGATCGCCGAGGAGGCGCGTTTCGAATTCGGATCTTGCGGCATTTCGCGTTTACCCCGGGTTGGCTCAGAGGGCTTACCTTGGCCGGGCTGGACACCCATCCGCCGACCGGAGGCCGATTCCCTTACCTTACTGAAATCGTAATATATCCTGCTTTTGTGACGTTGCGGCCTGAGCCGCGTAATAAACCTGAGTTCTCTGATTCTGCGATAGTTCGAAACCGGTCGATTCCTGAAGAATCAGGAAGCCATTGTGGTCGCAGATTCAGCCTCCGCTATCGAGTTCTCCACCAACGAACCATAGTCCAGTTTCAATATCCGGTCGCCCAAGTGAAAATAGCGGTCGTCGTGAGTCACCACAACCACTGTTTTTCCTTTGCGCTTCAGCTCCGGAAGCAGCCGCGTGTAGAAGATCTGCCGGTAAGCGGGATCTTGGTCGGCGGCCCATTCGTCCAGAACGAAGATCGGGCGATCTTCCAGATAAGCTGCCAATAGCGCCAGACGCCGCCGTTGTCCTTGCGAGAGATCGATAGTGGAAAGGCGGTCGCCGTCGATCGCAACCTTTTCGCTCAACTCCAATGCGCTTAGATAGCCTCGTGCCAAGGTACGCAATTCCGGATCGCCCGCACCGGGGAGCCGATCAAAGAGAAAGAAATCGGAATAGACCACCGAGAAAAGCTGGCGGTAGCTTTCCTGCATTGTGAGCGTAACCGTTCGCCCATCCAGCAGAATTTCGCCGGCCTGCGGTGCATACAAACCCGTCAGTAACCGCACGAACGTCGATTTTCCGCTGCCGTTCCCACCGATTACGAAAGTCAATTCCCCCGGCCGCAGCGTCAAATCCAGCGGGCCCAGGGCAAAGTCGTGCTTTTCTCCGTGCGCATAGGAAAACTGGACGCCGCGGAACTCCACCACAGGATGTGAGTTTTCGATCACCGGAGAGTCTTCTACGACCGCCGCCGCTTGCACGGTAACGCCCACGGCCTGCAGCCGCGCCAGCGCCTCCCGTCCCCGATCGAAGACCGGCATCGCGCCCATGATTCCCCAGATGGGCGCCGCCGAATAAAGCGCTGTAAACACGAAAGCAGACACAGTCTCCGGCGTAAGATGAAGCCTTGACGGCATAAAGAACAGGATGGTTCCCATCAGAAGGTAGAACATAAACTGGCTCCACCCTTCCGCAATCGCGAATTGGCCAGCCGCCTTCAGATTGTGCTCCCGCAAATACTTCACCGTGGCACCTACATCGTCTTTCAAAAATACTTGACGCTTTGATCTGCTGAGCTTCAGTTCCTTGATGCCGTCTGTCAATGTCCGGAAGTGTTTGAACAGCGTATCGCGGCCCTCTCGCGCCAGTCGAACAGCCTCATGGACGCGTTTTAGCAGCAATTTGTGGCATACCGCGCCGGTCACCACGAAGGACACCATCAGCAGCGTACCAGCCCAGGACAGATAAATCAGATAGGCGGCGCAGCCCATCAGGATGGCTAAATTGACGGTGAGTGGGGGTAGCGCCTGAATGGCGGCCGACATGGTTGATATATCGTCGGTGAGGAAGGCAAACAATCGCGCGGTTCCCAACTTCTCTAAAGTACGGAAGGGGGAATTGAGAATTCCCTGGCACAACTCATCGGAGAGTTGCAGCATGGAGTCTTGTGTAAGGCGCACGAGTACAAAGTTCGACACCAGTCCACAGACGATTTTCACCAGAGCGATTAACCCAAAAGCAGCGAGCAGCATTAAACCCGGATGCTCGGCGTGTAAAGCTTTGTTGACCACGGCGATCAGCGCGGCGCTGGACAACCCGCCCGACAGACCGAGAACGGCAACCAGCAAGACCTCGCCCCTGCACTTTCGATACAGATACCCGATAAGTTTCATTTGCCGGCCGCGCCTATGGATTCGAAGTTCGCCTGAATGGAGTCTGTTATACACCGCGCCAGATGCCCCACTATCGGTTCCCGCAGCAGGACGCCACCGCTGGCCCCTTCCAGCCTGTGGATCACGGCGCCACCCGAAAGAGACTTCCAACCTAAACGAGGGTCGAGTTCAGGCTCAATCTGATTCTCGCCGGCGATAATCAGCACAGCGGAGCCGGCGTATGGCTTGGGTGCATACTGCGCCATGGCTAAAAAGTTGGTGTGAACCAGTGCCTGCTTCACAATCTCGGCGCGGAAGGAGTCGTGCATTCGCTTGCGAGCAATGGCTTCCTTCAACAACCGGCTCAGCCGCAACAGGTAAACGGCATTTTCCCACCCGCGGCACTTGCGAAATGCCTGCACGTGCTGCCGGGTGCGCATGGATAGAAACATCATTCCCCGATATAGCGGAGACGATGACAGCCGCTTCATTTCAACCGAGCTCGGCATCCACGCCTCTATCAACAGCAACGTCGCCACCTCTTCCCCTTGCGCGTGTAGTTGCTGCGCCATTTCGTAGGCGACAGTTCCCCCCATGCAAGCTCCCGCAATATTGTAAGGTCCGTGCGGTTGCACCGTTTGGATTTCCGATAAAAAGTGAGCCGCTATCTGCTCAATCGCCTCCAGGGGTGCCGCCTCTCCATCAACGCCCACCGAATGAAGTCCGTAGAGAGGTTGTTCCGAGCCAAGCGCCAAGGCAAGCTGGGTACAGTACATCACGTTGCCATGCACTCCCGGAACCAGGAATAGAGGCGGCCTGGAACCGGTAGGGCGGATCGCGACCAGCGATTTCCACCGCGCTTTCAATCCGCCTTCCTTCAGTTTGGCCGCCATTTCCGCGACAGTTGGAAATTCAAATAGCAGCGCTACCGGGAGTTTCCCAAACACCGGCTCCATCTGCGAAAACAGTTTGATGGCCAGCAGAGAGTGTCCGCCCAGCGCAAAGAAGTTATCGTAGACTCCGATGCTATCCAGCCCCAGTACCTGCTTCCAAATCGTCAGAATTTGCGTTTCAAGAGCGTTCCGCGGCCCGGTAGTCTCCAGCGGAACCTCTTCCGGAGCGGGCAGAGCGTTGCGGTCGACTTTCTTGTTGGGGGTCAAGGGGAAGGAATCGAGAGTGACGAAAGCGGCGGGAACCATGTAGTCGGGCAGCTTGCCCAACAGCGCCTCGCGCAGCGCCTTGGAGTCCATCGCC
>JBBRNO010000143.1:0-16940 GCA_038230275.1 Bryobacterales bacterium
GATGGTTGGTGGTGCGCGGTTGGTGGTGCGCGGTTGGTGGTGCGCGGTTGGTGGTGCGCGGTTGGTGGTGCGCGGTTGGTGGTGCGCGGTTGGTGGTGCGCGGTTGGTGGTGCGCGGTTGGTGGTGCGCGGTTGGTGGTGCGCGGTTCGGTCAGCGGGTTTGTGCGCGGCGATCAGTGCGCAGGTGGACGGACACATCGTAATGATGGCGCCAAAGATCTCCGGAAATGTTTTACAGGTGCTGGTCAAGGACAACGAGCATGTGAAAGCCGGCCAACTGCTGGCCCAGATCGATCCGCGCGACTACCAGGCCAAGATCGACCAGTTGCAAGCTGCCGTGTCTCTAGCCGAAAGTCAGACCAAGGCCGCGCAGGTCAATGTCCCCATGACCGCCCAGACCACGCAAAGCCTGGTCACCGGCGCCGTAGCCCAACTGGAAGGCGCCAAAGCCGACTACGCCCGTGCCAAGGCCTCGCTCGAACAGTCTCCAGCATGTCTGTTACATGGATACCGGTGGGTCCATAGGTGCGGAGAAGCTTAGTTTCGGCAGCCATTCGGAACGCGCTTCCTGGCGTTGCAATTCCGCCGTGCGTTCGCGCGAGAGGGCGGTCTTCATCTCTGGACGGTTCTGATAGGCAGTTGCGGCTTCGCGGCTATCCGGCGCGACTACTTTCTGCGAGCGAAGTTCGTCGGCCAGTTCGATGCGTTGGTTATCGCCGGCGTTGAGCAGGCGCGCGAGGCCTAAGAGCGAAGTGCGGAGTTGTGTCTCGGCAACGATCAGGCGCTGCTTTTCACTTTGCAATTGTACGTTGGCGTGCAGGGTATCGATGCCGGTACCGACGCCGGCTTTTTGCAGGTCGGCGGCTTGATCGTAAATGGCTTGCGCCAGTTCCACGCGCGATTGGGATGCCTTGACGGTGGATGCGTTGCGCATGGCCGAGAGATATTGCGAGACAGTCAGCAGCACGGTTTGTTCGCGCACGGTAAGTTCTTGCGCTTTCCCGGTAACGGTGTTCTGCTTGGCCGATTGCAGCCGTTTGTAGAGCGTCAGGTCGAAGACGCTGACTGAACCGGTGGGTCCGAGTTCGAAGACGGGGAACGGTCCGACGGAGCTGGGGAAGCCTTGGAGCTTTCGGCCGAAGTTTGCTTCCAGGTTGCTCTTTCGCACGGACTGGGCTATCTGTCCATTAAGATGGGGCAGCAGCGCCGATTTCGCGATGGTCTCGTCCTGTTGCGACAACGCCACGTTCAGGTTAGCGATTTGCACTTGCGGGTTCTGTTTCAGCGCCATGGTTACCGCATCTTTCATGCTGAGGCGCAGGACGTCCGCGGGTTGCGCCAGCGCGGCTACATCGTGCAGGATGAGTAGCGCGGCCAGTACGAAGAAAGCACTTACCAGCCTGCGGAGCCACGGGGTCTCAGCCGGCTTGGGTTCGGGCAGGGCCTCCCCGGTAATTTCCGCAACGATCTCCCGTTGATACGGAGTGGCTGCGGTGAACCTGGCCCCGGCGCGGTGCATGTCGGCTAAGAGCGACTTTCCGGATGCATCTACAAAAGTTACGTCGTCCAGATTCACGAGCAGCGTTTTGGAGCCCAGCGACGAGGCGGCCGTTTTCCAGCACTGCTCCAGTTCAGTCACCCACGCGGTGGCCAGGCGGCCCTCCAATTGGAGGCGAAACATTTTCGCTCCATCGTGGATGGTAATCTTCAACATCTCTTCAGTCTCCTTAACCACACCTCTTTAGAAGCATTTGGTAGGCCGAAGTATTCTAAATGTTAAGCAATAGAAAGGAATCAGATGGGGCCGCGGTGTGCCGACGGATGGGTGCCGACATATCGGCACGGTGCCGAACCTGCGGCGGTCAGCGGGAGTTGGCGATGCCGAACTTCTGCATGAGGGATTGGAGGGTGGTGCGCTTCATTCCCAGCCGTGCGGCCGCGCCTTTTGGCCCGCCGATGACACCCTGCGCCTCCTTCAACATACGCAGGATGTGTTCGCGCTCCACCTCTTCCAAGCTGACACCGGATTGGGAAGGCGGGGTGGCGACAGCCTTTAGCTCCGCGATGGGAACGCGCAGCACGGCGGCGGGCGAGAGGATGACGGCGCGCTCGATGAGGTTCTGCAATTCGCGAATGTTTCCGGGCCAGGGATACTTCACCAGCGCTTCCATGGCTTCCGACGGAATGGTGGTGATGACGCGATTCATGCGGCGGGAATGGAGTTGGACGAAGTAGCGGACCAGCAGGGGAATGTCTTCGGTGCGTTGACGCAGCGGCGGCAGAGTGACGGGAAAGACGTTCAACCGGTAGAAGAGATCGGCACGGAATTCGCGATCGTTCACCATTTGTTGCAGGTCGCGATTGGTGGCCGCTACCAGGCGCACATCGGCGTGGAGTGTACGCGTACCGCCCAGGCGTTCAAACTCTTTTCTTCAACACGAGCAGCAGTTTGGGCTGCATTTCCAGCGGGATCTCGCCGATCTCGTCCAGGAATAAGGAGCCTTTGTGCGCCAGTTCGAAGCGGCCCAGCTTTTGGGCGATGGCTCCGGTGAAGGCTCCGCGTTCGTGGCCCAGCAATTCACTCTCAATGAGTCCGGTGGGGATGGCGGCGCAGTTCAATTTTACGAAGCTGGATTTGCTGCGTGCGCTCAGGTTGTGAATGGCGCGGGCGACTAGCTCTTTTCCGGTGCCGGTTTCGCCTTGGATCAATACGGTGGAATCGGTGGGCGCTACGGTTTCCACTTGCTGCAGAATGCGGCGCAGCGCGTCACTGCGGCCAATGATGTCTTCGAACTGATAGAAGGTGCGGATTTCGTCTTCGAGATAAAGCTTTTCTTCGGCGAGCTTGTTCTTGAGGTCTTCAATTTTCTGGTAGGAGAGGGAATTGTCGATGGCGATGGCCACTTGACCGGCGATGCGCCAGAGCAGGTCCACTTGTTCGGGCGGGAATGCGGCTGGGTTGCGGCTGGCCAGGATGAGACCGCCCAACACTTCTCCGCGCGAAACCAGCGGCAGCGAACAAACCGACTGCAAGCCCTCCTGCGAGAGATACTTGATCGTGTGTTGCGCCAGACCTGCGATGTCTTCGCGGCGGAGGACGACGGGTTTGCGGGCCGCGAAGACTCTGCCAGTTGGGGAGTCTTCGGAAACTTCGTCCAGTATCTTCTCGCGAATGAGCCCCGCGGGATTGCTGAGGTCAAGCACCTGCATTTGGAGACGCCCGGTTTGCGGTTCGTATAGAGAAAGCCCGACGTGTTCGTTGGTGAAAACGCGGCGCAGGCAGAGTGCGATGGATCGTAACAGATCCTTGACCTCAAGATGCGACACCAGCGTGTTGTTGATTTCGAGCAACAACTGCAGGTGGTCGCGCTGATGAGCGAGAGCCTCGTGATTGAGCGTGTTCTCCACGGCGACGGCCACCTGCATGGCGATCTGCTGCATCAGTTCGATGTGTTCCGGCGAATAGGCATCCTCGCGCGAGGTGGAGAAGCTGAGCGTTCCCACTTTGCGGCGGGCCGTGACGAGCGGCAGCGCGCAAAAGCAGCGGCCCCCATTGCGGCGGATGGCGTCGACCACAACGGGAAATCGGGTTTCCAGATCGATGCACGGCACGTACACAGGTTCCCCAGTGCGGAGTGCGTAGCCGACGGGTGTGGCATCCACAGGCAGTTCGGTATTCATCATGGCCTGAATTCTTGTTTCGAGGCCTTCTTCGGCGAGGTGCCAGTCGCGCTTCACGATGACATGCAAGCGGGCGGTGTTGCGCTCCGCGTTGAAGAGGGCGAGCGTGAGCGATTCAAACTGGATGAGTTGCGAGAGGCAATCTTTCAGTTCGTCCATCAGGCCGCGCAGGGTGGCATGGGCGCTGATGGACTTGGAAACATCGAGCAGAACCTCATACGGCGTGGATGATTTGACTTACACGTCTGCCATTGCGTTACTCTGCTGATGATGCGGCTGATTCTTCTATTGATGATAACGAGCCTGTTGGGGGCTCAACAATATTCCGTGGTGGACGTGGAGCGGGTGCGAGCGGAGGGCGACCCTCGGGTGGCCATTCTGAGCGTGACGGTGCCGGCGCGGCCGCGGGAGATTAGCTGCGACATTCTGGTGGCGGGCGCAGGGATGGGCGGTGTGGCGGCGGCGATGCGGGCGGCGGCGCGGGGCCATGCGGTTTGCCTGACGGAGGAGACGAATTGGATCGGCGGGCAGCTTACAGCGGGCGGAGTGCCTGCGCTGGACGAGAACCGGTTCATTGAGATCGCGGGCGGGACGCGCACCTATTACGAGATGCGGAGGCGGATTCGGGATTACTATCGCACCCATTACACGCTGGCTGCGGGTGCGATGGAGAATTTCAATCCGGGGTCGTGCTACGTTTCGGCGCTTTGCTTTGAGCCGAAGGCTGGAGTGGCCGTGCTGCAGGAGATGATGAAGGTTTTTCCCGTTCAAACATTTCTGCGCACTCGTGTTTTGGACGTGGAAGTGGTTGGGGGGAAGATTGTCAGCGTGCTGGCATATCAGTTCGACCGGCGCGAGGTGATTCGATTTAAGCCGAAGTTTGTATTGGATGCCACGGAACTGGGCGATTTGCTGCCGCTGGCGCATGTGCCCTATGTAGTGGGGTCGGAACCGAAGAGTGAGACGGGGGAGCCCCATGCGTCGGCTGCCGCTAACGATGCTTGTGTGCAAAGTTTCACTTATCCGTTCGCGGTGGAGTTGCGGACGGGGGAGCGGCACGGCGTTCCCAAGCCCGATGAGTATGAGCATTTTCGCGATTCGCAGCCGTTCAGTTTGAAGGTGAATTATTCGAAGGAGTACGGGTGGAAGGGGGATGTGCAGTATACGATGTTCGGCGAAGATCCGCCGGTGCCGAACAACATGTCGCCGGGGCCGTTCTTCGGTTGGCGGAGGCTGTTGGCGGCGAAGAATTTCACGGGCGGGAATGCACCCAAGGATCTGGCGCTGATCAACTGGCCGAAGCAGGATTACCATTCCGAATCGCTGCTGGACCGCACGCCGCTGGATACGGTGCGGGTCTTGCAGCAGGCGAAGCGGGTTTCGCTGGCGTTCCTTTACTGGCTGCAGAATGATTTGCCGCGGGATGACGGGAAAGGAAAGGGGTATCCGGAATTGATGCTCCGTAAGGACGTGATGGATACCGAGGATGGCCTATCGAAGGTGCCGTATATCCGGGAGTCGCGGCGGATTCGGGCACAGGCGCGGGTGGCGGAACAGGACATTGTGTTTGAGAACGATCAGCCGCGGGCGCGGTGGTTTCCGGATTCGATTGGGACGGGATTTTATATGGTGGACATTCATCCGTGCGGGGCGAATGAGCGCGGACGGATGATGATGCCGAAACCGTTTCAGGTGCCGATGGGGACGTTGGTGCCGCAAGGGGTGACGAATTTCCTGGCGGCGGGGAAGAATATCGGCGTGACGCATCTGACGAATGGGGCGTTCCGGTTGCATCCGATTGAGTGGAATGTGGGTGAGGCGGCGGCGGTGATGGCCAGTTTATCGCTGCAACGCGGGGCGCGCGTTTCGGCGGCGGATGTTCAGCGGGAATTGGCGTCCGCTGGTGTGCCGCTGGTTTGGTTCGATGATCTGAGCGTGGATCATGCGGCGTTTGCGGCGATTCAGATGGCTGCGATTCGCGGGGAGTATCCAGTTGGGGAGGGGGATTTGCATGCGTCGCCGGATGCTCCGTTGACACGCGGAGAGGCGGCGGTGGCGCTGGCGGCGAAGTTTGGGTTCCGGGTGTCGAAGGCTGAGGCGATTGCGATGGCTTTGAAGGAAGGGTGGATGGCGGCGGACCATCGGAATTGGTTCCACGCCGACCTGCCGTTTTATTGGACGGACTGGCGGGAGGATCGATTTCCAAGGAAGCTGGCGGCGTTCCAGATGAAGCGGACGGGGCCTGTCCGGCGGTGGGAAATGGCGGAACGGCTGTGGTGATGGAAGTTCTCTGTATTAGCGTGGAGTGGCTAAGGACGGTGCTGCGAATGCGAAGACACGTATTGATGCTGATGACGGGCCTGCTTGTTGCCTCGGTCCACAACCTTTGCCTGGCGCAAGACTTCAAGCCTTATGCAGGCTCCAAGTTGGATGAGAAGGCCAGCCGCGATGCATCGGCCGCCGCTCCGGGCAAGCAGTCGCAGGTGTACACGACGGGCGATGCGCTCGACAAGGTTTATGCCTACTACAAGGGACAGTACAAGGAAATCACGATGCGCAGCACGGGGCCCAAGCTGCCATCCGGACAACAGGTCAAATGGTATTTTTTCATTCTCGACGGCGGAACGACCTTGGCGAATTCTAAGCTTTGGATGAAGATTCAACGGCCTTATGTTGGCGGGAATGACGGTCAGGATATCCGGGATATTACGATTATCCAGACGGTTCGAACTAAATAAGTGATCGCGGATCGAACTGGTGGCTCCGAAATCATTGCGAGTAGCCCCCGGCTCGACGGACTCCAGTGTGCGCGTCGCGCCGGCGGAGATTGCCCATCGTTAGTACGCCCCTGCTTCACAATCCTAATAGTGCGTGAACTGCGGCGCACCCTCTATTTGACGTTGCGCCGATTTGACACTGTGTCAGCCGATGGAATTGGCCACTAAACCTAACTGGGCCGATTCTTTTTGGTGATGCGCCGCTGAAATCCGAACAGAAGGACGGGCAGACTGAATGCCAGAAGACCAAATGTTCCCGGCTCTGGAGTTCCGGACCCGGTATCATTCAAAAACGCCAGGCCCGACAAGATTTGGTTGCCCCAAGGGCCAACGGAAGTTGCCACTCCGGTCGACGGGTCAACGGTGTAAATCGACTGATCGAAGTTGGACAGAACGAAGATCTTACCGTCTTCGGGGCGGGAGGCAAGGTCGAAGACGCCGAATGGAATTCCTGTACTACCGATGACACTCGCAATTCCAGTGGATGTACTGACGCTAAGAAATCTCCCGGAAAAATCCGTGCCGTAGAGGATACCATCCTGACCGAAGCCAAGACCGAATACCTCGTCGATGCCGACCAGCCCAATCTGCGTGGCCGCTCCGGTGTTGGGGTCAATTCTATACAAAGTCGCAGCGGAACCAGTATCTGCTGTCGTGTTGCCGTAAAGAAATCCGTCTCCCGGATTCCAGGCCAGGCTAGAGACGGGATTCGTGGTGGTGATCCCGGGGCCGGTTAGCGTCGCAACTTTTGTGGCTACGCCTGTTGCCGGGTTGAATTTATAGAGATCGTTCGGACCGACATTGCCAATAGTCGGACCTAGGATTCCCCAAATGGTGTCACTCTGATTACTGGTGAGATTGAAAATTCGGAAGGGATTACCAGGATCACCGATCGTGGTCAGTGCACCCGTGCTCTGATTGACCGAATGGAGAATTACGGCGCCACTCACGCCTAGATCCGTTGCGTAAAGAGTGCTTGCTTGGGCGGACGGCGCGATCAGAGCCGCAACCGCAATTGAGAGCGCATATATTTGCTTCACCGGTGCCTCCTTGGTAGAAGTGATGCTACTTTATCTACTTAGATAAGTCAAGACGAATGATCGCCGATTTCGGTGCCAAAAAGAAAGATTTCGTGGGACTTGATTTGTGTCCGATTACTTTCCCTAGCGTGGAAATGCGCCTGCAGCGAGTGGAACTGTCGAGGGCTCGCCGTTGTTTGTCGCCGTTATTCCACAGCGGAGCGAGCACTTGACACTGAGCGCCATTCCAAAATGGCCTTCGAGGACAAGCGGGGAATCCGTGCCGTCTTCGCGGATTTGCGAGTGTCGTTACGGGCGCGGTTCAGTGGCCTTCATGCCTGGCTTGATGGAACCCTTCCAGCATCCAGATATCATTCCTGCTGTGCTTCTCCGTCATCAGGAAACTTTTGCCGTTGGGATTCAGAGAGAACGTCTGGCCTAAGTCCACCGGGTCCTGGAAGTATGTTTCTGCGTTAATTTTTCGTAGCACCCTCTCCGCCCCCGTCTGCAGATCGATGGAAGAGAGCAGCGTTTCGCCGCTCACTACACGCATCCCGTAAAGTGTCGACCCGTCCGCCGACCAGGCGTTTCTCTGGTAATGCTCCGGGTTCAACTTTCTGGTGGTCTTACCATCCGGAGACACCAACGTGAATCCTTTCGCCGTGTTCATGGTGATCCAGTCGCCCTTAGGAGACCAGCGCGGATTCGAGAGGGCCAGCTCACCCATTTGTCCGTCGATGGCCACCGGCGCTTCGCGTCCGCCCACGCGCGCTTTCGCCAGCCGGACCGAGGTGCCGCTGATTTGCAGGAAGGCGATCCAATTGCCGTCGGGTGACCAGGTGGGGGCGAATTGGCCGGTGGCCTCGTCCTGAGTCAACGGGACCGCCGCCCCGCCGGAGAGGGGGGAGATCCAGATCGAGTTCTTCTCCACTGTAGATCGCGTGTAAGCGATGCGGCTGCCATCGGGAGAAAAGGCCAGTCCGGCGGTTAGGGCATCCATGCCATCGGCAAAGTCTCTAGTTCTAACAATGGGCCTCTCCCATCCGTCCTGCGTGCTCTGCAGCCAGATCTCAAACGGACCGCTGCGATCGGACACGTAGGCGAACTGCATGGCCATGGGAGCCCAGACCGCGGCGAATTCACGGCGTCTGGTGGCGATTAGCTTGCGCGGCGGATCTTCGTTCAAAGGCACGTCCATGAGGTCGAAATCTTCGTCGACTTCCGTGTAGGCGATTCGTGAACCGTCGGGGGAAAGACTGGCATGCATCTCATCGCCGATGCCGGTGGTGATTGCGTGAACCAGGCCGCGGCGCGTGTCCGCCAGCCACAGATGGCCGGATTCATAGCCGAGGGACAAGGAAATGACAGCGCGCTTGGAATCGGGCCACCAAGAGAAAGAACCGATGCGGCCGGTGATTGACGTCAGGATGCGCTTGGGTGGAGTTTTCCCGCCTTCATTCGGCCAGGGGAGAAGCCAATATTCGGGTGGCCCGTTCGAATGCCGGACGGCGAAGAAGATTTGCGTTCCGTCGGGCGAGAACTGCAGGAGGGTGCCGCCGAAATAGGTGCCTCCGGCGAAGGGAGCCGGCAAATACCGCTTGGGAGGGGCTCCGGGCGGCGAGGAAATTTCAACGAAACCGGACTGCAGCTTGTTGGGATCCCGGCGCATCACCGCCAAGGTTTTCCCGTCGGGCGAAATGGAGGCGGCACTGACTCTGGGGAGTACCAGTTCTGGCTGGCCTCCAGCGATAGCGACGGAATAGAGGTCTCCATTTCCCAGGAAGTACACGCGAGGTTCCAGGGGATGCCAGAACGGCAGCCGGCACTCGATTGTTCCGCGGGTGGTCTGCACGGACATAGCGCTTTGCAGGCTGCGTACCATCAATTGACTGGTTCCGTTCAGCATCGCGGTGTAGAGAATGCTCTTGCCATCGGGTGACCACACAGGGTTTACTTCGTCGTAGGCTTCGGTGGCGATCGGCGTGAACTTGTGACTGGAGATGTCTGTGGCGTCCGGAATGGTGATTCTGGAAAACGCATAGCCCGCAGCCAGGCCGGCGATGGTCAAGATGGTGGCCGGCACCCAGATGGGAATATGCTTCTTCGGCGGCGGCGCTTGCGTGGCGATGCTGATTTCCGAGGCATGATCGCGCAGGTTCTTCAGGTCGTGAAAGAGATCGATCGTCGCGCCGTAGCGTTCCCGCGGGTCCTTGGCCATGCAGCGGTCGATAATCCACCGCAGCGGCGGAGGAATCTTGGCGCCGGTTGGAATGGGGGAGGGCTCGTCGGCTAGAACGGCCGACATGGTTTGGACTGTTGTCTCGCGCAGGAAAGGCTGTTTGCCGGTGACCATCTCATACAGCACTACACCGAAGGAGAACTGATCGGAGCGGTAATCGGAGGCGGCGCCGCGGGCTTGCTCCGGACTCATGTAATTGGCGGTGCCCATGATGAGGCCAGGCTGCGTGTTCGACATGGCCAATGTTTCGTCGGTGGGCTGGAGGGTGCCGGAGCGGGACTGTTGCTTGGCCAGTCCAAAATCGAGAATCTTGACCCGGCCGTCGCGGGTGAGCATGATGTTTTCCGGCTTCAGATCGCGGTGGACGATTCCGGCCGCGTGGGCGGCTGCTATGCCATCGGCCATTTGCGCGGCAAGGTCAAGCAACTTCCTCACCGGAACGGGAGCGCGGGATATCAGTTCGCGCAGGGGCTCGCCTTCCACAAGTTCAGAGACGATGTAGTGCGTTCCCTGATGCGTACCGACATCGAAGACGGCTACGATGTTCGGATGATTCAAGGCACTGGCTGCCTGGGCCTCCACGGTGAAACGCTGCTGCAGATTGTCATCCGCGGAGGGCGGAAGAACCTTTATTGCTACGTCGCGGGACAGACGCGAATCGGAGGCACGGAACACTTGCCCCATGCCTCCGGCGCCCAGTTTGGCGGTAAGCCGGTAGTGGGAAATGGTATCGCCCGTAGTCACCACGCGGTGATTACCACTCGGCCACGGAACCATCCTGATGAAAGACGCGGGCCATGGGACGGGTGCCGCCGAAAGGATATTTCTTCAGCGATTCTTCTGTCAGGTCGAAGCCCAGGCCGGGCTTGGTGGGCAGCGGGAAGCGGCCATCCACCATACGCATTACCGGGAAGCCCATCCATTCCTCCCACACCTTTTCATTAGGACCAGGCTGCACGCCGCTGCAAATTTCCTGGATGAGGAAATTCGGCATCGCGGCGTCCACATGCAAGCTGGCCATGGCGCCGATGGGGCCTTCGCAGGCGTGCGGCGCCATGACGATGCCGGACGCCTCGGCCATGGCGGCTACTTTCCAAAGCGCGGTGATGCCGCCGACGTGATTGATGTCGGTTTGCAGGATGTCGACGACTCCCATTTCGATCAGTTCGCGGCAGCCGTAGGCGGCGATGAGACGCTCCCCGGTAGCAATGGGCGTGGTGGAGCGCTTGGCGATGCGGGCCATTGCCTTTACATTTTCCGGCGGGCAAGGCTCCTCAATGAACAGCAGGTGCAGCGGTTCCACTTCCTTCACCAGGATAGAGGCTACGCTGGGACTGGTTTTCGCGTGGAAGTCGACGGCGATGTCCAGGTCTGGGCCAAGGTTCTCCCGCAGCACTTCCATATGCTTGATGGCGCGCTTGATTTTGGCGTGGGTCTCGATGAATTCGTAGTATTCCGGGAGGCCGGCCTTGAAGCAGGAGACGCCCATTTGAACTGCGGTTTGACGCAACTGCTGTAACTGCTCCGGTGTCCGCGCATTGGTGTGGTAATAGCCGCGAACTCCCTTGGGGTCCACCGGACCACCCAGCAACTGATAGACGGGCAGACCGAGCACCTTGCCACGGATATCCCACAGGGCCTGATCGATGGCGGAGATGGCGGAGCCCATTACGGGACCGGCGCGGTAGAAGCTGTGGACGTACATAGACTGCCAGTGATGCTCCACTTGCATGGGGTCGCTGCCAATCAGAAATTCGCGGAAGTCCTGAACGCAGGAGATGACTGCGGCGGCTTTCCCTTCCAGTGTTCCCTCGCCCCAGCCGATGACTCCGGCGTCGGTTTCGAGTTTGACGAACACGTAAGGGCGGTCAGAGGTGGGCGTGAGGGAGACGCCGAACACCTTCACGTTGGTGATCTTGATTTTGGAACCTACAGAATGAAAGGCATCGCCGCCGAGCGCGTTTTGGGGCGGTGCGAAGGCGCAGCCGCAGTCGATTCCAGCGGCGGCATTTTTTGCGGCGAACAGCCCGGCCGCGGCGGCGGAGAACAGATCGCGGCGCTTCATGCCGCACGCTCCGCATATTGCGCAAGCGCTTGTTCGTTCACGGTAATGCCCAGGCCGGGGCCGGTGGGCAGGGCGGCGTATCCGTCTTTGACGGTTTCAATGCTGCCGCCGGTGATGGAAGCTCTCATGCGGATGTCCTCTTCGGCTTGTGGCGCCGGTATTTGTTGGATGAAGAAATTGGGCAAGCTGGCCGCCAGTTGGAGCGCGGCTGCGGTGGCGATGGGACCGCCATCGTGATAGGGAGCGACCGCTGTGTAGTATGTTTCCGCCATGGCGGCCATGCGGCGGATTTGGGTAATGCCGTTGCGGGCGATGTCCGGACGGAGAATGTCCAGCGCGCCCTCGCGCAGCAGATTTTGGAAACCGGTGCCGCTGTGGATGGTGCGTCCGAAACCCAGGGGCGTTACCCGTTCGAGGGCTAGTTTTTGCAGCGCGGCGATGTTCAGCGACGGGCATGGTTCGTCGAACCAGAGCAGGTGAAAGCGTTCCAGCGCTTCGCAGAGGGTGCCGGCAACTCCGGGTGAAAGGGCTCCGGCGCCGTCCAGGGCAAAGTCGATATTTTCTCCTCCGGCGGCGCGGAGTCTGTCGAACATTTTTGCGACGCGGCCCGGATGCGTGGCCTGTCCTTCACGCAGTTGGACCATGAAGGCGCGGTGCCCGTTGGCGGTGGCGTTCTTCAGTGACTGTAGCAGTGCGTCGTCCGAATCCCCGGTGAGCGCGGTAAGTACCCGCGCCTTGTTTCGAGTGGGCCCGCCTAGTACGCGATAGACCGGGGCTTTGGTGTGCTTGCCTACAATATCCAGCAGCGCCATGTTGACGGCCGCCTGCATGTTCGCAACCGGGGCCAGTTGGGTGCGGATGATTTCGGTGGCAGTGGCCGGCTTGCCCAGAACAACGGCGGTTGCCTTGGCGACGTCCGCCGGGGACGCAGCGCCACACTCGCCGTAGCCGGTGATGCCGTCACGGGTTACCAGCTTGACGACAGTATATGACCGGCCCGAAACAGGCTCGCGGATCGGGAAGGTTTTGAGAGAGACAATTGCCAGAGGCGACGACGAGTTCGCCGAAATCTGCATCGCTGGCATTCTGGAAGCCAGACGGGGATGGATGGGCATTACCGAATAGTATACGATTCGAGGCCCGAAGAACAGCCGGGTACGGACTTATCTAGGCGTGGCAATTCCAGCTGCGGGACCCTTGGAATCGCAGGCCCCTGGTTAAGTGAACAGGTGTTGCTGGCGAGGCCGTGAGCTTGTCGGTAGCAGGGCGACATCGGAGTTCATCCGTACTTTGGCTCCGCGGAAGGCCATGAGGAACTGCTCGGTCTCCTCCAGGATCGTCATACATCGGGAGCAACTAAGCAAGTGCTCTTCGACTTTGCAACTAGCTTCAGTTGAGAGCCGGTTCAACAGGTACAATTCGGCGAGATCGGCGATCTCTTCGGGGCAACGTTTTGGTAGGGATAGCATAGTAAACAGCAAGACCTATAGCATAGGAGGGACTCTTGCAGTTTACTGGAAATCCTTAGTACAGAACAATTAGGATATTCCCTAGATCTATTTTCCAAAATGAAATGTGCGTCCTAATTTAAAGAAATATCCCGGACGCTAGAGCGGCCGAGGTACGAAGAGGGCAAACAGTTTGCCGGAGCTTAAAACGTAAAGCGCAAGCTGCGCAACCGGTTGCGATTCGGATTGTTCTAACTTCGACGATTTCCGATGCCTGGCTAATAGACGATTCGATGTCGATCGTGTCCGGTACATTCGGAACTGCCTTGGCGCCGGCGCGTTCCGTGGTCTTCAAGG
This sequence comes from Bryobacterales bacterium, assembly GCA_038230275.1. Classification (GTDB taxonomy): domain Bacteria; phylum Acidobacteriota; class Terriglobia; order Bryobacterales; family Bryobacteraceae; genus JANXXV01. The sequence goes on from JBBRNO010000143.1 coordinate 13,586, forward strand.
AACGATGGTGAAAATCTCATATCCCGATTCGTTTGTCCTGATCTTTCGTTCCGGGCCGGGACTCTCATTTTTCACCGTGACATTGGCGTTGGGAACGACGGCTCTGGTGACAGCCTGAACAGAACCGGAAATAGCAAAAAGATCGCTACTCCTGCAAGGATGAGCCCCGTCTATCAGGTTTATCATGAACATCAGATGAAAATGAGTTCTCGCTTACTGGGTTAAATCATTGAAAGCAATCTATGATTGTCGGTATTTTTAACTATTGGATACAGGAGATTCCGCACCAAAACCGGGAGGGATTGAGAGGGGCTAGAATAGGGTCATGAGCGACACCTTACGCATTGCGGACCGCGAATTTCACTCCCGGCTTTTCGTAGGAACAGGCAAGTACCGCAGTTTCGAGGAGATGGCCCGCTGCCACGAGGCATCGGGAGCGGAAGTGGTAACGGTGGCGGTGCGGCGGGTGAACCTGTCCGATAAGAGCAAGGAATCGCTGCTGGACTATATTGACCGGTCCAAGTTGTTCATTTTGCCCAACACGGCGGCGTGCTACACGGCGGACGAGGCGATCCGGACGGCGCGGCTGGGGCGGGAAGTGGGACTTTCCAACTGGGTGAAGCTGGAAGTAATTGGCGACGAGGCGACGCTGTTTCCGGATAATGAAGGGTTGCTGGAGGCGACGCGAGTGCTGGCGCGAGAGGGATTTGTGGTCCTTCCTTATACGACGGACGATTTGATCAATGCGCGAAAATTGATTGATGCGGGTGCGGCGGCGGTGATGCCGCTGGCAGCGCCGATCGGGTCGGGGCTGGGGATTCAGAATTTGACGAACCTCAAGATTCTGCGGGAGCGCATTACGGAAGTACCGTTGATTGTGGATGCGGGAGTGGGGACGGCCTCGGATGCCGCCATCGCGATGGAACTGGGGTATGACGGCATTTTGATGAATACGGCGATTGCCGCGGCCGACGACGCAGTGATGATGGCGCGGGCGATGAAGAGCGGGGTGGAGGCGGGGCGTTTAGCATTCCGCGCGGGGCGGATGGGGAAGAAGCTTTATGCCTCAGCCAGCAGTCCGGTGGACGGAGTAGTCAGGTAGGCGACTATTCACACCGAGGGCTAAAGGCCTGCCCAACTGCCATCACTATAACTAGTCACATCCCTGCCGATATGTTTCCCCATGAGGGCAAGGGTTCTAGGTTTGGCGATCGCGGTCGCATCGCTTGTAGGGGCCCAGGAACCTGGCCAGGATCTTAAGGGTCTCACCCTTGAAGAGCTGATGCATGTGGATGTCACATCCGTCGCGAAGAAGGGGCAGCGGCTGGACCATTCGGCGGCGGCTATCTACGTAATCAGCCACGAGCAGATCCGCCGTTCGGGTCTGACCAGTATCCCTGAGCTTTTGCGGCTGGCGCCCGGGATTCAGGTGGGCCGCACCAACAGCGGCACCTGGGCGATTTCCGTCCGCGGATTCAATGGAGTTTACAGCAATAAGCTGCTGGTGATGATCGATGGACGAACGGTATACAATCCGTTGTTCTCGGGGGTTTTCTGGGACGCCCAAGACACTCTGATTGAAGACATCGACCGGATTGAGGTAGCGCGTGGGCCCGTCTCGCCATTGTGGGGCGGTAACGCGGTGAACGGGGCGATCAACATCATCACCCGCAGTACGGATCAGACGCGGGGCACGCTTGTGAGTCTGGGAACAGGCTCGGAAGACCGCGGGCGGGAGGCCGTCCGGTATGGCGGTTCCGTAGGCAAAGACACCGCCTATCGGGTGTATGGCCAGTCGGCCGCGCGGCCGCAGTGGGCGCCATTGGGCAGCGGCCTAGACGGGGCGGCTTGGGGTTCAGTCCAAGCCGGATTCCGAGTGGAGCGCCGGCTTTCCCCAAACAACGATGTCACGGTACAGGGCGACACTTATAGAGAGTTCGGCGATTTTTTCACGGAACTGGTGCACCGCGTTCCCCCGTATGATCCCATCAGCCGAGAGGCGCTGAATGCCTCCGGCGGCAATTTGCTGGCCCGCTTGACAAGCCGTCATGCCAACGGCAGCCAGACGGTAATCCAGACCTACTATGACCGGCTGAACCGCGACAATCCGCGGGATGTGGGAATCGGAATTCAGACGGCGGATGTAGACGTTCAGCATTGGTTGCCGGTGAAGGCAAAGCAAGAATGGATGGTGGGTGGCGGTTACCGGCAAATTTCGGATCGTTCGTCCGGCACCGAACTTTCGCGGATTGTTCCGGATGCACGGCAATACGGAACGGCCTATCTTTCGCTGGTGGACCAGATAGAACTGCTGCCCAATCGCCTGGCCGTGACGCTGGCAATCCGGGGAGAGAAAAGCACGCTGAGCGGCAGTAACTTTCAGCCGACCGCGCGCGTCTGGTGGGCGCCGGCCAAGCGTCAAAGCCTGTGGGGCGCCTGGTCGCGAGCGCTGCGGACCCCTTCCCGCGGAGAGCTGGGACTGGTGTCCGCCATAGCGGTCATTCCGCTTCAGCCGCTGCCCGCGCTAGTAGTGGGCTTCGGGAGCGCTACCTTACAGCCGGAAACTTCCAATGCATTGGACGCCGGCTATCGATTGGAATTCAAACGGCTTTCGCTGGACGTCGCCGCTTTTCACTATCGGTACGGGAAACTCCGTTCGTATGCCTTAGGCATACCCCGCTTGGCCCCGGAAACGGAACCGCTGCTGCTGGTTCCCTTGCTATTTGCAAATAACGATGTAGGCAAGTCCCAAGGGGGGGAGGTTTCGGCGGTCGTCCAATTGACGAATCAATCGCGCTTGACGGGCAGCTATAGTTTGTTGTCGGTGGAAGTCCACAGCGCCGCCAGCGCGCAGCAGGCATTGTCGGTGGGAGATATTTCCAGTCCGCGGAATCAGTGGCAAGTGTCTTGGCAGACGGATCTTCCGCACCGCGTGCAGCTGGATCTTTGGGCTGCCTACGTGGGTTCCGCCAAATCAACGAATGCGGGACAGGATGTACTACCAGCGTACACCCGGCTGGATTTTCGTCTTTCGCACCGGATTTTCGAAACGGGAGAAATACAGGTAGGAGTGCAGAACCTGTTGGACGCGCGCCATCTGGAGTATCTGGCGGAATCGCGTACACCCTTGTCAGAAATCCGGCGCGCCTTCTACGTTCGCTGCCTGTGGCGGTTTTAGAAGCGAAGACGCGATGCTCAATAGACATAGCCTAATGAACCGGCTGCTGCTAAGCGCAAGCTTGATCGCCTTACCACTTGCGGCTCAGGCACGAGTTCAGAGCGCGGACTCCGTGAAGGTGGCGGTAGTAGTGCAATTGGTGCAATTCGTCGTGTGGCCTCAGTCTGCGCTGCCGGC
>JBBRNO010000144.1:0-16926 GCA_038230275.1 Bryobacterales bacterium
AAAAACTACTGCGGAGCACTTAACTCAACAGCAGCAATGGGCACGGATTCTCAGTGCAGCCTTTCGTCAATTCCTGGGTGGAAGGATACTCGGAAGCCCTGGCCGCCTCGCCGATGCACCTGCTTAACTGCTCTTTTTAGGATGATGATCACGAAGGTCATCGAGAATACCAAGCAGCCTCCGCATTTCCGCATTCTCAACCTGACGCCGAACATCAATGGCAGCACTATGCAGCCGGTCTCGGAGCTTCCCGATTTGTCGCTCAATAACGTTCGGCGCTCCGACCACCGGGGCGGTGTAGAAAACTGTGGAACTGGCGGCTATCTCCTCAACTGCTGCCACGCCCTCGTCAGGACGATTCCAGCAGTCTTGGATCCTGTCCCAGTTGGCATAGTGCCGTGCCGACACGGTCTTGCCGACGCCCGGCGAGCCGTAGCAGAGACCGATGTAGCGATACCGTTTGCACGCATCGCAGAACTCGGCGAATCCGCGGTCTTCGAGGGTTTCTACTATGGCGCCGCCGCCGGGCGCGTCGCTACTCGTTTTTGTATCGCTTGAGCCGGGGGACTGCTGCGGGCGGCTTTGCGGACTCTTCTGCGGAGCCGCTTTCCTGTGGGGCATGTTCTTTCTCCGTGATTCCTCCGCGCTTCAAATCGAGCAGAGTATTCACGGCGCTTTCGCGATCCCGCAGTATCCCGCGCAGTTCCCGCCGCCGCCGATTCCGGGCGCGGAGAATCTCGCGAAGCGGCACGGTCTCACCGGCGAGTTCAGCGCAGACGGCACGGCACAAGAACTTGTCTTCGTGGAAGACGCGGATCTCTGCCATGTCCCTCGGATCGAATCGCAGCGTGACCGTTTCCCCAACGTATCCCGCCAGTGTTGTCGAGATGAAACGGAGGTTCTGGAAGTGCATCCCATCGGCCCGCACCTGCCGCGCCCTGACCACTTGAATCAGCAGTAGATCCAGTTGTTCCAGCGAGTCCGGCATTCGCGGCAGAAATCCGTTGGCCTCCCAGCGCTCGACGGGCGGTGTCTTTGTTTCTGCATTTGCTCGGCGGTGGTACATGTTTAGAAGAAATGCGCGGAATAGCGTGTCGAACTCTGCCAGCGCCAGCGTTGGCTTCCCACGCACAACGTCCCCAGCCGGAGCATAGCCGTCCAACTCGCATAAGAGCATCTCGTTCACGGTCGAGAAGAAACGCTCTATGCGGCCACGGCCCCTCGGCTTACCGGGAGTGGAGAAGACCAGGCGGATCTCCAGATCCGCACCCACTTGTTCCAAATGATTGGATGTGAAGTCGCTGCCGTTGTCCGTGTAGAGAACATCGGGGATGCCGCACACGACCCAGCGGGCGTCCTCTTTGCGCCAAACTGCCTGACGCAACACCAAGGACGTGTGCAATGCGGAGGGGTCTTGGAACGAGAGAAAATATCCGGCAACAGCTCGACTGTAATCGTCGATCACGGTACTGAGCCACGGTTTGGCGGTCTCGCCGTCCGGACGGATCAAGAGAATGTCAAGCGGCGTGTGGTCGGCCTGCCAGATCGCATTCGGCCCCGCAGCTTCTCTCCGGTGAACCAACTCAAACGTATTGCTGTACGCCTTCGTGCCTTCGTGGGCGAGCGTTACGAGGTCCGCGCCCAAATTGCGCACGATGCTGAAGACGGTACCGTAGCTGGGAGCCTTCTCGCGCAAGTCCTTGGACAAACGCTGCAATTACCGGAATAGGGCTGCCAACGGTAGTGGTGGTTTTTGCAGAGCAAGGCCCTCAATATCCTCTTTGAGCTTCGCCGAAACGGCGCGACGCTCGCCGCGATCCTCGCGCCGCTTGCGCACCAGGGCCACCAAACCGTATAGGTGGTATTGGGCAACCCAGCGTTGGGCGGTTCGATATGGAACGCCTGCCGCATGCGCCACGGACTGCAATGAGTGGTTCTGCTCAAGGTGAGGTTGGATCAGCCGAAACCGATCCAACGCAAGCTTTCGTGCCTCTTCCGTGAGTCCCGCCACTTGGTCCATGCTTGAAGAGTACGCCAATTATTGTTGACGGAAGTCCGCCACTTAATTCTGAAAGTGACACAATCGGTTACGCAGTCGGCCCCCTTTGTGCAAGCGCCAGTTGTAAAATTGGAACATGGCAAGTCTTGCCATCCCTTGCCATACATGCTAGGTTGAGACTGACAGTTTTTACTAGGTGCCACATGCAAACAATGAACATCTCCCTCCCGGATCAACTCAAAGATTTCGTCGATGTCCAGGTCGGATCAGGACGCTACAGCAGCGTCAGTGAGTACGTCCGCGACCTCATCCGAGATGACGAAAAGCGAAAGGCGCAAGAGAAACTGGAAACGCTCCTCATGGAAGGCATCCAAAGCGGCGCTCCAACCGAGATGACTAGGCAAGATTGGAAGGATATCCGAACCGAAGCGCTAAAACAGTTTGAAGCACGCAAATCTCGAAAAACGGCCTAATGGCCCAGGTCCGAAAACGTGAAGCCGCCGAACGCGACCTGATCGCGCGATGGGTTTGGTACGCCGAAAATGCCGACATGGAAACCGCCGATCGTTTCCTTGCCGCCGCAGATTCAACGGCGACTATGTTGGCCGGTCAACCAGAAAGCGGAGGCCGCATCCTTTTTACCAAGCCAGAACTTCAGGGGATGCGCCGTTTTCCCGTTACAGTTGGATTCGAGGCAATTCTGATTTTCTACTTCCCGCTACAAGATGGCATTGACCTGGTTCGCGTAGTCCATGGAAGTCGCGACCTGGAGCGCTTACTTACCGAGGGCTTTTTCGGGTAAATTCGAGGGACTAGTATAGCGTTTCAGTAAAACATAACCGTAATGATTTGTTTGATGCTATGCTGGAGCATGGCCCGTGCGTCCACGCGTCCGCGACTAGTGTTGACCGACGAAGAGAAGGCCTTTCTCGACGAGTTGCGCCAATCGCGCACAGCCCCAGTGCGCGAAGTGGAGCGGGCGCAGATTTTATGGAGGAGTCAGGCGGGGGCGACGGTCAGCATGATTGCGCGTGTGATGAATACGACGCGCAAGAGCGTGCTCAAGTGGATAGACAGGGCCTTGCAGATGGGAGTGATGGCGGGCATGAAGGACGCCCCGCACAAGCCACGGGAGGCGGTGATCACGGATGATGCCAAGGCTTGGGTGGTGCATGTTGCCTGTTCAAAACCCAAGGACCTGGGCTATGCGGCGGAGCTTTGGACCCGCTCGGCTTTGGCGCAGCATGTACGAAAACATGCTGCAGCGAAGGGCTATCCCGCGCTGGCCAACGCAGGCAAGGCCACCGTGCACCGCATTCTGGCCGGACAATCTCTTCAGCCGCACAAAGTTCGCTACTATCTGGAGCGCCGTGATCCCGACTTCGATCTGAAAATGCGTGAAGTCCTGATGGTTTATCAAGAAGTGGCGCTTCAGAATGCAGGTGGGAGTGTGTCGGGTCAGGCAGTCATCACCGTTTCAGTAGATGAAAAGCCCGGCGTTCAAGCCATCGCCAACACCGCTCCGGACTTGCCCCCTGTCCCCGGGAAACATCGCACCATCGCGCGTGATCATGAGTATGTTCGTCACGGGACGTGGTCCATTCTGGCTGGTCTTGACCTGCATGACGGCCACGTCACCGCTCGTGTCGAAAGACGCCACCGAAGCGTTGAGTTTATTGCACTATTGAAAGATCTGGACGCCTACTACTCTCCAGACTGTACAATCCGTTTGATCCTCGACAACCACTCGGCTCACCTCTCCAAAGAGACTCGCGCCTATTTGGCAACGCGGTCAAATCGATTCAAGTATGTCCTCACACCCAAACACGGGTCTTGGTTGAATCTTGTCGAGACCCTCTTCGGCAAATTGGCTCGAACCTTCCTCCGTCACATTCGCGTTGGAAATAGCGAAGAGCTTAGGCAACGCATCCTGAAAGGCATCGCCGAAATCAATGAAATGCCCGTAGTCCACCGCTGGAAGGCCTTCATTGCTCTTGCCAAAACGGATACCTTTTGATGAAACGATATACTAGTCTTTAAGACGCGGTTGCCATCTCCGTCATAGATCATCGTGACCGCGCTGGCATTGAAGGCCGTTAGACGGTCCTCAAAATCATATGCGTAACTGTTGCCGCCGCTCGCTAGCGTGTTTCCGTAATCCCCAGCGGGAGCGCCAAAGTAAATGCCAAGCAGCCGGGCGCGCCCCGCCGCGATTGCATAACGCGGATTATCAGTAAGTTGGCCCGTCAGAAATGCTCTTCCTACCTTATGGGTCCGGGCCAACTTCTGATAATCTCGCTGCGTTATGTAAGAGCCGGTTTCTCCGCGCGCCCGGTTGCTTGCCTTCCGCCGGAAGGCTATTGGGAATGCCCGCGTCAGCGCTCCTTCGAGGGGTTACTCTTCGGGATTCGTGTGCCGCTCCAGTTTCGCTGGATGCGCCCTTCTGAGCCACGCGCTACGATTTCCACTTCGGCGGAGGTTACCCCATGGCCCAAAGTCTTTAACGCACACTAGCGGAAACTCACCCCCAATCGCGAGACCATACCAGGGGCCAATCGTCGAACTCTAGTACTATCTTTTGATCAGATTCCAGCCGATATAAATGTTCCCGCGGAAACTCTTGAAAGCGGACGGTTAGTCCCAGATGTGCATCCGTTCCAGCACAAACAAACTGATACTCGTCCAACCTCGTAAACTGAAGAAGAGTTCGCGGAAGATTATTGTTTGGCTTATATTTTCGCAGATCCTTTCCCGTTCGGCGGCTTACCCCAACGTCCTTTCCATATAAGGCCTTAAGCCGATCAAACACCAACTGCCAGCTCTTTAGATCGTAAGCGGCTGGATCACTCGGGAAACCCAGTTCCGTCTCACTCATGGCAAGATCTGCACCATATCTTTCTTCGAGAAGCTTTCGAGTCTGAGACCGCTCATGGGAATTAACCATCATTCCAATCGATTTCTGGGTTAATTTGGTGACCATGAGGCGATATGAACGATAGCACTCGCTCCGATTGGCTATGAGCTCTTGAGATCGCCAACCGAACTGTGCGTGTTCCCAGAACAGCTTTATCAAAATGTCGCGATTCGTCGGCATTTACTATTGATAAAATATTTTGAAGGGCTGTGCCGCCTGCGCTGCGTCAATTATTCCCAGGCACTCCCCGCAGATTGCTCTTCCGGCTCCTATCGATACTGTTTGGTATCCCTTGTCTAGTGCCCATTGAACGAGCTTTTGCTCGGCATGATACAAGCCCTGATAAGAGGCTATTCTCGTAACATTAGGGAAAGCGTCAAGTATTGATCGGACCGCTGCGGGAAAATAAGTCCTTACTCCGCTAATCGCTGTGGCCTCAACAATCTCTCCAGTCTCAGGATTCACGGCTTGCATCCAACTGATTGTCCTCGTGACCATTTGATTATACGGTGTGCTTCCATAAAACGCCAAATTCTGCTGAAGCCACATAGCCATTTCTTTGCTTCGTAGGCCCAATGAATCTGCCCCTCTGACGAGCTGACCGACGCGTTGAGCATACGGAGCCAATTCAACAGCAAGAAACCCATAAATAGCCGAGCGCGTGAAGAGATTCGCTTGCCCGGAAGGGTCTAGGCCATTTACTGGATCGGCGTCGGCGTATAAGTATGCCGGTAGGGTTAAGAGATCGCGTTCGATACCTTCAAATTTGTCCTTCGTAAGAAATCTTCCTAGTGGTGGAAGATAGAATCTCGCCCGCAGGTAGTAAAGCCCTAGCGATGGATCGAACTGTTCGGCGCTATCTCGCTACAAACTTCTGCTGAAGATGCGAAAGTGTCTCGCGTGTAGCACCTGTTTCTTCGAGCAGCGATATTACATCGATCAGCAAGTCGAGCTCGACCTGCTGAAATTGCGATCTCCTGACAGATGCTTCTGTAGACATCAAATCTTCACTCCGCGCCTCGGCAGTCATATTAGCTCTAAAATCAGCTTCCGTCAGCAATTGGAGGGCGGCAAAAGATGCAGCCTTGGCACTACCCGTACAATATGCTTCCGTAGCGTAAATTGCAGCAGAGGCGGCATCTTCGTCGGCACCAGGAAGGGCATTTTCTCCGAGCCCGTGCCAATGAGGGCCCTCGCAATACTCCGTCCATTTCGTTTCGATACTTCGATTGAGATCCGCAGCGGGATCGGAAAGAGCGCGGGACACCAATGAACCAACTTCGGCCCAACGCAGAACCCATGGGTCCTGCTGTCGGTCCGGGCGTTTGCAATATCGGTCCATTAAACGCTGAGCGGCTCCGATAGCCACAGCGAGTCGTGCGAGTTTTGGAAGTGCACCGATACGTTTTCGTATCTCAGCGCATTGACTGACGATTGTTTGACTCATCTTCAATGAGGGAAAAAGATCGGATACCCAGCTTCGGCCAATTGGGCATCTGAGGCTGCCTGTAACGCTGCCTCGCAGAATGAGCACATTGGTTTTCCAGCTGGCACAATTGAGATTATGCGATACCCCATCTGATGAGCCCAAGCAAGCAAGATCTGTTCGGCGTCAGCGGCGTGTTCTGCGGTTTGTTCGACTCCCGGAATTCTCACAACCGATTCTCCAGCCGCTGCAACCGCCTCCTCCAACTCAGGAATAAAGCGATTGGCAGTAACAGCTGTCCCTTCGATGATTTCTCCAGCCTCGTTTAGGAACTGCCCCGACGCTACAGCATTCATCTGAGCACGTATTGGATTGTAGTTCACAAGAATGTCGAAGTAATAGTTTGCACGCAGCAACGACGAAGTGCCACTGGACAGTAGCCCGCGCGCAAATTCTCCAGCCTGCCTTACAACAGGAGTATTCAGAATTGCTAGTGCAAAAAGCCCCGCTCTTTCAAAATAGCCGTGCCCACTCGGGTCACTGAAATATACCGGGTCGCCGTAGGCGTATATGTATTTGTGCTGCGTAACGGGACGCTTTAGGAACCCTGGATCAGTATCGTGGGTCCAAAACCTCCCTGACCCGGGCTGATACCACCGAGCCCTTAGATAATAGAGCCCCAGCCCAGCGTCGAACTGTTCGGCGCTGCAAGTCAGTCCACCGCGAAAATCGTACGAGCGTCGGGCTATCCCCGGTGCGGTCAACGGGTTAACGGTGGCTTGTCCCCGGTGCGGGGCTTGCGCAAAGCGGGTGAACCCCGGATGCGGTTTTTCGGCTACGTGCGCCAGCGCGGGCAAACAGAAAGCGGCTAAAGAAAGAAGTGCGATGCTTGCTTTAGCCGCCATGGGAACAAGTTTACCCTCTCCGGCTCCGCGCGGCCCGTCCGGCTACTTGTCTTTATCGGCGGCTTCGCTGGGTTGCTTCTTCTCGCGCTCCAGCTTGGCCGGATGCGTCGCCCGATGGATCTCTTGCAGCTGCCGGATGGCCACGTGCGTGTACAACTGCGTCGACTTCAGATCGGCGTGCCCGAGCATCGCTTGAATGAAGCGGATATCGGCGCCCCCTTCCAGCATCAACGTCGCCATCGTGTGCCGGAACAAATGGCACGCGCCGCGCTTGCCGATGTCGGCCGCCGCGACGTGCGTGGCCACCAGTTGCGACAGATAAGCCAACGTCATCGGCTCACCGGCGTTCGACAGGAACACGGTCTTATCGTCTGGCTCGCTCGCCAGTTGCGGCCGCGACTGGCCCAGATACTTGCGCACCCACAACGCCGCGCGGTCGCCTAGCGGAATCATGCGGTCTTTGTGGCCTTTGCCCTGGCGGATCATCACCGAGTTCTGTTCGAGATCCAGATCCCAGATGCGCAGCCGGGCCAGTTCCAAGCGCCGCATGCCGGTCGAATAAAACACTTCCAGCATGGCGCGGTCTCGAAGCCCCAGCGTGTCCTGCACGTTGGGCTGTTGCAACACCCGCTCGGCTTCCTGGGCCGTCAACACGGCACGCGGCAGACGGAAACCGAGCCGCGGCAGTTCCAGTTCGCTGGCCGGATTGTGCAGGATGTAATGCTGGCGCGCCATCCATTTGAACCACCCGCGCAACGGCACCAGACGGTCGTTCTGGCTGGCGAAGCCCAACGGTTCGCCGTCTTTCTTGCGGTAGTGGAACAGATGTTTTTGATACCGCTCCAGCACCGTGCGGGTCACTTCGATGGGTTCTGCGATGCCGTGTTCGTGCGCCCATTCGAGAAAGAAGCGGATGCGTACGCGGCGGCTGCGGATGGTGTACTCGGAGTAGTTCTTCACGCTCAAGTCTTCCAGATGTTTTTCCAGCAGCGCGTCAAGTGGCGTGGCGGCGGGCTCGGGTAATTTACGCTTACGTACGATGCGCGCCATCACATCCCCGGAGCCGTGCGTTTTTCCGTTTCCGCATGGAAAACGCCGTTTGAAGCAATGTTCATGCCGGTTTCATCGGGCCGCCACCCCTCCGCCAACCCGCCGCTTTGGGGCCGTTTTGACCCCGCCAAGCGGCCTTCCGACCCCGCCAGGCTTACATCGTACTCGTAGAGAAACGTCTGCCCACGGCCGCCGTGATGCGCGATCACGTATTCCATCTCTTGCAAGCGGTCGAGATGGATACGCACTTGCGTCGCGCCCCATCCGGTATGCTCCCGCACGTCGCGGCGGCTAAAACGAAAATCTTTCCGGCCCGCCACCATCGCCTCGATCAGACCGAGCAACCGGCGCGTCTGCGATGGCAACTCGTCCAGCGATCGACGCATCAGTTCTTCCATCATCCGGTCCGCCTCGGCGATGTCCTCGCGCTTGGCTTCGATGTAGCTCACTCCCTGCGATTCCCGCACTGTCCGCTGATGCTGATGGAGCAGCGCGATCGAGCGGATGAGCGTCAGGTATTTCATGTGGTCGCGCCGCATGCGCGTCAGGCTGTCGGGAAACGTCAACTCATCGACGTACGGATTGACCACGAACAGCGGCTTCAACAACCGCTGCGCGTTCTGGTGCAGTTGAACGATGCCGCGCCGCTCCCGCTTGCGCAACAGGCCCGCGAGCGTCTGCTGCTCGCGTTGCAATCGATGGATCGCCCGTGTCTGTTCGCGCTCTTCGTTCACCGTCAACACCAGGCAGCGGTTGAGCAGCTCCTCGTCGATGTCGATGGCCGTCGTAGTGAGGAACATCATCACCGGGCCTTCCACGCGGTACTGATGCGTGACCAGCTTGCCCGTTGCCGGGTCCTTGCCTGTAGACGCGATCGACAACACGCCTTCGCTCTGCAACAGCTTCAACGGATACGACGCTTTCGACGCGCCTTCTTCTTCCACGATGGCCAGCACTTTGTGCTTGAGGTCGAGTTCCATGTAGTAGAGCGATTGCCCCGTCATCGCCGAAAACTGAATGCGCTCCTCTTCCGGCACAAAGGCCAGCACCGCATCCATCAGAGAAGATTTTCCGGCGGCGGAGGACGACTGCACCACGATGGCCAGCGGCGATTCCAGATGCCGCGACACGGCGGCGAGATAGGCCACTTTCTTGTTGGTCTCCTCGCCCACCAGGCCGCAACGGTCGAAGTCTTGGACGATGCGGTCCAGCAGCTTCGGGTCTTGTAGGAACTTGAGAGCTTCGGCGCGGTCCTCTTCGCTCATGTGGATCTCCGGGCGCGTGGGCGCCAGCGCCTTCTTGATCTGCTCATCCTGCAACTCTTCCAGCTTCAACAGCACGCGCCCCAGATCCTTGCGCAGCGTCTCTTCCCGCACGCCCAGTTCTTCAGACGCCTGCTTTAAAAACGCCGCCCGCTGCCTCGCTGCGTATAGATCCAAGGTGTCCACGTGGAACGCCTCTTGCCGCGAGACCAGCACGTTCACCTTCAGCAGTTCGTGCGACAGGTTCTTGCCCAGGCCGCGGATGCGGTACTTCCGGTCCTCTTGCATCAACGTGATCTCGTCGCCGCTCACCGTTACTGGCGGTTCGGCGGCTAAAACAATAACCGGCTCCGATGTTTCGCTCTTTTTCCACCACTCAGCGCGGTTCAACAGCACCGCCAGCGATTCCCCTTTCAACGCGTATTCATTGGCGTCGCAGCCTCGAGGAAACAGCACCCGATGCGAGCCGATGCCCATACTGCTGAGTTCTTCTTTTAGCCGCTCTGCCGCCGCGCCGCCTGCTTCGTCGTGGTCGTAAGCGATCCACACGTTCTTGATTGCGTGCTTGGCGAAGGCTTGTTTGTGGTCCTCGGTGAAGCCGTTCACTCCATAGCTCGCCGTCGCGTTGCGGAACCCCGCGCACCAGAACGTCAGCGCGTCGATGATCGATTCGCACAGGATGATTTCCTTCGATGCCACCAGCGCTTCTTCGTTCCACACGCCGCGATGCGGGCCCGGCAGGTATGTATGCAGCGGCGTCCCGGCCCGCAGGCCCGCCGTGATCGTGCGCCCGTACATCCCGAGCACATCGCCATCCAGCGACAGGATCGGAAACACGAGCGACCCCATGAAGTGCTCATGTCCGCTCTCGCGCAAGATGCCGAGGTTCTGCAATCTCCCGCGCACCTCCGCGCCTTCCTTGCGGTTCTTGTCCGGCAGCCGGTACCCCAGCGTGCGATTCGCGAAGCCGAGTTGAAAGCGCTCGATCATCTCCGGATGGGTGAGGCCGCGAGACTCCAGATAGCGCAGCGCTTCCGGCGATTCCTTCAACGTCTCGCGATAGTAGGCCATCACTTGGCGCAACGCTTCCTGATCGTCGGCCGCGGCCTTCACTGGTGCTTCCAGCTTCGCCGTCGTACCCTTGCGCACTACGCGGGCATCTCCGGCGGCTAAAGAAGAATGATCCGCTCTCAGCAACTCCACCGCGTGCCGGAAACTGATCCCCTTGGTCCGCATGACCCAGTCGATGGTCGATCCGCCCACATTACAGGCACCCAAGCAGTGCCACAGATTCGTCTTGGGCGATACCACCAGCGACGGCGTCTTGTCGTCGTGAAACGGACACGTTCCGATGAGTTCGACTCCGTGCCGTTTCAGATCCACGCCAAACCCCATCACCAGCCTCTCGATGGGAATCTCTTTCTTTAGCCGCTCGATCTCTTCGTCCGGGATGCGCGCCATTTGGTGTCCTTTTGAGATCTCTTATCCAAAGCCTGTCAAGACCTACATATGGTATCTTTGTAGTACCACATGGAGTCCGATATGGTCAATGGATTTGCTCCTCACTCTTATGCTGGCTACATGCCACGGCAACGAAAGCACGAACCCGAAAACGGCGGTTTTCCGCAACGGCTTTCTACTCTGCGTAAAGAACGCAGCCTCACGCAACAGGCCCTCGCCGAGCTGGTCGGGTTGGGAATCACGCAGATGAAGCGCTATGAGGCCGGGGCGTCGCAGCCTACCCTCGAAGTGATTCGAAAACTGTCCCAGCAATTGCGTGTGAGCGCCGACGAACTTCTCTTTGGAAAGGCCCAACGGGGGCCGGATGAGGATCTTCGCTTGCAGTTTGAAGCCATCTCGCGCTTCAACGACGACGAGAAGAAAGTCGTTAGGTCCGTGCTCGAAGGTTTGTTACTGACACATGAGGTCCGTAGGTGGTCGGCAAGCGCGCCTGCAAAGGAGAACACGCGATGAGCGATCGCGAGCACGCCCACCAGTTAATTGACCGCTTGCCCGAGATGCAACTCTCCGGTCTGGTCCAGTTCCTGGAAACGATTGTCGATCCCGTCACGGCCGCACTGCGTAACGCGCCACTCGACGACGAGCCGGAAACCGAGGAGGAGACGCTCGCCGTGGAGGAAGCCCGTCAGTGGCTCCAGCAAAACGGCGGCAAAGGCATTCCGCATGCCGAGGCGATGCGGCGCCTTGGACTGGAGTGATGGAGGTCGAGTGGACTGAAACGGCACTCACCGACTTGGCCAGCCTCGATAAGGGAATTGCTCGCCGCATCAAGCAGGCCGTTGAGCGCTTCGCCGAAACCGGCGCCGGCAACATCAAGCGGCTACAGGGAATCGATCCGCCCGAGTTCCGCCTTCGCGCCGGCGACTACCGGGTCCGCTTCTACCAGGATGGTGAGACCGTCCAAGTTCTCCGCGTTCGCAACCGCCGTGAAGCCTACCGCTGATCGGCCAAAGGAGAAACGGACGCTGCTGCGGTGAAATAACCAAACAAAGCCAATCGCCTCCAAAACGCTGTATTACGAAACAGAACGAATCGCCGATCAGGGTGGACCCGGCGTGCTTGCTTGGACCGAGTATAACGCGCGGAGTCAAGCGATTGAGGGCCTTTTCCAAGGTAAGCTGTTGAAGACGCTGAGCAAGATTTTTATGACCGCCTCCGGGCCGGAAGCCTCCTTTCCCTCTTGTCCAGGGCAGTTCCGCGCTGCGGCGGCCCGGAGCGGTCAAGGGCGCGTTGTTTGCGGCGCAGCGAACCCTTGACGGCTCTGGACCGCTGCGGCACTTTGAAGAAAGAGGGAAAGGGGGCTTTCACCTTTCACCTTACCGCGCGTTTTTTGCGCGGCGATCAAGGGCGCAGCCGCACACGATTTGCACGATGGGTGACGGCGCCGTTTTCGCGCCGGGCGGCCAGCGTGCATACCAAAGCCCCAGCGGGAGCGCCAAAGTAAATGCCAAGCAGCCGGGCGCGCCCCGCCGCGATTACATAACGCGGATTATCAGGAAGTTGGCCCGTCAAGTATGCTCTTCTTACCTTATGGGTCCGGGCCAACTTCTGATAATCTCGCTGCGTTATGTAAGAGCCGGTTTTCCCGCGCACCCGGCTGCTTGCCTTCCGCCGGCAGGCTAGTCAGGATGCCCGCGTTAGCGCCCCTTCGAGGGGTTACGCTTCGGGCTTCGTCTGGTATCTCTGATAATCGTTGACAATATCAGCGGGGCATGGAGTAAAATCTCCCTTCCTCGTGCCTCAATCCCCCATTTGGATTTCGCCTGTTTGGCAAGGGTGCCAGTGTTTACCAGGTGGCCGACCTGGGGTCGGGCCGCGGGGTCTCTCGTTCTAGGCCACTGCGTCAATTTCACAAACTTATCGTAGATAGGACACTAGTTTCTGTTTACTCATTTCGCTCTTGGTTCCTTCGACCTCGATCTGTCCCTGTTAAGGTTCTATCCCTCCTTGGCTTTCCATTTGAGTCTGGCGAAGCATAATTCCCCCTCGAAGTGCCATTAGCCCTTGTATCGCAGTCTCCACTGGCACAGGTCCAATCAATAGCATCTGGTTTGGAAGGGCCAGAGTGTTCAAAACTAACGGGCCATATTTTTCAGCCAACCTCTCAAGGTAAGTCTCTTTTCCCAATCGAACGATCTCCAGAACAAAAAACTGAGACGAATGCACGTTGTCTGTTTTTGCGCAGATCTTGAGCCCCGTCATGGCACACTGAAAGGCTTCGCCGGGTCGGCCAAGATTTCGAAGAAGGTTAGTGCGCCTTTGTTCGGAAACCGTTCGTGCGAAGAGGTTCGCGGGTAAGGAAAGTGAATTGTTACACTCAACGAGAGCCTCTTCGAGACGGCCCATCCTGTGAAGGAGTTCCACCTTCCAGCTAACAATTTTAAAACGAAGCCACTTTGATACCGGACTATGGCGCACCTCTATCCAGTGAGCCTCAAGCGCATCGACACCAGCTTGGAGATCGCCACTGCCTAAGTGCTCCGAGAATATCCACGCTATCTTTCTCGATTCGGTCTCAATTATCCAGTCTCGCCGATGCCTAGTTCGCCTTTTCATGAGATAAACTCAACTATGGATTCAGCAACTTATTCAAGCGGACACCTGCTGTAATCCCAAGGGTCCCCCAAAAATTCGGGATTCAGAGCGTTTGCGGTGCATTGCCGTAAGCAATCATCGCACGGCACTTCCCGTGCTGGAAAGCGAGGGCGCGGTCGACCTCCTCTTGGTCCTCGCGGCCCGTATGGGGTCGGATTGAAATCAGTGCATTTTACGAAGTTTGCTACGCACTCCGTTTCCTTGGCCACAGCATATAGCGTCTTGCCTAGCGCATGGGTTTGCGCTTCTACGGTTGCCACAACCGCCACGAATATCGTGGCATTTATGCGGACATACTCAATCATGGTATTCAAGCCGCTTGGATCAGTATTGTTCACTGGATCGGCATCAGCGAATAAAAAACGATGCGAAGCTATTGGGTTCTTGCTGCTCCCACACGTGTGGCTTGCGCAGCACCCACATCCGTTGGAAGCCTCATATTTGTCCTGAGTCAGGAATCTTCCCGTCTGGGGGTTCATCCACCTGGCTCTTAGATAGTAGAGGCCCATCACCGGATCGAACTGTTCGGCGCGATACAGGTACAGATTTGAAGTTGTGCCGGTGCTCGCGACCAGATTGCCGAAAGCGTCGTAGGCGTAGGTGTCAGTCACGACCCCAGTCGTGTCGGCCAAGGTGCGGACGCTTCCGCCGCCATCGTATCCGTAGTACGAAGTCACGCTGCCCGCCGTCTGGCTGATCCGCATCGTACCGTGCGTGTACCGCCGCTGCACGGCTCCGGCTACGATCTCTTCCGCCACCTGCGGATAACCGGTCGGCGTGAAGTCATCCACCAGATAAAGCGTCGTCACACCGCCCGCCGTCTTAGAAACCCGGTTGCCGTCGCCATCGTAAACCATCATCACCGCGCCCGCATTGAAGGCCGTCAAGCGGTCTTCGAATTCATACGCGTAGCTATTGCCGCCGCTCGCCAGCGTATTGCCGTTGTTGTCGTACGTGTCGGAATTCAACCGGTCATTGGCGTCGAACGTAAAGCTCTGCGCCGCCAAAGCTACCAGCGTGGATGTCCGGCTTTGCCGGTTCGCCGCCGCATCTAGAACGTAGTTGAGGGCACCGTTATTCGCCGAGACAGGATCGCCGGAAATTGTTTCGCTCAGCAACCGGTACGTGTTGTCGTAACCGTAACTCATCGCCCGGCCACCCAACTCGGCCACCGTCGATTTGTGGCCCGCATCCCCGAAGGTCTGCGTGTAGTTGGCGAATACTCCAGGCACCTTGCCCACCTGTAATCCGGAAAGCTGATCCTTCGGATCGTAAGTGTAACTGTGCAAGACGCCGTTGGGATAAGTGAACGACGCCAGGTTATTCACGTTGTCGTAGGTGTATGTGGTCTGGTTCGATAACCGGTTATCGGTAACTCCGGACAGCCGGTTCAACGAGTCATAACCGTAAGCGACACTTACTCCGTTGGTGTTTGACGAGAGCACCGACGCCACGTTGCTGTGGGCGTCCAACGTATAAGTGAGCGTGCCTTGCGGCGTCGCCTTGCTCAACACGCGGTCCCGGTTATCGTAATTCCAAGTCGTGGTGCCGCTGGCGTCGGCCATGGTCTTGCGTTTGCCAGTAGCCGTATAGGTGGTTGTCACCGCGGTCTGGCCGGTCAGTGACGCATCCGGCGTGCGGCTGGTTTGCCGGTTCAGAGTGTCGTAGCCGTACGCGGTGGTCTTCCCGTTGAAGTTGGTCCGGCTGGCCATGTTGTTGGCCGGGTCGTAGGCGTAGGTCTCGAACACGCCCGTCGGCAACGTGCGCCTGGTCCGCCGGTTGGCGGCGTCGTAGGTATAGAACGTGCTGTGGTTGGCCGTATCCGTCTGGCTGGTTTTGTTGCCCGCCGGATCATAGGCGTACTGCGTCAAGCGGGACAATGCGTCCACCACAGACGTCAACTGGCTCGCCTTGTCGTAGGTGTACGCCGTCGTGCGGTTCTCTTGATCCGTCATCGACGTCACCAGGCCCATGCCATCGTAGGCCGACGTCGCCGTCTTGTTGTTCGGATCGATCACCGAAGTCCTCCGACCCCGCGCATCCACCACATATTGTGTCAGGTGATTGTTCGCGTCCAGCATCCACGTCCGCCGGTTTGCGTTGTCGTAACCGTAGGTGGTCACCTTGCCTTGCATGTTGGTCACGGTGACCATGCGTCCGGCGGCGTCGTACCCGTTGGTGGTGGTGTTGCCGCGCTCGTCGGTTTCGGTGAGCTTGCGGCCCGCACCGTCGTAAGTGTAGCTGACGGTCCCGGCATCCGCGGTTCCGAAGGCGTAGATAGTGCTGGTGAGCTGGCCCGCTTTGTCGTAAACGCTCTTCGTAACGCGGCTCAACTGGTCCGTCATAGTTAGTTGCTTGCCGCGGAAATCGTAGGTGTAACTAACGCTGGTCGTGTCAGGATAATTCACCTGCGTCAGACGGTTCTCGGCATCGTACACAAACGAGGTCGTGTGATTGTTGGCGTCCGTCTCAGACAGCTTGTTGCCGACGGCGTCGTAGACATACGTCATCGTGTGGTTCAACGCGTCGGTCTTGGTTTTCGCGCGGCTGAATGGATCGTAGGTGTAAGTGGTGGTGTTGCCGCGAGGATCGGTCTGGCTCGTCATCTGCCCGAGCGTGTTGTAGACCGTATTTGTGGTGCGGTTCAGCGCGTCGGTGGACGCCGTCTTATTGCCGTACTGGTCGTATTGGTTGCTGCTGGCATTGCCCCGGGCATCCGTCTCTGTGAGCGGCAACCCGGCCGGGTTCCAGGTGAATGCGCGGATCGGGCCGATGGAGTCCGTGATTCCAGCAATGTTGAAGCTCGCATCATAGGTGATGTTTGTTGCCTGAGTCAGCGCGTTGGTTATCGAGGTCGGCCCACCGAAGGCGTTGTTCACGACAGTCGTTGTATGATTCAGCGAATCTTGGGTGGTCGTCTTGAAGCCGTTGGCATCATAACCGTATGTCGTCGTCTTGAGTAACGGGTTCCTTTCCGTGATCAAGTTATGCTTCGTGTCGTAAGTGTAGACCGTTGTGCGGTTGATGCCATCCGTGCGGTTCAGCATCTTGCCGTAGGAATCGTATTGAATCGTCTCAGTCCCCGTGTCGGGATTACTGATCGTCGTCGTGTTCGTGGCGGTGTTATAGGCATACGAGATCGTATTGCTGACCCCGTCCGTAACCGTGTGCAACCTGCCATCGGCGTAGTAGGTCGTCGAGCCAGCCACATTCCCGCGTGCGTCGGTTTCCTGCGCGAGCAAATGGCCAGCGTT
>JBBRNO010000145.1:0-16777 GCA_038230275.1 Bryobacterales bacterium
GAATTGACCACGGTAGACAACATGCAGTTGCCGGGAAATATGCAGAGTCTCTACCGCCACCTGGTGGAAGGAGAGCGCATCAGACAGTTGGACAATTTCGATAGAGGCTTGCTGCATATTTTCTCACGCGATGTATTGCGGCGCATCAAGGACAATGACCCGGCCTGGGAGACGATGGTGCCGGCAGAGATTGCCGAAGTGATCAAGCGGCGGCGGTTTTTCGGCCACAGCGGAGCGGAAGTGGCGGAGCATACGCCAGAAAAGTGAGCGCAGTCTGGACGGCGGAGGGCAAAAACTGTCACTATCAGATACGCTCTGTTCAACTGAGCAAACCATAAAGGAGAACTATGGCAAAAGGACAGGATCGCAAGAAAGAGAAGAAGAAGCCGAAGGCTCCGGCTAAGCCGACCAAATAGGGATCTTGCGCTTGAGGGACGCGCGTATTGAACCGTGTCTCTCAAGCGGAGCAGACTATGACAACTAAAATTGCATTGGTGACAGGGGCGGGAAGCGGAGTGGGCCGGGCGGTTGCGCTGGCAATGCAGGCGGCTGGATATTCGGTGGTGCTGGCCGGGCGCAGGGCGGCGGAGTTGGAAACCACGGCGGCGCAGGCGTCGGGCGAGGGCGGGCGAATGCTGGCGGTGCCCACCGACGTTGGCGATCCAGCGGCGGTGAGGGCATTGTTCGCGGTGGTGTCTGAAACATTTGGAAGGTTGGATGTTTTATTCAATAACGCCGGGATCGGTGCACCCGGTATTCCCATGGAAGATCTGAGTTTCGCGCAGTGGAACGCGGTGGTGAGCGTGAATCTGACGGGGGTGTTTCTGTGTGCGCAGGAAGCTATTCGGATGATGAAGGCGCAGAATCCGCGCGGCGGGCGGATCATCAACAACGGGTCGATCTCGGCGCATGTGCCGCGGCCGAACTCGGCTCCTTATACGGCTACCAAGCACGCGATCACCGGACTGACGAAGAGCATTTCGCTGGATCAGCGCGGGTTCGATATTGCCTGCGGGCAGATCGATATTGGGAATGCGGCGACCGAGATGACGGCGCGAATGTCATCGGGCATCGTGCAGGCTGACGGGTCTATGAAAGTGGAGCCGCGGATGGATGTGCGGCATGTTGCCGACGCGGTACTTTATATGGCGAATCTGCCGCTGGATGCCAATGTGGAGTTCATCACGGTGATGGCTACCAAGATGCCGTATGTTGGGCGCGGGTGAGGGTGGCCCGGTTGGGAACAGTCTAGAAATAATACAGCCATTTCCAACCCCTCCCTGACGGTCGGGGCTCCGAACCTATTCGTCAATGTTTCGGAGACGGCTCTTTAACCCCACCAGGTTTCGCCGGGCGCCAGGTGGGCCTTGGCGACGTCCGGATTGATTTCTACGCCGTAGCCGGGTTTGTCTTCGATGGTGAAATAGCCGTCTTTCCAGAAAGGGCCTTCGTGCGTCACCAGGTCTGGCCACCAGGGAACCCAGTTGGCCAATTCATGGACTCGGAATTCACGCATCGCCGCCGACGCGTGGCAGGAGGCGATGGTGCCCAGCGCGCTGGCCGGGTTGTGGCAGGCGGTCCAGATGTAATAGAGATCTGCGTGATCGGAGATTTTTTTCGATTCGAGTAAGCCGCCGGATTTCGGAATATCGATATGTACGCCGGAGCAGGCCTGCATTTCAATCAGTTTGCGGAAGCCCTGGCGTCCGTAGAGATTTTCGCCGGTACAAACCGGTACGTTGATCGACTGGGTGACGCGCTGCATGGCTTCGATGTTGTCTGGCGGAACGGGATCTTCCAGCCACATCGGCTTCACCGGTTCCAGTTCCTTGCCCAGGCGAATCACGTCCTGCGTATCGTAGCGCCAGTGGCATTCGATGGCGAAGTCGCCGTCGGGACCGAGGGTTTCGCGAACGGTTTCCATTCCCTTGAGGATGAGGCGGTAATCCTTGTGGGTGAGGTTGCGGGCGTAGCGATCGTGTCCGGGCGCCTTGTATTCGGGGTCCCACTTTCGGGGCACGGCGTCGCCTTGGAATTTAAAAGCGGTCCAGCCGGCCTTTTCCGCTTGCGCCTTGTGGACATGATCGCGCCAGGCGCTGGTATCTTCGACGTTCTCCACCGATTGCATGGTGCAGTAGAAGCGGATGCGGTCCCGGTAGCGGCCACCCAACAGATTGCAGACGGGCGTTTGGAGGATGCGGCCGCAGAGATCCCATAAGGCGATTTCAATGCCGCTGGCGGCGGTGACGGTGACTCCGGCGATGGCTCCGGCGCCGGCGCTTTCCATCAGCATTTTGGTGTAGAGCTTTTCGACGTTGAGAGGGTCCTCGCCGATGATGATGGGCCGCAATTTGTTGAGGACCAGGTCCTTGACGCCCCAGCCCCAATAGGCTTCGCCGATGCCGTAGAGGCCGGAATCGGTCTCAATCTTGATGAGATTCCAATCCCAGGTGCCGCGGACAATCATCATCTTAACGTCGGTGATTTTGATTTTCTTTTGCAGGCTTGCGGCGAGACTTTGGAAGGGTGCTGCGAAGGCGCATCCGGCAGCGGTGCCGGCGGATTGTAGGAATTGGCGTCGATTCATGGCGGTCAGCAGTTACTATATCAAGTTCGCCGTTGAGTCCCGGTTTGTTGGTGCAGTTGGACCATACTCTCGGAAACTGGTCCGCCATGTGGCGCTTCACCAAAAACAACGGCATCACGGAAGGTTTTCATAACAAAATGGAGAACATCAGCAGACAAGCTTTTGGTTTTCTCAACTTTGAAAAATACCGGCTTAGAGTCAAGGTATTATGTGGTTGCTTACTTCGGGTCCGGAATCTGCCCTCGTTTTTGGCGTAGAGCCCCCGAGTGTAGATTTATTTGGTGCGCCCCGTACGATTCCATACCGGGGGCTTATACAACCCGACCCCCTCGAAACTCCAGTTATGCTGCAATTTTCGTACAACGGAAATCCGACAACGGGTCCGTTGGCTCGAATCTCACGGTTGTTTAAAGCACTTCCGGGGTTCCCTCAACAATTCACAATTTCCAACATTTCGATACACTGTTGTTTCATGCCGAAAAGACAATCCCGTCAAGCCACTCCAAAACCACGGGAGCGCACGCATCGCACGACTGGCATCAATCCGCCGGTCGGAATTTAGGAACCGCTCAATAGGATCGCAGTTGAGCAGCCGGGGAGACGGAAGACAATGAGCACCGAGTTTATTCAGGGAATTGATGAAGTCGGATCGGAGCAGAAATCACGGGTTACCGATTGGACATGGAACGGAGCGCAAGTGGTGGAGCACACCGGAAAGGTTGCCGAACTGTACTCCAAGATTCCCATTTTCAGTCGCCAGCCGTTCCGGGTCGGGGCTGAGGAAAACCGATTCAAGGATGAAATCCGAAGGGAGCCGCTGACGATCTCCGAGAGTCCGATCCCGATTGCGACTGTCTCAAAAGACTACTCGCTAATCCAACACAGAGAGGTTCTTGCATCTATTTTTCGGGCACTGAAACTAATCAATATTGACATTTCTGAACTCCAATCGACGCTTTTGCTCTCCGAATATGGCGAACGAATGCAGTGGAGTTGCAACCTTCCACACTTTGATTTCGATCCAGGAGACAAATGCCCCATTGTGCTGCGGATCAACTGCCTAAATTCGGTTGATACGACCACACTCTTTGACATTTCGTTCGGCTGGTATCGGCTGGTTTGTAGCAACGGCATGATGTTTGGGTTGAAAGAATCGAGGTTTCGGCGACGCCATGTCCAGTCGCTCGACCCCGGCGGAATTGCCACCTACCTGGGAGAAGAACTTAAACAGATGCCAGAGCAAAAAAGCCTATACAGGGAATGGCTGGAGCATCCGGTCGAGCAGAAGCAGTTGGAGTCGTGGGTCGACGAGAATGTGGCTGATGCCTGGGGGCCACACGCCGCCGCAAGAACGTGGAACATCATCAACGATGGCTTTGATGGAGATGTTGAGCAAGCCAGAGATTGCAAGCCCCACGAATTGACGGTGAGACATTCTTGCAAGGTTCCTGGCGCATGTGCGCCCGTTGGAAATGTATTTCACGTCAGCCAAGCTCTGAGTTGGATTGCCGGGAGTCGCAAAACAATAACAGAACGGCTGGAGTACGTGAAAGCTATTCCGAGGCTCATCAAACCGCTCACGGATGCTGCTGCCCGAACGAGAAGCTAATGAACCCAGTCGAACTGCAAAGTCAGGTACTCAGCCTACTCGAAAATTTCAGCGGCGTTGGGCCGATGAAGAAGCTGTTCTGGACGCTGCCGAATTACGACCAAGTGAACGAGCCCACGAGCAGGCGAGGGTGGCCGGATGCCGCTTCCTCTGTTCTCCAGGAAGACCCTCTCGTGCTGGCTTCTGGCGGCGATAAGAATGATTTCCACGTCATCTACCGCCGTCTTGCCAAGGATCGCCTCTTGTTGGCCGATTAGCGCATCATCACCACCCGGCTCTTGAAGGATCATCCTTACGGCCTCTTCGTCTTTTCGGATCGCACTCAAACGAACTGGCACTTCCTGCCGGCTTTGAGGTGACCGCTGAGGCTCATATTCATTGCCTTCATTTAGAAAGTCCGAATGTAGATTTCGGTGGTGCGCCCGGTACGATTCGAACGTACGGCCTTTTGCTCCGGAGGCAAACGCTCTATCCAGACTGAGCTACGGGCGCTAGAGATTCTATTGTAGAACAGTTCGGCGAGCGATTACGGCTTTTTCGCCGAACTGACCACGGAGGCGGCCTTCTTTCCAGGCGTGCCGGCCGGTTCCTTCAACAGCGTCTCGATCATATTGCGCAGGTTCGCTTCCGTGGCCGTCTTATCGTCGTTGGCGGCGAGGCTTTGTTGGCGGATCATGCCTTTGCGATCGATCACCACGATCTGCGGCACCGACATACGGGTGTCCGGGGACATTTGCAGATAGTTCAAGACCGGATCGCGGAGACTGGAGCCGACAGGGAACGTCACGCCGTTTTGCTTCACGAAATCGGGCACCAGCATGCCGGCCATATCGTTAAATGCCACGGTGAGAGGCTGGAAGCCCTTGGGTCCGTATTCCTTGTACAACTGCGTCAACAGGCGCGCCGAGGTCTGGCAGTGCGGGCAGGTGGTGAAAGCAAATTCGAGCACCACTACCTTGCCTTTGTACTGGCTGAGAAGCAATTGTCCGCCGGCGGGCATCTGGGCCGCAAATTCCGGCGACTTCCGCGGCACGTCGGCGGCTGCCAGCGGCAGAACCGTCAAAGAGAAAAACAACAAAGATTTCGCAAGTCTCATTTAAGAAGGCCTCTTCGCCGGGACGGCTGATTTGGTCCCGGAGGTGTTTTTAGCTGCCGGCTCGGCCAGCAGTTTTTCGATCATTGCACGAACGTTTTTGTCTTCCGCTTTGAAGAATTCGGAAGTGCCATCATACTGGGCGCGCACCATGCCGCTGCGGTCGATGAAAACCAACTGCGGCATCATCAGATTTGGGGACATCACAGAGTGCTGCAGAAAGGAATAGACCGTGTCGCGGGGACCGGTGCCCACCGGATAATTCACGCCGAAATCCTGGACGAATTTGGGAACTTCGGGATTGTCGTTGATGGCCACACCGAGCGCCTGAAATCCTTTCGGGCCGAAGTCCTTGGTTGCCTGTGTGAGGGCTTTGGCGGTGCGCTGGCAGTGCGGGCAGGTGGTGAGCAGAAACTCCAGGGCGACGACTTTACCCTTGTATTTTGATACGGATGTGGTTTGGCCGCCGGGCAGAGTGATTACGTAGTCCAGGGCAGGGCGGGGAAGTTCCTGGGCTTCCGCCGCCAACGCTACGGCGATCAAGGCCGCCATTACCAGCCGCATACCTTTCATTCTCCTTCTGTCAGGGCCGGGCGAGGCCACGGTCCGATTCCGATTTCAGTTTACCGCAACTCCGTCACTTCGCCGATCGACTTCATGCCTTCGATACTGGTCAACCGGGCGCCATCGAGTTGCAGCCGGAAGTAGCCGTCGTCGCCTTCGCCAATCAACGTGCCGTCACTTTCCTTCTTCGGCAACAAGGTCTTCCATTTGCCCTTCAGCACCCGGCGGTAGGCGTCAAACATCTGGCGCGCGCTGGCAGGGTCTTCCCATTGAGACGCATAGAGCAGCACAGAGTACTTCTTTTTCTTTTCTTCGATCAATTCAAAAGCGCCGCCTCGCCAGTGTGGGGACAGCGCCGCGGCTTCGGCCTTGCCAGAGTATTGTTCTATGAGAATCGAGTGATCGAACTCGCCGATCGACCCGCCGGTGAGGATTCGATACGACGATCTGGACCGGATGGCGGGCATTGCGGGCGGCTTTACCGCGGTCCGATTCATATACATGTCCGGGTGCAGGATTTCCTGCGAGTTCACCGGCGGATTGTGGAATACTTCCGCAAAGCCGGCTTTGCCCATTTTCAAAACGACAGCTTGTTGGAATTTCAGCCCCTGCATGTAGGGGAATAGCAGCGATTCGCGCATGTAGAGCGGGGTCTTGCTTAACACGGGAAACTGGCTGTTGCCGGATTCCGATGGCCGACTCATCGCTTCCACAATCGAAGGCGACGTGGTGAGCGACTGCCCCGATTTCTGCGCCTGCACCTCATACATCAGCCAGGTAGCCTGGCCTTCCATCACGGCCATGCGTGCCAGGGAACTATCGTCGGTTTTGCTGCGATGCAGATATTTGTTCAGGTTGAAATGCTGGTCGGCCAGGGCATGCGCCAGTTCATGCGCCAGAACGGTATCCTGATCGCCGGCCGAGGCGGTGGCCGCATCCATGAGAAAAAGCTTTTTCTTTCTATAGTCGTAGAAGGCTGCGGCCTGTTCTGTCATCAGCTCGACGGTGTTCTTGGCCAGATCGAAGTTCTGCGGCACCAACCCCAGCTTTTTCAGCGCCAGTTCTTCGGCGCGGATCTCTTGCGGATTGACTTCCTGCTTGATTTGCTCTTCCAGAAACACTTTCAGCCGCGGTTTGTCAATGGTATCGAATTGCACTTTGCGGACTTGTTTCAGTCCGGTAATTTTGGTTAACCGGGCCATGGAATCGTCGATGTCGGAAAAGGCAGATTTGGCAAGGTCGGTCGCGGCTTGTGCCCAGACGAGGAACCCCCCCATCACGATTAGGAATCCGGAACCGATCAATTTACGCATCTTCAGCAGATACATTCAGGATAGACTACCTGCGCTACAATAGTAGCTTCGCAGTTTCAATTCCCAGGAGAACCTCAGTTGGCAGACGACAAGCTCTATTCCACCAAGTATATCGGTAGCGGCACGTTCATTATCAGCAAGCCTAAGCGAAAGTCTGAAAAGCGCCGGCAAAGCAAGCTGCGCAGCCCTCAGCGCGGCGCCCGGAAGTAACTCCCCTTCACGAGTTTAAAATGCGGATCACCGGCCTGCGCCTCCATCCCGTCGCGATTGCCGACGGCCCACTTCGCAGCTCCTATGGACTTCATGCGCCGTACGCTCTGCGCACCATTGTCGAATTGACCAGCACCGACGGTCTAACCGGCATTAGTGAGACGTACGGTGGGGATGGCCCGTTGCAAGCGCTGGAGGCGATGCGGGATCGCGTGGTGGGCATGGATCCGTTTCAATTGACGCTTTTGTGGATGGACCTGTCAAACGAAGCGGCGACGGAAAACGTGGCGGGCGGACGGAGCCAGACGTATCTGGTGCCCGGCGAAAACCCGCTAGACCGGCATACCCGGACCTTTGCGGCGATTGAGATTGCTTGTCTGGATCTAATCGGCAAAGCGCTGAACAAACCGCTTTGTGATGTGGTGGGCGGGCGCGCGCGCGATGCTGTTCCTTTCTCAGCCTATCTGTTCTATAAGCACGCCGGTGGCGGCGGGTTGGGCGACGATAAGCGGGAGGACGAGTACGGCGAAGGACTTGACCCACGGGCGATGGTGCGCCAAGCCAAGCAGATGATCGGCAAGTACGGCTTCCGTGAGATTAAGCTCAAGGGCGGCGTGCTGGAGCCGGAAATAGAAATCGACACCATACGGGCGTTGCGGCAGGAATTTGGTCCGGCGTACCCGCTGCGGATTGACCCGAACTGCGCCTGGTCGATTCCGACATCGGTTTACGTTGGCCGTTCGCTGAAGGAAGAACTTTCCGGTGGCGGCTATCTGGAAGATCCCACAGCCACCATCGCCGGAATGGCGGAGGTTCGCAAGCGGCTGCGGAACGAAGGGATCGACATGCCGATGGCCAGCAATGTCGCCGTTACCTGCTTTGCGCAAGTAGTGGAGGCGGAGAAGGCCGATGCAGTGCAAGTGGTGCTGTCGGATCCGCACTACTGGGGCGGCGTGCGGGCGCAGCAGCGCTTGGCCGATCTGTGTGAAACGCTGCATCTGGGCGTCTCCATGCATTCGAATAATCACCTGGGTGTGAGCCTGATGGCGATGACCCACGCCGCTGCCGCCGCGCCACATGTCAACTACGCTTGCGACACGCATTATCCGTGGCAGTCGGAAATTGACGAAGTGGTGGTTGGTGGACGCATTCCGTTTGTGGACGGATGCGTGCGGATTCCCGACAAACCGGGTTTAGGTGTGGATCTGGACCGCGATCAATTGGCGCGCGGCACCGAGCGCTATAACAAGTTGGACTATCGTAAACGGGATGACGAGGCGGAAATGCGCAAGCACGTCGATCCAGTGTGGAAGCGCGTGCTGCCGCGCTGGTAGTGCAGGCCTGGGATCTGTTACGCTTGGTGGCTCAAGGTGCGGGCTCCACGTCCAAGATGCCGAACATTTCGCTGACCAGATTGTCCGTGCTGGGCCCAGTCCTATTGATGCTGGCTCTGTTGGTGGTTTGCGTGACGGGATACACGTTCCTCGGCGAATGGCAGGGACTGCAGCGCGCCTATTCGGGATCGATACGAACGGATGAAGTGCGGGATATCACCCTTCAATTCCTTTCGGTCATGAAAGACGCGGAAACCGGGCAGCGAGGATTCTTACTGACCGGCGATGCCAGTTATTTAGAACCTTTCAATTCCGCAGTGTTGGTAATTCCGAGTTTGCTGGACCGGATTGTTGCTAACACCACCGACTATCCGGAGCAGTCGGATCGAGTGCAAAGCCTGCGCCGTCTGACGAAAGACAAGCTGGCCGAACTTCTGCAAACGGTGGCCCTTCGATCGACAAAAGGACCGGGGGCGGCGATGGCGATTGTCAACTCCAACGATGGCAAGCGGACTATGGACGCTATCCGCAAAGTTTGCGATGAGATAGTTTCCTACCAGACGAGGACGTTTCAGGATCAGACTAACAGCAGGAACGCCAAGGCGGAACGATTGCGTTTGGTGGTGGGGACGGGCTGCCTGATTCTATTCGGCATCATCCTGGTGGCGGCGGCCATCATTCGATCGGCCAGTGCACGCCAGGAACGGCTGAGCGCCGAGATTGAGCGCAGCCACGGAATGCTGATGACCACTTTCATTAGCATCGGGGACGCGGTGATTACCACCGACGCGAACGGCAATGTTACCTTTCTGAATCCTGTTGCGCAGGCATTGACCGGCTGGACTGGGGCCGATGCCATGGGGAAGCCGCTGGCGGTGGTCTTCCATATCGTGAACGAATACACTCGCGCGCTGGTGGAGAGCCCAGTGACGAAGGTGCTGGAAAACGGACAAGTGGCGGGGCTGGCGAACCATACGGTCTTGTTGGCGAAAGATGGCCGTGAGTTCCCGATTGACGACAGCGGAGCCCCGATTCGCGATGGATCGGGCAAGATGCTGGGCGTTGTGCTGGTATTCCGTGACATCACTGAGCGCAGGAAAGCGGAGGACTCCCTGGCTTCCTCGAATGCGAAAGTCCGGGATGTGTTGGAAAACATTACCGACGGATTTTTGGCGTTGGACGAGGAGTGGAAATTCGAGTATGCCAACCCGGCTGCGGAAAAGATCTTAGGGCGGCCGAAGACGGAGATCGTGGGTAAGTCAATCTGGCATGACTTCCCGAACCTGTCGGGGGCTGACGTGGAAGCTAATTTGCGGCGGGTGGCGTCAGAACGCACTCCAACCCACTTCGACAGCTTCTACACACCGTTGAATGCCTGGTTCGAATTTCATGCCTATCCTGCCGGCGCAAAGGGGATAGCGGTGTATTTGAACGATATCTCCGACCGCAAGCGGAATGAAGAAACTATTCGGCGGAGCGAAGAGGAACGGCGAATCGGGGAAGAGCGTTTCCGCACTGCGCTACGGACCATTAGCGACGTTGTCTGGACCAACAATTCCAGCGGTCAGATGGCCGGGGAACAGGCCGCTTGGAGTGGATTTACCGGACAGTCTTTTGACGAATATCAAGGCTTTGGCTGGGCGAAGGCGGTCCACCCCGAGGACGCGCAACCGACCATCGATGAATGGAACCTGTCCGTAGCCGCGCGACGCCCGTTCGTTTTCGAGCACCGACTGCGACGATTTGACGGCGTCTACCGGCTGTTTTCCATCCGCGCGGTACCGGTGAGGAATGAAGATGGAACAATCCGGGAGTGGGTGGGTGTTCACACAGACATCACGGATCGCCGCACCGCGGAGGCTGAAATTGCCAGTGCCAATGCACTGCTGCGAAGGTCCAATGCCGATCTGGAGCAGTTTGCCTACGCGGCCAGCCACGATTTGCAGGAGCCTTTGCGAATGGTGTCGATCTATTCCCAAATGTTGAAGAAGAAATACGAAGGAAAGATTGACGCCGAAGCCGATACGTTCATTCAATTTGCGGTGGATGGGGCGCGGCAGATGGACCTGCTGTTGCGGGATCTGCTGGCTTATTCCCAGGCAACCAGCGAGGCAATTCAGGGCCCGGAAGGTGGCACTAGTGCGGCGAAGGCGCTTCAAAAAGCGCTGGTCAATCTGAATGCGGCGATCGAGGAATCGGGCGCCCGCATTACGTATGGCGACTTTCCGGTGGTGTCGATGGCTGAGATCCATCTGGTGCAGCTATTCCAGAACCTGGTGGGCAACGCAATCAAGTACCGGGCGGATCAGATTCCCTTCATTCATTTGAGCTGCCGGAAAGAAGGCTTGGAATGGGTGTTCGCTGTGCAGGATAATGGAATTGGGATTGAGCAACAGTATTTGAAGCAGGTGTTTGGCGTGTTCAAGCGACTGCACGGTAAGCAGTATCCGGGCACTGGAATCGGGCTAGCGATCTGCCAACGGATTGTGGACCGTTACGGCGGGCGGATTTGGGTGGAATCCGAGCCTGGGCGCGGATCCACTTTTCAATTCACGATGCCAGTGGGAGTCTCGCACTTATGAATCACGCACCGATTACCATTCTGCTGGCCGAGGACAATCCCGGTGACGTTTATCTCGTGCGCCTGGCCCTGCAGCAGAGCGGCTTGCATTTCAAGATGGTGGAAGTCTCCGATGGGGAGCAGGCGATGCAGTATCTCAATGCAATGCGTGACGATGAGGCAGTACCTGCGCCAGCCTTCGTCTTATTGGATTTGAACCTGCCGCGTGTGGATGGCAAAACGGTGCTGGCGTGCCTGAAAACGATCCCGAAATGCCTGGGCACCCGGGCTATTGTGCTTACGTCTTCCGAATATCCAACCGATCGAGAGGATGTGGATCGGCTTGGCGCGGACTGCTATTTTCACAAACCGCAAGATCTGGAAGCGTTTCTGAAATTGGGCGACCTGATTGTCTCGATGCACGCTGGGGAAAGGGCGGCTTCTGGCTTGTAGGGTGAGAGACGGGACGGTTGACTGGTATGCATCAAACATGCATACTAATGCATATGCGCACCACCTTGATTATTGACCCGAAATTGGTAGAGCGCGCAAGGGAACTGACCGGTATACAGGAAAAGACGGCGTTGGTTGGAGAAGGTTTAACGGCGCTGATTGCGCGTGAATCGGCCAAGCGACTTGCCTCGCTTGGCGGCACACAACCGAACCTCTCCCGTATTCCGCGGCGACGCCTTGCGTAATGGTGTTAGCCGATACTTCTGTCTGGATTGAACACTTCCGCTGCGGAGGGACCGAATTGGCCAGCAACCTGACTGCGGGACGTGTCCTAATGCATCCATTCATTTCGGCTGAATTGGCGTGCGGAAATCTGCGAGACAGGGCCGCACTCCTGCTCGGCTTCGATAGCCTTCCAGAGGCAAAGCTGGCGACACATAGGGAAGTGCTGAAGTTTATTGAACAGCAAACACTCTGGGGAAGGGGACTAGTACGTGCTTGCAAAAGTTCGTGGGTACCACTCCCTCACGGTCGCGGCTCGGTAACGCAGTGTGAGCCGCGAAAATCCAGAACGCCTATTTCTGCAACTAAGCACTAGGCTGGATTGAGATGCATCTTTTGGCCTCGGCACTGCTGTCGGATTGCCGTTTGTGGACCCTGGACAAACGGCTGGCTCAGGCGGCCAGTGGACTTGGATTAGCTTAAAAATTGACTTGGCTTAGAAAATAAAACTGACGCCGCCGCGAACGGCGCGGGGGCTGTTGGTGAGGATGAGTTTGCGATTGTCTGTCGTCGATATCGGCAGATAACCTTGCGCCAGCATGTTGCGGAATTCCGCCGTGGCTTCCAACCTGCCGGGCAAACCTGCGAACTGCGGAATCGGCTGCTTGATGCGGACGTTCAAACCGGCTTCGGGATAAAACTTCTGGACCAGGTATACATGGCCCGGGCTGAGCGAGCGGTAGTCGGTCCATTCGTAACTAGTGACGAACTTGGTGCCGGTTACTGGCAAAGTACCGGCGACGCGCCCCATCACCCATTGGTGCTGCGCCCGGTGAATCATGCCGCGCAATTCCTCAGGATCGTTAGTCATTAACTTTCGGCCGTCGGTACGCAGCGTCCCGCCGTCGCCGTAGGCCATGGTGACGCTTAAGTTCTCGCCGACCGTTTGCGTTACCGACGCCATCATTCCTGTCCGGGCGTATCTGCCGATATTGAACACGGAACTGGAAGACGACAGTTCGGGGAGCAGTTCGCCCTGTTCGTAGAAGTTCGACGGAGCATTCATGGTCAATGCGCCGTTGGCTACCTGTTCCCGGTAGACGCCAACGCTATAGGTACGGCTGCCTTCGCTCACTTTATAGCCCAATTCCATGGTCTGGGTCCGTTGCACGTAGGGTGTACTGTTGCGGACCGACACTCGGGGGAACATGGTCAATGCGGACATGTCCTGCCGAAGGCTGGCGTTGTCTTCCTTGGAAGCGCCTTTTCCCGATCCCAGCAACTCTACGGGCGGCATGCCGGAACTATAGGCCATCGCAAACGTTCCCTTGGAATCGAAATTGAAGCTAAGACGCGCGAACGGGCTGAGATAGTTCAGACGGTCCATGAAGGACACCGTATCGAGGGAAGCGCCATACTCGAGCAAGATCTTCTCCGCGATGTCGATCCGATCGAGCATGGTGAGCGACATGGTGCGAAGTGCCGGAACATTTTCCTGACCCTGGCCTCCGATCATCGGCGAAAAACCTCGCGCCGGCAGGGAGAACTGCTGCATGGTCAATTTCACTTCCGGGCCACTGCCCTCACCGCGGCTGAAGCTGGTACGGAAGCCAGCGGCGGGTGTAGCGGAATTCACCGCGTAGCCGATGTTTCCGGTGAAGCGCAAATTATTGTTCCCGTAGAGTGATGTGGCCAAAGCGAAGGTAGTGCCGAGGTCCGGCTGATTGCCGGTGCTGGAGAAGGGATTGCTTTCGCCGGACGACAGTTTCACTACGCCGCGGGTATCGCTGAAGATGGCGGCTGGCGCGGAAGTGCCCATGCGGGCCCGGGCGCGGTCGGCTGGGTCGCTAATATCGATTCCAGGCAGCATCCGCAGAACGGGGCGGGAGGTCATCGAACTGCGCAGCACCCAGATCCAGTCGTCGCCCATCAACGCCCGGGTACTTGGGCCGGTCGATATGATTTCGATGGAGCTGAGCATGGTCGCCAAATTAATGGCCAGAATACTCTTCATGCCGGGCTGGATGGAGATATTGTTCTTAACCGCCGGGACAAAACTAGCGAGCGTGATGCGAATGGAATAGAGGTCTGGCGTCAAGGCGCTGAACGAGAACTGACCAGTAGCGGTGGAAAGGGTTTTCTCGATCAGCCGGTCGTATCGATTGAAGAGCAGAATCGATGCGCCCATCTGAGGAATGCCGGCCGGATCTTTAACAGAACCGGAAAGCTCGCCAGACAGTTTTAGAGACGAAGCTGCAGCGCATGGACCGCTGGTCCAAAGAAACCCGGCCAATAGGCTGGCCGCAAGGCCGCACGTCTTAGCGTTCATACGAAGGCCGTTCCATCACCGGCCGTTGGTTCTAGTTTACCGTAAACGAAGCAGTCGGGGTTAGCGTCTGGTTGCGGTTACGATCTGTCACTTTCATTTTCAACGTATACTGCCCCGGCTCCAAGCCTTTCAGCGGCAGCAGTTTTTCAACCGTGGTCTGGTTGGAGGAGGCGCTATCGATCTTTGCCACTTCCTCTGAGAATTCGAAAACCTTCTGATTGTTGCTATTCCGCACTACTTCGTAGTCGATCGAGGCATTCGGCTTTTGTGTCTTTTCATCCGGGCCGAAGTTATAAAGCTGCATATAGAGTCCCATCTTCTCTTCGCGCTTGAAGGTTTCATTCAACCGCGGCCGCACCTTGGATGTCCCGATGACGAACTGTCCGGTTCCGATACTCTTGGTGGGAACCTTCTCAATTACGTCGGCCAGAATGATGGTGCTGGAGGCAAGCTTCTCGTCGTCGTAGTGGGGAACGTCGAGCGCCATTTCGTAATTATTCAACGTGCCGCCGATGATATCCTTGGCAACCACGTTGAGGCGATACTTACCCGGAGGCAGAGGCACGGACTTCTGATAAAGCGATGCGCCCTTCACCGCCTCGCCCAGCAGTTCGGTGGGCACTTCGATGGTTACGACATCCTCGAACACGTTAACGACACGGCGGGACATGGAGGTGATGCGCGCGTAAATGTTGACGACGGCCTTGGATACGCCGTCCTTCTGGCCGAATTGCAGATCGTGTTTGTCGAATTGCAGCGTCACGTTCGTCAGCACCGTGGAATTGGTCATGCGCATGTAGTCCGCACGGGTTCGCATGGGCAGCAGGTTGAACTTGATTGTGGAATTTACCTGCGCTTCCAAATCCTTAAACTTGATAGGCGGAGCTTTCTGCAAATTGGCGTATTGTTGCAGGCGCTCAAACTGATTCATCTTTGAGGACATCGGAGAGTTGCCTGTTCCCAGGCGGGTTCCGTCTGTACGGCTGAAACGATCATTTTTCGATGAAAGGCCCATCTGCTCCATCATGGTGAGACCCGCGCCGGGGACCATCAACAATGCATCCTTCTCAGAGGGGTCCATCGTCATGCGGTATTCGCCGGTCATTGTGGGATCGACAAATTCGATATTGATGTCTGTGCCGATTCCTTCCAGCCAGCGGTAGCGCCATTGTTCGAAAGGATACGTCGAAGTGGTGCCGCCGCCTTCTTCGTACGGACGTTCGTAGCTTCCGCCCGACGGATGGGATTCGATTTCAGCGGGTGGTCCGAATGTGATGTAAATGCGGCCGCGGTCTGTTTTCCAGCCTGGGATGCCGGATGCGTATCGCTCATTGGCATAGGCGATGCGGCGATAATGCTCTTCCTTAAATTCGTTCTCGGCGGTGTCTGGGGTGGGGTCGCGGCGGAGCCAGAATCCTTCGATGAAGTTCTGCCGCTCGTCGTCGGTGGTCATGCGCTTAAATGCAGTTCGCTCTTCGTCGGAGATGATATAGCCAACGTCTTCGGTGAGCCATTTCTTGTAAGGGGTTTCGAGTTCCTTCCTCAGTTTGGCTTCCCGCCTGCGGCGTTCCTTATCGGTGAGAGGTTTCGCTACGGTCTCACGTGGACCTTCTTCGGCGACTTTCTTTTCGGCAAAAGTTGCACCGGCGAAAAGCAAAGCGCCAGAAATCACTGTCACTACGGATATGGATTTGGCTGTCATGACTGCGGATCCCCCTTCAAGCGGTTACACCAGGAACCAATCTAATTCTAGGTCCCAACTCCGGCGAGGTCAAGCTACGCCCAATTCAAAGGCTTTTGCTGTTGGACGTAAACGTCACGGGAAGGGGTACAGATCAGACACAAACGGCTTGTTCGACTCCGATTCTATTTGGTCTTACAGCTCACACCGGCAAAAGTGCTCATGGTGGAGTGCACGATTTCGCCCCACCCTCCCGGGCGGCTACCGCCGGGAGAAAAGCCATACAAGACGAGAAACGGCTCGTCCTGGCCAGTGTCAAAAAAGAAGGTCATCGGGTTAATAACTTCTGACCGGCGGCAAACGGTCCATTGTTCCTCTTTGGTCGAGCAGGTGGGCAGGAGAATGTTTTTTGACGTAGTAGCGGCCCACGTATCCCTTTCCCAGGTAGGGGCTCATGCAATTCCACTGCCGAGAGTTGGATTTTTGGCGTTGTCTCGGGTGATGGGGCCGAGGTCAATAGAATCAGGGATACATCGATCATCGTGTGAATGTAGTTTGCTACCGAAACGGTAATCTCCGTCATTTTCTGTCTCCTTTACCGAACCGCGACTGTGCGGAAGCGATTTTCAGCAACACTGGATAGCCGAGGCTAGTACGTGCTTGCAAAAGTTCGTGGGTACCGCTCCCTCAGAAGGCGTGAAAAAATCAACAGTTGAGCCGGAATCCTCACGAACGAAAATCGAGGCGGGTCGATCTCCATTCTTCTTTTCATAGTAGAGTACTTTGCGAAACAAATGCTGGCTGCGCCATTCTACTCCTCGA
>JBBRNO010000146.1:0-16302 GCA_038230275.1 Bryobacterales bacterium
AAAGCCTCTGCGGTTGATCAAAGTTTCCAATGGCC
The DNA here is from genome assembly GCA_038230275.1 of Bryobacterales bacterium. Classification (GTDB taxonomy): domain Bacteria; phylum Acidobacteriota; class Terriglobia; order Bryobacterales; family Bryobacteraceae; genus JANXXV01. Next base: position 36 of record JBBRNO010000146.1, read on the forward strand.
GGCACCATCTGTTGTTCGATGTGCCTGTAATTGGATTAGACACGATTCCCGTGATGCAGGAGACTGGGACCACTGCGTTGGCAATCGATGCTGGGCGGACGCTGCTGTTGGACCGCGAACAGATGATTCAGCGGGCAGACGCCGCGGGGATAACTATTGTTGGCCTGTTGCCGGAACCTGGGCGATAAGACTGAAATCTCAAAACCCACGGCCGGTTCCATGGCAGCCGTTCGAGCCGGAATCGCCATAACCAAATCCGTCAGCCGGAACGCCGGTCGCGTAGTACTCACCCGGGAACAAGCATTTCCGATTACTGCAAATCCAAGCAGGATGCTGAGAAATCAGATAAGCTATTCAGAATATTCTCTTGAAACTTTATGGTCGCTAACCGCATATTTGGTCGCGAGACCGTGCGTGAACACGGTAAACTCGCGGCCGCTTGCGCCGAAATTCTTGGTGGTCAGACCACAGGCTTCGATCTCCAACTGAGCCGCGCATTTGCTTGGAATCTCCTGCACGAATCAAGAGTAAGTGAATTTTGGGCGGAAGAATGGTTCGCCGAATTTGGAAAGCCTGTCACTGCGCAGTCGCTGCGAGATAGCTTAACCGATTATTTGTACACCTTCCGGAGCCGGCCGAGTGATGCATACTCACTTCTCGAGGACTTTGCCAACGCCTTTGTCAACTGCTTTCACTCTGGCGTTCCCCAGCCTCATGAACTTCTAATTACCACTTTCGATCTTTGGTCCCCGGCTTCCCGCGCCGTATGGCAGTACGGAATTACCCAGGGCATAGGGACTCTCAGGGGATTAGGCGGTCTGGATCGGGCGGCGACTAAACTTCCCGCCAACATTGTGAACGCCCTGAGCTCTCGCGATCAAGATTTACAGATGCCCATGATGGCCGCCTATTTTGCCGCACAGGAGGCATACCTTGACGAGGTGGACCGGCGCCGGACATCGGGAGATTGCATGGACACCTTTAGCCCGGTTTGGGTGACACGGGAGGCGGAATGGAAAAAGCGAACCTCAGCATCCGCTACCGGCTGGTGCGAGTCTGTAGGCGTCTGCAGACCAGATTCTTGCTGGATGGCTGTGATAGCCTACCCCGCCCGCCGGGCCGGTCAGCTCATTCGCCCCACTCAACTAGAGGCAGGGTGGTTTGGCAGACACTTCCCCACCCCCTTATCGTGCTCCCGCGAAACCGGCGGCCGTATTGTCGAAGGGCGTACCGCTATCGCGCTGAGATCCGACCACGCCTCGCTGCCGGAATATATCCATGCACCCATACGCCTGAAGGTGGACGATTGGCGACGCGCGGGATTTCCCGTCCTTGACACGGTTGTGCCCGCCGGACCTCACGCAAGGCTTTTCGCCGATCGGGAGGCGCACTGGATGGCGCTGCAACGGAAATTCCCCGGTTTAGTCGCGTGGATGGCGTCCCCGAACCCTCCAATAGGAATATATCGCTTGTGATATAGCGCGAATCAGTCTATGATTGAGGAGTGAAGAATGATTGAACTGTGGGACTATCTTCATGGCGAAGGTCGCAATGAGATGCACTTGTGGGCTGAGCGGGAGAAGTTAGGAGTCCGTGAGCGGGCGCAACTGAACCAGAAGCTCGACATGCTAACGGTGATTGGATTCGATACTGCCTGGCAACTCAAATTTTTAGCCGGAACGTCTGGTAACTATAACCACATCTTTAAACTCATCGTAAAATCCCAGCGAATGCTGCGGCCGATGCTTTGCCGGGGACCACTTGATATGCGCGCCGAAGTGACCTTGCTATGCGGCGCTATTGAGAAGGATTTCGAACTTCATCCCGCTGGCGCCGCCTCACACGCCGACAAATATCGGCTTCAATTGCAACATGAGCTCAAGCTCGGCGAGAACCGGAGAGTAGAACATGAACGATTTTAAGAGAAAGTTAGCTCGAGATCTTAGTCAGGGAAACGAATACCGCGATGCGTACGCCGAGGCCTTTGCGAATGAATACCTCGCTACCCAGTTGCAAATGCTGCGAAAGCAGCGTGGGCTTACGCAGACTGAGTTGGGAGAACGGATCGGCAGCAATCAGGGGCGCATTTCTGTTTTTGAGGACCCCGAGTACGGTAATTGGAGCCTTGATACGTTGCGGAAATTCGCAAGAGAATTTGATCTCTGGGTCCGCATCAGCTTCGAAGAATACGGAACCTTGGTGAACGACGTGACGCATTTCCGGCCGGAAAATCTCCTCCGGAATGGCTTCGACCAGGATCCCAATGTTCGCGAGTTGCTCGCTGGTCCGCCGGAATCGGGCCCGGATGCAGAAACGTGGCACTTGCTTGCCGGGTGCCTCGCGCAAAGCGCACCGGACTTGCTGCAGTTGGCGAATTGGCTGCAAGGGTTCGGTTTGCCTGGCTTCAGTCCTCGTGATTCGAGTCCAGCTCAACAATTGCTGACTTCCATTCCGGGTGGCGCTATGGCGGAAGCGCGACCAAAACTAGCCGATGCCGTGGCCGCCCTGCTTCGGTTGGACTACGCAGAGTTGAAGCCTTTGCTTCGCCAGGGGTCGGTCTTCATCGATAACCTGTTTCTGCTTGCAAAATCACTCGGCCCAATCTCAGAGCTGCAGGATGCGCTTGACGCAGTGTATGAGCACTCGCTCGCGTCGGGATCGACCGGGTTGGGCTTTGAGGGGGAGTCGGGCTTGCTCGAGGCCATGATCGACAATCAGATTGACGACAGATGGCACTCCGTTTGGTATCGATATATCGAAGGCGGTGACAACCCTCGGGATTTTGAGGGACAGGTACATTCATTTCTGCCTGGCGGCCCTCTGACGGGCTTTCGGGGTCTGCTCGGCGCTCGACAAGACGAGAACTATTGGAAGAATCTCTCCTTAGCCATCCATCGTTTTGGCCTGCGTTTCCTGCTGAATGGCTGCGGGCAGGTGAATAGCGAGCCCAATCTTATGGATGAAATGGTCGCTGCAATGAATATCATTTTCAACTGGTGGAACGAACCAGCCGCAGCACGGTCGTTGCTCAATGCGTCGCTTGATCTCATAAGAGAGAGTTGGTCGGAGCACGCCGCGGCTGCCTGGGCGGTTGTCGTCCAACTCAGAGGCTGGGACCGGGCAATATGTACTGGCAGCGAGGTGGACGACAAGAATCTATTGGACACGATTGTCGCTGGTCTAAAGCTTTACTCCGATTGGCAGAGGAAGCGCAGAAGACCCGCTCCAATTTCCTTACAACCGCTTTTAGCCGCAAGTTTGGAAGGCAGTCGCGAATTAGTCAGGGAGATGGCTGCTTAATTTCCTGAACAAGAGGCTCGAAGCCGCGGCTCTTGTTTATGATTGAGATTCTTTCGTCTTCTCGCAGCGGGATCTTACCCGGATCTAGCGCGGTGAATATGACACATCGTATATTGCGCTTCCGAAGTTCCCGGCAACATCGTAACCCGGCCGTGAAGAACCCCTCGCGGATGATGTCGTCCGGGGGCATTTCCATATCAGGAGAGGGATCGGTCCAGCGCAACATCATATCGACGACTGCAACATCTGCCGAGATCCCTTCCTCCGTCCTAATCCGTCGCCAAAACTCCAACTCGGTTGCAATAGCATCGACTTTCGCATCGAGATCGCGAATTATACGTTCCGCAAGCGCGCCCGCTTGAACAGCATCGTCTTCGAGGATGAGCACAGTCATATTTTCACCGACTTCTCGGGGGAAACTCCCTCGAAATAAAGCCGTATATCATTCCAACCCTCGGCGTCCGTCGGCCGAATTTCCAGACGCCCTCTTAATGATCGCATCACCTCAGCCACCATCCACAATCCGATCCCTGTTCCCTCCGGCGATGTGAGCTTTGCGTCGCTCCCGCGGTGGCCTCTCTCAATCAGCTTAATGGCTTCCTGGGCATCGATCGGCAGACCCTTGTTGCGGAATGAAATATACACCTCTTTCCCGTAAGATGCAGCACCAGCTTCCACCCGGATGACTGTACGGTCATAGCTATACTTGACAGCGTTGTCGAGAAGATTGTCGATCACGAGTTCAATCAGAGCCGGGTCGCCTCGAAAGGGAGGAACGGGCGGCCTTGAAATACTCTGAAGATCTTTCTGAATGTTGAATTGCAGGTCTCTCCTGAGAGCCGCCTTGTTATAGAGGAAGCTTGATGCCTGTTCTATCCCATCCAGAATGGTGCCGGTCGCCAGAGTCTGAATGTCGGTGGGGATCGGCTTGCTTTGAGCTAACGCCACGAATAATTGCAGGTTGCTAGCCACTGTCCGCGCCCGCCTAGTCGACGAGATCAATGCCCCGAAGCCCTTGACCCATTCTGCCGTCCCAGTCGAGCACTCTTGCATGCGATCCGCGGAATTCTTGGCGATATTGATGGGTGTCCGCAATTGGTGCTGGAAATCAAGCAGCAGTTCTCCCTGCTCCTGCACGGATGCCGCCAGTTTGGTCTGCACCTCCCTCAAACTCATCATCTGGAAATGAAAAGTAAGATAAAGGGCCAGTTGTTCGGCCAGAAATGCAGCCGTGTTTGAAATGGTGTCAGGCCACGGTACCGGTCTGGTGGCAGCGAAATACAGCACGCCTTGCGGCTGCTGCGAAATCCGCACCGGCGCCACCGTGAAGCTTGCCAATTTATGCTTACCCGATGGCGGGGGGTACGGGCTGGTGGCTGCTGTCTTCTCGTGCAGCACGCAGCGGTTCTTGAAAGAATAGATGAATGCGTTCCGCTCCCCCGAACGCTCTGAAAGCCCAACGGTTTCCAGGCTTGATGTGCGCGGCTCTCTAAGTACCAGGGGGCCATCCGGATCCGCTTGCAGCCATAGCTGCACGATGTCCGCTTGGGGAACCGACTTCCTGCATACCTCCAGAAAGTCGGCCAGGATCCGTTTCACGTCGGGCGCGGGGGCGCGCAACTGCACCATGGCGTTCCGGTTCGCAAAACCTAACAGTCCCATTGCCGACGCGGTGGGGGCCAATTGAGCGATCCGCCCCTCCTCGTGAGTCCAATGGTCCCACCAATCCGCAACCATCTCCGCTACTGACGAAATGATCTTTATTATGTCCTGATCCACATGGTAGGGTCCGTTTCGGGAAATGCAGCATCGCAACGCACCCGTCACCGTTTGTTTGTGGATGATCGGAACGCACAGATAACTCAGGGGGAACAATTCTCCTTCAGATAGACTAAAGTGGCGTCGAGCCTCATTCACGATCCCCACGCGATCGGGCCATTCCATACCTACATACCGCCTCGCGTAATATTCCCGGTCTTGGGCGTAGTTCGCCATGTCGAAGATGCGGAGTGGTCCCCCTGTTCGCAAGACCCAGCCGGTCCCTCCGTCGCCCGGCTCGTAAGACTGCGGAATCTTCGCGCTCCAAGGCCAAATTGCCCCAATCAGGCTAAATACATTCGGCAAATCGGTTACTCGATTGTGCAGGTACACAACGGCCTCGACAAACTGAAAGTGCGTTGCGACAGTCGATACGATTTCGTGCATTGCTTCCCGCGCGCGTGCCCCCGACTTTTCCGCTGCGTCTGTGGGGAACCGAGCCTCACGCAGAATGGTCTGAACCTGTGTTAGCACCGACAGCGACACCCGGTCCTGGATAGATCTGTAGAGCGAGGAAAATAACTTTAGCGCGCGCGAGATCTCGTCGAATTCCTCATCAGAGAACACGTAGTCTCGTCGATAAAGGGTGATCGCCGCATCGGCAAGTAGGATGGAATCCGGATTGAGTCTGACTGGAACGCTAACGAAAGAAGATAGACCCAACTTCTCTAGCTGCGATGGGTGCGACACCGGTATGTCGCTATCCCAAACACCGTCAATCTTCCGGTGAACCTCCGGCTGATTCATCCTGAGACACCTCGCGGTAATAGACTCCATTCCAAGGTGATAAAACGGTGGCTGGTTGCAGTCTTCAAAGTACTGTGCCTGGACAAACAGACGGCTCTTGGGATCATCGAGCGGGATCTCCTCTGCAATCTCCCATAGCAGAGCTCCGGAACTCTGAAAGTGCCGGGTGAACTCCTCCAAAATGTCCCGCACTCCTGATAGCCGATCAGCTTTCGCCGACACTTCTTGTAGCCGCCGGGCTAATTCAAACAGAGACTGCTCCGAGACGGCGGCACTGCTGTACATACCACTTATGATATATAAGTCGGCTGTTTCCCGTCAATGGCGTTCGCCGTCGCTATTGAACGTTTGCGAAGAAACGGAGAAAGTAGATAATCCGGTACAGGCGCACAAACGTACCGCGTGGACGCCAGGGAATTTATTGGAATTGAGCGAGCCCGCCGACCAGACTTTGCTCCAGATCCTCCAGCTTCCACAAGCAGCGATCCTTCACATCCGAAGCCAGTACCAGTCACAAGATGAGCCATGTTACGATGACTCCGCGACCAGGGAGATCGGCGATTGGCAATCACTGCGGCACCAATTCGGATGGCAGTAGTAGGCGCGGGCGGGTTCGGAAAGAACCACCTCCGTGTAATCCACGAAATGGCCGGAGCTGAGCTTGTCGCAGTCGTCGATACCGATGCCGCAAGGGCTGCCGAAGCAGCCACCCAATACAACTGCCAAGCCTACACCAACGCTGCCGACCTCATCGGCAAAGTGGACGCCGCCATCGTAGCAGTTCCCACCATCGCCCACGCGGAAGTCGGCTGCCCGCTACTCGAAGCCGGGATCGACGTCTTGATGGAGAAACCCATCGCCTCGGATCTCGCCTCCGCACACCGTCTCGCCCAAGCCGCCACGGCAAACGGCCGCATCCTCCAGGTCGGGCACCTGGAACGCTTCAACCCTGCGATCCAGGCACTCGCCACCATCATCACCATTCCGCTATTCTTTGAAATCCACCGCATGAGCGTCTTCAGCCCTCGCAGCCTGGACGTCGACGTAGTGCTTGATCTCATGATTCACGACATCGATGTTCTGCTCACTCTGGTTGGCAAGATGCCGAACGACATCCGCGCCGCCGGCGTGGCCATTCTGTCGCAAAAGGTAGATATCGCGAACGTGCGCCTCGCCTTCCCCGGCGGATGCGTCGCGAACCTGACCGCGAGCCGCGTGTCCACCGAACGCGTGCGTAAGATTCGGCTCTTCCAACCAAATCAATACATCTCGCTTGACTATCAACGGCAGGATTGCGCTGCCTTCACCGTAGGCGCGGACCGCCAGATCGGCTACCGGCCCCTTCCGGTCGTCAAGGGCGAGCCCCTCCAACTCGAAATAGCCGCGTTCTTGGAGTGCGTGCGCAACCGCACCGCGCCCCTCGTCGGAGCCGCCCAAGCCATTCGCGCCCTGGAGGTTTCCCTGTCCATTCTTGCTAAAATTGAGGAACATCTGGCCGTCGTCGCCGAATCCATCCGGAACAGCTCAGCAACTTCTGACGCTCCAGCGTCGTCTTAACTCAAGTCCTCCATGAATCCTCCCGGCCAGCTAGCTGTGAAGACCGAGCCTGCTGAACCGCATTTTCTCCTCCAATGGGATGAAGATTCCCGCGGACCCAACCGTTGGGTTCGGGCGGGAGTAGGGTCCCTCGTAGTCCACCTATTCCTAGGGTCTGGCATGCTATGGATGGTCAGCCAGCCGATGCCTGTTCACCGGCCGACGCAAACGGATAATTTCCGGAAGGTCACCCCTCTCGTTGCCCCTCCTGCCGAGTTGACTCAGAAAGCACCGAACAAGGCGCCCCTCAGTAAAGAGTTCAATCTGGAAAGCATGGCTCCCCATCCCGCCGCTCGAAATATTCCTACCCCTGGCGCGGCGGAACGTCCATCGGTGCACAAGTTTACCCCGCCCACACCTACTCGTGCTGCACTCCCCGCACCCGCGATTCCTGATGCCCCCGCATTGGAGGCCCAGCAGGTAAGGCCTGTACCTAGTCAAATCCCAGTATTAGGTACTACGGAAAACGTACTGCCGCCCCAAATTCGCACCGAAGAAAAGCCGAAACTTTCTTTCGAAAAACCGGGTTTGGACACTGGTTCTCCCCAGGGCGTGTCTCGTATTCCGGCCCCCAAGAATACGGTGGAAGAGGCTATCCGCAGCGCCGCCAGAAGCCGCGGCTCCCATGGACTAGTGTTGGGTGACGAAGCGGACGCCACGCTCGGTATCGGAGCGAATACCAGGAATTCTCCTATGCCAGGTAAGCTTGGGAGCAGTCTGGAGCTTCTAAGTGACCCCTTAGGTATCGATTTTACGGCGTATCTCATCAGGGTCTTAGCGGCCGTCCGGCGCAATTGGTACGCGGTAATTCCAGAGAGTGCCAAGCTAGGGAGAGGTGGCAAAGTGGTTATCCAATTCGCCATCGCGCGCGACGGCAGTGTGCCGAAATTAGTGATCGCAATGCCATCAGGAGCTGACCCTCTGGACCGTGCGGCGGTCGCGGCGATTAGCGCGACAAATCCGTTCCCGCCCTTGCCCGGTGAGTTCAAAGGGAGCCAGATCCGGCTTCAATTCGCCTTCCAATACAATGTAACTCCACGCTAAAGTGGTGTCGCACTAAGGCACCTGAGTGAGCGGTGCCTACCCTCCGAAGACCTCGACAACTAAGGTGAATCGCTTCCTGTCACCTAAGGTTATCAGCCAAGGTACATTTTCGCCGCGAAATGATTTAATTCAAAGGTAAGCAAGATTGTATTGCCTTCCCGGATTGGAACGCGCCTGATTCCCAAGGAAGCGGTCTTTCCCGAATTCGCGTTTCATTGCGAAACGGGGAACCGAATCTTAGCCATTTCGCCGCCTGACGATTTGTATTCGCGACGACGCACGAAGCCCTGACACGGCAAGGAGATACACATGGGTACCGCTCTGAATAACTGGCTTCATACGAACTCCGTGGACGAGTGGGCCGATGCATGCAAATACCTCAACGTCGATCAAATGGAACCGGCGGCAATAACACCCCAATTGGAGGGCATATTACCGCAAAAGAAAGGTATGGAGCGTGCTATGCAAGTCAAGACCGTGTGCACCGTCCAAGTGAATAAGACCACGAAGCGTGATCGCGTTGTCCTGGAACACTTGCCGCTGGTAAAGGCGATTGCCGTCCGCGTTTACGAGAATCTGCCCGTTCACGTCGACTTGGATGACTTGGTACACGCAGGCATTCTGGGATTGTTCGATGCAGCCACTAAGTACGACCCTGAAAAGCAGGTAGTGTTCTCTAGTTACGCGAAGCACCGGATTAAGGGTGCAATTCTGGATAGCCTGCGCCAGCTGGATTGGGCTTCGCGGGATTTGCGCCGTCGTCATAAGCAATTGGAAGCAGCCACCAGAGACCTTGCCGCCGAATTGCAGCGGACGCCGACTGAGGCTGAGATTGCGGCACGGTTGGGTGTCGACGTCGACCGTTGGCGCCAGATGATGCTCGATCTCCGCAGCGTGGGTTTGGTCTCCGCAAGCACCCGGTCAGCCGAAAACGAAGACATGCCGGCGCCGGACTTCCCCAGCAAGCCCGAAACACAACCGGATTCCATGTGCGCCCGCGAGCAACTACGCGAAGTTCTGGCCACGGCGATGCAGACTCTGCCGGAGCGCTACAAGAAAGTGGTCGTACTCTACTACACGAACGAAATGACGATGAAAGAGATCGGCGGCGTCCTCGGCATCAACGAAAGCCGCGTCTCCCAGATTCACAAGTCGGCTCTCGAAAAGATGAACGTTGTACTGCAAGGCAACGGCATCCATAACTGCAACGCGTTTTAGAAGGGCAGCCGGCGGACTCACTTTCGTTTCGCTGGTTCCTTCGCCTTCGCCGCCACAAACCGCGCCCGCGCTTCTTCGGCTTTCCCTTCCTGGCCCAGTCCCCGGTAAAGCCGCGCGAGCAGATACCAGGCATCTGAGTAATCCGGATCCAGCGATGATGCTCGTTGTGCCCAGTTCAGTGACTGTTCCGCCTTATCCAGTTGCTCCAGCGCCTTTGCCCCGATATAGAACCCACGCGCGGACAGCGGGTTCCGGTTTACCGCCATCGAAACCGCATCGAATGCCCGGCGCGCATCGCTTTTCTTCAACAGCAACTCCGCTACATTGATGTACGGCCACTCGTACTCCGGATGATCCTTCTCCACCAGTTTGATCGCGCTTAGAAAGTAGCGCATCGCCTTCTCATCGTCTCCGCTTGCCATGAAGCAGAGACCCAGGTTGTCCAGCGCTTTGTAGGAGCCAGGAGTGATCTTCAAGGCACGTTCGAACTGCCCGATCGCCAGGTCGATTCGCCCTTCCTGATAGTAAATCCGTCCCAGCATGTAGGCGCCGTCCGCATCCCCTGGATGACGTTCCAACAGTTGGATGAAAGTCTCGATCGCCTTGCCGGTGTCGCCTAGCAGATAGGAGGCATTTCCCTTGATCTTCAGCGCCGGCGCGTCCCCGGGGTGACCTGCCAGAACCCGTTCGGATTCAACCAGCGCAGCTTTCGGGCGTCGAGCCATCAGATAAGCGCCAGCCAAAAACACCCGGCCTGGAACGGATGTGGAATCGCTCTCCAGATACTTCTCGGCTGTGCGAATGGCTGCGTCGAACTCCCTGGCACCGGCTTGCGCCTCCGCCAACGCCAACAGAATCGAACGCTGGCTGGGACAAGCAGTGATAGCCTCGTTCAATAGCTTGGCCGCAACCGTGAACTGCCGCGCTGTAATCGCGTTCCGCGCTTCCTCTTGACGCAATGCCGACGTCACCAGATCGCACACGGGTTCCTGGGCCTGGGCCGCCATCGCCAATAATAAAAATAATCGCATCGGTCTATTGCCGGTCTAGCGCAATGACGCCAGCTTCTCCCGAACCCTGGGAAGAACGCTCCCATATTGGGCCGGCGAAGCCTTGGCGATGAACGTCTCGAAGCTGGAACGGGCGCGCGCGCGGTCTCCCGCCATCTCGTATAGAAGTCCAAGATTCATGTGTACCTCCACCAGTTCCGGATTCAACTGTGCAGCCCGTTCGAAGTAGCCGCGCGCAGCCTGGTAGTCCTGTTTCTGAATGGAAACCAGCCCCATCCCGTTTTGCGCTGCGGCATACCCGGCGTCGTTGGCAAGAATCCATTTAAACGTCCGTTCTGAGTCGGCCACACGTCCCTTTTCAAGATAAGCGGTGGCAAGATTATTCTGGCTGTCTAGATCCACGGGATTAATCTGCGCTGCCTTCTCGTATTCGGCAATCGCCGCCTCCTTCTGGCCGCGGCGCAACAGCAGATCGGCCAGGCGTGAATGAAGCCGGCCGCTGGCGATGCCTTTTGCCAACGCGGCCCGGTACAACCGCATCGCCTCGTCGTAGTAATCGTTCTTCTCCAAACGGCCGCCCAATTGATAGTAAAGCGAAGGATTCTGCGGATCTTTGTCCAACGCCTTCCGCAACAGCGCAATACGCTGGGACTCAGGCAGGTTCGTTCCAGCGCTCTCGGCCTCATCGATCCAGTTGAGAATATCAAGCGCGTCTTTCGGATCCTTGCCGGTGCCGGTCAGATCGTAAGAACGCCCGCCAACGCCCGACAAATAGCCCAGCGATTTCAGCTGATCCATGACGCGCTCGTCCACCATCGCCGTCTCCACCTTCTCGGCGCCATTGGCGCCCGTCGAAACAACGCTCTTCAGTTGTGCCTCCAGCTTCTGCACTTCAGGGCTGTTTTGTCCGATGACGTTCTTCGTCTCACCGGGGTCCGACGCCAGATCGTAGAGCTCGGGTCGCGGTGCACGGATATACTTCCAGCGGTTCGTTCGAATCGACCTCAGCTCCGCCCAATTCATGTTCATCTTTGGGTAAAGCGTCTCACCGTAGGAATTGTCAGTGGCGACGCCCGCGCCTTTGAAGGCCGGCACCAGGCTTACTCCCTGCACGGATGCCGGTGCGCTGCCGCCCATCACCTCAAACAGCGTCGGCAGGAAATCAATGCTCCGCGCCTGCTGCTTCACCCGCACGCCCGGCGGAATTCCCGGTCCGGAAATCAGGAAGGGAATACGCATCGTGGAATCGTACAGGAAAATGCCATGCGTATGTTCGCCATGTTCACCCAGGCTCTCGCCATGGTCGGACAGAACCGCAATCACGGTCTGGTCGGCTGGAGACTTCTTTCCGATGGCCTCAAACAGGCGTCCCAACTGCTGATCGGTATAGGCGATCTCACCGTCATAAGGGCGGCCCTTGTATTTGCGCGCGAACTCCCCTGGCGGCTGATATGGAATATGCGGGTCATACAGGTGCACCCAGAGAAAATAGGGTTTGCCTGACGGCCTCTTATCCAGCCAATCGATTGCCCGGTCCACCACCACGGACGCCTTCCGTTCGGGGTCCTCCCGGAACTCATTCCGGTTGCCTGGACGAGGCATCTGGTCGTCGTAGACAGCGAATCCGTTGCTGAAACCGAAAAGCTTCTTCAATACTGCCGAGCCGACGAAGGCGGCCGTATCCCAGCCTTGCTCCTGAAGAAGCCGTGCCAGTGGATGCGAGGACGCCGGCAGAATGAAGCCACCGGTATTGCGCACCTTGTGCATGTTTGGGTTTTGTCCGGTGAAGATACTAGCATGCGAAGGAGGCGTCAATGGGGTTTGCGCTACCGCATTCTCAAACAACACACCGCGCTTCGCCAATCCGTCCAGCACCGGCGTTTCGATATCTTTATATCCGTAGCAGCCCAGGTGATCGGGACGAAGAGTATCGACGGTCACCACCACGACATTCAAAGGACGCAATGCCGCAACTTTCACCGGAGGAAGCTGGGAGGACTGCTGCGGAGATTGGCAGGCAGCCAGAAAGACGGTGCCGATCATCAGGGAGAGCTTCTGGAAGCGGGGCTGGGTAGAATGCATCGGAACTTCTAAAGTTTAGCCTGAAACGAAAAATCCCCGTTCGAGCGGCGAATAATGCCGCAGGAACGGGGATTAGAAACAGTAGCGAGATCAGAACTCGATCCGCGCCTCCACCTGAACCGTGCGGCCGCCGCCACGCTGCACCAGTTGGCCGAATGAACCGGGATCGGCGATATCCAGACCCAGGAACTGGCGCGATGTTCGTTTGAACGGATTATCCGCAGTGGCGCCGATACCGAGGAACGTCTTTTCCCGCAGGTAAAATCGCTTACTCATCCGGAACGTTTCCCGCGCCTGATGCGGGCCTCGCACCTGCGGTAGGAAGCGTGGCGCCGTTCCCACTCTCAGCGGCACCCCGTTGTCAGTTGTTGGCTGTGGACCAAATGCAGCCGGATTGAGATAAGGCGTGCCTTTGTTGAAATCCGTCTTCGAAGGCGCGCCGCCCAAGGTTTCCTTGCTGCTCAGAACGTCAGGGCGAATACCGGAGGCGAAGCCGGCCGGCAGGTTGTATCCCGAATAGCCCACCTGAATCGGAAGCCCGGATGTATAGCCGTGAATGCCCGCGAACTGCCAGCCGCCGATGAGTGCATTCTTGACCGGGCCAAAATTGAAGCGCCGCCCCTCACCGATCGGAGACTCATAAACCCACGTCAGCTTAAATTCATGCGGCGTGCTGAACTCCGTAATCGACCGGTCCAGCTTCCGGTTGAAATAATCCTGCACGGACGTGTAATACGCACCAGGTCCGTTGGCGTCAATGTAGCCGATCGCCTTTGAGAACGTGTACGCCGCCAGAAATCCCAAGTCCTTGCTCAAGTGCTTGGTCACCGTCACCTGCATCGAGTTGTAATTGGAGTTCGAATTGTACGGGAACTGTTCGTTGATTTGTCCATACTGCGGGTAAGGTCGCAGGGCCTGCGCCACCGAAAGGCTGGTGTCGAAAGTCGGGAACGGTGTGTACTTGGGATTGTCCGCAACCGATTCATTCAAAGTATCGCCCATGCGAAGCAGATTGGATGGCAGACCGTTGTAGTCCGTGTAACCGCTTCCCGGCGATCCGCCCCACACACGCGTCCCCTTGTTGCCTACGTAAGCCACTTCAAGAACAGTGGACGGAGCAACTTGATATTGGATAGTGAAGTTGTAGTTTTGGGTGTATCCGGGCCGGTTGGCGTCGCGTGCGGTGGTGGCCACGTCCTGATAATTCGCCGAATTCGGGTCCGTATTCGGCAGTGGCTTCGCCAGGCTGGGGTAAGGGTTGCGCAGATAGATGCTTGGGTCGTCGACAAACCCCGTCGGACTGGTGCCGGCAAAGGTCGGCACGTTCCCGTTGAAGCCGTACGTAAACCCGCCGTATCCCCAGTTGTTGGCGATGGGCGGCGTACTGGTGATGGCGTATCCCGCGCGGACAACCATCTTGTCAGAGGCCCGGTACACAATGCCGAGCCGCGGCAGGATCTGTTTCCAATAAGTATCATTCACCTGTTTTGTGAAAATCAGAGCGCCCGGCCGTTTCGCTTCCGGGTTCTGCACCGCAAGGCTGACCTCGGACATGCGGCCGGTTGTCTCATAAAACGGCGGGATCACTTCCCAGCGCAGTCCCACATTCACTGTCAGCCGGGGGGTAATCTTCCAGTCGTCCATCACGTAGAAGCTGTGTTGCGGCTGTCGGAATGCCTGCGAATAACCCTGAATGCTGTGATTGGACTTGTATGCCGCGCCCAGCAGAAAGCTGGCGAACGCGTTGCCGCTGCTCGCCAATTGCCCCGGCAGGTCGGTTTGTCTGGCGCTAAAGGTAAAGTCGCCTGCGTCGGACAGTGCCCGGTCGCCATAGAAGTAGCGCTTGTATTCGTAACCTACGCGGACCGTGTGCGCCCCATGCAGCCATGTCAGGTCATCCTGGAAAATCGAGCTTCCGTTCGGGCTGACATCGGCAAAGCCAACGCCCATGCGGGTAATCGAGTTGCCTTGTATCGGCGAACCCGGCCCATTGAACCGGATGACCGGGAACAGCGTGTCCGGCAAATTCTTCAAGCCGATCAATGTCGCCAGACCCGCGTTGATAGTCGCCGGAAACGCTCCATTCTTGTTGATGAAGCGATTATAGCCGCCAGCCGCACGATTGATGAGCGTGCCCGACAATGTGGACGTCATCGACAGCCGCGCCAAATGTCCCGGCGTGATCTGCTGCTGCCAGGAACTGGAAGCGGGGCCGGGGAACGGCAGGAAACGGCCGGCGCCATTGTTGAACCGGCTGCGATAGCTATGGTTGTAGTAACCCGAAATCTGATTCTTCGAATCCAGTTGGTGGTCGGCCTTTACACCCCAGGACAGCAATTCAAAAACCGGCTGGCCGTTGATCGTAGGGATGTTGCGCAAAAGCGAAGAACCTGAGGGATCCTGGATTCCGATCTTCGAGATGATGTTGGCCGCCACTGGATCGAAGCGGGACGCGGGAATGATGTTGCCCGCGAAAGCATCTCGCACAATTCCGCCGTTGGCATTCCGCGTCGTGGCGGGGTCGTAGATCTGCCCGAAGCGGATGGGCCGCCCCAGGGGGTCGGTTCCCACCTGCGTGCCGGACTTCGCGTTGCCTGTGTAAGCCGGATCGAAGAGTCTTGAAAAGTCGCCTTTCTTAAAATCGAGCGTGGGTACCGTGCCCAACCCGGTAAGCTGCTGCTGGTTCCGGTTGTCCTTCTCCAGGTTGGTGAAGAAAAACGTCCGGTTGCGCCCGTTGTATATCTTCGGAATCAGCACCGGACCACCGGCAGAGTATCCGTAGTTATGCTCGCGGAATTTCGATTTCTTGCCGCCCGACGTGGTCGTATTCAAGTTGGACGCGTTGAGCGCTTCGTTCTGGCCGTAGTAAAATCCCGAACCATGCAACTGGTTCGTTCCGGAGCGGATGGTAAAGTTGGCCACCGCGGTCTGCCCGCCGTTGTACTGCGCTCCGATGGCGCCTGTCTGCAACTTGAACTCGCCGATCGCTTCCGCCGAGGGGCTGAATTCATTGTTGTTTCCACCGGACAGGTCGGCGCGCCCAATCGGCATGCCTTCAATCAGGATTTCGTGCGAGTACTCCTGACCACCGTTGATCGATCCTTTGAACGAATCACCCGTGGTGCCGGGCAGGCTGTCGAAAATAAATTGCTGAATCTGCCGCTGTCCGTCGCCAACCACAATGGGCCAGCTCTTGTATTCTTCCGCAGTGATGTAGCGACCGATCTCCGCGGAGCCGGAATCCAGCAACTCAGCCTGGCTGCTGACGGTAACCTGCTCGCTGACGGAGCCCACTTCCAGTTTCAAATCCAAGGATTGCGTCTGAGCCACGCGCAGCAGCACGTTGTCCGCGGTTGTGGTCCGGAATCCCGTTGCCGTTACTCGAACCTTGTATTCTCCGGCCGGGAGATAAGGCAATGTGTAGGAGCCTGTGTTGGTGGTGGTCGTGCTGG